>NZ_JAEKFB010000012.1:0-288347 GCF_016650865.1 Pseudomonas sp. TH34
CGGCTCTGGGCCGCTGAACGGCGGCCCAGAGGCAATGTTCAGTGCGAGACTTGCTCAAGAAATATCAGCTTCAATGGCTCGCTGAGCAAATCATCCGCCGTTGCGGCAAACCGCTGAAAGTACGGCGTCGCAAAATGCGCATCGAGTGCCGCCTGGTCCTTGAAGGCTTCGCGCATGTAGAACGTGCCGGGTTCGTCCCGCAGTTCAAACAGCACATAGTCAAGGTTCCCGGGTTCCGTCCGCGTAGGCTCCACCAGCGACAACAAGCCTTCCTTGAGCGCCTGTTGTTTACCGGGTTTGGCCTTGAGGACTGCGATCGATACCAGCGGCGTGTTCATGACGGTAACTCCGTTAGAAGGCGGGTTTGCGGATACGCTGCTCGCGACAGCAATCATCACTGCGCAGAGCCAGTATCCCAGGGGTTTCAGGGTGGTTTTCATGATGGGTACTCCGTGTGGAATGCGACCATCTTTACTCGCTCAGCCACAAAGAAGAACCGACAAAACGCGCTAACACTTTCATCCCCGGATTGAAAATGAACCCACGTTTTCTTGATTAGAAAAGCAGTCGTTATTTATGCCCAATCAAACCATCAAGACACCCTGCGTCGGCCTGTGCTCCACCGTCTACGGAGACCTGGTGTGCCGGGGTTGCAAGCGTTATCACCATGAAGTGATTCAGTGGAACGGCTACAACGCCGAGGAGAAACAGGCGGTGTGGTTGCGCCTGGAACACCTGCTGGTGCAGGTGATGACCAGCAAGCTGCAGGTGCTGGACCCGCAGCGTTTGCGCCAGCAACTGGAAGACCGCAAGATCCGGTTTGTGCCCCACCAGTCGCCGTATTGTTGGGCGTACCAGTTGATTGCCCGGGGCGCGCGGGTGATTTCGAAGCTGGATGCGTATGGGTTGGCGCTGTTGCCGGAGTTTCGCGAGCGAAGTCTGGCGGATTTGCGGGATGCGATTGACCGGGAGTTTTTTCTGTTGTCCGAGGCGCATTACGAGCGGTATATCGCGCCGGGGTTTCTGCGGGAGTCGTTTGGGGCGCCGTTGATAGCCACGCTCTAAGCCACACCACGAAAAAATGTGGGAGCTGGCTTGCCTGCGATGGCGGTGTATCAGTCAAAAAAGATGCAAGCTGACCCGCCGCTATCGCAGGCAAGCCAGCTCCCACATTTGATCTTCTTCGCTCAGGAGGCCCAAGACGGCTCGCGATCGGTCTGCAATGCGTACCGCTCGATCGCCTGCTGACACACGCCCCGCTCCAGACTCCCCTGCTCCACCAACGCCGTCAGTGCCGCCAGCACGATGTGATGGCGGTCCACCTCGAAGAAATCCCGCAACGCGGCCCGGGTATCGCTGCGACCAAAACCATCCGTCCCCAGCACGGTGTACGCCGAATCCACGTACGACCCAATCATCTGCGGCACCGCCCTTACATAGTCAGAAACCGCCAACACCGGCGCGCCCTTTGGCAAACAGGCCGCCAGATGGCTGTGCCGCACCGGTTGTTGCGGATGCAGGCGATTCCAGCGTTCCACTTCCCGGGCGTCTCGGGCCAGTTCGCTGAAGCTGGTGACACTGAAGACTTCAGCTTCAATCTGCCAATCGTCCGCCAGCAATTGCGCCGCTGCCTGGGCTTCACGCACCAGCGTGCCCGAGCCGAGCAAGCGAACCTTGCCATCGGGCTGCCCGCTAAGCCGGTACATGCCTTTGATGATAGCCGCTTCGACACCTTCCGGCAGGCTCGGCTGCGGGTAGTTTTCGTTCATAAGGGTCACGTAGTAGAACTCGTCCACATCGTGCTCCAGCATCTGGCGCATGCCGTGGTCGAGGATCACCGCAAATTCACCGGCAAACGCCGGGTCGTAGGCGCGGCAATTGGGCACGGTGGCAGCGGTCAGGTGGCTGCTGCCATCCTGGTGCTGCAAGCCTTCGCCGCCCAGGGTGGTGCGCCCGGCGGTGGCGCCCAGCAGGAAGCCACGGGCACGCTGGTCGGCGGCGGCCCAGATCAGGTCGCCGACGCGCTGGAAACCGAACATCGAGTAGTAGATGTAAAACGGCAGCATCCGCAGGCCATGCACCGAATAGCTGGTGGCCGCCGCTACCCAGGAGCTGATGGCGCTGGCTTCGCTGATGCCTTCTTCAAGGATCTGCCCGTCGGTGGCCTCGCGGTAGCTGAGGATCGAGCCAATGTCTTCCGGCTCGTAGCGCTGGCCGACACTGGAATAGATGCCGATCTGCTTGAACAGGTTGGCCATGCCAAAGGTGCGCGCCTCATCGGCGACGATGGGCACGATGCGCGGGCCGAGGGCCTTGTCCTTGAGCAGGTTAGTGAGCATGCGCACAAAGGCCATGGTGGTGGACATTTCCTTGCCGTCCGCCTGGGTGGCAAATGCGCCGTAACCCGACACCGGCGGAACGCTCACCGCAGGCGCCTGCTGGCCACGGCTCGGCACATACCCGCCGAGGGTGGCACGGCGTTGGTGCAAGTAGCGCATTTCGAGGCTGTCTTCGGCCGGCTTGTAGAAGCTCAGGGACTCGGCCTGCTCATCCGACAGCGGCAACTGGAAGCGATTGCGGAAGGCGATCAAGGCATCGCGGTCGAGCTTCTTCTGCTGGTGAGTGGTCATCTTGCCCTGCCCGGCCTCGCCCATGCCGAAGCCCTTTTTGGTCTGGGCCAGGATCACCGTCGGCTTGCCAGTGACCCGGCGTGCGGCGTGATAGGCGGCATGGATCTTGACCATGTCATGGCCGCCGCGCTTGAGGCGGTCGATCTGCTCGTCGCTCATGCCTTCAACCAGTTTGGACAGCGCCTCGCTTTGGCCGAAGAAGTGTTCGCGGTTGTAGGCGCCGTCCTTGGCGGCGAAGGTCTGGAACTGTCCGTCCACGGTCTGCGACAAGGTGCGTACCAGCGAGCCGTCAGCATCCTTGGCCAGCAAGGCATCCCAGTCCGAGCCCCAGACCAGCTTGATCACGTTCCAGCCGGCACCGGCGAACAAGGCTTCCAACTCGTCGATAATTCGCCCGTTGCCCCGCACCGGGCCGTCGAGCCGTTGCAGGTTGCAGTTGACCACCCAGGTCAGGTTATCCAGGCCTTCACGGGCGGCCAGGGTCAGGGCCGACATGCTTTCCGGCTCGTCCATCTCGCCATCGCCGAACACGCCCCACACGTGGCGGTCGGTGGTGTCCTGCAGGCCGCGATGCTGCAGGTAGCGCATAAACCGCGCCTGGAAAATCGAGCTGATGGGGCCAATGCCCATGGAGCCGGTGGGAAATTGCCAGAAGTCCGGCATCAACCACGGATGGGGATAGCTGGACAGGCCACGGGCGCCCACCTTGCCGGCACCGATTTCCTGGCGATAGTGGGCCAGGTCAGCCTCGCTCAGGCGGCCTTCAAGGAAGGCGCGGGCATAGATGCCCGGGGCGGAGTGCGGCTGGTAGAACACCAGGTCGCCGCCGAAACTGTCGTTGCGGGCACGGAAAAAGTGGTTGAAGCCTACCTCAAACAAATCCGCCGCACTGGCGTAGCTGGCGATATGCCCGCCCAGCTCGCCATAGGCCTGGTTGGCGCGTACCACCATGGCCAGCGCGTTCCAGCGCACCACCGAGGCCAGGCGCTCTTCGGTGGCCAGGTCGCCGGGGAACGGCGGTTGCTGCTCCACGGCGATGCTGTTGATATAGGGCGTGCCGTGCCGGGGTTTCCAGGCGATGTGCGGTCCGCCGCCGGCCTCAGCCAGCATGTCGAGGATCTCTCGCGCCCGCTCCGGTCCGGCATTGGCCACCAGGGAGGCCAGGGCATCGCGCCATTCGGCCAGTTCTTCCTGGTCCATCGCTGTCTGACTCACTGCACTCGCGAAACCGTTCATGGGCACCTCCGGGCTTTTTTTCCAGTTTATGTCGGCGCCAGGGGATTTTTTGACTGTTATACGCAGCCTCTCGCATCCTTTTGAGCACAAATCACTGCCAATCGACCAATTCAAAGCACGTTGTGCTTCAAGCCCCGAAAACCCCGCAATTGTGTTTAAAATGCCGCCCGCTCAATGACCGACGCTGCCCAATGACCCCAGACGCACTCGCCACCCTGCACACCCATTTGCTGACCGCCCTGCAAACCGTCCCCGCCGAGACCCGGCGCCTGTTTCACGGGCGTGGCCGCTGCTGGCCGGGCCTGGAGCAATTGACGGTGGATTGGCTGCAAGGGGTGGTGCTGGTCTCGCTGTTCAAGGAGCCTGAAGCTGCGGAGCTTGAAGCGTTGAAGCAGATGCTGGTGCAGATCGACTGGTCGTCCTACGGCGCTCACACCGTGGCGCTGCAACACCGTTACCTGCCGCAAAGCACCACCGAGTGGCTGCTGGGCGAGGCCGTTGACGAACTGACCATCACCGAGGGCGGGCTGCGTTACCTGATCGACCTGGGCAAAAAACAGAACAGCGGGCTGTTCCTCGACATGCGTTATGGCCGCAACTGGGTGCGTGAACAGGCTCAAGGCCTGCGGGTGTTGAACCTGTTCGCCTACACCTGCGGGTTTTCCGTGGCCGCCATCGAAGGCGGCGCCGAGCATGTGGTGAACCTGGACATGGCCCGTGGCGCACTGAGCCGTGGTCGCGACAATCACCGCCTGAACGGCCATGACCTGAGCAAGGTGACCTTCCTCGGCCACGACCTGTTCAAGTCCTGGGCCAAGGTCACCAACTGTGGCCCGTACGACCTGGTAATCATCGACCCGCCCTCGTTCCAGAAAGGCAGTTTCCTGCTGACCAAAGACTACCAGCGCGTACTGCGCCGCCTGCCGGATTTGCTCACGGCTCAAGGCACAGTACTGGCGTGCATGAACGACCCGGCGTTCGGCGAAGACTTCCTGATCGACGGCGTAACCCGCGAAGCGCCTGGCCTGCGCTTTGAGCAGCGGCTGGAAAACCCGCCGGAATTTCCCGATATCGACCCGCAAAGCGGCTTAAAAGCGTTGGTGTTTCGCCAAGGCTGATGCCGAAACGTCCTACGCTTGCTACGCTTACCATTACGCCGGGTGGTGAACCTTATCCCACCCTTCCCGGTCGATACCTGCACACTCTGGCCAGATTCGACGGTGTTACCCCGTCGGCTGCCCTGTTTCACCATTTTGGAGAACGCCCCTGTGATATCGACCCTGCATGTAGCCCGTCTCAAGGCCTGGGGCGCCCACGGTTTTACCGCGACCGGCGTAGTACTGGCCTTCCTGGCCACCCTGGCACTGCTCGACAACCAGCCCAAGGCCTGCCTGTTGTGGCTGGGCCTGGCCCTGATCGTGGACGGGGTGGACGGCTCCCTCGCGCGACGAGTGAACGTGCAAACGGTGCTGCCAAGCTTCGACGGCTCGGTATTGGACCTGGTGATTGATTACCTGACGTACGTGTTTATTCCGGCGTTGTTTATCTATCGCTATATCGCCCTGCCGGACTTCACCCCGTTGTTTACGGTGTCGGTGATTCTGGTGTCGTCGCTGTTCTGCTTCTGCAACGTCAACATGAAGAGCAAGGACAATTACTTCCAGGGCTTCCCCGCCGCCTGGAACGTGGTCGCGCTGTGCGTCTACATCATCCAGCCGGATGCCTGGATCACCTTGCTCACCGTGATCGTCCTGGCGCTGTTGACCGTCACGCCGATGAAGTTCCTGCACCCGTTCCGGGTCAAGCGCTTCATGCCGCTCAATATCGCAGTGACCACTATCTGGTTGCTGTGCAGCCTGCTGCTGGTGATCGATTTCCCGTACACCAATCGCCTGACCCTGGGCCTGTGGTTGCTGATGTCGGCGTACTTCCTGGGGATTTGCATCTGGCGTACCGCACTGGAGTGGGTCGAAACACATAAATAGCCAAGCGGGCACGGTTGAAATGTGGGAGCGGGCTTGCTCGCGAATGCGCAGTGTCAGTCACCGGATAGAGTGGCTGATCCACCGCATTCGCGAGCAAGCCCGCTCCCACATTGGGAATTCATCCCATGACGCTCTGCGTCACCCTTGCGGCAGCAGGACGCGGAGCGTCCAATACGGCATTCCCACGCAGAGCGTGGGAACGATCATAGTCGCAGGCCCACACGCTAATCGGTAAGATACCGGCCTTTCGCGCAGCCCTTGCTGCGCCTTGCCGACTAAGTCTTGCCCATGCCCTTCGAACTCAGCGTTGACCTCACCACCCTGGCGATCCTCGCCGTGGTTGCCTTTATCGCCGGTTTCATCGACGCCATCGCCGGCGGTGGCGGCCTGCTCACCACGCCTGCCCTGCTGACTGCCGGCATGCCGCCCCACCTGGTGCTGGGCACCAACAAACTCAGCTCCACCTTCGGCTCGGCCACCGCCAGCTTTACCTTCTACCGGCGCAAGCTGTTTCATCCGCGCCAGTGGGTGCATGCCATCGTCGGCACGCTGATCGGCGCACTCACCGGCGCCGTCGTCGCCCATTACCTGCCCGCCGAAACCCTGAACAAGATGCTCCCGGTGATTGTGTTCGGCTGCGGTTTGTATTTGCTGTTCGGCGGCACGCCCAAGGCGGCGCTGGATAACGACGCGCCGATCAAGAAGAAATGGCAATCCACCCAAGGCTTCGGCCTGGGCTTCTACGATGGCGTGGCCGGCCCCGGCACCGGGGCCTTCTGGACCGTGAGCACCATGCTGTTGCACCCCATCGACCTGGTAAAGGCCAGTGGCGTGGCGCGCAGCATGAACTTCGTCAGCAACGCGGCGGCGCTGACGGTGTTCATTTTCAATGGCTCGGTGGACTGGATTGTCGGCCTGTGCATGGGCATATCGGTGATGTGCGGCGCGTTCTTTGGCGCACGCAGCGCCATCAGCGGCGGCGCCAAGTTCATTCGCCCGGTGTTCATCACCGTCGTGCTCGGCCTGACGGTGCGCCTAGCCTGGCAGCACTGGTTCAGCGTGGCCTAAGCGACGGGCCAGGTAGAGGTCGATCAGGTAGCGCGCAATCGAGCGGGACGCCGGCAACGGCGGCAGCTCATGGATATTGAACCACTGCGCGTCTTCGATCTCGTCGGCCTGGGGCACGATGTCGCCGCCGGCGTACTCGGCGTGAAAGCCCAGCATCATCGAGTGCGGGAACGGCCAGCACTGGCTGCCCATGTACTGGATGTTCCTGACCTCCACCTGCACTTCTTCACGCACTTCGCGAATCAGGCAGTCCTCGGCCGACTCACCCGGCTCGGCAAACCCCGCCAGGGTGCTGTAGACGCCTGTGACAAAGCGCGGCGAACGGGCCAGCAGGATCTCGTCGCCACGGGTCACCAGCACGATCATGCTCGGCGAGATACGCGGGTAGCTGCGCAGGTCACAGGCCTGGCAGAACATCGCCCGCTCCCGTGGCACCTGCACCATCGCCTGGCCGCAGCTGCCGCAGAAGCGGTGTTCACGGGCCCAGGTGCCGATTTGCGCGGCGTAGCCGAGAACTTTGTACAGCGTGTGGTCGCCTTGCAGCATGAACGCCCGCAGGCCCTGCCAGCCGCAACCCGGTACATCGGCTGGGCTATTGAGCTCCAGCAGGTACACCGGCTCGCCGTCCAGATGGCCGATGCCGTGCTCGGCAAACACCGAGAGGTCCTGGCGCTTGAGCCATTCCCGGGGAAACAGCGGGCCGTTCTGGTCGTGTAAAAAGCCTTCACGGCTGCGGGCCACGGCCCAGCCGCCCGGGGCGTCGTTGTCCAGCAGCGTTGTGGTAATCCAGCCTGGGGTCATGTTCAGTCAATCCACGAAGTCGGGTTTCTGCTTGCTCATATGGGCCGCGATGGCCACGCGCAGGTCGTTGGATTGCAACATAGCTGAGTTCCAGGTGGCAACGTATTCCAGGCCGTCATTGATCGTGTGGTCGCGCATGTAGCTGATCATCGCCTTGGTGCCGGTGACCGCGATAGGGGATTTGGCAGCAATTTCCCGGGCGATGTCCATCACGCCGGCCAGCAGGCTCTGGTGATCGCTGTACACGCGATTCACCAGGCCGATGCTGCGGGCCTCTTCGGCACCGAACTGGCGGCCGGTGTAGGCCAGCTCGCGCAGCATGCCGTCGCCGACGATGCGCGGCAGGCGTTGCAGGGTGCCGACGTCGGCGGCCATGCCGATATCGATTTCCTTGATGGAGAATTGCGCGTCTTCGGCGGCGTAGCGCATGTCACAGGCGCTGATCAGGTCGATGGCGCCGCCGATGCAGTAGCCGTGGATCGCGGCGAGCACCGGCTTGCGGCAGGTGTCGACGGCGTTGAAGGAAGCTTGCAGTTCGAGGATCTTGCGCCGCAGCAGACGCGCGTTACGGCCTACGTCCTTGCCGAATTCGTTGGCCACCGAGGCCAGCATCATCAGGTCGATGCCGGAGGAGAAATGCTTGCCGGCACCACTGATGACTACGGCACGCACCGCGTCGGTGTCTTCGACCCATTGGAAGATGTCGATGATCTCGGTCCAGAACGCTGCGTTCATCGCGTTGATCTTTTCCGGGCGGTTGAGCTGCACATGGGCGACGTTGCCGCTGAGTTCGACGACAAAGGCTTGGTATTCGGACATGGCAGTGATCCTTGACTGGCGGCTGGAATAAGGGCCGAACTATATCAAGGGTGTGTGACGGCAGGTAAGGCTGTGCATGCGCCAAAAGCGGGACTGAAGACCGATGAAGATCACATGTGGGAGCTGGCTTGCCTGCGATGGCGGAGTATCAGTCAACAACGATGCAAGCTGACCCACCGCTATCGCAGGCAAGCCAGCTCCCACAATGGTTTTGTGGTGTTCTTCAGCTCGGCAGCCAGAGCCGGAACCGGGCGCCGCCCAACGGCGAGGCTTCTGCCGTAAGGGTTCCGCCCTGGGCCTCCAGCGCCCGCCGGCTGATGGCCAAGCCCAGTCCAAACCCGCCGGTGGCGCGGTCACGGCTGCGGTCCAGCCGGTAGAACGGCTCGAAGATCCGCTCCCGCTGATCGACCGGAATACCAATGCCGTCATCGTCCACCCAGATCTCACAGCCCTTGGGGCACACCTTCACGCCCACCTGAATCCGCCGCTCGCAATAGCGCATGGCGTTGCGCAGCAGGTTTTGCAGGGCCCGGGCGGTCAGGCGCGGGTCCAGGGTGAAGCGCTCCACCGCGCAATCCAGCACCACATCCATCACGATATCCGGGTTTTCCAGCTCGTCGTCGACGCTGCCCAGGATGCTGTCGATGAACTCATCCAGCACCACTTCCACCTGCTCGGGTGTTTGCGCCGGGTTTTGCAGGCGGCTGTAAGACAGCAGCTCCAGCACCAGCTCGTCCAGCTCACGAATGTGCGCCACCAGCCCCTGCAGGCGCTCGCGGCTGGCCGCAGGTAGGTCGTCGGACAGCGCCAGGGCCAGGCCGAAGTCCAGGCGGGTCAGTGGCGTACGCAGTTCATGGGAGACCGCATTGAGCAAATCACGCTGTTGATTGAGCAACTGTTCGATGTCGTTGGCCATGGTGTCGAACACCGCCGCCAGGCTGCCGATGTTGGAGCTGGGGGGGATTTTTGTGCGGGCCGCAAGGTTGCCTTGCCCCAGTTGCGCGGCGGTGTTTTTCAGGCGTTCCAGGTCGCGCCAGTGGGGCCGTAGCCAGACCAGCAGGCACGCCAGCAGCGCCGCGCCGATCAGCACGTTCATGCTCCAGTACAACAGGTTCATGTCCAGCGGGTCCGGCGGGACCGAGACCTTGACCACCAACTGGTCGTCCAGGGGTGAACTGACGTCGTCCGCCCAGCCCCACTCCCCCAGGCGCACCACCATCTGGTTCTTTTCGAGCAGGCGCTGCTCTTCCGGGGTGTAGCTGGCGTCCTGGATGCGCAGCAGTTGCACCTTGAGCGGGGCAAAATCCGCCGACAGACGCACGGTGACATTGGCCCACTGCTCCACCGGCACCCGCTGGTATTCCTTGACGATCAGGCTTTGCATCCCCCGGGACTGCTCGATGTTGTAGCTCATGTAACGGTGTTCAAACAGCTGGATCACCGCCCGCGGAACCAGGTAGATCGCGGCGGCGAAGGTGACGATGGTGATCAGGTACAGCCGAATCAGGACGCGAAACATGGCTCAGCATTCCCACTCGGAACGGCTGAACAGGTAACCCTTGCCCCACACGGTCTTGATCTTGCGCGCCTCGCCTGCGTGGTCATCGAACTTGCGCCGCAGCTTGGAGATCGCCACGTCCACCGAGCGGTCGGTGCCGTTGAATTCGATGCCTCGCAGGCGTTGCAGGATCTGGTCGCGGCTGAGCACTTCGCCGGCGTGCCGGGCCAGCACCACCAGCAGGTTGTATTCACCGCTGGACAGCTCAACCGGCTGGTCGCGCCAGGTCACGGTGCGTTCCGACAAGTCGATGCACAGATTGCCCATCAGGATCTGGTCGTTGGCCACCTGGGGTTCGGTGAGGCTGCTGCGGCGCAGCAGGGTCCGTACACGGGCCAGCAATACCCGGGGCTCGCAGGGTTTGGTGACGTAGTCGTCGGCGCCCATTTCCAGGCCGAGCACCTGGTCGTGGCTGTCGTCCCGAGCGGTAAGCATCAGGATCGGCAGCGTGGCCGAGTCGGCCCGCAGCAACCGGCAGACTTGCAGGCCGTCGAGGCCCGGCAGCATCAGGTCGAGGATCACCAGGTCCGGTGGATTGAGCCGCGCGCGCTCACGCACATGGTCGCCACGGCTGAGCACGCTGACGTGATAGCCGTTGCGTTCCAGATAACTGGCGATTAATTCGGAGAGCGCGGCGTCGTCTTCCACCAGAAGAATGTTGGGCATGGTATTTCCAAATAATACAATTTCTGAGTAGTACGCAAATCCAATGTGGGAGCGGGCTTGCTCGCGAAAGCGGTGTGTCAGGCGCCGTATGCGTTAACTGAAACACGGCTTTCGCGAGCAAGCCCGCTCCCACATTTGATCTTCGGTGTCAGGAAGATCGTGTAAGGTTCGGCGGTTATGAAGGATATACGCCCGCGTGCATCTGTGGGCCGCACCTTACATTTCTTCACACACCACCTACAGAGCTTCACAGCACTGTGGCGGGGGCGACCGTAGGATGCGCCAGTCAATATTGGGATATGAGCATGTCGAAGAATCTGTTTGCGCCGTTTTGCCTGTTGGCCCTGACACTGGCGCTGAGCGCGTGTGGCAAGCCGGCGGACGAAGCTGCCGAGGCACCGCTGGCCAAGGTGCGGATCGAAACCCTTGAAGCCAAGCCCCTGTCCATCACCAGCGAACTGAGCGGGCGCATTGCCGCGCCGCGCATCGCCGAAGTGCGCGCCCGGGTGGCCGGCGTGGTGTTGCAGCGGGTGTTCAAGGAAGGTCACGACGTGAAACAGGGCGATGTGCTGTTCCGGATAGACCCGGCGCCGTTCAAGGCCGACCTCGACAGCGCCCAGGCCAGCCTGCGCAAGGCCGAGGCCAATGCGTTCCAGGCACGCCTGCAAGAGCAGCGCTACAGCCAACTGGTGGAAGGCAACGCCATCAGCGGCCAGGAATACGACAACGCCCGCGCCGCCGCCCGGCAAACCGCAGCCGATGTGGCCGCCAACCAGGCTGCCGTACAGCGGGCCAAGTTGAACCTGGGCTATGCCACGGTCACCGCGCCGATTTCCGGACGCATCGGCCGCGCGCTGGTGACCGAAGGCGCCCTGGTGGGCCAGAACGAAGCCACGCCAATGGCGCTGATCCAGCAACTGGACCCGATCCACGCCGACCTGACCCAATCCACCCGCGAGCTGAATGACCTGCGCCGAGCCTTCCGCGCCGGGCACTTGACGCAAGTCGGCCAGGACCAGGCCAAGGCCACGCTGATCCAGGATGACGGCAGCCTGTACCCGCTGCCGGGCAAGTTGCTGTTCGCCGAGATCAGCGTCGACCCGGGCACCGGGCAGATCATCTTGCGCAGCGAATTCCCCAACCCGGACCTCGACCTGCTGCCCGGCAGCTTTATCCGCGTACGCCTGGAGCAAGCCGTCGACCAGCAAGGCATCAGCGTGCCGCAACGGGCGATCACCCGCGACAGCGCCGGGATTCCGATGGTGTTGCTGCTGGACGCCGAGCAAACCGTGAGCCAGCAACCGGTGGAACTGGGCTCGGTGGTCAATGACCGCTGGGTGGTCAACAGCGGCCTCAAGGCTGGTGACCGTATCGTCGTCGAAGGCCTGCAACACGCCCGCCCTGGCGAAAAAGTCCAGGTTGACGACAGCCCCGCGCCAATCGCCCAGGTATCCGGCCAGTAAGAAAGGGATAGTTCACAATGCCGCAGTTCTTTATTGACCGCCCGATCTTCGCCTGGGTGGTCGCCCTGTTTATCCTGCTGGCCGGCGCCCTCGCCATCCCGCAGTTGCCGGTGGCGCAGTACCCCAACGTCGCGCCGCCGAAAGTCGAGATCTACGCCGTGTACCCGGGTGCCTCTGCGCAAACCCTGGACGAAAGCGTGGTCAGCCTGATCGAGCAAGAGCTTAACGGCGCCGATCACCTGCTGTATTTCGAATCCCAGAGCAGCCTCGGTTCGGCCACCATCACCGCGACCTTCCAGCCGGGCACCGACCCGGAGATGGCCCAGGTTGACGTGCAAAACCGTCTCAAGGCCGTGGAGCCGCGTCTGCCCCAAGCCGTGACGCAGCAAGGCTTGCAGGTGGAGAAAGTTTCCGCCGGCTTCCTGCTGCTGGTCACCCTGACCTCCAGCGACGGCAAGCTCGATGACGTGGCGCTCAGCGATTACCTGGCGCGCAACGTGATGAACGAACTCAAGCGCCTGGACGGCGTGGGCAAGGCCCAGCTGTACGGCGCCGAGCGTGCAATGCGAATCTGGATCGACCCGCAGAAGCTGATTGGTTTCAACCTGACCCCCGCGGACGTCAACGCGGCCATCGCGGCGCAGAACGCCCAGGTGTCGGCGGGCAGCATCGGTGATTTGCCGGGCACCAAGACTCAGGAAATCACCGCGTCGATCCTAGTGAAAGGCCAGCTGTCGACCCCGGCTGAATTTGCCGACATCGTGCTCAAGGCCAATCCGGACGGTTCAACCGTGCGCGTCGGTGACGTGGCACGGGTGGAAATCGGCAGCCAGGAATACCAGTTCTCCACCCGCCTGAACGGCAAGCCGTCCACTGCGGTCAGCGTGCAATTGTCGCCGGGGGCCAACGCCTTGAGCACCGCGACCCTGGTGCGGGCGAAGATGGACGAACTGGCGCGCTACTTCCCGGCCAACGTCGAGTACAAGATCCCGTACGACACTTCGCCGTTCGTGAAGGTCTCGATCACCAAGGTGGTGTATACCCTGGGCGAGGCGATGTTGCTGGTGTTTGCGGTGATGTTCCTGTTCCTGCAAAACATCCGCTACACGCTGATCCCGACGCTGGTGGTGCCGATCGCCTTGATGGGTACTTTCGCCACCATGCTGTTGCTGGGCTTCTCGATCAACGTGCTGACCATGTTCGGCATGGTGCTGGCCATCGGTATCCTCGTGGACGATGCGATTGTGGTGGTGGAGAACGTCGAGCGGATCATGGTCACCGAGGGCCTGTCGCCCAAAGAGGCTACGCGCAAGGCCATGGGCCAGATTACCGGGGCGATTGTCGGCATCACGCTGGTGCTGGTGGCGGTGTTCCTGCCGATGGCGTTCATGCCGGGTTCGGTGGGCGTGATCTATCAGCAGTTCTCGTTGTCGATGGCCACCTCGATCCTGTTCTCGGCGTTCCTCGCCCTTACCTTGACCCCGGCCCTGTGCGCCACCTTGCTCAAGCCGATTGCCAAGGGCGAGCACCATGAAAAAGGCGGCTTCTTCGGCTGGTTCAACCGGCGCTTCGAGCAGTTCACCGACCGCTATGAAGGCTGGGTGGCCTACGCCCTCAAGCGCAGTGGCCGCTACCTGCTGATCTATCTGGTGCTGGTGGTGGGTCTTGGGGTGTTGTTCGCCCGCCTGCCCTCCTCCTTCCTGCCGGTGGAAGACCAGGGCTACACCATCACCGACATCCAACTGCCGCCGGGTGCGAGCAAGAACCGCACGGTGCAGGTGGCCGAGCAGATCGAGGCGCATAACGCCGGCGAGCCGGGTGTGGGCGATACCACGATGATCATGGGCTTCAGCTTCTCCGGCTCGGGGCAGAACGCGGCGCTGGCATTTACCACGCTCAAGGATTGGTCGGAACGCAGCAGCAAGGATTCCGCCGCCGCCATTGCAGACCGTGCCAACGCGGCCTTTACCGAGCTGAAGGATGCGATCGCCTACGCGATCCTGCCGCCGCCGGTAGATGGCCTGGGCACTTCCAGTGGTTTCGAGTTCCGCCTGCAAGACCGGGGTGGCGTGGGCCATGCCGCATTGATGGAGGCCCGTACCGAACTGCTGGCCGCCGCCGAGAAAAGCCCGATCCTGGCCAACGTGCGTGAAAGCGCCCTGGCCGAGGCGCCTCAGGTGCAGCTGGAAGTTGACCGCAAGCAAGCCAACGCCCTGGGCATTTCCTTTGCCGACATCGGCAACGTGCTGTCCTCGGCCATCGGCTCGGCCTATATCAACGACTTCCCCAACCAGGGCCGCATGCAGCGGGTGGTGGTGCAGGCCGAAGGTGATCAGCGTAGCCAGGTGGCGGACCTGATGAAAATCCATGTGCGCAACAACGCCGGGAAGATGGTGCCGCTGTCGGCCTTCGTCGAAGCGCGCTGGATCCAGGGCCCTGCCCAGTTGACGCGTTATAACGGCTATCCGGCCATCGCGATTTCCGGTGAATCGGCGCCGGGCCACAGTACGGGCGAGGCGATGGAAGAGATTCAGCGCCTGGTCAGCCAGTTGCCTGCGGGCCTCGGCCAGGAATGGACTGGCCTGTCGTTGCAGGAGCGCTTGTCCGGCTCCCAGGCACCGCTGTTGCTCGGCTTGTCGCTGCTGATCGTCTTCCTGTGCCTGGCGGCCTTGTATGAGAGTTGGTCGATTCCGACCTCGGTGTTGCTGGTGGTGCCCCTCGGCGTGCTCGGCGCGGTATTGGCCGTGAGCTTGCGCGGGATGCCCAACGATGTGTTCTTCAAGGTCGGCCTGATTACCATCATCGGCCTGTCGGCAAAGAACGCGATCCTGATCATCGAGTTCGCCAAGGACCTGTATGACCAGGGCGAAGACCTGATCGATGCCACGCTCAAGGCTGCACGCCTGCGTCTGCGGCCGATCATCATGACGTCCCTGGCGTTCATCCTCGGCGTGGTGCCTCTGGCGATCGCTACCGGTGCCAGCTCGGCGAGCCAGCAGGCGATCGGCACCGGGGTGATCGGCGGGATGGTTACCGCGACGCTGGCAGTGGTGTTTGTGCCGGTGTTCTTCGTGGTGGTGATGAAGCTGGTGAAAAAGCGCCACAAAGACAGCTGAACAAAGGACTCAGGTGGGCTAAGGTAACGCAAACCCTGGCCCATCGAGTTCCCATGCCCTTCCTCGCCCGCACCCACCCTCGCCTGTCCACCGCCGCCGTATTGGGCCTGGCGGTGGGCCTCCTGGCTCCGGCCGATACGATCATCAGCAAAATCCTCATCGGCTGGAACGCAGGCGTCTGGACCTACCTGGTGCTGATGCTCTGGCTGACCAGCCACTCTCGCGCCGACGATGTAAAACGCATCGCCGAGATCGAGGACGAGAACGCCGGCCTGGTGCTGTTCATGGTGTGCATCGCGGCGATTGCCAGCCTGGCGACCATCACCTTGAACCTGGTGGGCACCAAGGACCTGAGCGATAGCCAACGCCTGTTGCACTACGGCTTTACCGGCCTGACGGTGGTGGGCTCATGGTTGCTGATCGGGGTGATTTTCAGCGTGCACTACGCGCGGCTGTATTACACCTGGGACGGCCCGGAGCCGGCGTTGCGTTTTGCCGAGGATTTGCGCACTCCCAATTACTGGGACTTCCTGTACTTCTCGTTCACCATCGGCGTGGCGGTGCAAACCGCGGATGTCGGGGTTGCCACGCGCACCATGCGCAAGGTGGTGCTGGGGCAATCGTTGATCGGATTTCTGTTCAATACGGCGATTCTGGGGTTCTCGATCAACATTGCCGCCGGGCTGTTTGGTTGAGCTGCACAAAACTTCTAGACGAGCGCCCGCCCGGGCGCGCTAACTGGCGACAACGTTTACCTGTCATCGGTGCTTTATGACCGCCCATAACTGGATCGACCTGTCCCAGGACGCCGACACCGGCATCGAGACCCTGCGTGCGCATTTCGAGGGCCATGCCTACGATCCGCACTGGCACGACAGCTACCTGGTGGGCGTCACGGAGCAAGGCGTGCAGCAATTCAATTGCCGCAGCACCCGGCACCAAAGCACCCCCGGCAAGGTATTTCTGCTGGAGCCAGGGGAAATCCATGATGGCCACGCCCCCACCGAAGCCGGGTTTACCTACCGCATGCTGTACCTCGACCCGCAGTGGTTGCAGCGGGAAGTGGCGGCGGTGTTCGAGGAAGCCCCGGCCAACAGTCAGCTGGGGTTTGCCACCACCCTTGCCAGCGATCCTCGCCTGGCGCTTGCCACCAGCCAGGCGTTTCAAAGCCTGCACGACGGCGAGCTGCGCATCGTGCGCCAACACGCCCTCGACTACTTGCTGGAACGCCTGACCGGCCAGTTGCACTGGCGCCAGCGCTATCACCAGGACCCGCGCCTGCCTCTGGTGGCCCATAAGGCCCGCGAGTACCTGCACGCCCATCTGCATCAGGACGTCGGCATGGATGAGTTGGCCCTGGCAACCGGCGTAGACCGCTTCCGCCTGACCCGTGCCTTCAAGAGCGCCTTCGGCCTGCCGCCCCATGCCTATCTGGTGCAACTGCGCCTGGCCCGTGCCCGCCATTTGCTGGCCAAGGGCGAACAACCTGCCGAGGTCGCCAGCAGCCTGGGCTTTGCAGACCAAAGCCATTTGGGCCGCTGGTTTGTGCGGGCCTATGGCATGACACCGGCGGCGTACCGCAAGCGCTGCTCAAATCTTCCAGACAGGTAGCGGGCCGCTTGTGAAGATCGACTCCATTGCCTTGCTGATTGGAGTCACACCACTATGTTCCCTACCCTGCTGCCCTTTCTGTTATTCGCCTTCGTCGCCTCCATCACCCCCGGCCCGACCAATATCCTGGTGTTGAGCAACAGCGCGCGTTATGGGCTCAAGGCTGCATTGCCTATCGTATTGGGTGCTTGTATGGGCGCGGCGGGGATTGTGTTGCTGGTGGGCTCGGGCGTGGGCCAGTCGCTGGCGCAATTGCCCAGAGTGCAGGCCGCGATGCAATGGGTGGGCGTGGCCTGGCTCAGCTATCTGGCCTGGCAGATCTTCCGCGCCCCGGCCGAAGCCATCGACCCGAACACCCCGCAAAAACGCCTGGGCCTGGCGGGTGCCGCCAGCCTGCAATTGATCAACCCCAAGACCTGGATGATGGCCCTGGCGGTGGTCAGTGTGTTTGCTGGCAACGGTGAGGCGCGCCAGAGCCATGTGCTGTACCTGTCGTTGGCGTTTTTTATGATTTCGTTGCCGTGCCTGGGGGTGTGGGCTCTGCTGGGGGTGGGGTCGAGCCGGGTGTTTCGCTCGATCAAGGCCATGCGGCGTTTTAACCAAGGCATGGCGTTGCTGTTGTTCGGCTCCGCCTGGCTGAGCGTTTTAGCGGTGGCATAGAAAAGGCGACGAATGGCGAGCAAACCTGTGAATTCTGACAGTTGTGGGCAAGGCGTTAATGGCGCTGAATAAAGCCACTTGTCAAAAAGCACGGGCCAGGCCGGGTATCAGGACCTGCGGGAGCACGCCATGTCACCACCCGTTCCGTTAAATAAGAACCTGATCCTGAATGGAAACTTTATCGACCATGGAACCCACTGGACAGCCACCGCGACACTTCCCGGCAGGGTGGATTTTTCCCAACGCAGTTGCATCGTCAGAACTCAAGGAATGGCCGAGCAAACGGTGCGGGTGGTTGACGCAACGGCCTATACCCTCAGCCTGTTTACGCTGATTACTTACAGAGGTACGGGCTCCATAACGGTGGTTTTTCAGCCTTCGGGGGTGAATGAGTCAATATCGATGTCCGGCAATCAAGGCTGGTTGCGTCAGTCATTAACGTTCACGCCTCCCACAGGCACTGTCAGCGCAACCGTGCAATTGACAGGAACGTCGGGGGACGTCTGGTTCGATAACGTCAGGCTGGTGGAGGAAGAAGGCACGACCATACCGATTGAGTTGATCCGTAACGGGGACTTCTCACGCAACAGCGATGAATGGACTTCGTCACCGCCGCCCAATTTGGCGACCTTCCACGATCAACGGTGTCAGCTGAATCTCGGCGCTTATATCGAGCAGGACATCAGGGTCGTTCCCGGGCAGGCGCTTGTCTTCTCTATCGATGCGCAAACGCCAACCGGCGGCCATGGGCTTGTAAAGTTTCATATAGCCCCCGATCACGTACCTGAGCTCGAGTTACGCGGAGAGGGAGGCTGGGACACATACACCTACTTATTCACCACCCCCGCCGGGGTTCATGACATGACGCTGCAAATACAGGGCATTACTTTTCTGGTCGTCGACAATATTTCAATAAAAGCAATGGAATGAAAGCGCGTGCAAACGAGGCAAACGTAGACCGTCGTATTTAACAGGCTTGTCCCAAGTGGGTAATGATCCCATCACAGGACATTTATTGACGATAGCGGGAGACTATAACCATGAGTACTGCAACTGCATCTGCGGTAAGTGAAAACAGCCGATCCACTGCCCAAGTTTACTTCCAGGGAACGATCGCGACTCAGGCGTTCAAGGACGACTTCCCCAAACATGAACTCAAATCCGATTATTGGTGGGTTGAGGCCACTCAGCGGGATTTAGGCATTGGCAACCGCCGGCGAATCGTTGTTTTCAAGTATCTGGCGGATCGGGAAACATTGCCCTCCGGCCGGTACACCCTGAGGCCCGACGAATCCGACGAGCGTTTTTCGGTTATTTATATGGAGCTCAATGACGCGCCACCTCCCGCTTATACAGCCGAGCGCGGCACGATCGAGTTTATCCATAACGAGCAAACCAACCATGTCAGTGGTGCCTTGGACGTTTACTACGTTGACGTCGGCGGGCAGGAGCAGCGTATGCAAATCCTGTTCAATGTTTGACCCACAAAAAATGCCCCGGAAACCGGGGCATTTTTTTATCACTTGATCCAGGGCATTGTTGATTACCAGCTATAACGCACGCCCACGTTGGCACCCCAGGGCTGATCAATACGCTTGCCTTTCGCATGTTCAAAGTCGGCATGCAACTGCAGGTTCTGGGACAAGGACACCGCAACCCCCGCACCGAATTCCGCACGGCTGCCCGAGAGATCGTTATTGAACGCCTGGTTATTCACCGACACCTTGTTGTTCTTGGCAAATTCATGAGCGACCGCACCGCGCAAGTAAGGCTGTACAACGCTACCGCTATCGAGCACAAAATCACGGCCGACAGTCACCCCCAATTTACCCAGGACCGAGTGGGTGTGATCGCCCTTGGCCTGCATCCCGTTATCCAGTTGGTAGCTCTTGCCCTTGGCAGTCATCACCGACGCTTGGGCAAACGGTTCAACGAAGAACCCATCATCTAACCTGATATTACGCCCGACCTCTGCCGAAACACCCAAGGCATTAGTAGCGTAGTCACCCTTAGCCTGTGTGCCATCGCTCAACCCCACCTTGGAGTCATTGCGCAGGTGGTTCACCTTGGCCACACCGTCAAAGTAGTAGCCACTGTCTTCGTCCATCCAGGTGGCGTAGGCACCAACGTAGTAACTTTTGATAGTGCCCGACGTTCCACGGCCAACATCCAGATCTGATTCGCTATGACCGGCCATGACCCCCAACAGCCATGGACTGTCCATCACCGGCATATCCGCACCGAGGGAAAAACCGCGTTGCGATTGCGTGTAGCCATTGCCTGCACCGCCTTTCGCCTCGTACTTGTTGCCATAACTGCGGACCCATCCGCCGGACTCGGCACCGTTGTGACGCAATTCACCCATGCGGCTACGCAGAGAGGACAGCTCGCCATACCACACAGTCGGTGCGGCATTGAACAGCGCCAGTACCGAGCGGGTGCCAGGGCTGATGACCCGCGACGACGGGTCGAGGAACCAGTCGTTGCCGTCTTGCTTGAGCCCATAGGACCACGCCCCCACATCGACCGCACCGCCTACCAGCGAAAACTGCGCATCACCGCCACCGGTATGCACAATACGCACCTCACTCGCACTGACCGGCTCGACGCCGCTGCTGGATAGCAGCAATTGATGGTTGCCGCTGGCGGAACCCGTGATGTTGAGGAAGTCGGTCAAGCCCCGAGCAAAATCGGTGCCCATCACAAACGTGCCGTTACCGGACAGGCTGGCCAGGTCCAACTGGTAAAAGGCGTCACTCGCACCAAACCTGATCATCCCGTCCGACAGGTTCAATGCGCCGACCTGGCTGTTGCCGGTCATGTCCCACAGCGACTGGCTACCGATACTCAACGACGAAACATTTTCCAGGCGACCGGTCAACGCGGCGCGGTTCTGCAAGTCCAGGTGTGTGATACTGCCCGACTCAACAATCACGTTGCCCATCAGTTGGCTGTTGTCGACCCGTACCGTGGCCGAAGACCCATCCTTGACCTCAAGGAGGTTGCCGTTGCCACCGGACAGTGTCGAGCCATTGAGCACCTCAATCGTTGCATTGGCCCCTCTACCCGACAGACCTCTCACCACAATCGCCGCACCGGTTTCGCCGGTCACGTGGGTATTGTCCAGTACCAAGCTATTGGCAAGCACACTACGGGGTTCATTCGTCAGGACTACACCATTGAGGCCGCCCGTGATGACACTTTGGCGGGCATGGGCCTCTGCGCCCTGCAACTGCAAACCGAAACTGCCAGCGTCTATACCCTGCAGGATGCTGCGGTCCAGGTTCAGCACGCTATGGCCTCCGACCACCGCGCCACCGGTAGCCCCGGAAACCACGCTGTCATTGACGGTCGCGCTGGAACCCACGGTGGAGCCTGAGAAACGATTGACCACCAACCCATGGTAGTCGGCACTGGAAATCACGCTGCCATTGATCAACGCATTACTGCTGTACAGCGTGATTCCCGAATTGAAATCACCCTGCGCCACAACGCGACTGGAGTCCACATTGACGTTCGAGCCCGCCTGCGCAACAACGGTGCCGAGGACGGTACTCGACTCGCTCAGGTTCAGGTTGGAGCGGGCGGCATAGACGCTCTCGGTGCGTCCCTCTATCACGTTGAGTGTGGCATTTTCCAACGTATAGCTGTCGAGCACGTCGTGAAAGTCAATGGTCTCGGTTCGATTTTCGATCAGCCTTGCCTGAGCGTGCGGGGCGAGAGCCAACAATGATGCAATCGACGCGACTTTAACCACGACGGCCAAAGGATTTAACTTAAAAAGAGACTGGGTAATCATGATCACTCACTCGTTGAACAGGCGTTCCATCACAGAAAAATTCGGCCTGTTTCGAATGCAGTGGAAACTGGCCAGTTACGGCCCGCAAAATTACCGATGAGCGCTAACGATAGATGTAGGAATTATCTGAACACCCTAAGGAAAACCGCGTATCAATGGCGGGAATGGAGAAACGTAACGACGCAAGGAAGCTCCTGACAGGTGAATAGCAAAGGGCGCCTAAGCGCCCTTTGGACAACACGTATTACGCTTCATCCTCCCCGAGAACCGGCAGTTCCTCGCAGTACAGCGGCGGCGTAGCCCGGTTTGCGAACAGCGTCCTTGTAAAGCCCTTCTCAGACGGCTCCTCAACGCCATTCACCGTCGCAAAGTATTGAATGGTGACTGAGTTGCGCCCGGCAGGCCTGATGACGGTGGTGTAAGGCTCAATCGTCAGGAAGAAACCATTTGAAACCATATCCGGTGTCAACGGGTCCGAGTCGAACGGTACAGGATCCCCCAATGGCATAGTGCCGGCCTCGTCGCTGCACACCTGCCATTCCAGGCGGACGACAGCGCCATTCTGGAAGTAGGTGGTATTGCCCGGCACTCTGACACGTGCGGAAAAGCTGAACGGATTCAGGTCCGTACAGCCCATACTCGCACCAGCCTTGACGAAAGTCGGCTTCTCCATGACGACTACGTTGGCCTCGACCACGACATTCTGGGAACGAGATCGCTGGAGGTTGTCATTGACGTCCCAGCTCAAGGTATAGAACACCGGAATCGTGCCATTGCCAACCTCCTTGATGATTGACCAAGGCACGGTGAGGGTAACGGTGTCTCCACCGGTTTCGCCATCCAGCTCGGTTGGATCGAAGGGGTGCGCAAAACTGCCCCAATAACCGGTAATGGTGATACCGGGTACCGGCGGAGGAACCTCCCACAGCACGATCTCGACGGTCGCGTCGTTACCGAAATCGCCCGGCAGCAAACGGTTTTCCTCGTCGGGGTCACTGCCGTACACGGTCACCAGGTTGAGCCGAGAGTTTTCCGGGTCTGGCGTCGGGTCGGGGCCGGGGCCGGAAAGATCCACCTTGATGGTTAGCGTGGGCGCGGGGTATTCGTTGCCGTTACGATCAACCACGTAATCGATAACCGTGTCCTCCTCCCCGGTGCCGGCACCATACACGTCGAAGATGATATCGGTATCAACCGGCAGCCTTAGAGGAAACGGCGTGTAATCCCTGACGTTGAAGCGCCCCACGCTTTCGCCGCCCCAGGTGAGGTCAATGACATCCAGCTCCTCTCGCGCATTGGCGTACTGAAGAATTTCCACCGTCACGCCACCGGGCTCGTGAGCATCCGCCAGATCAATCAGCCCGTCAGCCGGCAACAGCGCCAACGGCACCCTCGCCTGCAAAGGATCAGGAACCCCCACCAAGTTCAGCCGGACGGGGCGGGGAACAGATTCCCTGCTTTTGTTACCGGCCAGGTCTGTCAGGATATAAAACAAATAGTAGGCGCCCGCTTCCAGCACTTCGATCCGGTCCCATGGAATAACAAACTCAAGGCTATCTTCCACCGGCACTGTGTCGATCGGTGTAGCAAGCTGCGATGAGGAATACTCCGAGAAATAGACGGTGATCGTGTCACCGTCTGCTCGACCATAGTTCTCGTAATTCGGGTAGGTGCAAACCAATCCCTCATCATGCTCGTCTACATAGAGTTCGTCGATTTCCGGCCCCAGGTCTGTCGGTAATAAAGGAGCAAACGGATGGATATCGTGCTCTTCATCGTCGTCGACATTGAATTTATAGGGTGCCGTCAGATCCACCGCCAATGGCGCGGTGTCTGACTGCGTAGGGAGACTGCCTTCATACAAGATATAGGCAATTTCATACTGCCCCTCATTCAGGCGGGAGGCAGGAATATCCTTTTCAATAATGTCGCCCACATTGATTGCACCGGCTCCCGAATAGCGAAACGTATACAGAGGTGCTCCCCAATTTGTCACACCGCTATCACGCATCACCAATTCCAGCCGGGCTTCTATAGCAGGTACTTCAAGCGACGGGGCTACAAACGTAACGGGAAGATTTCTTCTTGAAGCCGCTGCCGAGATCAGCCCGTCTGCGTTTAGCGAGCTGAACGTCGGCGCCTCAAACTCAAAAATACCGCCCCCATACTTGGAGACATACTCTCGATTGAGTTTTCGAGAGGCAAGCGCGGCCTGTTGCTTTTTATTAAAGATAGTCATCTACGTTCTCCATAAGCGAATTATTAACGCCGGTTACCACTTCAATGTCACAGACGAAACGAGAAATCGCTCGCCTTGAACCGAATAGTTGGCCCCGCCTCTAAAACACTTGAGACCACTATCGAAGCTCAACTTTATGACTGGGCTGACTCACAAGCTCGCCAGGCTAGTCCTGCTCCCCATCTTCGTCAGGACCGCAATAACGCCCACTGGAATAGCGCTGATCAATCTTGACTTGCCGCTCTCGTGCCCGGCCTATGATCCTGGTGCCACGGAGCACTTCGTAAGACACCAGTGCCGAACTCCCCACGCTTGCCGGATTGTCCGACCGTATGGGTTTTATCTTTTCTTCATAGTTATCTTGCTTAAATACATAGCCGTTCTCCACTTCTTCCGCCGAAAGGAAATGCAGCAAAGAGTCTTCGGTCCCCTCAATGGGGCCGGTAAAAAACCCCTCATAACCCTGCCAACTCAACGTGACCGCATCGCCCTCCCTGAACTGTGTATTTGCCGCAATTTCCACGGGGATATGGTCCCACATGGGGGGCACAGTCTGACAATTTACCCACACATCTGGAGTTGCACTGGGAAACCGAACTTGTGTAAGACTCAATATAGGAACCACGGTCACTGTTACGATGGTGAAGTTGGCCAATTGTTCATTAACGCCATTAGAGGTTGTGTAATAAACAGGCATTCTGTCGTCATTGCCTGCCCCCATAATCACACTCCACGGAATATCACTGAACTCGACAATACTGCCTTCCTCATCCCCCTTACTTACATCCACCGTATAGTGTGCAACCGGCACAGTGTTAATGGGAAAGTTCCCCCAATACAACGTCAACTCTTCGCCATCCCGAGGCCGGTGGTACAACGGAACACTGGCGTAAATACGCTGATCCTGATCACGTATATCAATATGGTTCTCTGTCGTGGAACCCTCGCCCCAGACCATCACGGCAGGCAGATCGAGATTCAGCAGTTGCGGTGCACCGCTGTGGTCTTGCCCCGCCACCGTGAAGTTCCATTTGATCATCGTCGGTGGGCTGGGAAGGGTGGGGAGCGTTCCACCGGCGCGAGTAATGGAGTACGTGGCAACCCCGGAAGCTGGCCCCGCCCCCTGGGCAATCAACGTTTCCCAAGGAATTCGGACATCAAAGGGCAACTCTGTGACCCGCTGTGGCGATAACGTTGTAGAACCCCATGTCACCGTGACATGGTCATCCTCCTGCCAATTGTCGTACAGCACCTTCCCCACAACCCCAAGGCGCGCATCCTGGCGATCAATCAAGCCGTTAACCATCGCCGGAATGACCAGTGGCTGGAGGTCGGAGGGCGACGCGTCCAGGTTCACAACGACCGTTATCTGGTTTGATCGCGGCCCCGCGTTACCGGAACGATCGCGCAACACAATATGCATGTATTGAAGACCGTTTGGATAAAGGCGAAACAAATCCCCAGGGACGGGAAAAACCAACGGTTCAGTTTCAGTAGGAAAGTCAAAAAACCCATCAGGCGTATTCCGGTCGTGTGGTGGTGTCACATTCGATAGGTAATACTCAACCCGGTCCCACGCGCGACGGCCGGTGTAAAAGGGTACCCGCATGTTCACAGTCGGGTTCTCAGCCAGATAATCCTCATCGATGAGACTCACGGGAAATTCAGGCCCCTGGGGGGAGATATTATTGTTGGGGGGCGTACGGTCCAGCACTAACACGCGCGTTGGTGAGGGGGTGGGCAAGTTGCCCTGTTCAAGCACCTCATAGCTCAGCAACACGGTGCCGTCGTTCTCCAGATACCGTCGCTCGACTGGAATACGCAGTGGAAAAAGATCTGGATCAATCGGGCCATTGAACCGCCGGCGCAAGAGCGGCTCCCCCTCACTACCACTACGCCGCCAATGAACGACCAGGATGTCGAAACTCCCAGCCGGCGCGGACTCTGGCCAAAGCTCCTCGATGACCACCTCCATATCGGAATCAAGGTACTCGCGTGGGATATACCCCTCGAGGATGGGGGGTACGGCATCATCAAGGATAGGCACCTTGATCTCGGAAAATGACAAAATATTGCTTCTGGAGACACGTCTGCGACGAGCGTTGGAAGTGTTCATATAAATGTCCTGCCGACGATGCACTGGGAGATGCCCTTGGCAAGGATTAAGCACCCAAATACCACGCTTGGGTACTGTCAAAACTAACAGGTAGGCATGGCCGCTCGTCGGTTTCGACACCTGTGTCGGCGCCGCATTGGCTTGACGGATCTTCTGAGTTGGTGTTTCCTGAAACCGGTTTCAGACATCCTTGCCGGTGCTTGATGACCTCCAACTCCAATAAGAAAGGCCCTGCACCGTGACCTCTTTTTCCGCCGCCCAACGCAGCCGCGTAACCATGCTTGACGTAGCCGAACGTGCCGGTGTGTCCAAGGCCAGCGTTTCGCGCTTTATCGGCGACGACCGCGCCCTGCTCTCCGACGCCATCGCCCTGCGCATCGAGCAGGCCATCGATGAACTCGGCTACCGCCCCAACCAGATGGCCCGCGGCCTGAAACGCGGGCGCACCCGCCTGATCGGCATGCTGGTGGCCGATATCCGCAACCCCTATTCGATTGCTGTGATGCATGGCGTGGAAACTGCCTGCCGCCAGCACGGCTACAGCCTGGTGGTGTGCAACACCGACCGCGATGACGAGCAGGAGCGCCAGCACCTGGCCGCCCTGCGTGCCTACAACATCGAAGGGTTGATCGTGAACACCCTCGGCCATCACCTCGACCAATTGCTGGAGCTGCAACGGGAAATGCCCCTGGTGCTGGTGGACCGCAAGGTCGAGCCGCTGCACAGCGACCTGGTGGGGCTGGATAACCCGGTGGCGGTGCGCATGGCCGTTGAGCACCTTGAACAGCAAGGCTATCGCGAGCTGCTGTTGGTGACTGAAGCCACCGACGGCACCAGCTCGCGGCTGGAACGCCTGGACAGTTTCAAGGCAGAGATTGCCAGCCGTCCGATGTTGACCGGCGCGGTACTGGAGTTGGACGCCAAACTGGAACAGCGTCTGCGAAAGTTTCTAGCCAAATCCGGCCCCAAGGCGTTGTTCTGCGCCAACGGAATCGCGGCACTGGCGTGTACCCGTGCATTGAAAAATCTAGGCTGCGACCTGTTTGCGGACGTGGGCCTGATCGCCCTGGATGACCTCGACTGGTACCCGCTGGTGGGCAACGGCATCACCGCCCTCGCCCAGCCCACCGAGGCCATCGGCGCCAAGGCCTTCGACTGCTTGCTCAAGCGTTTGCGCGGCGATACCGAGCCGACACGTACCCTGGATTTCTTGCCGCAACTGATCATTCGAGGCTCCACCAGGCGCCCGTAGCAGCTGTCGAGCCCGGGCGAGGCTGCGTTTGCGATGTGTCAGGTACACCGCCGACGCAGCCTCGCCCAGGCTCGACAGCTGCTACGGCTGGTTCAATTCAACATTTTGCGAATAAAAACGAAACCGGTTTCAGAGGTCCACAACAATGCATAAATACCCCGTCTCCATCAGCCTTTCCAGCTACGGCGCCGACCTGGTCCGCCAGCAGGGCCAGCTTAGTTTCGTCTCGGTGCTGGCCGCCGCTGGCGCGCAACGTATCGAATGGCGCGAAGAACTGCTGACCACCGAACAACCGCTTGAACTGGCGCAAGCCGCGGCCGATCAAGGCCTGGAATGCGTGTTCTCCTCGCCCCTGGAACTCTGGGTGGCCGGCCGCTCGCAACCCAACGCCGAACTGGCCGCCACCCTCGACCGCGCCCAGGCGTTTGGCGCCCGATGGCTGAAAGTCTCCCTCGGCTATTTCACCGACACCAACGACCTGGACAGCTTGAGCGCCCTGCTCAATCGGCATCCGGTCAAGCTGCTGGTGGAGAACGACCAGACCCTGCACGGCGGGCGCATCGAGCCGATGCAGCGTTTTTTCAACGAAGTCGAACGCCTGGCCGTGCCGGTAAAAATGACCTTCGATATCGGCAACTGGCAGTGGCAGGACCAATCCGCGACCACCGCTGCACGCCTGCTGGGCCGCCACGTGGATTACCTGCACTGCAAGGCCGTGGCCCGCCGCGCCGACGGCAAGCTGGTGGCCCTGCCGCCGGGCGCCGCCGACCTGCATCTGTGGGAACAACTGCTCAAGCATATGACTCAAGGTATTACCCGGGCCGTGGAATTTCCGCTGCAAGGTGATGATCTGGTGCAGATCACCGCGCAGCAGGTCGCCGCCCTCGCCGTCCTTGGCCAGCCCCGCGTGGAGAATGCCCATGTCTGAGATCGATATCCTGTCGTTTGGTGAAACCATGGCGATGTTTGTCGCCGAACAGACCGGCGACCTGGCCCAGGTCGCGCAATTTCACAAACGCATTGCCGGCGCCGACAGCAACGTCGCCATCGGCCTGTCGCGCCTGGGTTTCAACGTGGCGTGGCTGAGCCGGGTGGGCGCCGATTCCCTCGGGCGTTTTGTGGTGGACACCTTGCAGAACGAGGGCCTGGACTGCGGGCATGTGGCGGTCGACCCGCTACACCCCACGGGTTTTCAACTCAAGTCCCGCGAAGAGGCCGGCGACGATCCGCAGGTGGAGTACTTCCGCCGTGGCTCAGCCGCCAGTTACCTGTCTGTCGAGGCGATCAAGCCCGAGCTGTTGCAAGCCCGCCACCTGCACGCCACGGGCATCCCGCCGGCACTGTCGGACGCCACTCGCGAGCTGTCGCGCCAGTTGATGACGCAAATGCGCGAGGCTGGCCGCAGCGTGTCCTTCGACCCGAACCTGCGTCCGTCCCTGTGGGCAAACGAGCAACGCATGATCAGCGAAATCAACGCCCTCGCCTGCCTGGCGGATTGGGTGTTGCCGGGATTGAGCGAAGGCCGTTTGCTCACCGGTTTTGAAGACCCGGCCGACATCGCCGCGTTCTACCTCGACCAAGGCGTGGAAGCCGTGGCCATCAAGCTCGGCCCCCACGGCGCGTATTACCGCACACAACTGGACCAGGGTTTCGTCGCCGCCGTACCCGTGGCCAAGGTGGTCGATACGGTCGGCGCCGGCGATGGTTTTGCGGTAGGCATGATCAGCGCGTTGTTGGAAAACCTCAGCTTTGCCGAGGCCGTGCAGCGCGGCAACTGGATCGGTAGCCGCGCGGTACAGAGCCGTGGCGACATGGAAGGCTTGCCGTTCAGGACCGATCTGCCCCACACACAGAAAGCCGGTTAGTCCGCATCACCCAGTTACCTGTTGCCACAACTACAACAAGCTCAGGAGCAACCTTATGGAACCGTTGAAACTCGCCACCCGCCGTTGGTGGTACATCATGCCCATCGTGTTTATCACCTACAGCCTGGCGTACCTGGATCGCGCCAACTACGGCTTCGCCGCCGCCTCCGGGATGGCCGAAGACCTGATGATCACCCCGGGCATGTCGTCGCTGCTCGGCGCGCTGTTCTTCCTCGGCTACTTTTTCTTCCAGGTGCCGGGGGCGATCTACGCGCAGAAGCGCAGCGTCAAGAAGCTGATTTTCGTCAGCCTGATCCTCTGGGGCGGCCTGGCCACCCTGACCGGCATGGTGTCCAACGCCTACATGCTGATCGTGATCCGCTTCATGCTCGGGGTGGTGGAAGCCGCCGTGATGCCGGCGATGCTGGTGTACCTGTGCCACTGGTTCACCCGCGCGGAACGCTCCCGGGCCAACACCTTCCTGATCCTCGGCAACCCGGTGACCATGATGTGGATGTCGGTGGTCTCGGGCTATCTGGTGCAGCATTTCAGCTGGCGCTGGATGTTTATCATCGAAGGCTTGCCGGCGGTGATCTGGGCGTTTATCTGGTGGAAGTTGGCGGATGAAAAACCGGCCGATGCCAAATGGCTGAGCGCCCAGCATAAAAAAGACCTGGAAACCGCCCTCGCCGAAGAACAGGTGGGTATCAAGGCGGTGAAGAACTACGCCGAAGCCTTTCGCTCGCCCAAGGTGATCATCCTCGCGCTGCAGTTTTTCTGCTGGAGCATTGGCGTGTATGGCTTCGTGCTGTGGCTGCCGTCGATCCTCAAGGCCGGTTTGAAAATGGACATGGTCGAGGCCGGCTGGCTGTCTGCGCTGCCATATCTGGCGGCGGTGATCGGCATGCTGGTGGTGTCCTGGGGCTCGGACAAACTGCAAAAGCGCAAACGCTTTGTGTGGCCGCCGCTGTTGATCGCTTCCATCGCGTTTTATGCGTCCTACGTGCTGGGCGCCGAACACTTCTGGTGGTCGTACACCCTGCTGGTGATCGCCGGGGCGTGCATGTATGCGCCCTACGGGCCGTTTTTCGCGATCGTCCCCGAGATCCTTCCGGCCAACGTCGCCGGCGGTGCCATGGCACTGATCAACAGCATGGGCGCCCTCGGTTCGTTTGGCGGTTCGTACCTGGTGGGCTATCTCAACAGCAGCACCGGTTCTCCCGGCGCTTCGTACCTGCTGATGAGCGGTGCGCTGCTGGTGTCGGTGGTGTTGACGATCTTTCTCAAGCCAGGCGCCAGTGACCGCGAGCGCGCCCCGCTGCATTCTCTTGAATTGAAGGTAAAGACCTGATGAAAAAGTCTGTCGTGCTCTACAAGAAACTCTCTGCGCCGCTGATGGCCCGCCTGCATGAACAGGCCGAGGTCACGCTGATCGAGGCGCTGGATGAAAGCGGCCTGGCCAAACTGCGTGAGGCCTTGCCTACGGCCCAAGGGTTGCTCGGTGCCAGCCTGCGCCTGGATGCGAAACTGCTGGATCTGGCACCGAAGCTTGAGGCCGTGGCCAGCGTGTCCGTCGGCGTCGACAACTACGACATCGACTACCTGACCGGGCGCGGCATCCTGCTCAGCAACACCCCCGACGTACTGACGGAAACCACCGCTGATACCGGCTTCGCGCTGATCCTCGCCACTGCCCGGCGCGTGGTGGAACTGGCCAATATGGTGCGCGCCGGCAACTGGAACCAGAACATCGGCCCACTGCATTTTGGCAGCGACGTGCACGGCAAGACCCTGGGCATTATCGGCATGGGGCGTATTGGCGAAGCCTTGGCCCAGCGTGGGCACTTCGGGTTTGGCATGCCGGTGATCTACCACAGTCACTCGCCAAAACCTGCAGTGGAGCAACGTTTTGACGCGCAATACCGCAGCCTGCCGGACCTGCTCCGGGAAGCCGACTTTGTGTGCCTGACCTTGCCGCTGACGGCTGAAACCGAAGGTTTGATTGGCGCTGAAGAGTTCGCGCTGATGGGCCCGGAGACGATCTTTATCAACATATCCCGAGGCAAGGTGGTGGACGAGCCGGCGCTGATCGAGGCGTTGCAACAGCGCACTATTCGCGCGGCGGGACTGGACGTGTTTGTGCGCGAGCCGCTGCAGCATGATTCGCCGTTGTTGCGCTTGAGCAATGTGGTGGCGACGCCGCACATCGGTTCAGCGACTCATGAGACGCGGGAGGCGATGGCCAAGTGCGCGGTGGACAATCTGCTGGCGGCGCTGGCGGGTGAAAAGCCGAAGAACCTGGTGAATCCAGCTGCCTGGAAACACTGATTACCGTGGGGGCTGGCTTGCCTGCGATAGCATCACCCCGGTGTACCTGATGTACCGAGGCGTCCGCATCGCAGGCAAGCCAGCTCCCACATTTTTGATCGCATTTCAGATCAGATGACGAACCTGGCCACCATCCCGTTCAAATCCACCGCCAGTCGCGACAGCTCATGGCTGGCAGCTGAAGTCTGGTTGGCACCCGCCGCCGACTGGGTCGCCAGGTCGCGGATATTCACCAGGTTGCGGTCCACTTCGCGGGACACCTGTGCCTGTTCTTCCGACGCACTGGCGATCACCAGGTTGCGCTCGTTGATCAGGCTGATGGACTGGGTAATCTGCTCCAGGGCCACCCCGGCGGCACGTGCCATTTCCAGGGTGCTTTGGGTGCGCTGGTTGCTCTGCTGCATGGATTGCACGGCTTCACCCGTACCACTCTGAATGCCAGCGACCATTTTTTCGATTTCCTGGGTCGATTGTGCCGTGCGATGGGCCAGGGCCCGCACTTCATCCGCCACCACCGCAAAACCACGCCCGGCTTCACCGGCACGTGCCGCTTCAATCGCCGCGTTGAGGGCCAACAGGTTGGTCTGCTCGGCAATCGCGCGAATCACGTCCAGCACCTTGCCAATGTCCCGGCCTTGAGTAGCCAGGCCCTCGATCAGCACCGAGGTGTTTTGCACGTCCTGGGTCATCGTCTGGATCGCACCCACGGTTTCCACTACCCGGTCGCGCCCTTCCCGCGCAGCCTGGTTGGATTGGCTGGAAGCCTCGGAGGTGGACACCGCGTTGCGCGCCACTTCTTCCACCGCGGCGGTCATTTCGTTGACCGCGGTGGCGGCCTGGTCGATTTCGTTGTTTTGCTGTTGCAAGCCTTTGGAAGCCTCTTCGGTGACGGCGCTGAGTTCTTCCGCGGCGGAGGCCAACTGCGTGGCCGAGCCGGCGATGTGCTGGATGGTCTGGCGCAGGTTGTTCTGCATCGCGGCCAAGGCGCCGAGCAGGCGAGCTGGTTCGTCCTTTCCGTCGACTTCAATGAGTTTGGTCAGGTTGCCACCGGCGATAGTTTCGGCAGCTTCAACGGCTTTTTGCAACGGGGTAACGATGCTGCGGGTCAGCAGCCAGGCCAGCAGCACAGTCATCAGTGCAGCGACCACAGCCACCGCGATGATGCCGGTGATTGCGTTCTGGTAACTGTCGCCCGCTTCAAGCGAAGCGACCTTGGCGCCTGCACTGTTGATGGCAATCAGCTTGTTCAACTGTTCGCCCATCAAGTCGGTACCGTCCTTGATCCGCGAGTTGATCAGTTTGAGCATGTCATCGGTCTTGTTCTGGCGCGACAGCTCGATCATTTCCTGCTGGGCCACCAGGTAGGCGTCCAGGGTGCTGGCAAACTGTTTATAAAGTGCCGCCTCTTCGCCTTCGGCCGGCAACGCCGCATAAGCTGTCTGGGCCTGGCGCACCTTGTCGGTCAACACGCCCATGCGTGTCTGGGCCTCTTGCAAGCCGGCGGGGTCACGGTTGAACAGTACACGGAAAGACAGGATGCGCAAACGCAGGACGTTTTCCGTCATCACCCCCAGGAAACCGACGCTGGGCAGCTCATTGGTTTCCATCTCCGTGGTGGCCTGGTGAATCACAGCCATCCGGTTGACCGCAAACACTCCCAGGACAACGACGAGTAACGCAATGAAGGCAAAACCGAGAAAAGCTCGAGGTGCGATATTCAGGTTACGAAGGGACATAGGGGGCGCTCTTAGAAGTAGTGGCTGCGAGCATCCCTGCCGCGACACGGTCAGTGGGCGTCAACGCGCCGCTCTGACCGGCTGGCGCCACTGTTGTAATAGGTATGTGGGCCTATAAACGGTATCGGCCGACTTGAGGATTTAATGGGGGATGTTTCGAAATATTTTTTCACACTTCTGACAACTGGCACTTTCTGGCATCCTGCGCCTCCTTTTTCCTACCCGGGCCCGTATTTTGTCTGACACTCAAACCCCTCGCCCCCGTTATAAATCCGACCTGATCTACGGCCTCGACGACCGCCCCCACTTCAGCGCGGCGATATTCGCCGCCCTGCAGCATGTGCTGGCCAGCTTTGTCGGCATCATCACTCCGACGTTGATCGTCGGCGGCGTGCTGGGCCTGGAAAGCGAAGTGCCGTACCTGGTGAGCATGGCGTTGTTTGTGTCGGGCCTCGGCACCTTTGTGCAAGCCCGCAAGTTCGGCCCGGTGGGTTCGGGCCTGCTGTGCCTGCAAGGCACCAGTTTTTCGTTTATCAGCGTGATCCTGAGCGCCGGTTTCATGGTCAAGGCCCGGGGCGGCGGCACCGATGAGATCCTGTCGACGATCTTCGGCATCTGCTTCTTCGCGGCGTTTATCGAAGTGGTGCTCAGCCAGTTCATCGGCAAGCTGCGCAAGCTGATTACCCCGGTGGTCACCGGCACCATCATCACCTTGATGGGTTTGTCGCTGATCAAGGTGGCGGTCACCGACATGGCCGGCGGCTATGGCGCCAGCGACCTGGGCGCCGCCGGCAACATGGGCTTGGCAGCCCTGGTGTTGCTGACCATCGTAGTGCTCAACCGCTTCAATAACCCGTTCCTGCGCCTGGGTTCGATCGTGATCGGCCTGACCCTGGGTTTTGTAGTGGCCTGGTGGATGGGCCGCGTCGACCTGGCCGCCCTGCCCCAACTGCCGCTGATCAGCGTGCCGGTGCCGTTCAAATACGGTTTCTCGTTCGACTGGGTAGCGTTTATCCCAGTGGCGGTGATCTTCCTGATTTCCCCGCTGGAAGCCGCCGGTGACCTGACGGCCAACTCGATGATTTCCCAACAGCCGGTCAAGGGCCCGCTGTACATCAAGCGCATCAAATCCGGCCTGCTGGCCGACGGCCTCAACTCGGTGATGGCGGCCACCTTCAACAGCCTGCCCATGGTGACCTTCGCCCAGAACAACGGCGTGATCCAGTTGACCGGCGTGGCCAGCCGTTACGTGGCGTACTTCATTGCCGGGCTGCTGGTGCTGTTGGGCCTGTTCCCGATGATCGGCGCGGTGTTGCAACTGATGCCCAAGCCGGTGCTGGGCGGCGCCACCCTGATCATGTTCGGCACCGTGGCCGTGGCCGGGATCAAGATCCTTGCCGAAGCCGGCCTGCACCGGCGCAATGTGCTGATCGTGGCAATCTCCCTGGGGATGGGCCTGGGCGTGGCGGCAGTCCCGGAAGTACTGCGCGAGCTGCCCAAGGCCCTGCACAACATCTTCGAGTCGCCGATCACCGTGGGTGCGTTCTGCGCTATCGTGCTGAACATCTTCCTGCCTGAGGAGTTCATAGAACTGGAAGAAGATGAATTTGATCCGGAAGCCTCCACCCTCAAAGTGATGCAGGACCCGGACGTCACGCAATAGGAGAACCCGTTTTATGCGCAAGCTCATGGTTTTGTCACTGCTGCTACTCACCCTGAGCGCGTGCGCGCTGTTCCCCAACCGCGACCCGGTGAACATCAACGTGGTGGGCATCGAGCCGCTGCAAAGCCAGGACCTGGAAGTGCGTTTCGCGGTGAAGCTGCGGGTGCAGAACCCGAATGAAACCGCGATCGACTACAGCGGCGTGGCCCTGGATCTGGAGGTCAATGGCCGGCCGCTGGCATCCGGGGTGAGTGACCAAGGGGGTTCGATCCCACGTTTTTCGGAGACGGTGCTGACGGTGCCGGTGAGTGTTTCGGCGTTTTCCGTGTTGCGTCAGACCCTTGGCTTGAGCCAGACCCAGAGTTTGAATAACCTGCCCTACGTGTTGCGCGGGAAACTCGCGGGTGGCCTGTTCGGCACCATGCGCTTTGTGGATCGCGGGACCCTGGACTTTCCCAACACTGCCACTTGGTAACGACATGGATGTGCAACCTACGCTGTATACCGAACGCCTGATCCTCAGGCCGCTGACGCTGGAGGATGCCGAGGGTGTCCAGCAGCAGTTTCCGCACTGGGAAGTGGTGCGTTATCTGAATGCTCAGGTGCCTTGGCCGTACCCGGCGGATGGTGCGCGCAGCTATCTGGAGCATGTCGCGTTGCCGGCCATGGCGCGGGGGGAGGAATGGCATTGGTCGATCCGCCTGAAGAGCGCGCCGGAGGTGTTGATTGGTAATGTCAGCCTGATGGATGAGGTGGATAACAACCGGGGCTTTTGGCTGGCGCCGCAGTGGCAGGGCCAGGGGTTGATGGCCGAGGCCAGTGCGGCGGTGACTGAGTATTGGTTTGAGGTGCTGGAGCGGCCCGTGATGCGCGTGCCCAAGGCGGCGCCGAACGTGGCGTCTCGCAGGATTTCCGAGCGGACGGGGATGCGGTTGGTCAGGACGGATGAGGGGCAGTTTGTCGCTGGGAGTTTGCCCAAGGATATCTGGGAGATTACCCGGGAGGAGTGGCTGGAGGGGCGGCGGGGCTGAGGTGGGTTTTGGGTGTATATCCGTTATTTAGGTAACGGCCGCCTATGGTTCCGCTCTTACAGCGGCTCACTTTTGAACAGCGCAAAAGTAAGCAAAACGCTCTTGCCCCACCACTCGGCACCTCGCCTAGGCTCGGTGTGCCCTCACTCCGGCTTTGGACCGTGGGCCGCCGTCATGGGCCATCCCTGGCCCAGGACGGCTAACCTGGCGTCCTGCCAGGTTACCCACGCTCCAAAGCCTGCGTTCGGCCAGCGTGGTTTAACGGGGCGCCTAAGATCAAGATCAAAAGCAAGAGCACAGCGGCCTCCCGGCCGGCTTGAGTGTTAAAAGCAAAGGCACAAGCCAAATCAAAAGCGGGCACGGTCAAATGTGGGAGCTGGCTTGCCTGCGATGGCATCAACTGGGTGTACCTGATGCACCGAGGTGTCTGCATCGCAGGCAAGCCAGCTCCCACAGAAAAGCAGAGCTGCATCAGCTTCAGATTTGGCTTTCGCTCTGGCTTTTGATCTGGCTTTTAACACTCAAGCCGGCCGGGAGGCCGCTGCGCTTTTGCTTTTGCTTTTGATCTTGATCTGACTGCCCCAATAAGCCCGAGGCCGAACGCAGGCAGTGCGGAGCGGGTAAACCGGCAGGACGCCGGTTTAGCCGCGCCGGGCCATGGATGGCCCGTCGCGGCGGCCCGCGGAGCAATGCCGGAGTGAGGGAACACCGAGCCTAGGCGAGGTGCCGACAGGCGGGGCAGAGCCCTTTGCTTACTTTGGGGCTTTTCCAAAGTGAGCCGCTGTAAGAGCGGAACCATAAGCCGCCGTTACCTAAATAACGGATATGTACTCAACCCAAAAACCGCACACCGGGCTTAGCACGCTCATCCACCGTCAACTCGAAAATATCCGGCCGGGCATAGTGCCCAACCACATCATAGTCATACCGCGCCCGCACCAAATCATCCGTGTCAATCCGCGCCACCAGCAACCCCGCCCCACCGAGCAATGGCCCGGCAAGAATGTCCCCCATGGGCCCGACAATCACACTGCCCCCCGCGATCAAAGGCCGATCCACCGGCCAGTTCGCAATCTCCACGCCCAACGCTTGGGGTGACGCCTGCACCTGACACGCACTCACCACAAAACACCGCCCCTCGTGCGCAATATGTCGCATGCTCACCTGCCACATTTCCCGCTCATCCACCGTCGGCGCACACCACACTTCCACACCCTTGGCGTACATCGCAGTGCGCAACAACGGCATCATGTTCTCCCAGCACACAGCGCCACCGATGCGCCCTACCGCCGCGTCAATCACCGGCAACGTCGAGCCATCGCCCTTGCCCCAGATCAGCCGCTCAGTGCCGGTAGGCATCAGCTTGCGATGCTTGGCCACCAACCCGCCCGCCGGCTCGAAATACAGCACCGTGCAATACAGCGTGCTGCCACTGCGCTCGATCACGCCCAACACCAGGCTGGCCCCGGTGCGCGCCGACAAACCGGCCAGCGCTTCGGTCTCCACACCCGGCACATCAATCGCATTGGCAAAATAACGGGCAAAGGCTTCACGCCCCTCAGGCAGGCGATAACCCAGTTGGGTGCCGAAACCTTCACCCTTGGGATACCCCCCGAGCAACGCTTCTGGCATCACCACCAGTTGCGCACCGCTGCGCAGGATTTCGTCCTCGTAGGACAGGATCTGTTCCAGGGTCTCAGCCTTGCCACCCGGCAAGGAACCGATTTGCAGCGCAGCCACGGTAGAAACAGGCATCACGATCACTCCGAATCAATGGGGGTTGCCCATTCTCCGGCCAGCGTCAGTCATGAATAAAGCCCACTTCGCTGCTAACTGATATGAGCCAGATAAATATCATCACCCTTCAAGTCAGATCTTTCAGGGATCCGATCAGGGTTTCGATAAACAGCTCCAGGGCCACCGGTAAAGCGCGCTTGGGCATGGTCAGGACTTGAATCGACCGGTCCGAAAACTGCGGGTTCGACAGCGCAACGGACGTCAGGTCGTCGCTTCCATTCGCCCGATGACTGATCGCCCCACCAAACGCGATGGTGTCCGTGTGGCGAACGAACTCATGGATGGCGCCCGAATAATTGCAGGTCATCACGTGGTTAAACGACAGCCCTTCCATCTGGCAAACCAGGTCGAACAATTGCCGCTGGGTAGAGCCTTTTGGCGTCAGCGCCAACGGGTAAGGTGACAGCGACCGAAGAGGCACCTGCTTGAGCGTCGCCAATGGATGTCCCACCCGCATCACCGCGCGGATCGGTGAGCGGCTGGAATGCCGGACTTCGACACCGTCGATAGGCTCGGTACTGAATACCAACCCCACATCGGCTTCGCCGCGCCTCACTTTATCCGCACATTCGTGGGGCGACATCACTTCCAGCACATACTGGAAAGCGGGATTTTGCTGGTAATGCCGGATCAGCACCTGAGGCAGGAAGTAGCGGGACAGCCCCTCGGTGGACACCAGCCGTACTACTTTCGCCCCGGGATAATCACCCGCCCGTAGCTCCGACAGCAGGCTTTGTTCCTCCAGCGAGGCACGTCGTGCGTGGTCGGCCAAGGCGTTGCCGGCAGCGGTTGGCTGCATGCCCCTTGGCCGGCGCTCAAACAGTGGCACCCCGATGGTTTCTTCCAGCAGGGATATCTGGCGACTCACAGCACTGGACGCAATGTGCAAGCGTTCGCCGGCAGCAGCCAGCGATCCTGTATCGAACACGGCCAGGAAATAACGATAATCCACAGTTTGATTCCTTCACCAAAGCATCTATTTATTAGAAGGCAAACGTCAAAAAACAGCAATATACAGACCGGTACGTGACTTCTATATTGGATTGAATCTCAGCCCGCACCGGAACGATCATGTCCAAGCAACAAGCGCTCGCGAATGTTCGTCAGTACCTGGCCGACGGCCATTTTGAAGCCGATTTACGTCGCCGGATCGCCATTCGCAGCGAAAGCCAGAACCCCGCCCAAGCACATGAACTGACGCGGTATCTGCAACGGGAAATACAACCCGCGCTGATCGAAATGGGCTTCGAATGCCAGTGGCTCGACAACCCCTCGGGCGCAGGGCCTATGCTGTTCGCATCACGCCACGAAGGGGCTGATTTGCCGACGGTATTGACGTATGGACATGGCGACGTAGTGCTCGGGTATGACGAGCAATGGCGGGCGGGGCTCAGCCCTTGGGCGCTGACCGTAGAAGGTGACCGTTGGTATGGCCGCGGCACCGCGGACAACAAGGGCCAACACAGCATCAACCTGACCGCCCTCGAACACGTCATCAAGCAACGCGAGGGGCGTTTGGGCTTCAACGTTAAAGTGCTGTTCGAAACCGGCGAAGAATGCGGTTCTCCCGGGCTGCGGGAGGTTTGCACAACGCACCAGGCGCTGTTGCAGGCCGATGTATTCATCGCCTCGGACGGGCCGCGCTTGAACGACAGCCGCCCGACGATATTCCTGGGCTCCAGAGGTTCTGCGCTGTTTTCCCTTGAAGTCAATGCGCGCGACAAGGGCCTTCACTCCGGCAACTGGGGCGGCGTGATGTCCAACCCCGCCGTGGTACTGGCCAATGCCCTGGCCAGCCTGGTGGACAAGAACGGTCGTATTCGCTGCCGAACGCTGGTGCCTGGCGCCATACCCGACTCAGTCCGCGAAGCCATCCGCGACCTGGGTATCGATCAGAATTCCCTGGGCCGTCCTTTGGATGTGCACTGGGGCGAGCCCGACTTGACCCTGGGCGAGCGACTCTTCGGCTGGAATACCGTGGAGATCCTGGCGTTTACCGCAGGCAATCCAGCCAAACCGGTCAACGCCATTCCACCCCGCGCCATTGCGCATTGCCAGTTGCGCTTTGTGGTCGGCACAGACTGGCAAAACCTGCAAACGCTGCTGCGCGAACACTTGGACGCCAAGGGTTTTCAACAGGTCGATATCGTGATTGACCGTTGCACACCTGCCAGCCGACTGGACCCCGATAACCCGTGGGTGCGCTTCGCCAAGCAGTCGATTGCCGACGTCACCCACCGGCCTATCGCCGTGTTACCGAACCTTGCGGGCACCCTGCCCAACGATATATTCGCTGACATCTTGTGTTTGCCCACCTTGTGGATACCCCACTCCTACCCCGGCTGTTCACAACATGCTCCGGATGAGCATCTGCTGGGCTCGGTAGTCCTCGAAGGGCTGCAAATCATGACCTCGCTTTTCTGGGACCTGGGTCACCTCACCCCCGTCAAACCACAATAAAAAATCGGGGTCCGCTCGACCCTTTTTATCTGCCGCTCACCCCCTTATAAAATCAGGAGCGTCAAGCATGTCAGCGTTATCGTCCCCCACCGTTTCACCCACGGTTGCAAAGGCAACGCCCCTTTGGAAACCCGTCGGCGCGGCCTTGATCGGGAATACCCTTGAATGGTTTGACCTGTCGGTGTACGCCTATTTTGCGCTGACCATCAGCAAGGTATTTTTCCCGGCCGCCGACCCGGCCGTCTCGCTGTTTCTTGCCTTTGCGACCTTCGGCCTTTCGTTTCTGATTCGGCCATTGGGTGCCGCCGTGCTCGGTTCCTATGCCGACCGGGAGGGACGCAAGAAAGCGTTGACGCTGTCCATCATGCTGATGCTGATAGGGACTGCGATGATCGCGGTGATGCCCAGCTATGCAGCCATCGGGATAATTGCGCCAATTGGTATTCTGTTGGCCCGTCTGCTCCAAGGCTTCTCGGCAGGCGGTGAATTTGGCAGTTCCACCGCCTTCATGATGGAACACGCACCGCAAAAGACCCGCAATTTTGTCGCAAGCCTGCAGTTTGCAAGCCAGGGCTTCGGCGTGGTCATCGCCTCATTGTTCGGCTACTTTTTGACCACCAACCTGAATGATCAACAGATGTTCGACTGGGGTTGGCGCGTGCCATTTTTCTTCGGCCTGATCCTCGCGCCGGTGGGCCTGTACATACGGCGCACAGTGGATGAGTCGCCCGACTTCAAGGAAAGCCAACCGGGCTCCCGGCCGTTGCGGGAGGTGCTGCTCTCGCAGAAGACCTTGTTGCTTGTGGCGATGGGCGTGCTGATCGTGTCGACGGCGTCCAACTTCATGATCAAGTACATGCCGTCTTATGCCTCGACCACCTTGGACATTCCCCAATCCACAGGCTTTCTGGCCACGCTGTCGGGCGGGCTCATCCTGACCGTGGTGACGCCGGTGGTGGGGTTCATCACCGGTTATGTCAGCCGGATCAAAATCATGTTGTGGGCGTCGAGCATCTACATCCTCGCAATCTTTCCGGCATTCGCCTGGCTCAACAGAGTACCGAGCGCCACCTCGTTGTTATTGGTGGTGTCGATGATGGCGTTGATCAAGGCCGTTTACTTCGCACCGCTGGCATCACTGATGGCGGATGTGTTTCCTGTCCGCACCCGAGTCACTGGGATGTCACTGAGCTACAACTTGGCCGTGACGATCTTCGGTGGCTTTGCTCCGGTGATTGCAACCGGGCTGATCGCGCTGACCGGCTCGCAGCTGGCGCCGAGCTTTTACCTGATAGCGGCGGCAGCCCTTAGCATTGGCGCGCTCGTGGTGGCAAAGAGAACGTTGCGGCTGGTGTAGCACCTGTCGAGACGTTATATATTCGGGACATATCCAGGACACATGATATGAACCCAATGAATATCGCCAACGTTGATCTCAACCTGCTGAAAACCTTCGAGGCCCTGCACGACGAATCCAGCGCCAGCCGCGCCGCCCTGCGCCTTGGCGTCACGCAGTCGGCGATCAGTGCGGCGTTGCGCCGCCTGCGGGATGTGTATGGGGACCAATTGTTCGTGCGCACCGGTCGAGGCCTGGCGCCGACCTTGCGCGCCAACCAGTTGAAACCGGTGATCAGCGAAGCCCTGGATCGCTGCCGCCAAAGCCTGGCGATGGTCGACCCCCAGGGCAGCCAGTATCAGGGCCGTTCGGTGGTCGTGGGGTTATCGGATGATTTCGAGATCGCCTACGGCCGCCGGCTGATTGAAGAGATCGCCCGGCGTGCGCCAAAGCTGCGGCTGATTTTCCGCCAGACCCACAGCCAGATCGTTGCCAGCGCCCTGCTCGACCGCAGCCTGGACCTGGCGATCACTGCCGGCGGGTTTGCCGAGCGCCGGTTGAGCCGCCAGGTGCTGGGGGAAGGCCATTATGCGTGCCTGGTGGACGCCGCCAGCCTGGCGCCGGGGCAACAGGCCATCGACCTCGACGAGTTCGTCAGGCGTGAACATCTCTTGGTGTCATCCGGCGGGTTCATCGGGATTACCGACGAGGGCCTGGCCGCGCAGGGGCTGAGCCGGCACGTCGGCGCCTCAACCACACACTTCGCGGCGCTGCCGTTTCTGCTCAAGGGCAGCCAGGCGGTGGCAACGATTCCCGGGCATGCGGCCCAGGCCATCGCGCAGATGACCGGGCTGAAGGTACTGCCCTGCCCGCTGGCGTTGCCGCGATACCCGGTGGAGCTGGGCTGGCGCACCCAAGTGCAACTCGATCCGTTGCTGCTTAAGGTGCGCGAGGCGATCGTCGCCTGCTTTGCGCTTATTTCGCCGCCATCAGGCGATTGACTTCACTGCGCACCATGTTCGAGAACTCCGGCGGTGACATGCCGTCCAGTTCCGCACGCACCCATTCGGCCCATTTGCCCTTGCGCTTGGCGCGCTCGCCAAACAGGCGGGCGGCCTCGCCCTTGGCTTTGCCCAGGTTGCTTTGCCACAGGTCGTAGAGACGGGACTTTTCATCTTCCAGCGCGGCGCGCTCGGCAAGGGGCTTGTTGGCCAGATTGAAGCTCATGTTGAATTACCTGCTGCACAAATAGGTGACATCTTACACTGTAGGTCGAAATTTCCTGGCCTGGATTTCACCTAAGCTGACCGTAGGAAAAAAACTGCAACTTTTGCCTGCTTCAAACACTCCATTCTTCATCAAGCGCATTCATTGCCACATTCACCCGCAAGGAGTTAACCCAATGGCCCGCAAATCTGCCGCCCAAGCCGTCGAAGACCAAATCAAGGATCAAGCCTTCAGTGAACTGACCGCGCTGATCGAAGAATCGGACAAGCTGCTCAAAAGCAGCGCGTCACTGGTGGGGGAAGAAGGTGAAACCCTGCGTGAACAGGTCGCCATCAAGCTCAAGCAAGCCTTGGACTCGGTGTCCAACGTGCGCGAGCGCAGCAAGCCGGTGGTGGATGCCACCGAAACCTATATCGGTGGCCATCCATGGCAGACCGTAGCGATTTCCGCCGGGTTTGGCCTGGTGGTCGGCCTGTTGCTGGGCCGCCGCAACTGATCTGATGTAACGGCTGCGCCCTCCCCGGGCGCAGCTCGCTTCAGGCCTGTGCCAACACCCGCAACCGACTCAACTCCTGCGTTTCGATCTCAATCCCGCCTGACAGCGACTTCGCCCGTGTGCGATGGCGCCGATCCCCCGGCAAACGCCGCAACCCTGCCGCATGCATCTGTCGCACCAATTCCTGGCTGCGCTCGGCGAAGCTTTGCCCGGCGGTCTTGCTCGGGTCGATCACGATCAGCAACTGGCCGGTCCATGGTGTACGGGCGCCGGGGTGATCGGACCAGTTGAACTCAAACGAGAAGTTACCGCCCGTGAGGGCTGCCGCCAGCAACTCGACCATCATCGACAGGGCCGAACCCTTGTGCCCGCCAAACGGCAACAGCGCGCCGCCTTCGAGGATCGCCTTGGGGTCCTGGGTCGGCTGGCCGAGGCTGTCCACCCCCATACCGGGTGGCAGGCGTTCGCCCTTGCGTGCGGCAATCTGTACATCGCCGTGGGCAATGGCGCTGGTGGCCAGGTCAAACACGATGGGCAGACCATCGGCGCGGGGCGCGGCGAAGGCAATGGGGTTGGTGCCGAACAGTGGGCGGTCGGCGCCGTGGGGCACCACGCAGGTCATGCTGTTGACCACGCTCAGGGCCACCAGGCCTTCCTCGGCGAAGGGCTCGACATCCGGCCAAAGTGCCGCGAAGTGGTGGGAGTTATGGATGGCCAACAGGGCAATCCCGGCACTGCGGGCCTTTTCCACCAACAACGGGCGGGCGGCTTGCAGCGCGGGTTGGGCGAAGCCATTACCGGCATCCACCCGTACAAACCCGCTGGCCACATCCTCGACCACCGGCACGGCCTTGCCGTTGACCCAGCCACTGGCGAGGGTCGAGACGTAACCGGGAATACGGAATACACCGTGGCTGTGGGCGCCGTCGCGCTCGGCGCTGGCGCAGTTCTCGGCCAGCACTTGGGCCACTTCGGCCGAGGTGCCATGGCGCACGAATACCTGGCGCAGCAGGTCGGTCAATTGCGCAAAACTGAGTCGCTCTGATGAAGACTCGACATCCAAAGGCGATGCAGACATCTGAAGCTCCCGTTTAATTATTGGAATGGGCAACAGCGTACAAGAATCGGTCCGTCGATTAGACAGGGTTTGCCCCATGGCTGTCGACAGGGAGTGCCAGACATATCTAGCCCCTCGTGGCGTCAGGCCTGGATAGGTTTCAGACACGCAACTCTTCAAGGATCAGGATGATGAGCCACACCCCACTCCCGTATTTTTTCCCCGAAGCCATGCGTGTGGGCTGGAGGGCACTGGCCCGTGAGCGCCAGCTGAACATCGACAGCAGGGATATCGAGTTTCTCGGCAAGGTGTTTTTTGCCAGCGATGCAGGCCGTCGCCAACAGGCGCCGCCAATGATCGCGCAGCGCATCTGGTTGAATAAAAACACCGTCAATGCCGTCGAACTGGCCGGCAGCTTCATGATGAGTTCCACCATCGCCTACCCACATGCCTGGCTCTACACCCCGTACGGCGGCCTGGAAAAATTCGACAGCCCTACCCACGTGCTCGCAGCGTTGACCCAGCGTCTGAAAATCCCGACCGACGCCACGCGACTGCTGTGTTTCCTGCCCTTGCAACAACAGGCATCGCAAGTGCTGGACAACCACCTGGTGCTAACACCGGAGGCGATGCTCGATGACGTGTTTGGTGAACAGGAGAAAACCCTCAAGCGCTATCAGGCGGTCAATCGCCAGGCGCTGCTGGCGGAGTTGAAACAGTTGCCGTCATTGGGCGCCCTGCTTTCAAACCTGCTTGAAAGCATCTGCCGCCCACTCTTCCCCGGACTCGCCCCCAGCGAAGCCCATGTCAGTTTTTTCGCCAGGCAACTCGCCGGGCACACGATGCCGCGCTGGCTAGACTCGCTGCCACTCAATGACGCTGTGCTGTTGTATTACCGTGAGCAAGCCTGGCCAGCCGGGCAAACCCGGGTGTTTTTCCATCCCAAGCGGCCTGAGGACGTCAATGACCCTGAACGCAAGGCCCGCGACACCCAACGCTGGGAAAGCGCGATCAAGCAAGCGGCCGGCCAACTGATCCCGTTCCTGCACAGTGCACTGGAGACGTTCTGGAACACCGAGATCACTCCGGGCGTCTCACGTCGGGCCTGGTTCGCCCAGGCCATGGCCACCAACGCGCGCCTGGATCTGCTGTTCAAGCGCCAGCAATCCATCATCAGTCCAGAGCAAAGCCAGGTCTTGGCAGCGCTGTACTCATCTCAGGCGCCTCTAGGTGGCCAGACACTGCACGTGGAGAACGTGAAGATCTGGGAGCAGCCGGCCAACGCCGTCGAGCTGGTCAGCACCTTGATGATCGGTAACTCGCAGACCTTTCTCTACACCCCCGACAAGGGTTTGCAAGTACTCGGAACCTACGACGACCTGATGGACACCCTCAAAGCCATGGTCAAAGCGCCTGGGTACGAAGACGACCTCTACAACCTGATGTCTCTCGAGGAGCGGGCGTTGTTTGTCGGGTTCAAGACGCCGCAGTTTTCCGGCACTCCCATCGCCGGCAATCTGTTTGAGCAAGTGCTCGAAGCCATCATCGGCAAGCAGCAACAGAACCTTCGCTATGCGCTCGATCTGTACCGGCGCACCCGCGCCGGTATTGAACCCTCGGCCTTGCTCGACTACGCGCTGGACGTGCGGTACATGATCGACAGCCACCTCCCGGGCCTGGATACCGCGGGACGCTGGACGCCTCATTCGGTACTGGCCGACCCGACCCGCCCGGTGTCACTGGCCGGCGACCGGGCCGCTCTGCTGCACAAGCAGTTGGCCAACATCCGGGACACGCTGGCAGCCCAGGTGCACGCCCAGCCCACGCTGGCCAACACCGTCAATCAGGCACTCACCTTAGAGTTCAACCGCCGGCGCCTGACTGGCCAGGACCCCGAGAAGATCTACGTCAATCGATACGCCGCCGGCGCAAGCGCGACTCAGGCCACTGAGCCCTTGGAAAGCCAGAGCCTGCGCAGTTACTTTCTTGCGCGCCTGATACAGGGGCGCGGGCCAATTCCGCAAACGCCACACTACGGCCTTTACGCCAATCAGGGCAGTGGGCTCGTCACACCGCTGACCGGCCTCGACATCTCGCAAGCCAACGCAGTTCTCGATGCCGCACTGATCAAGTTTCATAACTACAACATTGCTGATATTCCTCGCGAACACCTGGAACAGCTCAAGGCGCCGATGGCCCATGCCATGGCGGTGGCGATCCAGGGCGAAGCCAGGCTCAGGCGCCTCAACAACAGCCTGGACGCCCGTGATGAGTCAATCGTGCAAACGGTGTTTGATCTTCAACACCCTGATCGCCACCGGCGCCAGGGCCTGGGCGGATTCATTCCGGATGCCTATGCGTTGACCGTCGAACCCGAGGGCCTGACGCAACGGGTGCCCCTGGCCCATTGCCTGATGCTCACCGAGCGCGGCGGCCTGGACCCGTCCCACTCAGGCCGGGCCGTGCTGTGGACTCCGGCGCGCGGCCTGGAGAGTTTCGCCAACGTCAGCCAATTGCAGACAGAACTGCAACGGCGACTGGCTGCCCCGGACCTTCGCAGGCAGCTACTGGCCAATCTCGACCCGCGCTATCTCAAGCCGCACCAGGCCTGCCCACTCGGTCAGTTCATGCTGATCAACGGCGCGGTCGCGCAAGACCGCCAGCAGTCCTGGATTGATCACTACAGGGGGCAACGGGCCCACTGCCTCAGCCTGACGTTATCGGGGGACGCCTTGCTGAAGCGTCTCGGCGAGCTGGAAAAGGCCTTGCCGGCCAACGACCTGGGCCATGCCTCACAAATCGCCCAGACCTTCATGGCGCAACAATCACTGCCCGCCTGGTTGGGGATGGCGTCGGTCAGCCAACAGCGTCGCCATGTCGAAATCCTTGAGCAATACCGCCATAGCCTCACGGGTGACAAAGACTACCTGGACGATCTCCTGTCGCTGCCACAATACGTTGGCAGCAAGCTCGGCGAGCTGTTGCAGACCTATGACGTACGCCCCCAAGACGTCTACATCCTCCCCAAGCTGGTATTGGCCGGCCAGCGACAGAACCTGGTGGACTACGCCCTCAATCACGTCAGCCAGCAAGCTGCTGCATTCGATGTCGAGTCTGCGGCTGCTGGCCTGACACCTGCTGTGGTGCGCCAGATCCTCGCGCGCCTGCCCCTCAAGCAAGACCACCAGGCTTGCCTGGTCGAAAAACTCACCCCGGGCAAGCCGGGCGCAGACGTCCGGGAGCAACGGTTTATTCGGCAACTGCCCTGGCAACTGTTGCAAAACGCCCACGCGCTGAGGCTGCAGGAACTGCTATCACCCGCGGGCCTGAGCCTGGTCGAACAGGTCCTCGACATGCCGGACGCTCTCGCCCGCGCGGCGGTCAAGGGCGTGACCTCGACAGTGCGTCCGCTGGAGTTGATTGCCACGGCGGGGGCCCGGTCCATCAAGGCCCTTGGGGTCTACTTGATCAGCGCCGTCGAAAGCACTCCGCTGGTGATGTATGCGCCCTATGGTCCGCAACAGGCGTTCCAGGAGTTCGAGAACGAGGCGGATTTGATTCGCCGGCTCAACCTGCCCGGCCCCTTGCAGGACTGGGTGATCGGTCGCCTGCCAGAGGCTGAGCAAGCCACGTATAGACACCTCTGGGCCAGCACGGTCGGGGGAACCTCGGAAATCACTCTGGGGGCCAATCCGATCAAGGGCCACGCGCTCAAGCAGTTGTACCGCGACAACATCGGATTGATCTCGAACCTGTTTGAACAGCAATCCCAAGCCAACGGCCGGTCCGCCTGGGACACCCTCAAAGCCTTGTTCAGCAGCGGACTGCAGCACGCGCAGGCGTTGCTGCCGGGCAAACTGATGGTGCCGCTGGTGATCTGGCAAAGCTACAAACTGTTCAAGGCCTCTGCCGAAGACTTGCAGCAACACCGCTGGCGCGAGGCACTGCAAACCTTCATCGGCGGTGTCGCGCAAATGACTTCGATACGCGCATTGATGGATGAACCACCCACGCCTGGCGCTGCTCCATCGCCGCCCGCACCGACGCAAACAGCCAAAGCCTGGCAAGACATCGATATCACTGCCCAAGCCCGGACCCGGCTGCAAGCGTACGAAGCCAACGACATCAGCCTCGAGAACCTGACGGCAGGCAGCTCCGGGGTCTACACAGCGACAGACAATCAGCATTACCTGCCTTGCGCAGGCAAGGTCTATCGAACCAAACCGGTTGAAGGCCATTGGCGGCTTTTCAGTGCACGCTCCAAAGGACCGTTCGTGCGCCTGGATGCGGAGCGCAAATGGACCCTGGACCTGGGTGCATCGGTTCGCCGCCATGGCCCCGGATGGAGTGCAATGATGGACCGCCGCGAGGTGCGGACAGCGGTGGGCCAGGTGATGAACGTCGAGGCCCGCGGCCTGGCCGAGATTCGGCGTGTGTCGCCCCCCAGGGCCCAGGCGATCGTCGAGGCGCTGGACCTGGCAACCTTTTACCTGCACAACTGCCAGCAGAACCTGAAGCTGCTCGACCACCAGTATCCGCCCGTGACCCGGGTGCACCGCTTCATCAATCGCTTTTTTGGCATTCCGATAGACGCCGACACCGGCCCGGCCAAGTTTCCGGAAGTCCTCGCGCAAAAGCTCATGGACACGGTGGCCGCCCTTCTCGATGAGGCGCTGGAGCCGGCACTCTACTCGCTCAATTCCCGGCGTTTCGTCTCCGGTGCGCATATTGCCGAACCCGAACGGCATTGGGCGTTTACCATCGACGGCGACCCGGATCGGCGCATCTACCTCACTGAAAACTTCTTCAACCCGCCTACGGCCGATTTCGAAGGGCGCCTGATCAATCACTTCGACCAAAGAGCCCATGCCCGAGCGACCACCTTGATTCATGAGTTGACTCATATCGTGAGCAATACCGCCGACGTCGCCCACCTCAATTCCACATCACCTTTTTCCGACTTGATTGAAGTACAGACCCAAGCCGGTCGCGACCTTCAGGACTGGCTGCGCAACGTGCAGGAGAATGCGTACTCGATCAGCACGCCAGTGGGGCAATTGTTCAAATCATCGGACGCGTGGGGGGCTACCGGATCTGATCTGGGAACCGACCCGGAAGATGACTACATCAGGCAGCAGATTCTCGCCACGACCGGAGGCGTGGACTTGAGCAATGCACGGGGAATTTTCAAAACCAACCTGACTCGGCGGTTCAACACACAGATGGATAACGCCGACTCACTGACCTTATTGATCACAACCCTGGGGCGCCAGCTGGACCCCGTGCCTTCGATTGCCGAAGCCACACCGTAACAAACAGGGTGCGGGCCCAACGCCCGCACCCTGTCAGCTCATTCAGTCTTTCTGATCACGCAACACATTGCCCGACTCACCGTCGATGCGGAACTCATAGACGACGCCATCGGCCTTGCGCCCCTCACCTTCCCAGTAGCCGTCGTTATCGGCTTCGATCTTGTAGATCTCGACGTAGCCGGCTTTGGTCTTGGCGGTCTCGATGGCTTTTTCAATGGTGATCCAGCCTGCGCCTGGTTTGTCCGCGAGGGCGGCTCCAGCACTGAACAAGGCGGTGGTTGCGACAATGGCGGCTAAGGTTTTCTTAAGCATTTTCGTGCTCCATTAGGGATTGAGTGTTAGCTGTCCTGATTTTTAGGGCCTTGCAGACGAGAATTAGTTCCAATTGATGTGCATTCGCCATGATGGTTGTTCTCGCCGTCCTGCTGTGGAGGTTAGAATGTGCGAAATCAGGATGAGTTAATGACAGATAAGTCCCTATCAGAAGCCGAATATGACGCCATCACCGATGCCGCTGCGCACTGGTGCATGCGTCTGCATGCCAGCGATTGCACGACGGCCGAGCGTCGGGCCTTCGAACAGTGGCACGATGCGCATCCACTGCATGCCTTCGAATACGCGGCGATGCTGGAAATCTGGGACGTTGCCGATCACCTGCCCCGCAGCGAACCGGCCCCTGCCGTGGTGCGACTCCAGCCTCGCCGCCGTTTAAGCAACTACGCAGTAGCGGCGGCGATATGCCTGGTGGCCTTGCCACTGGCGGCCTTCACCGGCTGGGAAGCCGGTTGGTTGCCCAGCGCCTATAAGCATTACGAAACCGAAAACAGCCTGCGCCAGGTCACCCTCGATGATGGCAGCCAGGTTGAGCTGAACCTGGGTACCGAGCTGGTCTACAGCCATTACAAAGACCAGCGCCGGGTCACCCTGAAAAAGGGTGAGGCTTTTTTCAACGTCAGCCATGACCCGCAACACCCCTTCATTGTCCACGCCGGCGATGGTCAGGTTCGGGTGACCGGCACTCAGTTCAACGTGTGGAAATACGAAGACCATGTGCGGGTCATGCTGCTGGAAGGCTCGGTGCTGGTGAGCAGCGATGACGCCCACAGCGGCCTACGCCTGTCGCCCGGGATGCAGGCCAGCTACAACCGTGGCGACGCCAGCCCCCTGGCCCAGCCAATTGCCCCGGGCGACACGGCCCTGGCCTGGCGTGAAGGCAAGCTGATCCTCGACAACCTGGCCCTGGCCGACGCGTTGCCGTTGATCAACCGCTACCTGAGCAAACCGGTGATGCTGGCCGACGCCGGCACCGGCGCGATCCGCATTGGTGGCATCTACAACATCAACGAGGTGTCCAACCTCGTCCCCTCCCTGCCCAAGGTCCTGCCGGTCTACCTGACCCAGAACCAGGACGGCAACCCCGTACTCAATTCGATTCCGCGTAAAACACCAAAGGGCTGACCCTGGAGACAGGGCGCATGCCCTCCTCCACCGACGTTCTCTGCCTGGAACTGTCCACTTTTGAAACACTTGCACCGGCTGAGCTAACAGCCGGCTGCGGGCTGCCAGGTTTATGGCGGCCGGTGTTTCATTCCTGAGACAGCTGCCGAGCGAGTTGAACGCGGGCCGGGTGTCTCACCGTTGAAACACATCCCGCCGGCCTTTCTTTTTCAGCGCCTCCAACCCTTTGAATTAATTAACAAAACAAAAAGCGGCACAGCTCCTGCTCTCTTCCTGACAACGCTGTTTAGGGTCAGCGCCAAGAATAAGGAATGCCGTCGTGAAGACACTTAATCCAGGCTCATTGAGCCTCCTGCTGATCAGCTGTGTACTGAGTACCAGCGTGAGCCTCCCAGTGCTCGCGGCAGGCGACGGCGTGATCGTGATTCAACGCACCGTCCACGGCCACATGGCCGGCCGCTCTGCCGGCGTTGACCCCAACCCCACTACCGTGAACGCCAACCCGGCTCCCCAGATCCTGCGGGCCACCAGCGAGCTGAGCGACAACGACTACGCCAACATCAGCAGCGGCTCCAGCATCACTCGCGCCATCCTGCCTGGCGGCAACCTGCCCGGCCTGACCAACAACGGTGGCGGCGCGGGTCTCGGTGGTGGTGCAGCGGCCGGTCATGGCGGCGGCTCCAGTCTCTCCGGCCAGATCAACGGCTCAATCTCCCGTGGCATGGCGCCCCTGAACAACATCGGCAGCCTGATGGGGGGCCAATGAGATGAAACATTCCTGGTTATTCCTCGCGATCCTGGGCTGCTCGGCCGCCATGGCTGACAACAGCGCAGTGATCGACAACTCCGGCAAGCAATACAACGGCGTCGTCTCGATCAACCAGGCGGCCGGCGATCAGCAGCAACAACTCAACAGCCGCGCCATTTCAACAGGCACTAACACCCAGGCTGGCGGCTCGATCAGCCAGACCCTCGGCGGCGCACCAGCCGACCGCTCCCAGAACGCCAAAGTAGCGATCCAGGGCAACTCTTTCAGCAATGGCAACGGTGTGCTGGGCGTCAACCAGTCGGCCGGGGCCAACAACCAGATGATCAATGCCGTGCGGATCAGCGTAAACGCTGGCCCGCAAAGCATCGACGACAGCGCCATGTCGCAACAGAACGTGGCGCTATCACCAAACTCAGGGTTCACCTCTACCACTGGCAGCCGCCAGGTCGTCACAAGCGACCAGGCCTTCACCGGCAGCCGTGGAGTGGTACAGGTGAATCAGAGTGCCGGGGTGGGGAACCGCATGGCTAACGCCCTGAACGTACAGATCCAATGATTCATTGGAGCTTGAAGCTGGACCGTACCAACACTTAACCAACTAATTAGAAGCAAGGGGAAATACCATGAAAACTACAATGGCTCTTAAACCACTGGCCTTCGCTCTCGCTGCAATCGTCGCCAGTGCCGCACACGCCGGTGGCTATCACCACCCTCAACCTGCTCCTACCTCGGTAGTGGCAGCGGTTTCCGATGCACAGTCGACCAGCAGCAACAAAGTGCTCAACCTCGGCACTCAGAACAACGCATCGGCCAACAACTCATTGAACGGCAGCAGCGGCAACGCCCAGGCCAACATCGCCGCCGGCGACGGCAACCAACAAGATAACCAGACAGCCATTGCCGCCGGCGATGCAGCTACCGTGTTTGCCCTGGGCACCATTACCCAAGACAACCACAACAACACCTCGATCCAGGTGGCTACCCACAACAACGCGTCGCTCAACAACTCGGCCAACGGCAGCTCCGGCAACCTGGGTGTGAACGCTGCGTCGGGTAACTTCAACCAACAGAAAAACCAACTGGCAATTGCTACTGCCAGTGGTGCCGCCGCCGCTGCATCGAGCAACACCACTCAAACCAGCGTCGACAACACCTTCCTCAATACCGTGGCTACTCAGTCCGGCCACTGGGGCAGCACCACCTACCTGCCTGTCGTGAACAACGCCAGCGCCAACAACTCGCTTAATGGCTCTTCGGGCAACCTGGGCGCCAACATTGCTGCAGGCGTGGGCAATCAACAGGGCAACACCACTGTGATTTCCTCCGGCGTACGTTTCTGATGCAACGGGGCCTTGGCAACAAGGCCCCTTTTTATTCCAGTGTCCACCAGGCCATTCGATCATGCGGATCATCGCCCTCACCCTCCTGTTATTGCTCACCGGCCCGACTTGGGCGGGGCAAATGGCGATTGCTGCCATGCCCGGCGGTGGCGTGATCTTCAAGAAGGTCGAGAGCATCCGTGAACGCAAGTTCGCCAACCTGGTGGAACAGAAAACCGATTTCAGCTGCGGTGCCGCCGCCCTGGCCACCATCCTGCGCCAGGCCTACTGGATGGATGTGGATGAAGACCACATCATCAAAGGCATGCTGGTCAACGCCGATCAGGACCTGGTCCGCACCCAGGGTTTCTCCATGCTGGACATGAAGCGCTACCTGGAAAGCATCGGCATGCGCGCCCGGGGTTACCGGATCAACGCCGACACACTGCTCACGGTGAAAATCCCGGTGGTGGTGCTGCTGGAGATCCGTGGCTACAAGCACTTCGTGGTGATGCAGCGTGCCGACAAGGACTGGGTCTACATCGGCGACCCGGTATTGGGTCACAAACGCTATGCCAAGGACGACTTCGTCAAAGGCTGGAATGGCATCGTCTTCGCCGTACTGGGCGAAGGCTATGACAAAACCAACGTGCTGCTTGACCCGCCCACACCGCTGACCGCCAAAAACAGAATCAATGAGTTCAGTCCGGTTCGGGACAGTGAGTTGATGGACTTCGGTTTTATCCAGAGCGACTTCTTCTAGAAGCGCAATAAGGAGCAGGACGCTCCAGGAGCAAACGATGAACACTTACCGTTGGCTGACGGTCATGTGCCTGGCAGCCTCAATGCCCGCTTACGCGTCATCGGTGTTCAAGCCGATTGAAATAAGGGACTCGGAACTGGCCGACTTGCGCGGCCGCTACGTCATGCCGGGGCGGATCATCAGCTTTGGCATCGTGATGAGCAGCACCTGGACCAATGCCGCCGGCGACAGCGTGACCGGCTCGGCCAGCATGAACGTCAACGCGTCGACCGTCACCCCGCAGTTTTATGTACAGGTAACCGACAGCCCCACCAAAGTCTCGCCCAACCAACCCAATGGCACCGGTACGGTGGTCGGTGGCGCAGGCCTGGGCAGTGGCCAGGGCGTGACCCAAAGCGTGCGCGCCGCCGGCGATGGCAACACCGCCAGCAATAACGTGAATATCCATGTGAACCAGAACGGCTTGTCACCGGCCAATATCGTGCAATCCGGGCAAGCGCTGGTGGCTGGCCAATCGGTCACCGGCAGCACCGGCGCCGGCCAGGTCACGGTATCGGCCGCCAATGGCGGGCTGCAAATGGCGATCCTGGCCAACAACAACCAAGGCAACTCGTTGCAGCAGATCGGCGCTGGCAATGTCTTGCAAGGCACGGTTTTGCAGGGTAACAGCAACTTTGTGAGCAACATGACGCAGCTCAATGTGGTGCTGGGCAACAACGGTTTGAACAATTTGGGTCAGAACCTAAACCTGAATCAGCTCAAGGGCCTTCGCCCTAACGGATATTGAACTACGCTGTGCCTCGACACTTGCGCATTAGAAAGGGACGGCTTATTTCATGCATCGATCGCTATCGCTCCGGGCTGTAATTTGTTTAAGCACGCTCCTGCCCGCATCCATGTTGTATGCAGCGCCGGACGCCGACATCGACACATTGAAAAAGGAATTGCTGGAACTCAAGCAACGCTACGAAGTGCAGCAAAAAGCACTGGCGGTGCTGGAACAACGGGTACGCCAGGTTGAAGAACAGCCGGCGGCCCCGCCGCCGAAACGCCTGGCCAAATCCCCGGCAGATTTCCAGAAAGGCGGCACCACCGTGGCGGGCAACACGCCTGGCGTCGGCGCGGCTGCGGCCTCGGGCGGTGCAGCCGGTGGCGCATCCTACGGCCAGTCCCTCAAGGACGATTCAGCCCCGGCGCAGAGCGTGAGCAACCTGTATAACGAAGCCAGCGGATTCTTTGGCAACGGCAAGTTCAGCTTCGAAACCGGCGTGACCTATTCCCGTTATGACGCGCGCCAGTTGACCCTCAACGGCTTTTTGGCGCTGGACTCGATCTTCCTCGGCAACATCAACCTGGACCGGATCAAGTCCGATAACTGGACCGTCGACCTCACGGGCCGCTATAACCTCGACAACCGTTGGCAGTTCGACGTGAACGTGCCGGTGGTATACCGCGAGTCAACCTACCAGTCCGGCGGTGCCAACGGCGGCAGCGGCACGGCGACCTCGGAACAATCGGTCACGCGTAATCCAACCATTGGTGACGTCAACTTCGGGATTGCCTACAAGTTCCTCGACGAGAGCGTCAACCTGCCGGATGCGGTGGTATCGGTGCGGGTCAAGGCGCCCACCGGCGAGGACCCGTTTGGCATCAAGCTGATCCAGTCGCCGAGCAACACCAACCTCTATGTGCCGGAAAACCTGCCGACCGGCAACGGCGTGTGGTCGATCACGCCGGGGATTTCGCTGGTCAAGACCTTCGACCCTGCCGTGCTGTTTGGCTCGCTGTCGTATACCCATAACATCGAGGACTCGTTCAGCGATATCAGCTCCAACCCTGTCGAGAAAGTCCCCGGCAAGGTACAGCTGGGCGACAGCTTCCAGATCGGCGCAGGCGTGGCGTTTGCGTTGAACGAGAAGATGAGTATGTCGTTCTCGGTGTCCGACCTGGTGCAACGCAAGAGTAAGCTCAAGCCGGATGGCGGCGACTGGCAGTCGGTGGTTTCCAGCGACGCCAACGCGGGTTACTTCAACGTGGGCATGACGATTGCGGCGACCGACAACCTGACGATCGTGCCGAACCTGGCCATCGGGATCACGCCGGATGCGCCTTCGTTCAGCTTCAGCCTGAAGTTCCCGTACTACTTTTAAGGCGTGACAACGGGAAAAGCCCCGCAACGATAAAGGTCGTTGCGGGGCTTTTCGGTTTACCCGCCCTAGCGGATCTGGTGTTTGTGCAGCAACCGGTAGAACGTCGGCCGGGAAACCCCCAGCACACGGGCCGCGACACTCAGGTTGTCGCTGTGCCGGTTGAGCACATCGCACAGCGCCTGACGTTCGGCACGGTGCTTGTAATCTTCCAGTGTAGCCATCGGCAGCGCGATTGCCTGCTGGCTTTGCAGTCCCAGATCAACGGCTTCGATTTGCCGCCCTTCAGCCAGTACCAGGCCACGCCGCACGCGGTTGGCCAACTCGCGCACATTGCCCGGCCAACCGTGCTCGCCCATGGCCACCAGCGCGTCTTCACTGAAGCTGCGGGGACGCCGGCCGGTTTCCTGGCTGTAGAAGTGTGAGAAGTGGTTGGCCAGCATCGCCACGTCACCATGGCGCTCGCGCAACGGCGCAGTCACCACTTGCAGGACGTTAAGCCGGTAATACAAGTCTTCCCGAAAGGCGCCCTTTGCCACCGCGGCTTCCAGGTCAACGTGGGTGGCTGCCAATACGCGCACATCCACCGGAATCGGCTGGCTGCCGCCGACGCGCTCGATCTGTTTTTCCTGGAGAAAACGCAGCAGGTTGGCTTGCAGCTCCATGGGCAAGTCGCCGATCTCATCGAGAAACAACGTGCCGCCGTGCGCCGCCTCGATCCGCCCGATCTTGCGCTGATGGGCACCGGTAAAGGCGCCCTTCTCATGGCCAAACAGTTCGGACTGGATCAGGTGCTCGGGGATCGCCCCGCAATTGATCGCCACAAACGGTTTGGCGTGGCGCTGGGATTGGCGATGCAGTGTGCGGGCGACGAGTTCCTTACCGGTGCCGCTGTCGCCGCGAATCAACACCGGGGACTCGGTCGGCGCCAGTTTGGCGAGCAGTTTGCGCAGTTCGCGAATGGGGCGGCTGTCGCCCAGCAATTCATGTTCCGGCTGGCCGGCAGGCGCGTTGTTGCCCTTGCCCCGCAGGCGCGCCATGCCAAAGGCGCGGCCCAGGGTGACCTGCACCCGGGACACATCGAACGGCAAGGTATGGAAGTCGAAGAACCACTCGCAGACAAAATCGCCGACATTCTGCAGGCGCAGCACTTCCTGGTTAAGCACGGCAATCCACTCGGTGCCGCTGCGGCTGATCAGCTCCTTGACCGCTTCAGGCCGCTCCAGATGGAACGGCTGCAGGCGCAACAATCCCACGTCGCAGGAGCGCTCGCCCACCGACTCGAGGGCACAGCTGTCCACGTCCCACCCCGCGGTGCGCAAACCCGGTAATAGCCCGTGGCAGTCATCACAGGGATCGACCACAAGCAGACGGCGCGGCGCAGGTGCAACAATCATGACTATTCCTTGGCGTCAAAATCGTTAAAGTTATTCAAAAACAGTTATTTGGAAAGCCTGCTGGCAACACTAGCAAGATTTTGACGCTACCTTTGTACCCATTCGTTATAAGCCGCACACAAACCTGCCCTTTTCCAACAGTCGGGTGCGGTCAAATGTCGCGGCGTAACTTTCATGAGGCTTTCAACATAGCCCCTTACATGACTTTAATCAGGGAAAGTTAAAAAATCTTCTTCTAACATGTGACCCGTACCCGGTGATCGTGCATCAGTACAAGTAACCAGTCGTTAGGCACGCCCAACCAACGACTTCACTTGAATGGGCATTTAGAGAGAAGACCCCATGAACGCCCCGCTCCGCATCAACGAAGCTCTTTTGATCGCAGACCGTGCTTTCCAGCCCTTTCAATGTGTGGCCTGGCACGACGGCAACGGCGCCCTGAGCCTGAGCGTCATCGACCGCACCAATACCCGTATCGGTAGCAAGCAGCTGTCTTCCAGCACTTATTCCGACCCGGCACAGCTCGAGGACTTGCTGTTGCAGGCCCGCGCTGAACTCGATAAAGATGGCTATCAGTTGCAATCCTGGGCAATGCCCAAGTAACTGAAACTCGTGCGGGGCGGCACCAGAAAGTGTGCCGCTGGGCTGCGCAGTATATTGACCAGTAATAACACGAGTAGATAGTCAGCTATGCAAGTTGCAACTTTGCATAGCTGACTACTTATTAGTGGGGTTGCCAATCAATCGGCCGAGAGAATAAACCGCTCTATGGCTTCCGCCGCACCGTCATCGACATTACTGCCGGTTACGACGCTGGCCTGGCGCTTGACCACTTCTTCGGCCTGACCCATGGCGATCGACAGCCCCGCCACGTGAAACATCGCCGGGTCGTTGCCGCCATCGCCGATGGCCGCCGTCTGTTCCAGCGGCACACCGAGGTGCGCCGCGAGGGTCTTCAAGGCTTCGCCCTTGTTGGCCTTCATCGCGGTCACATCCAGGAACACCGGCTGCGAGCGAGACACCTGCGCCAACCCCTCGACCCTCGGCTGCAACTGCGCCTCAAGCTCGATCAGCAGCTGGGTATTGGTACTGGCCGCCACAATCTTGTCGACCCGATCCAGGAACGGCTCGAAACTCTCCACGACGATTGCCCCATAACCCAGGCCATGTTCCTCGCGAACCGCCATCGGCCCGCCAGGATCTCGGCGCAGCCAGTCACCGTCGGCAAACAGCCAGACTTCCACGTCCGGCTGCGGCGTAAACAAGGCCAACGCCACCAGCGCCGCTTCTGCCGGCAAGTGATGCGCCACCAGAATACTGCCGTCGGGATTGACCAGCGTGCCGCCATTAAAGCCGGCAATGGGCACATCGATGCCCAGTGCTTCGACCTGCTGACGCATGGCCTTGGGCGGTCGCCCGCTGGCCAGGCTGAAAAACACCCCGGCCGCGCGCAAGGCGCGAACCGTATCAATGGTGCGCTGGCTGAGGCTGTGATCCGGATGCAGCAACGTGCCGTCCATATCACTCAACACAAACCGGATGGGTTGACTCGGCAAGTCGCTCATCCGAGGCTATGCCAGCTGCGGCCATCGCGGGCCAGCAATGCATCGGCCGCCGCCGGGCCATCCTCACCCGCCTTGTAGGCCTGGATGCCGTCATCCTGCTTCCACGCATCAAGGAAAGGCTGCACCGCACGCCAGCCGTTTTCGATATTGTCGGCGCGCTGAAACAAGGTCTGGTCGCCGGTCATGCAGTCGTAGATCAGGGTTTCGTAACCCGTCGATGGCTGCATCTCGAAGAAGTCCTTGTAGGCAAAACCCAACTCCACGTTGGCCATGTCCAAGGTCGGCCCAGGCTTTTTCGCCAGCAGGTCGAACCACATGCCTTCGTTCGGCTGGATCTGGATCTTCAGGTACGTCGGCTTGAGTTCATCGACCTCAGTGTCGCGGAACTGCGCATAAGGCGCCGGCTTGAAGCAGATGATGATCTCGGTGTCGCGGATGCTCATGCGCTTGCCGGTGCGCAGGTAAAACGGCACACCCACCCAGCGCCAGTTGTCGATCATCACCTTGAGGGCGACGAAGGTCTCGGTGCTGCTGTCGGGCGCAACGTTGGCCTCTTCACGGTAACCCGGCAGTTGCTTGCCGGCGACTTCACCGGCGGTGTACTGACCGCGCACCGAGTTGGCCCGTGCGTCTTCCAGCGACCAGGGCCGTATGGCCCCGATAACCTTGGCCTTCTCGCCCCGCACCGCATCGGCGCCAAAGGCGGCTGGCGGTTCCATGGCGACCATCGCCAGCAATTGGAACAGGTGATTGGGCACCATGTCCCGCAACGTGCCGGTGTGTTCGAAGAAGCTGCCACGGGTTTCCACGCCGACGGTCTCGGCGGCGGTGATTTGCACGTGGTCAATGTAGTGGTTGTTCCAGAACGCCTCGAACAGCACGTTGGAAAAACGGCTGATCAAGATGTTCTGGACGGTTTCCTTGCCCAGGTAATGGTCGATGCGATAGATCTGCTTTTCGCTCATCACTTTGAGCAGGCAGGCGTTCAGCGCTTCGGCGGTGGCGAGGTCCGAGCCGAAAGGCTTTTCGATCACCACCCGGCGGAACGCCTCCGGGGTTTCTTCGAGCAAGCCGGCAGCGCCGAGGCGCTGCACCACTTCGGCGAAGAAACGCGGCGCAGTCGCCAGGTAGAACACCGCGTTGCCGGTGCCACTGTCAGCGATCTTCTTGCCGATGTCGGCATAGGTGCTGTCGTCGAGGAAGTCACCCTCGACGTAGCTGATGCCCTTGGCCAACTGAGCCCACAATTGCGGGTCCAGGCCGTCATCGCCGTTACCCTTGACCTTACTGGCGGCCTCGGTGCGAATGAAGTCCTCGAGTTTCTTGGCGAAATCGGCGTCGCTGATGGCGTTGTGATCAACGCCCACGATGCGCAAGCCGTTACCCAGCAGCCCATCACGACTGAGGTTGTACAGCGCCGGCATCAGCAGGCGCTTGACCAAATCACCATGGGCACCAAACAGAAACAGTGTGGTGGGCGGAGCGGGTTCGGCCTTGGGTTTCTTGCCATTGGCGGTCATTTTTTGGGAGTCTCCACATGGCCGCCAAAGCCGAAGCGCATGGCAGAAAGCATTTTGTCGCCATAAGTACTTTGCTGGCGGGAGCGGAAGCGCGCGAACAGCGAGTTCGACAGCACCGGAACCGGTACCGATTGCTCCATGGCGGCTTCGATGGTCCAGCGGCCTTCGCCACTGTCGGCGACCGAGCCGGAATAACCGTCGAGCTTCGGATCGGTGGCCAGGGCGTCGGCAGTCAGGTCCAGCAGCCAGGACGACACCACACTGCCACGACGCCAGACTTCGGCGATGTCGGCAACGTTGAGGTCGAAGCGCTGGTCTTCCGGCAGGTTTTCCGAGTTTTTGGTCTTGAGGATGTCGAAACCTTCGGCGAAGGCCTGCATCATCCCGTACTCGATGCCGTTGTGGATCATCTTGACGAAGTGCCCGGAACCGGCAGGCCCCGCATGGATGTAGCCGCGCTCGGCACGGCTGTCAGCTGCAGCAGAACGGTCCTTGGTGCGCGGGATGGTACCCAGGCCCGGCGCCAGGCTTTCGAAGATCGGGTCCAGCAGCTTAACGGTCTCGGCATCGCCGCCGATCATCATGCAGTAGCCGCGCTCCAGGCCCCAGACGCCGCCGGAGGTGCCGACGTCGACGTAGTGCAGGCCTTTTTCCGACAAGGCCTTGGCCCGGCGGATGTCATCCTTATAGAAGGTGTTGCCGCCGTCGATGATCACATCACCGTCTTCCAACAGATGGCTCAATTCTTCAATGGTGTTTTCGGTCGGGTCGCCTGCCGGCAGCATCACCCAGATCGCCCGAGGCTTTTGCAGCCCGGCCACCAGGCCTGCCAGGTCAGCGACGCCCGTGGCGCCCTCGCCTGCCAGACCTTTTACGAATGCTTCATTGCGGTCGTAAACCACGGTGGTATGCCCATTGAGCATCAGGCGCCGCGCAATGTTGCCACCCATGCGGCCTAGTCCAATAATCCCCAGTTGCATGTGCTGATGCTCCTTACTACGAATAAATGTGTGTCACAGTTTATAGCGCAATGAGGCTAATGAGGGTTAGTCCAGAGCGGATTGGCATAGTTTCATGACAAAAAGTGGCCATCCTTTAGCCTTCAGTGGGTTAAAAGTCACAACGACCATCAAAAATAAAAAAGTTCCCTTCACTTAAAAAAGAATTCAGAATTGCCCCGACTGTTGCCGAGGGCCTCGAATCAAGCGCTCTGGCACCGCGATACACCGGCTATTTGCGAGGTAAGCAATGAGCACTGCACACATGACCCGTCCGCCCCAGACCCTCTATGTCACCATTCGCCGCGATGAATTGCGCCAGTTGAAAGACGAGCGCGATCAACTGCAGCAGGAAGTCATGCGTCTGCGCTCGCACTTGCAGGGCCAGCTCAATCAGCCGTCCGGCACCCAGCCCGCCGTTTGCTGAACGTGAGCTGAACGAACCGTTCAGGAATAACTCACGAAGTTTTCACATCCTCATCCCGATACTCCCGCCGAATCGGGCCGCGCCACGTGCGCTGGCCCTCTGTTGACGTGCATCCCTGCGCGTTGACACTGAAAAATTATCGGGTTGGAGCGCTGGATGGCGATGTTCAAACGCAGCACTACGTCTGCGAAAGGTTTTGATTGGGCCGGCCTCGGCTGGATGTTCCTGTTCTTCTGGTATTTCTCGGGCATTACCCAACTGCTGATCCAACTGACCGGCACCTCCGGCTTCAGCGGTTTCCGCCAGGCATTTTTCATGAGCGCCCTGTGGCTGGCGCCGATGCTGTTGTTCCCGCGGCGCGCGCGCCTGGTGGCAGGCTTGATTGGCGTGGTGCTGTGGGCCTGTTCCATGGCCAGCCTGGGTTATTTCTTCATCTACCAGCAGGAATTCTCCCAAAGCGTCATCTTCATCATGTTCGAGTCGAACATCTCTGAAGCGGGCGAGTACGCCACCCAATACTTTGCCTGGTGGATCGTGCTGGCGTTCATTGCTCACACCGCCATGGCCGTTTTCCTGTGGACCCGCGTACGCCCGGTGTACCTGCCGCGCGGCCAGGCCATGCTGGCGGCTGCCGCAATCGTGATTGCCATCGTCGGTTACCCGCTGGTCAAGCAGATCGCCAAGAGCGAGACCATGGAACTGGCCATCGACCGCTTTGAAACCCGCATCGAGCCGGCAGTGCCATGGCAGATGATCGTCGCCTACCGCCGCTACACCGAACAACTGGATAACATGCAAGGCATGCTCACCAGCGCCAGCAAGATCCCGCCCTTGACCAACCTCAAAGACAGCATGGCCGGCCAGCCGTCGACCCTGGTGCTGGTGATCGGCGAGTCCACCAACCGCCAGCGCATGAGCCTGTATGGCTACCCGCGCAACACCACGCCGGAGCTGGACAAGCTGCGGGACCAACTCGCGGTGTTCGACAACGTCATCACCCCGCGCCCGTACACCATCGAGGCGCTGCAACAGGTGCTGACCTTCGCCGACGAAGAAAACCCGGACCTGTACCTCAAGACGCCGTCCATCGTCAGCGTGATGAAGCAGGCCGGCTACAAGACCTTCTGGATCACCAACCAGCAGACCATGACCAAGCGCAACACCATGCTCACGACCTTTTCCGAACAGGCCGACGAGCAGGTGTACCTGAACAACAACCGTAACCAGAATGCGCGCCAGTACGACGGCGATGTGCTGGAGCCTTTTGCCAAAGCGATGTCCGACACCGCCGAGCGCAAATTCATCGTGGTGCACCTGCTGGGTACCCACATGAGCTACCAGTACCGCTACCCGCCGACCTTCGACAAGTTCACCGACCGCCAAGGCGTGCCCGACGCGATCAGCGACGCGCAGCTGCCGACCTACAACAGCTACGACAACGCAGTGCTGTACAACGACTTCGTGGTGTCGAGCCTGATCAAGGACTATGCCAAGACTGACCCCAACGGCTTCCTGCTGTACCTGTCCGACCACGGTGAAGACGTGTTCGACTCGGCCGGCCACACCACCCTGGGCCGCAACGAAGGCAAGCCGACGGCGCCGATGTACACCATTCCGTTCATGGCCTACGCATCGCCCAAGTGGCGTGAAAGCCATGACTGGAGTTTTGCCGGTGACTTGCAGCGTCCCTACACCAGCTCGCAGCTGATCCATACCTGGGCCGACATGGCAGGGTTGAGCTTCGATGAACTGGACCACAGCAAGAGCCTGGTCAGCGACAGCTTCAAGCCCCGGCCGCGGCTGATTGGCGATCCGTATGCACGCCAGCAAAAACCGCTGATTGATTTCAGCCTGATCAAGTCCAAGCAAACCGACGCCGCCAACGTGGTCCTCAAGTAGCTTGAATCCCCCGGGTTTCATCCGCGCAATGCGGTGAAACCCGACTTGGCCGCCAGCGCCAAGATAATAATTATTCTCGTTTATCGCTAAAGTTCCCCGCCTCCTTTCGTCTTTGAGCCAATGGCATTTTTCATAGACGACAAGGAGTTCGCCGCGATGTTCGCGCCTATTACCCGTTCCATGACCTTGACCCTGGGCCTCTTCAGCGTGGTGCTGAGCCCGGACCTGCTGGCTGAAAACGACCCCGATCAGGAATCGCATGCGCCGGCCAAAGCCCTGGAACTGGGCAGCACCCGCATCACCGCCGACAGCCTTGGCGCCAACACCGAACACACCGGTGCCTACACCACAGGCTCAATGAGCACCGCCACCAAGTTGAACCTGTCCATCAAGGAAACCCCACAATCGGTCTCGGTGATCACCCGCCAACAGATGGACGACTTCAACCTCAACACCCTGACCGAAGTGATGCGCCAGACCACCGGCGTGGTGGTGCAGCACCTGGACTCCGACCGGGTGGACTACTCCTCACGCGGCTACGGCATCACCAATTTCCAGATTGACGGCATGCTCAACACCTTCGGCCGCATGAAGTCCGATGCCGACACCATCATCTACGACCGGGTCGAAGTGGTACGCGGCGCCACCGGCCTGACCACCGGCGCCGGTGATCCGTCGGCCACGGTCAACATGGTACGCAAACGCCCGACCGCCCAGTGGCAGGCCAAGACGGGTGTCAGCGGCGCCTCCCATGACAATTACTACAGCTACCTCGACGTTAGCGGCCCCCTGGCATTTGACGGGCGCCTGCGCGGCCGTACGGTGCTTGCCTACCGGGACAGCCAGTCCTATCGCGACAACTACGCACTGCAACGGGAAGTCGGCTACGGCATCCTCGAAGGCGACCTCACCGACGACACGTTGCTGGCGGTGGGCTTTGATTATCAGAACAAGCACGTGCAGGGCACCGCGTGGGGCACCTTGCCCTACTGGAACAGCGACGGCAGCAAAGCCAAGCTGCCCCGCTCCGCCAACATCGCGGCTCATTGGAGTTCCTGGCCGCTGAAAGACGAAACCACCTTCGCCACCCTCGACCACCGACTGGCCGGTGATTGGCACCTGAAGGCGGCCTACACCCACCGCGAAAGCGACACAGACGGCAAGGTTTACTACGGCGGCTCAGGCTTTCCCAACGCCGACCGCAGCGGCATGACAGCCTGGACCAGCCACATGCTCGGCACGTCGAAAATGGATGTGGTGGACTTGAACCTGGCTGGCTCCTATTCCCTGCTGGGTCGTGAGCACGAATTGATGGTGGGTTACGGCGAGTCCGAACAGCGCGATTCTTCGCCACACCTGCGCGACGGTCCGGTACCGAAGAATTACACCAGCATCGACGACTGGAAACACATGGGCGGGATCGGCAAATTCCCCGACTCCAATACCGGCCTCAAGGGCGAACAAGGCAGCACCCGGCAAAAGGCCGGCTACCTGGCCACCCGCCTGAGCCTGACTGACCGCTTGCATGCTGTATTGGGCAGCCGTTATGGCAGTTGGGAGATCGAGAGCACCACGTACAACTACGATCAGGACACCGACCAGTTCCTCGGCACCTCAAAATCCAGCCAGACCCACAACGACATGTGGACGCCCTACGCCGGCCTGCTCTACGACTTGACCCCGGAGTACACCGTCTACGCCAGCTACACCGATATCTTCAACCCGCAAGAGCAGCGTGACGCCGGCAAGCAATACCTGGAGCCGGTGGTGGGCAGCAACTATGAAGTGGGCATCAAGGGCAGCCTGCTGGAAGAACGCCTGAACCTGGCGGCCGCGTATTTCTGGAGCAAGCAGGACAACGTCGCGGAACTGGACAGTTCGACGCCACCGGATCCAGATACCGGCGAGCAGTTCTTCGCGTCGGGCGGCAAAGGCAACAAAGTGCAGGGCTTCGAGATAGAGGTTTCCGGAGAGGTTCGCCCCGACTGGAACCTGACCGCAGGCTACACCTACACCCACTCCCTCAACGGCGACAAGCAGCGCAATAACACCCACCTGCCGCTGAACCTGCTCCGGGTGTCCACGGCCTATCGCCTGCCCGGCGAATGGCATGCGCTGACAGTAGGCGGCGCGGTGAATTGGCAGAGTGATTTCTACGACTTTGCCTATCGCCCCGTGGGCAGGGACTCCAGTGGAACGTTGATCAGGGAGCAGGCCCGTATCACTCAGCAGGCCTATACCGTGGTCAACCTGATGTCCCGCTATGAGTTCGATGACCACTTGTCAGCATCAATTAATATCAACAACCTATTTGATAAAAAATATTACGAGCGTGTCGGCTTTTATAACGGCGTGTATTGGGGAGACCCGCGCTCCATCAGCCTTGCATTGGATTGGAGGCTCTGAATTCATCATTGCGAAAGAGTGGAAGTTAACGAAATCGTTAACTTTCGGTCAGCGCGAGGTTAACCCTTACTTAATATCATTGGCTCACAGTCTCCCCATCCCGCCGCTGATGACAACGCGCGGACCCAACACACTTACTGAGACACTGCCATGAAATTTTCGACTGTTATCCTTGCCGGCCTGATGACCATGACTTCCGTAGCCGCCTTTGCAGAAGGCGGATCAGAGCGCTCGAAGGAGTTCTACAACAACTTCACCTTCGTTCAGGAACAGACTCACGGTGCTGCCCAGCAAACCGCAATGGCTGACGGCAAGACTGCAAAACCTGCCACTGCCGATCAAACTACCACGACCCCTAACACCTGATTTACCCGTAACACCCTGTGCTATTCCGCTCTGATAGCTAAGGTTTATTTGGCGCCACTTGCTGGCGCCTTTTTTCCTTTAATTAAATAAACATTAATTAAAGCGGTTTACTCCAAAACAACATGCGGCCATGCTCTGCATCAAATACCGCATCGCCGAATCCAAACTTTCGATAAGCCGACTGCGCCACGCCATTGCCTTCAAGCACCTCGAGGGTGATCTTGCAGCAGCCGCGCTGACGAGCAATTTCCTCGACCTTTTGCAGCATCTTCTGACTCAACCCCAGGCCGCGAAATTTATCCATCACCACCACGTCGTGCACGTTGACCAGCGGACGGCAAGCAAAGGTGGAAAACCCTTCAAAGCAGTTCACCAGACCCGCCGGCGTGCCGCCGACAAAGGCCAGCACGCTGAACGCATGGGCACGCTTGGCCAACTCCGCCGGCAGTTGCTGCAAACGGTCGGCCGGCAAGCTTTGGCCACCGCCCATGGGATCTTCGGCGTAATGATTGAGCACCAGGCCAATGGCCTCGGCGTGTACCGGATTGGTGTAGCTGGCTTGCAGCACCAGGATGTCTGCGGTGTCCATTTCCTTCCTCGTTAACGGTGCAACAGGGACTCGGTCCCCATAAAAGGGCTCGATTGTAAGCATGGAGCAGGCATTAGATGAAGGAGATTAACTACATTTACCCGCGTGAAAGCGCGCCAGGCTCGCCAAACCGCGCCAGCTGCATCTCCTGCAGGCGGCTCAGAGTGCGGCGAAATGGAAACTCCAGGTAACCCTCGGTATAGAGGCTTTCTAGGGGTACCTTGGCCTCGATATACAGCGGCACCTTGCGGTCGTAGCACTCGTCCACCAGGGCGATGAACCGCCGGACGCTGTCGTCATGCACCGACAGTTCCGGCAGCTCCCGATCACCGGCGTCCACCCGTTCGGCAGCGTCTTCGGTGCCACGGGCGATTCGTCCCGGACGCTTTTGTGCGCTTAGATTCGGCACCTCGCCGAGCAAAATGGCCTTGAACCGATCACACAGCAGCATGAAATCCATGGCGGCCAACGGCTGTTCGCATAGATCGGCATAACGACACCACAGCACCGTCTCACTGGACTGCACCGCCACGATGGAGCGGTAGCCGACCGCAACCGGCGCGCTGCTCACCGCCTGCCCATGGCTCAACTGGCGAAACACCTCGGCCAACGCGTCGGGCTGATCAACCCAGTAACGCTGCAGCGCGGCCCCTGGATGCAGGCGATGATCTTCCCCGCCATCCACTGCCACCACCCGCATATGCCGTTTGATGGCCTCGATTCCCGGCAGGAAACGATCGCGATTGAAGCCATCGGCGTACAGCTGGTCCGGTGGCTGGTTGGACGTGCAGACCATCACCACGCCTTCCTCGAACATCACCTGGAACAGCCGGCCGAGAATGATCGCGTCACCAATGTCATTGACGAACAGCTCATCAAAACATAGCACCCGCACTTCCCGGCTCAGTTCACGGGCCAGGGCCTGCAAGGGGTCGTGGGTGCCCGTCAGTTGGAACGAGCGCTGGTGCACCCAGCCCATGAAGTGATGAAAATGCTGGCGCCGCGCTGGAACTCGCAGGCTTTGGTAGAACTGGTCCATCAGCCAGGTCTTACCCCGACCGACCGGGCCCCACAGGTACACCCCGGTGATAGGCCCATGCCCGTGATGCAGGGCCTGATGGCAGTCTTGCAGGGCTTGCACCGCCTCACGCTGGGCGTCGTCGGGGACGAAACCCTGTTCGGTGATGGCGTGCTGGTAGGCGGCGAGTGGCGAGTCGAAAGTCATGCTCGGCAGTATGCCATGACGGCTACAGGGAAATATCCAATCGGGAAATCTTGCCTTGCTCGTTGAGGCGGAAGGTATAGCGCAGCTCCAGTGGGCTGCCGGGAAAGCTGCCGGTGATCAGGTTGCTGACCAGCACCTTGCCGGTGCGGTGCTGCACATTCAGCACCTGGACCTTGGGCTGGTAGCGGCGCCCGGTGTCTTCCATCCAACGCGCAATGGCGGCGGTACCGACCTGGTGCTCGCCTTCATCGAACACGTTGGCATCTTCGGCAAAACAGTCGGCGACCAAGGATGTGTCGCCGGCATTCGCAGCGGCAATGTAGGTCGCAATCGCCGGGGCCAGCTCGGGGGTGGGTTGGGACATGGTGACAGCTCCTTGTTAGTGATTTATGGAGCCATGCTAAAGCAGCGTTGTGTCAGTTCTTGTCAGGAGTGAACGGCCCGGATTCGTTCTGTTCCATCAGCTTGCGCCAGCCCCGTAGCCAGTCGCTGCGCCGCCCCGGATAACGCTCGCCGTGAAGGCTGGCGGCGGCCACGCGGTCGGTACGGAAGGTGCGATAGGCCCCACGCAATTCGCACCACGCGACGATCACCCGCACTTCGTTGAGAAAGCCCAGGGCAAGGGGCCAGATCAGGCGCTGGCTGGCGGTCTGGCTGGCATCGGCGTAATCGATGTGCAGCTTGGCCTGGCCGCGAATGGCCTCGCGAAACACATTCAACGGCACGCGGTTTTCCGGGTAGCCGAACCCTTGCGGGCCCGGCAGCAAGGTGGGATTGCGCAACGCTTCCTGGGCCGCCGGGTCGAGTACATCAGCAATCTTCGCGAGGGCATTGGCCGCCGCCTGGCTCAGTACGTCATCACCGCGCTGATCGACATACCGCAAGCCCAGCACGATGGCTTCGGTCTCGTCGGCGTTGAGCATCAGCGGCGGCAGGAACAGACCCGCACGCAGCACATAACCCACGCCCGCCTCGCCATAGATCGGCGCGCCCAACGCCGTCAGCTCGGCGATGTCGCGGTACAGCGTACGTTCGGAAATCTCCAATTCCGCCGCCAGCACGGCGGCCGTCACGGGGCGCTTCTTACTCCGCAGGACTTGCAACAAGGTCAGCAGACGACTGGTACGCGACACGTTGATCACGCTCGAAAAAAGGAAGGTGGCGAAGCTTAGCAGAGGCCTCTGTCAGAAAGTGTCAGGAGCAGACGCCCTGCCTTTCAACGGCAAAAAAAGCCGCTTGACGAAAAATATGACTCACATCATATTAAATAGATGTTGCAAAACATTTAAATCAAACCACAGCGTCAGGAGTTCTCGTATGCGCAATAAAGTCTTTGGCCGTCGCAGCGGCCTGCGGGTTTCAGAGCTGGCCCTGGGTACCGCCAACTTCGGTACAGGCTGGGGCCACGGCGCCGAGCGCGAAGAATCCAAGCGGATTTACGACGGCTACCTTGAGGCCGGCGGTAATTTCCTCGATACCGCCAACGGCTACCAGTTCGGCCAATCGGAAGTGCTGCTCGGCGAGTTTATTGCGTCGGAACGCGACCGCCTGGTGATCGCCAGCAAGTACACCTTGCGCACCCAGCCTCAGGACGAAGGCACCCTCAAGCTCGGCAATAACCGCAAGAACATGGTGCGCGCCGTCGAAGAAAGCCTGAAACGCCTGAACACCGATCACATCGACCTGTTCTGGGCGCATATCAGCGACAACGTCACGCCGATGGAAGAGATCCTGCGGGGGTTTGATGACCTGGTGCGCGCCGGCAAGATCCACTACGCCGGGCTGTCCAACTTCCCTGCCTGGCGCATTGCCCGCGCCGACCTGCTCGCCGAAGTGCGCGGCTTTGCGCCGCTGGTAGCGATCCAGACCGAATACAGCCTGGCCGAGCGCACCGCCGACCGTGAGCTGCTGCCCATGGCCGAAGCCCTGGGGCTGGCCGCCACGTTGTGGTCACCGCTGGGGGTGGTTTTCTCACCGGAAAATATCGCAACAGCCAGGACGATACCCGCGCCAGCAAGTTGGGGATTCTGGTTCACACGGAAAAAAGTGCTCGGGAAACGGCAGTGCTCGACACCTTGCTGGCCGTCGCTGGTGAACTGGACGCCACGCCGACGCACATCGCCATCGCCTGGCTGCGGGAAAAAGCCCGTCGCTCCACCACCGCGCTGATTCCGATTCTGGGCCCGCGCACACGCGAACAGCTGGATGGCACCCTGGGCGCGTTGAGTGTGCAACTCTCGGCTGAGCAAGTGGCCCGCCTGGACGCTGCCAGCGCGATACCGCTGGGGGTGCCCCACGAGATGATCGCGGAGCGTTTCCCGCGCTATACCGACGAAGACGCTCTAGACCTGCGCTGGCCGCCGGTTATCTAAAAACACTTGCTCCCGCTGGACCAGGCTGGCGCTCCAGTGCGTAGCGCTCCCAAGATTTTGGGGCCGCTACGCAGCCCAGCGGGAGCAAGCTCCCTCGCCACATAAGCAGTGCTCAGCCTTGAGAAAACGGCGGTCTCAGTTACGCAAGGCTCTTGCTCACCACCTCAAACACATCGCTGGACAGCTCGCCCGAGGCGCGAATCCGCTCCAGCTCACCTTTCATCAACGCCTGCCGCGCGCCGTCGTACTTGCGCCAGCGGGTCAACGGCGCCAACTGCCGCGAAGCGATCTGCGGATTGAAGCCGTTCAACTGGATCACCAGGTCTGCCAGGAACCGATAACCCGAACCGTCCGCCGCGTGGAAGTTGATCAGGTTCTGCCCGGCAAACGCGCCCACCAGTGCCCGCACCTTGTTCGGGTTCTTGATGTTGAACGCCGGGTGCTGCATCAATGCCTTGACCCGCTCCAGCGCGCCCGGCAAACCACTGCCCGCCTGCACGCTGAACCACTGGTCCATGACCAGCGGGTTGTCCTTGAAGTTCTCGGCAAACACCGCGAGGGCCTTGGCCTTCTCTTCTTCGAACGGCGAGTTGACCAGCACCGCCAAGGCCGTCAGGCGCTCGGTCATGTTGTCGCACGCGTCGAACTGCTCAAGGGTCGCCGCCAGCACTTCCGGCTTGCCGCTGAGCATCAGGTACGACAGCGCGATGTTCTGCAAGGCGCGACGGGCGAAGTGTTCCGCCTCGGCCACGTACGGGGTTTTCTTCGACAGGTCGCGATTGGCCTGGTAGCGCAGCCACAAACCTTCGAACAGGTGATCCGCCAGTTGCTTGCGGGCGAACTCCCGGGCCACGTGGATGGCCTCGACGTCCGCCACTTCGCTGATTTCAGTCAGGTAGGCTTCGCTCGGCAGCGACAGCATCTCGGCGACCATCGCCTGGTCCAGGCTTTCATCACTCAACACGCTGCGCAGTGCGGTGATCAGGCGTTGATCCAGCACCAGTGCCTTGCCCTGCTGATGTTGGGCGATCAGCTCCTGCAACACCTGCACCGACAGTTGCTGGCCGGCGTCCCAGCGATTGAATCCATCGCTGTCGTGCTGCATCAGGAACATCAACTGGTCGCGGTTGTACGGGAAGCTCAGTTTCACCGGTGCCGAGAAGCCACGCAGCAGAGACGGCAGCGGGTGTTCGACAATATCTACAAAGGTAAAGGTCTGTTCGGCTTCGGTCACCGAGATCACCCGGGACGTGGCGCCCGCAACGGCTTCACCGGCCAGGCGCAAGGCGATACCCGCGCCCTTGCCGTCCAGCAGGCCCAGTTCAACCGGAATCACGAACGGCAGTTTCTCTACTTTGTCCGGGGTTGCCGGGCAGCTTTGACGGAAGGTCAGGCTGTAGGTTTTAGCCGCCGCGTCGTAGGACTCGCTCACCGCCAGGCGTGGTGTACCGGCTTGGCTGTACCAGCGCTTGAACTGGGTCAGGTCGGCGCCGTTGGCGTCTTCCATGGCCTTGATAAAGTCGTCGCAGGTCACAGCCTGACCGTCGTGGCGTTCGAAGTACAGGTCGCTGCCCTTGCGGAAGCCTTCGGCGCCGAGCAAGGTCTGGATCATGCGGACCACTTCCGAGCCCTTTTCGTACACGGTCAGGGTGTAGAAGTTGGAGATTTCGATAAAGCCGTCCGGGCGTACCGCGTGGGCCATCGGCCCAGCATCTTCGGCGAACTGGTGCGTGCGCAGGTAGGCCACGTCCTGGATACGCTTGACGGTGGCCGAGTTCATGTCGGCAGAGAACTGCGAATCACGGAACACCGTGAAACCTTCCTTCAGCGACAGCTGGAACCAGTCGCGGCAGGTCACGCGGTTGCCCGACCAGTTGTGGAAATACTCGTGGGCGACGATCGCCTCGACACGCTGGTGCGCGGCGTCGGTGGCGGTTTCGGCGCGGGCCAGCACCGCGCTGGAGTTGAAGATGTTGAGGCCCTTGTTCTCCATGGCGCCCATGTTGAAGTCGTTGACCGCGACGATCATGAAAATATCGAGGTCGTACTCGCGGCCATAGGCTTCTTCGTCCCAGCGCATGGACTTCTTCAGGCTGTTCATGGCGTGCTGGCACTTGTCGATGTTTTCCGGCTCGACATAGATGCGCAGCGCCACGGTGCGCTCGGTCATGGTGGTGAAGGTGTCTTCGACGCACCACAAATCACCGGCCACCAGTGCGAACAGGTAAGCCGGTTTCTTGAATGGGTCTTCCCAGGTCGCCCAGTGCCGGCCGTCTTCGCCAGGGCCGGAAGCAATCGGGTTGCCGTTGGACAGCAGCACCGGGTAGCTGTGCTGCTCGGCGATCACCGTGGTGGTGAACACGCTCATCACGTCCGGGCGGTCGAGGTAATAAGTGATCTTGCGGAAACCTTCGGCCTCGCACTGGGTGCAGAACATGCCGCCGGATTTGTACAGGCCTTCCAGGGCGGTGTTGGTTTCCGGGTGGATCTTCACCGTGGTGTCGAGGGTGAAGGTTGCGCTGGTGGGGTGCACGGTCAGGTGGCTGTCGCTCAACTGGTAGTCGGCGTCGGTCAGTTCCTGGTCAGCCAGGTTTACCGACAGCAGCTCCAACTGCTGCCCGTCCAGCACCAGCGGGGGCAGGCCGGCGCCGCGCTCGGGGTTGCGGCGCATCACCAGCTGCGCGTGGACCAGGCTATGGTCCTCGAACAACTCGAAGGTCAGGTGCGTCTCGTCGATCAGGTAGTCCGGCGCCTGATAGTCCTTCAGGTAAATCATCTTCGGCTGTTCGGTGCGCATGTCTGTCGTCCTTCTACTGATGCACGGCGAGCTGGTAGGCCGTGTATTTACGAATGTTGATCACGCCGGTATCGAAGATCAGGTATTGGCCCTTGATCCCCATCAGCGTGCCTTCGGCAATCGGGTTCTTGTCCAGGTTGAAGCTGACAATCTTGGTCGGATACTGCTCGATCGGGTAGCGGATTTGGATCGGTTCGATGTCGGTCACCGGTTGGATGGCCTGCAAGCCAAAGCGTTCCTGCAAACCGAGCATGCCTTCGGCACAGCTGGCGAACAGTTCGTCGCGCACCTGCGCAAGGTCGACTGCCGGGGCGTCGCCCTTGAGCAGCGCGCGCCAGTTGGTCTTGTCGGCCACCTGGCTGCGGAACAGATCTTCGACGAAGCCCGACTGCTGGCGCGTGGCAACCCGCATGATCGGCAGCGCCTGGCTGGCGCCCTGGTCGAGCCAGCGGGTCGGCAGCTGGCTGGCGCGAGTGATGCCGACCTTGATCCCCGACGAATTCGCCAGGTACACCACGTGGTCGGTCATGCAGAATTTTTCACCCCAGGCCGGATCGCGGCAGGTGCCTGCGTCGTAATGGCAGCGCTCGGGGCTCATGATGCACAGGTCGCACTGGGCCAGTTTGGTCATGCACGGGTAGCAGTAACCCTGGCTGAAACTGGTCTTGGTCTTGCGACCGCAATGGGTGCAATGGATCGCACCGAGGTATTCCAGGCGCACGGTGGTGCCGATCAACGGGTTGACCGGCACCTCGATGTCGCCCAGGCGAAACGCGTATTGAACGGTCGGCTCACCCAACTGCGCCGACATCTTGCTGACTGCACCACGGCCAATCTCAATCAATGGATGGCATCCGACTTGAACAGGATGTTCGGCACCGGCGCCGACTTCGAGGCGCATTCCTGCGGGCCCATGTAGCCGGTGCGCTGGTCTTCCGGCAGGTTCTGCAGTTCCCAGGCGATCACCGCCTGCAACGACAGTTCACGCTGCTCGGCGGTGAGCTTGCGGCCATCGGACCACTTGCCGATTTCCACGGCGAGCTTAAGGCTCTCGTAGATGTCCGGGGTGATGTTTTCGATCATTTCGACAAAAGAGGACATAAGACTCTTCCTTAACTAAATAGGAGACATTTTGCGGCGGCTGTACAAGCCACCCAACAAACCGGTCAGGCAACCCATCACCAGGCCACCCACGTGGGCCGCGTTGGCGATTTCGCCGAAACCGATCATCGAAACCAGGCCCGACAGGCACAGCACCAACCACACCAGCATCATCACCAACACCCCGCGAGGCAGGCGATACGCCGGGTTCGGCGACAACAACTGATAGATCCAGCAATGCCCGAGCAAGCCGTACAGCACCCCGGACAACCCGCCAAACAGGCCGGGACCACCAAAATAGTATTGAGCGTAGTTCGACACCAGGCTGAACAACAGGGTCAGGCCCAGTAGGTTGATACTGCCCTGGCGCAACTCGATACGCCGTCCCAGTTCCCAGTACCACATGCCGTTCATGGCCAGGTGCAGGATGCCGAAATGGATCAGCATCGGCGTGACCAAGCGCCACCACTGCCCTGATGCGAGACTGTCGGCCAGCGGCGTGAAGTGCAGGTACTCACCCGACACGCTGAACGGCAGGAACGTCAGCCAGCTCATGGCTTGCAGGTTATCCCCCAGCAACGTAACGGCGCCGACGATGATGCTCAGCAGCAGGATAAGTCCGGTCACCGGGCTGTGGCGCAACTGCTGGACAAACCCGGGACGTTTGGCCGTCGCCGCCTGCTCGGGAATGTCCAATTGCTGGTCCGGGTCACCGGCCGGAAAGCGTTGGTACAAGACCTTCACATCTTCGCTGATGGAATCGGGCACCCACAGCACCTGTTCCCCGGCTTCTTCGCTGACGCGGTGGGGCACTTGCATGCGTTGCAGAAGCTTGACGAAACCACTCAAATCCACTGCCAGCGGCAGGCGTAATACAGCCACGGTACTCATGTAATAACCTCAGGGCGCTCGACATCGACCCAAACAAATTTACGCGGGTCCAGGCGGGTCTCCTGATCCAGCCGGTAAGCCACCAACTTGCCGTACAGCACCGCGCTGTAGTCCAGGCAGGCCAGGTTCGGGCGGATCGGCGCCGGTTTGCCACTGCGCCAGTAGTGACCGACGAACAGCAACGGCTCGTCGACGCCGTAGCGCAGCAGGGAATTCTTTTCAGTGGACGACAGCGGCGTGGCAGCCACCGGTTCCGGCAGCGCATCAGGCTGGAACACGATATCGCCGTAGGTTTTCGGGTCGTCTTCCCAGAACTTGGTACGGAAGAACGAGCGCGTCAGGCCGTCGCCGCCGGTCAGGGTCAGGCCGTCCGGCAGGCGCATGTCGGTGCCGCGCAGCAGGCGGTCGAAGGCGTTGCTGGCGAAACTGCCGGGCACGGCGGCGGCTTGCAGGAAGTGCTGGTCGATGCAGCCGTCCGGGAAATGCGCGCGCAGGGGTTCGATAAAGCCGTTGTCCCAGCAAGCGTGCACCACGCGGAATCGTCCGGCATCGATAAACAGCGGCATGTCGTAGAACCAGCCGAGGAAGTCGTGCCAGTCTGCCGGGTGCTGCTCGAACTGGGTCAGGGTTTCATGGATCAAGCGCGCATGGCGTGGCGTGTGCTCGCGCACGAACTGCTTGCCGCTGCCGGGGGGTGCGGGGGTGCTCCAGCCCAGGGCGTTGAACTCATGGTTGCCCATGATGCACAGCGCCTGGCCGGCCTCAGTCATGTCGTGGACGATATGCAGCGCCTCGCGAATGCGCGGGCCACGGTCGATGATATCGCCGAGGAACACGGCCATTCGCGACGGATGCCGCCAGGTGCCGCCCTGCTTGTGGTAACCCAACCGGTCGAGCAAGTGCTCAAGGGTATGAGCGCAACCGTGCACGTCACCAATCAGGTCGTAGCTACGCGCGGGATCGAGCATCAGTCGCCTCCACCCCCCAAGCGGCTGCCCCAGCCCAGCTTGGTACGGCACACTTCGTAGTAGTTGTGGTCCAGCGGGTGGATCAACCGCAACTTCTGTGCCTTTTTGCTCACGGTGATGGTGTCACCGGGGGCGCAGGTGAAATGGTTCTGCCCGTCGCAGGAGACTTGCGGGTAGATCTGCATGTCTTTGGACACCACGATTTTCAACTCACTGTTGCCGTCGACCACGATAGGTCTGCTGGACAACATATGGGGGTACATCGGCACGATCACAATGGCATCCAGCTTGGGATGCATGATCGGCCCGCCGGCCGACAGCGCGTAGGCCGTGGAGCCGGTCGGCGTGGCGACGATCAGGCCGTCGGCCTTCTGGCTGCACACGAACTGGCCGTCGATGTACAGCTCGAACTCGATCATCCGCGTCGACTTGCCGGGGTGCAGCACCACGTCATTGAGGGCGTCACCCTGGCCGATGGCTTCGCCATGGCGGCGCACTTCGGCTTGCAGCAGGAAGCGGTTTTCCACCAGGTAATGGCCGTCCAGCACCTTGGCCACTTCGACTTCCAGCTCGTCGGGGCGAATATCGGTGAGGAATCCCAGGCTCCCGCGGTTGATCCCCAGCACCGGCACGTTATGCCGCGCCAGCGCACGGGCGGCGCCCAACAGGCTGCCGTCGCCGCCTACCACGATCACCATGTCGCAGACTTCACCGAGCATCTTGCGCGACGAGGTTTGCAGGCCGTGGCCGGGGAGGATTTCAGCGATGGTGTCTTCGAGGATCACATGCAGGTGGCGCTCGAGCAGAAACTTTTTCAGCCGGCGGACGGTGTCCAGCACCTGGGTACTGCCCAGGCGACCGATAATGCCGATATTGCGAAATTGCTCCATGGGGCTCCTGCGGGGTTCGGGTTCTGGCAAAAAAGAACGATTATGGGCGAAAGCCGGCGTTACACAAAATCCTTTGTCGCCGCAAACCCCAGACGACAACGGTTCTCAGCCCCCTTCCCGGCTGTAAAAGGCTATGCTCGGACCATGACTCTGTTCCCTGATTTACAGCACCTGCCCCGCCAACTGCGTCACCCCGAGGTGCGCGACCTCGCGTGGGTGATGCTCGCCCCGCCGATGCTTGAGCAGACACCCTGGCCGCAACGCCACCCATTGACCGGCAGCGACTGGGTGCAGGCCCCGCATTTGCTGGAACACTGGCTGCGCCAGCTGGACAAGGACAGCAGCGCCTTGCTGCATTGGCTGAGCCAGGCACGTACCCGTCGGCTGGGGCTGTATTACGAACGGCTGTGGCAATTCGCCGTGCAGCATGCGCCGGGCGTGGAATTGCTGGCGGCCAACCTGCCGATCCGCCAGGCCGGGCATACCCTGGGCGAGCTGGACATGCTGCTGCGTGACCGTGATGGTGTGCATCACCTGGAACTGGCGATCAAACTTTATCTCGGGCCCCAGGACGGCGACGGCCGGGACACCGCGCAATGGCTGGGCCCGGGCTGTCATGACCGGCTCGACCGCAAGCTGGCCCATCTGGCGCAGCATCAATTGCCGATTTCCGCACGGCCGGAAAGCCGCGAAATACTGGCGGCGCTGGATATCCAGAGATTTGATGCCCATTTGTGGCTGGGCGGGTATTTGCTCTACCCATGGCCTGGCATGGCGCAAGCGCCGGTGGGCGCGCATCCGCAGCACCTGAATGGCCGCTGGCTGCATCAGCGTGATTGGTCGAGGTTTATCGAGCAAAGCCCCGCCGGTCGCTGGCAACCGCTACCCCGCCATGCATGGCTGGCGCCGGCGCACTACCCGGCGGATGAAGCTTGGGATGCGGCCCGGATGCGAGACTGGCTCACCGAACTGGACCCCATGGCGCCCGCGCAGTTGCTGGTGCGCCTGATGGAAAACAGCGAAGGCGAATGGGAAGAAGCCGAACGACTCTTCCTGGTGGCGGATCTGTGGCCGAACGTACCCGGCACCCCCGTAGCAGCTGTCGAGCGCCAGCGAGGCTGCGTCGGCAGCACCGCAATTGCCGAGTCATCCTCCATTACCGAGTCGCGCCCGACGCAGCCTCGCTGACGCTCGACAGCTGCTACGGACGGATTTGCGGGGGGGCTTACAGGTGATCGATGTGCCGATAATCCACCTGCAGCCCGGTAGCCAGCGCTTTCGCGCGGCCCAGGCGGATCGGGCCGCGCTCGATGTCCACCAGCAAGCCCGGGCAGTCCAGCTGCGGCAGCCCTGCCACATCCTTCAGCCGCCCATCGGTGATCACCAGCAACCGCTGCTGCTCCACCGGGTAACGTTTGCGACGAGCCGCCAACCAGTGCCCCGCTTCGTTCAGCGCTGCCAACAATGGCGTGCCACCACCTGCACCGAGGCCATCAAGCCACCGACCCAGCCCTTTCGCCGCCTTTAATCCCTGCACCTGCCACTTTGGCGATTGCCCGCTCACGGCGAGCAACGCCATGCGCGCCCGCTGTCGATAGGCATCGTCGAACAGTTGGGCCAGTAATCCCTTGGCATCGCTCAGCGCCTGATGCCGCCGGGTGGACGCCGAAGCATCGACAATCACCAGCCACAGTTCATGGGGCGTGCGGCTGCGCAGTTGATACAACAGATCTTCACGACGCTGCGGCCGCCCGCCGAGCAAGGTACCCGGCCAGTTGATCGAACCTTCGGCCGCGCTGCGCGCCTGGCCTCGCCGGCCCTTGTCCAGTCGACCCGCCTTGGGCCGCGCATCCGCCCCCGCTGGAAGCCTGGGGCGGATGCCTAGGGCTTTTTGGCCAGGTGGGCACGTCCCGGCGAGCACCCGTCGTCAGCGCAGGCGCGGGCATGTCGCCCCATTGGCCCTGGCCTTCTGTTGAATCATTGGGCTCGGCTGATTGACCGCCTGCAGGCGGAGTAGCAGGCGGTGATTGCTCCTGGCGCCGGTGACGCAGGGCAAATTCCGCAACGGCTTCGATATCTTCCTCGCCGATGACCGTCGCACCCCGCCAGGCCGCATGGGCACGGGCGCCGCGCAGCCAGACCAGGTCGGCGCGCAAGCCATCGACCCCAGCGGCAAAGCAGCGCTCGGTGATCTGCGCCAGCGCCTGGTCATCCAGCGGAATGCTATCCAGTAAAGCCCGCGCCTGAGTGCAGCGCTCACGCAACGCGGCCTGCTGATCGGCCCAGTGCCCGCAGAAGCCCTGAGGGTCGCTGTCAAAATCCAGCCGGCGACGAATGATCTGCCCCCGCTCAGCCGGCTGGGTGTGCCCGCTCAGCGCTACGTTGAAACCAAACCGGTCGAGCAATTGCGGGCGCAACTCGCCCTCTTCCGGGTTCATGGTGCCAATCAGCACGAAGCGCGCCGAATGCCGGTGGGAAATGCCGTCGCGCTCGATCAGGTTGGTGCCGCTGGCGGCCACGTCCAGCAGCAGGTCCACCAGGTGATCGGGCAGCAAATTGACTTCATCGACGTAGAGCACACCGCCGTCGGCCTTGGCCAGTACGCCGGGGGAAAACTGTGCGCGGCCTTCGCCGAGCGCCGCGTCCAGATCAAGGGTGCCCACCAGACGCTCTTCGGTGGCGCCCAACGGCAGCGTAACGAACTGGCCGCTGGCGAGCAGGTCCGCCAGACCACGGGCCAGGGTGGACTTGGCCATGCCGCGCGGGCCTTCAATCAGCACGCCGCCGATTTTTGGGTCGATGGCAGTCAGGCACAGGGCCAGTTTCAAGTCGTCGGCACCGACAACGGCGGACAGCGGGAAATGCGGGAGGTCGGTCATCAACTGCCTTCTTCTATATCCAACAACAGGTTTTCCAACGCTTCGCGGTACGCCCCGGGCTCCTGCCACATGCCACGCTGCTGGGCTTCGAGCATGCGCTCGGTCATGTCCCGCAGGGCATCCGGGTTGTGCTGCCGCACAAAGGCGCGGGTGTCCGGGTCCAGCAAATAGGCGTCCGCCAGCAACGCGTATTGATGATCGTCGATCAGCGCCGTGGTGGCGTCGAACGCAAACAGATTGTCCACGGTCGCGGCCATCTCGAACGCGCCTTTGTAGCCGTGGCGCTTCACCCCTTCGATCCACTTCGGGTTGGCCGCCCGGGCACGAATCACCCGGTTCAGCTCTTCCTTCAGCGTGCGGATCTTCGGCAGGTCCGGCTGGCTGTGGTCACCATGATAACTGGCGGCCTTGTCGCCGCTCAGGGTTTCCACGGCGGCGAGCATGCCGCCCTGGAATTGGTAGTAGTCATTGGAGTCGAGCAGGTCATGCTCGCGGTTGTCCTGGTTCTGCAACACCGCCTGCACCTGGCTCAAGCGCTGGGCAAACTGTTCACGGGCGGCGGTGCCTTCATCGGAGCCGCCATAGGCGTAGCCGCCCCAGTTCAGGTAAACCTCGGCCAGGTCTTCGCGGCTCTGCCACAAACGCCCGTCAATCGCGCCCTGCACGCCGGCGCCGTAGGCCCCGGGCTTGGCGCCGAAGATCCGCCAACCGGCCTGTTTCGCCGCCGCTTCCTCGTCCAGGCCCGACAGGCGCAACGCTTCGCGCTCGCTGCGCACCTTGGCGGCCAGTGGGTTCAGGTCGTCGGGCTCGTCCAGCGCCGCCACGGCTTGCACCGCCGCGTCGAACAGCCGGATCAGGTTGGCGAACGCATCGCGGAAGAACCCCGACACGCGCAAGGTCACATCCACCCGTGGCCGGTCCAGCAGACTGATGGGCAGGATTTCAAAGTCATCCACCCGCTGGCTGCCCGTGGCCCATACCGGGCGCACGCCCATCAGTGCCATGGCCTGGGCAATGTCGTCGCCGCCGGTGCGCATGGTGGCAGTGCCCCACACCGACAGGCCGAGCTGGCGCAAGTGGTCGCCATGATCCTGCAGGTGACGCTCAAGAATCAGGTTCGCCGACTGGAAGCCGATGCGCCAAGCGGTGGTAGTGGGCAGGTTGCGCACATCCACCGAGAAAAAATTGCGACCGGTAGGCAACACGTCCAGGCGGCCCCGGCTCGGCGCACCGCTGGGCCCGGCCGGGACGAACCGCCCGCTCAATGCATCCAGCAACCCGCGCATTTCCGCCGGGCCGCAAGCATCCAGGCGGGGCGCGACGACGATGCGCAGGCTCTCGATCACCGACTTGACGTCTTCCCAGCCGGGCTCTTCAAGCTGTTCCACCGCACCTTCCAGCGCCTGCTCGATCAGGCGCGCGGCATACAGCTCCAAGCGTTCACGGGTGTCGCCGGCGGTACGCCACAATTGCGTGTCGATATCCTGCAACACCAATGGACGACGCCCGGTCCACGGCTCGGCCAAGGCGCAATCCAGCGGATCGAAACCCAGCTCGAAAGCCTTGGCCAATACCCGCAGCAGACTCGATTGCGGCCCGCGCCCATCGCCACGCGGAATACGCAGCAAGGCCAGCAAGGTGTCGATGCGCAACCGGCCCTCGGGCGACTCACCAAAGATGTGCAGGCCATCGCGAATCTGCGACTCCTTCAAGTCACACAGGTAAGTGTCCAGGCGCGGCAGCCAGATCGCCGCGTCGGCGTCGCTGTCGAGGTTCTCGTCCAGGGCCAATTCCTGGTCGATACGGGTTTCCCGCACCAGCTTGAGGATGTCCTTTTGCAGCTCGCGGGCCCGTCGAGGGTCGAGGAGTTGTGCTTCGTAATACTCGTCGGCCAGCAGCTCCAGGTCGCGCAACGGCCCGTAGGTTTCGGCCCGGGTCAGCGGCGGCATCAGGTGATCGATGATCACCGCCTGGGTACGGCGCTTGGCCTGGGCGCCCTCGCCCGGGTCGTTGACGATAAACGGGTAGATATTCGGCAACGGCCCCAGCAATGCGTCCGGCCAGCAATTTTCGGAAAGCCCGACGCCCTTGCCCGGCAGCCACTCCAGGTTGCCGTGCTTGCCGACGTGGATCACGCCGTGGGCGCCGTAGGTCTGGCGCAACCAGAAGTAGAACGCCAGGTAACCGTGGGGCGGCACCAGGTCCGGGTCGTGATAAACGGCACTGGCGTCGACCTGGTAACCCCGGGCCGGCTGGATGCCGACGAAGGTCAGGCCGAAACGCAGGCCGGCAATCATCATGCGGCCGTCGCGGAACATCGGATCGGTATGAGGTGTGCCCCAGCGTGCCAAAACCGCTTGGCGGTTAGACTCGGGCAAGCGGTTGAACATCGCTTCGTAGTCGTCGAGCGCCAGGCTTTGGTGACACGGACGCAGGTCGAGGCTGTCCAGGTCGTTGCTGACACCGCCCAACAGTTCCTGGATCAGCGCCGTGCCGCTTTCCGGCAGGACGTCCGGCAGCGGATAACCTTCAGTCTTTAATGCGCGCAAGATGTTCAGCGCAGCGGCTGGGGTGTCGAGCCCCACACCATTGCCGATACGCCCATCCCGGGTCGGGTAGTTGGCGAGGATCAGCGCGATGCGTTTTTCGCCATTCGGTACCCGCGCCAGTTCCACCCAACGCCGCGCCAGTTCGGCGACGAAGTCCATGCGTTCCGGCTGCGCGCGATAGCACACCACATCCGACTGGCTGCGCTCGCTGCGCCAGGCCAGGTCTTTGAAGCTGATGGGCCGGCTGATGATGCGCCCGTCCAGTTCCGGCAACGCGATGTGCATCGCCAGGTCACGTGGGCCGAGGCCTTGCTCGCTGGCCTGCCAGCCGGGCTCGTTGTCCTGGGCGCAAATCGCCTGGATCACCGGGATATTGCGGCGAAACGGCCGCAGGTGCGGGGCTTCGGGGCTGGATTGGGCAAAGCCGGTGGTGTTCAGAATCACCGAGGCGTGCACCTCGTCCAGCAAGTCCTCGACCACCGTCAGGCAGCCGGGTTCTTTCAAACTGGCCACCGCCATCGGCAACGGGTTAAGACCCGCCGCCTGCAAGCGTTGGCAAAACACATCGATAAAGCCGGTGTTGGCCGCCTGCAAATGCGAGCGGTAGAACAGCACCGCCGCCACCGGAAAATCAGCTTGCCAATCGGCCTGCCAATCGTTGAGACGGGCATTGGCTTTGTGCGGGTGATAAATCGCCGTGCGCGGCAGGGTTTGCGGCTCGCTCCAGGCGTAATCGCGGCCAAGATAGCCCGCAGCCAGGCAGCGATAGAAATCCAGCGCATTACCCAAGCCACCCTGGCGCAGGAAGTGCCAGAGCCGGTCACGCTCCTCGGCACCCACGGTGCTGAGACCGCTGAGTTCCGGGTCCGGGCGATCATCCCCCGGCACCAGAATCAGTTGCACTCCACGCTCGGCCAATTCCACCAAGCGCTCGATACCGTAGCGCCAATAACCGATGCCGCCGTGCAGCGAAATCAGGATGACCTTGGCGTGACGCAGTACCTCATCCACATACAGGTCGACCGAGGCATGGTTCTGCACCTGCATCGGGTTGGCCAGCCGCAGGCTCGGGTAATCCTCGGGCAACTGCTGGGCCGCTTCGGCCAGCAACGCCAGGCTGGAATCACCGCTGCACAGGATTACCAGCTCGGCGGGAGTCTGTCCAAGGTCGGCGATGTTGTCATCCGAAACGAAACCGCCGGGCTGGGTCCTGAGCAGGTGCATGGGTTAAACGCTGAGGGCGGCGCGCAGTTGCGCTTCAAGCAAGACGGCGTCCAGTTCCTGGCCGATCAGCACCAGGTGCGTGGCGCGGAGCTCATCGGCGCGCCAGGCGCGGTCGAAGTGCTTGTCAAAACGGGTGCCCACGCCCTGGATCAGCAGGCGCATCGGTTTGTTCGGGATCGCCGCAAAGCCCTTGACCCGCAGGATGCCGTGCTTGACCACCAGTTGGGTCAGGGCGTCCAGCAGCAGGCTTTCGTCAGCCTGGGGCAGTTCGATGGAGATGGAATCGAAGGCGTCGTGATCGTGGTCGTCTTCACCTTCGTGATGATGATCGTGATGGCTGTGGCGACCGTCGATATGTTCTTCGGAGCCCGCACCCAGGCCGATCAACACGTCCAGCGGCAGGCGACCGCTGCTGGCTTCGATGATTTTGACCGCTGGCGGCAGTTCTTCAGCCACTTCCAGGCGCACACGGGCCAGGTCTTCAGGGCTGATCAGGTCGGACTTGTTGAGGATCACCAGGTCGGCGCTGGCCAGTTGGTCGGCGAACAGCTCGTGCAGCGGCGATTCATGGTCCAGGTTCGGGTCGAGCTTGCGCTGGGCGTCGACCTGGTCCGGGAAGGCGGCGAACGTGCCGGCGGCCACGGCCGGGCTGTCGACCACGGTGATCACGGCGTCAACGGTGCAGGCACTGCGGATTTCCGGCCACTGGAACGCCTGGACCAAGGGTTTTGGCAGGGCCAGGCCCGAGGTTTCGATGAGGATATGGTCGAGGTCGCCGCGACGGGCCACCAGTTCGCGCATCACCGGGAAGAACTCTTCCTGGACCGTGCAGCACAGGCAGCCATTGGCCAATTCGTAGACGCGGCCGTTGGCTTCTTCTTCGGTGCAGCCGATGGAACATTGCTTGAGGATTTCACCGTCAATGCCCAGCTCGCCGAACTCGTTGACGATCACCGCGATGCGGCGCCCCTGGGCGTTATCCAGCATGTGGCGCAGCAAGGTGGTCTTGCCCGAGCCGAGGAAGCCGGTAACGATGGTGACGGGGAGTTTGGCCAGTGTTTTCATCGGATGCCCTTTGGGGCGGGCATACGGGACGAGTGGCCCTGCGCGGGTGCGCAGAAGCAGAATTCGCCACCGGATCACCCCGCCCGGTTGAAGTAGAAAATCGGTTGCGAGGCAGGTCTCCTGGCTTGGGGCTTGCCGGCGGTGAGGCCGGCGCTGGCTGCGCCTTCCCGCCTTGTTCAGGCAGTGGCGTGGCAGTCAGATAAACCCTTTACAGTTGCGGGGGCAGCCGCGGCATTGACCGCGTTCCCTTCTTAGCTTCGGCTTGGGCCGAAGAACCTCGAAGGTGCAAGGCTACGCAGTGAGCGGGGACGGGTCAATGTCCGAGCGTTTGGCACTAAGCAGCGCCAGGCGCTCCAGCATGCCTTCGCTCGCCGCCGGCCCGGCCTGAACGCTGCATTGCTCGACGGACACGCGCACACCGTCGGCGTCCACCACCGCCACTTCCACCGGGCGCCGGGTTTCCCGGTCAACCAATTGCAGGCTTTCACCTTCGTTGGCGAAATGGCGGTTGCCCCAACCGACGAACGCCATGATCACCACCCGGAAATCCTCGCCGACCGGCGTCGGCACGTACTCGAAACGTGGCGGCCGCTCGCTGTATTGCCGGCGCTCCAACAGCCCCGCGTCCACCAGGCTGTTGAGCCGGCGAGTCAGCATGTTCGGAGCGATTCCCAGGCTCTGTGAAAACTCGTCAAAGCGCCGCAAACCTTGCAGCGCGTCGCGCATGATCAGGATGCTCCACCACTCGCCTACCCGTTCCACTCCACGGGCTACCGGGCATTCGGCATTCACCAGCGACTTACGTTGCATTGCAGTTCCTCTATGGGGCGGCCCCGGAAATTTAAGCTATCGAATGTTACTTTCATAATGATAGCTTCGTCCATGCAATGCTACCAACCTGAAATTTGCGGAGCTAAGCGATCATGAGTAAGCGAATTGTTGTGACCGGCATGGGTGCAGTGACCCCGCTGGCAACCGGCGTGGAACAGACCTGGAAACGCCTGCTGGCCGGTGAATCCGGGATTCGCAGGCTACCCGAGGCATTGGTCGGCGACCTGGCAATCAGCATCGGCGGCCAAGTGCTCGACCGCACCCAGGACCCTGAAGCCGGCTTTGACCCCGACACTGTCATCCCGGCCAAGGAACAACGCAAGATGGACCGGTTCATCGTGTTTGCCCTGGCAGCCGCGCAAGAGGCCCTGGCCCAGGCTGGCTGGAGTCCGCAGACGCCATCGCAGCAAGAACGTACCGCGACAATCATCGCCTCCGGCGTGGGTGGTTTTCCCGCGATTGCCGAGGCCGTTCGTACGGCTGACAGCAAAGGGCCACGCCGCCTGTCGCCGTTCACGATCCCGTCATTCCTCGGCAACATGGCAGCCGGGCATGTGTCGATCCAGCACCAACTGAAAGGCCCGCTCGGCTCCCCCGTCACCGCTTGCGCCGCCGGCGTACAGGCGATTGGTGATGCCGCTCGGATGATCCGCGCAGGGGAAATCGATATCGCCGTGTGTGGCGGCGCCGAAGCCTGCATCCACCGGGTCAGCCTCGGCGGTTTTGCCGCAGCACGTGCACTGTCCAGCGATTACAACGACACGCCGGCATTGGCTTCCCGCCCATTTGATCAAGGCCGAGATGGATTTGTGATGGGCGAAGGTGCCGGGATATTGGTGATCGAGGAGCTGGAGCATGCACTGGCTCGCGGGGCCACGCCTATCGCCGAGCTGGTGGGCTACGGTACCAGCGCCGACGCCTATCACATGACTTCAGGGCCGGAAGATGGCTCCGGTGCGCGCCGGGCGATGGAATTGGCGATTGCGCAGGCGGGGATCAGCGCCGCACAGATCCAGCATTTGAACGCCCATGCCACGTCGACACCCGTAGGTGACAACGGCGAACTGGCGGCGATCAATACGCTGTTCGGTGCAAATGCCAGCGTCGCGATCAGCGCCACCAAGTCGGCGACCGGCCATCTGTTGGGCGCAGCGGGCGGGATCGAGGCGATCTTCACTGTGCTCGCCCTGCGCGATCAGATTGCCCCGGCGACCCTCAACCTGGACAACCCGGACCCCGCTGCCGAAGGGCTGGATATGGTCCGAGGTCAAGCCCGGCCGCTGCCGATTGAATACGCGATATCCAATGGATTCGGATTTGGTGGCGTGAATGCCAGTGTGTTGTTCAAACGCTGGAGTTAACGCGGCGATTTGACGTCCATCGCCCGCCCATGCTCTCCTACACATCTTGTTTCGGGTGCCCTTCACAGGGTGAAACGGGAAACCGGTGAGTCATGTTCCTTTACTCAAGGGCGTGACGAGTCCGGTGCTGCCCCCGCAACGGTAAGCGAGTGAAGCGTCAAATCCACTGTGCCTCCAGGGCATGGGAAGGTGATGCTTTCAAGGCCCAGGCCCCTCGTAAGCCCGGAGACCGGCCCGAAAAAATCAGATAACAAACCCGCGGTGGGCGGGCGCTGTTCAGAACCCTGCGTGCCTGGCTCGCGGGGTTTTCATGCGCTCGTGCACCCTGAACCCTGAAGGGACGCGCCATGTCGATCATCAGCAGCACCGCCTCTACCGCCAGCACCACCGCCACCCTGAGCCAACGCCTGACCGCCGCTATCGGCGCGTCGATCCTCGGCGCGTGCCTGGTGTATTTCGCCGGTTTCTCGCACATCGAAGCGGTGCACAACGCCGCCCACGATACCCGCCACAGCGCCGCGTTCCCGTGCCACTGAGACCTGCCGACATGATCAAGCGTATTGCCCAAACCGCAGGTTTCACCGGTCTTCTGGCCGCCTTGCTGCTGACCTTGCTGCAAAGCTTCTGGGTTGCCCCACTGATTCTGCAGGCGGAAACCTTCGAAAAAGCCCCCGTGGCCACCGAAGTGCATGAGCATGCCGGCGCTGCAGCCCACAGCCACGACGCCGAAGCCTGGGAGCCGGAAGATGGCTGGCAGCGCGTGCTGTCGACCACAGGCGGTAACCTGGTGGTTGCCGTGGGCTTTGCCCTGATGCTTGCCGGCCTGTACACCCTGCGTGCACCGACCCGTACGGCTCAAGGCCTGCTGTGGGGTCTGGCCGGTTACGCCACCTTTGTGTTGGCGCCAACCCTGGGTTTGCCGCCTGAATTGCCGGGCACGGCTGCCGCAGACTTGGCACAACGGCAGATCTGGTGGATCGGCACTGCCGGCTCCACCGCTGCCGGTATCGCGCTGATCGTGTTCGGTCGCAAGTGGTTGCTGAAAGTCCTGGGCGTGGCGATCCTGACGGTGCCCCATGTGATTGGCGCACCACAGCCGGAAGTCCACTCGATGCTCGCGCCGGAAGCCCTGGAAGCTCAGTTCAAGGTTGCCTCGCAGTTGACCAACATTGCCTTCTGGCTGGCGCTGGGCTTGATCAGTGCCTGGCTGTTTCGCCGTAACCGTGATGGTCAGTATTCGGCATGATCCTGGCGGTTGGCCTGGGGTGCCAGCGGGGTTGTTCTGTCGACATCCTGCTTGAACTGTTCAACGCCGCCCTCGCTGAGGGTGGCATTGAGCGTCAGTGCATCACTGCGTTGGCCAGTCTTGATCGCAAACAGGATGAGCCGGGGTTGCTGGCGCTGGCTCAGGTTCTGGAGTTGCCGTTGGTGTTTTTCAGTGCGGCGCAATTGGCGTCTTATGAAGATCGATTGAGCCATAAGTCTGAGACGGTTTTTGCTCATACCGGCTGCTACGGCATCGCGGAAAGTGCCGCCCTGGCCCTCGCAGAACACCTGTCCCAAGGCCCTGCTACCCTGCTGGTCACCCGCAAAAAAACCGCCCAGGCCACCTTTGCATTGGCTTGCGCCGTCTGAATTCCCGATAATCGTCAGCTTTGATCATGAGCAATCTTCATCTGGAGGGCTGCTCGCGTGCTTTTTTTCACAGGAATGAATCCATGACTGTCTTTTTCATCGGCGCCGGTCCAGGTGACCCGGAACTGATCACCGTCAAGGGGCAGCGGCTGATTCGCAGTTGCCCGGTGATTATCTATGCCGGTTCGCTGGTGCCGGCGGCGGTGCTTGAGGGGCATCAGGCGGAGTTGGTGGTTAACAGTGCGGAGCTGCATCTGGAGCAGATCATTGGGCTGATCAAGACGGCCCATGAGAAAGGCCAGGATGTGGCGCGGGTGCATTCCGGGGATCCGAGTTTGTACGGGGCGATTGGGGAGCAGATTCGGCTGTTGCGGGAGCTGGGGATTGGGTTTCAGATCATTCCAGGGGTTACGGCGGTGGCGGCGTGTGCGGCGTTGCTGGAGGCTGAGCTGACGTTGCCGGACATTGCGCAGAGTGTGATTTTGACGCGGTATGCGGATAAGACGGCGATGCCTGAGGGTGAGGCGTTCAGTAGTTTGGCGCAGCATGGGACGACCATGGCGATTCACCTGGGGGTGAATCATCTGGAGAAGATCGTGGCTGAGTTGGTGCCTCACTATGGGGAGGATTGTCCGATTGCCGTGGTGCATCGGGCGACCTGGCCGGATCAGGATTGGGCCATTGGTACGCTGGCGGATATTGCCGGGAAGGTGGCGGCCAAGGGGTTTCGGCGTACGGCGTTGATTGTCGTGGGTCGGGTTTTGGCCAGTGACGGTTTTGGTGAGTCGTCGTTGTATCGCGCGGGGCATGCGCATTTGTATCGGCCCTGAGGGTGGTGGTGGTGGTGTACATATCCGTTATTTAGGTAACGGCCGCTTATGGTTCCGCTCTTACAGCGGCTCACTTTTGAACAGCGCAAAAGTAAGCAAAACGCTCTTGCCCCACCACTCGGCACCTCGCTAATGCTCGGTGTGCCCTCACTCCGGCTTTGGACCGTGGGCCGCGGCGATGGGCCATCCTTGGCCCAGCGCGGCTAACCCGGCGTCCTGCCGGGTTACCCACGCTCCAAAGCCTGCGTTCGGCCAGCGTGGTTTAACGGGGCGCCTAAGATCAAGATCAAAAGCAGATCAAGAGCACAGCGGCCTACCGGCCGGCTTGAGTGTGGTGAAGCAACAGCAACAGCCCAATCAAAAGCGGGCACGGTCAAATGTGGGAGCTGGCTTGCCTGCGATGGCATCGCCTCGGTGTATCTGGAAGACCGAGTTGTCTGCATCGCAGGCAAGCCAGCTCCCACAAAAAGCAGCGCTACCCCGCCCGTAGCAGCTGTCGAGCGCCAGCGAGGCTGCGTGCTTTTGATCTGCTTTTGATTTTGATCTGCGGGCCCCGTTAACCACGATGGCCGCAAGTAGGCACGGTGGAGCGGGTAAACCGGCAGGACGCCGGTTTAGCCGCGCCGGGCCAAGGATGGCCCGTCGCGGCGACCCGCGGAACCGGGCCGGAGTGCGGGCATGCCGAGCCTAAGCGAGGCACCGAGTGGTGGGGCAAAGACCTTTTGGTTACTTTTGGGGCGTTTGCCAAAAGTGACCCGCTGTAAGAGCCATCCCTTTCAAGGTCTTGGTTTAAAATCCCCTAACCAATCCAGTCAGGACGGCGAAACTATGTGGGAAAAGGTTTTAGAACGGTTTGAAAAACAGGCTCCGGCCAGCGTCATGACCAAGTTGATATTAGAGCAGGCAGTAGATGCCGCTTGGGTTGACAAGGTGTTCGATGATCACCGCCAACGGCAGTACTCACGTGAGCTTTTGTTTTCAACCGTTGTTGAGCTGATGTCCCTTGTTTCATTGGGCTTGAGGCCGTCGTTGCACGCGGCGGCGCGCAAGATGGAGGGCCTTTCGGTCAGTGTTTCGGCACTCTATGACAAGATCAAGCGAACCGAACCCGAGCTGCTTCGCGCCCTCATTTCGGGCAGTGCCGAGCGTTTGATACCAACCGTCGAAACGCTCGGCCATTCATCGATCCTGCCCGGCTGGCAGTTGCGTATTGTGGATGGCAACCACTTGCCGGCCACTGAAAAACGTCTAGGCGCTCTGCGCAATGAGCGCGGCGCAGCGCGCCCAGGATTTTCAGTAGTTGCCTACGATCCGGATCTGGATTTAGTCGTTGATCTTCAGCCGTGGGAAGATGCCTACGCCAGTGAGCGAGTCAGTGTTTTACCGCTGCTGGCCCGCGCATGCGCGGGCCAGTTGTGGATGGCTGACCGGCTCTATTGCACGCTGCCCATCCTGCAAGCCTGCGAGGATACGGGGGCTTCGTTCATCGTTCGCCAACCCAGCAAGCATCCACGCCTGGTCCAGGAAAGTGAGTGGCAAGACTCAGGGACGGTCGATAGCGGAACCGTTCGCGAACAAATCATCGAAATGAAGGGTGGCCGCCGCTGGCGACGTGTTGAGTTGAGCCTGCAAACGGCGAATGACTCAGGTGATTTGGTGATGTGGTTCTGGAGCAATTTGCCCGACACCATCGGTGCCCGGCAGATAGCCGATTTATACCGTCATCGCTGGAGTATCGAAGGAATGTTTCAGCGCCTTGAGTCGGTACTGGACAGTGAAATTACAGGCCTTGGCAGCCCGAAAGCCGCGCTATTGGGCTTTGCCTCGGCGGTCCTGGCTTACAACGTTTTGTCGGTTCTCAAGCGTAGCGTTGAGCAGGCGCACCGCGAAACGCAGCCAGAGGGTTGGCAGGTTTCGATTTTCCATTTGGCGGTGCATGTTCGCAGTGATTATCAAGGCTTGCAGATCGCATTGCCTGCGGAAAATTTCCCTCTTGAAAAGACTCCGCAAGGGCTGGCAGAGCGATTGCTGGCCCTGGCAAGGATGATCAAACCTAAGTCCGTAGCAAAAAGCCCTCGTGGCCCCAAAGTAGCCAAGCCCAAGGAGTGGCTGGAAGGTAAGGCAGCACGGGCGCATGTCTCAACAGCTAGGGTGCTTAAGGCGGCCAAGTCGGATAAACGTACTTAAACATGGCCTTAAACGGACTTTTAAACGCAGACCTTGAAAGGGATGGCTGTAAGAGCGGAACCATAAGCCGCCGTTACCTAAATAACGGATATGTACACAACATACCTAACCCAAAACCTCACAATCCCCACACAACCCACTGAATCCAAACCAAAAAAAACGGCGCTCACGGGGCGCCGTTTTCCCACATCCGCAACAAACACCCTTAGTAGTAGGCGTTTTCTTTCTGCGTATGGTCAGTCACATCCCGCACACCCTTGAGCTCCGGAACCCGCTCAAGCAGCGTACGCTCAATCCCCTCACGCAAGGTCACGTCCGCCTGGCCACAGCCCTGGCAACCGCCACCAAACTTCAACACAGCAATACCATCATCCACCACATCAATCAGGCTCACCTGACCACCGTGGCTGGCCAGCCCGGGATTGATCTCGGTCTGCAGGTAATAGTTGATGCGCTCGTTAATCGGGCTATCCGCATTAACGTTCGGCACCTTGGCGTTCGGCGCCTTGATGGTCAGCTGGCCACCCATACGATCAGTGGCGTAATCAACCACCGCATCGTCAAGGAACGCTTCACTGAACGCATCGATATACGCCGTGAAGCTTTTCAGCCCCAACGCCGTATCTTCAGGTTTTTCTTCTCCCGGCTTGCAGTAGGCAATGCACGTCTCTGCGTACTGGGTGCCGGGCTGGGTGATAAAGACGCGGATCCCGATGCCCGGGGTGTTCTGCTTCGACAGCAGATCAGCCAGGTAATCGTGGGCGGCGTCGGTAATGGTAATAGCGGTCATGGAAACTCCTCGCAGGCTTGCCGGCAGTTTACGCCAAATTATTACCGAGGTACAAAGTCCTAGTATTTTTGTCGGAAAAGAACCAACCGTTCGTCGCCATCGAACCAGCCTTTGAGCCGACGATAACTGCCCTTTTCCAACCAGTGATAGCTGGCCAACGACCCAAGGGCGATCAACACCACGCACACGCCGAGCATCACGTAGGCATTGACCCCATAACGCTGGGCGACAAAACCGCCGGCGGACAACACCAGCACGTGCATCAGATAGACCGAATAAGAACAATCCCCCATCACCTTGAGCAGGCGGCTGCGCTCGAAATAGCGTTCCATCGAGATACAGGCCACCACCAGCACCGCACTCGGCAAGCCCCAGGTCAGGGCGCGAGGTGATGCCGGCCAGTGATAAATCGCCAGCAGCGCACCGGCAATACCCGCCAGGGGCAGCCACAGGCCGGGGCGAATCCAGCCCTTGCGGTACAGCATACCGATGCCAATTCCCAGCAAGAACTCGTACACGATGTCCGAACGATAGAAATCGCTGATCCAGCCAAACGACGTCCACGCCTGGCATACCGCGAACAACAACGCGCCCACCACCAGCACCCGCCACTGCCGGCGGAACAGCAACGCCCAGGCAAACAGCACGTAGAAGAGCATTTCGTAGTTCAGGGTCCAACCGACATTCAACGTCGGATACACCCCATAACCGCCGGGATTTTCGGAGGGTATGAACAGCAAGGACATCAACACATGGGCCGCATCGACACTCTGGTCCGGCAACACCGGCCGCGCAAACACCACCAGCAGCGCCATCAATAGCGTGTAGAACCAGTACGCCGGCACGATCCGCAATAAGCGATACACCAGGAATCGCCAGGGCGGCAGCTGTTTGTTCTCGGTGGAAAGGAAGATCACCAGACCACTAATCACGAAGAACACATCCACGCCCGCCGCGCCCTTGTCGACAAACAGATGCCCCAGCGCCGAATCGGCCTGGAAGCCAAAGAAAATCTGCATGAAGTGATGACCCACCACGGTCCAGGCCGCCAGGGCGCGCAGTGCCTGTACTGAAATCAACATAGTCGACCCGCTCTCCCAACCCTCGACACCGGTTATTCAGGTGTCTCTGGCTTGGGACAGCCGTCGACGGTCAAAGGTCGATCAAAGATTCTCGTAGCGATTCATGTCCAGCACGCCCTCTTCCAGCGGCGTGGTTTCGTGGAGGTACTGCGACAGGTCGTGGAAGTACTGCCAGAACTGCGGATGGCTGCGGCGGATGCCCCAACGGTCGACAATCTTCTCGAAGCGATTGGCGTCCTTGGCGTTCTCCATGGCAGCCACAAACGCCGGCACCTGCTCCGCCGGAATGTTGAACATGAAGTTCGGATAGCTGCTCAGCACCCCGGGATAAATGGTCACGGTGTCCAGGCCCGGCTGATACCGATAGGCCTCACCGAGCATAAAGGCGACGTTGCTATGGGCGCGGTTGCGCAACAGGCTGTACATCTCACGTTTGCCGCTGCGGGTTTCGATGCGCAGCATGGTCGCTTCCGGCAACAGGTCGATCACCTTGAGCCCCGCCGCCGGGCGGTTGGTCAGGCGGCTCAGGGCCTGTTCGGCGTCCTGCAGCGCCGGGTCGATGCCGGGACGCGAGCAATAGGCGCTGATGCAACGGTTGATCGGGTCCGGGCTGGCGTTCAGGTCGCCGTAACGGGCCAGCAACTGGTTGGCGAACTCGCGCTTGGGGTCCTTTTCATCGAGCTTGAGGCCCGTGGGCTTGTCATCGTCGATGGCTTCATAGTCCATCCACAGCTTGACCTTGCCGCTGTTCTGGTACCAATCGTCGAGGAAGTCATCCCGCGAGTCCGCCGGCATCAAGCGCAGGAAGTTCTGTTCGGCGCCGTTGCGGATCAGGTCGAAATACAAGCGCGTCTGGGCCTGATGGGAAACGTTGCCGAACACATCGAAATTCACCGCCAGCTGGTAATAGGTGCGCTCCAGCAGCGGATAGTCGAACAACCACATCGTTTGCGGTACTTCGCCAATCAACCCCTTGGTCACCGAGGCGCTGTCAAAGTGGCGGAAGATGCTCAGCAAGGCGTTATCGTTGCCCGCCCACAGGGAAGCCCAGCTCGGCGGCGGCAGGTCGGCATAGCTGTCTCGGCGCAGCGCTTCGTATTCGTTGCGCTTGTCGCGGTATTTAAGCCACAGGCTGAGCACGCTGCCCACATCATCAATCTGCCCCGGCATCGCCAGCAACGGCGTGGCCTGGCCGCGGTAGCGGGCATCGGTGATGTACAGGTCGTGGTCAGGGTCCTGGAACAGGGTCCAGAAGTTGTCGCGGATCACATCCGTGGCGATCTGGCCCCGGCATACCGGCCCGCGAATGAAGGTGCGCACGAAGTATTCGGCGTTATCCAGCATGAACTGGTAGCGCGCCTTGGCCGGAATCGCCTCGAAGGTCTCGAACGGGTTGGCCCGCCGGCCCGGCCCGTAGCCCGGCAACGCGTTCACCTGCCAGTCATCGGTGTAGAACAGCGACTTGATCCGGGCCATTTTCTCGGCGCTGAACGGATAGGTGATGTGGGTCTTGTGCACGATCACCCCCTGCACCGGCCAAAGGCGGTAATACACCTGGGTACCTGGGTCGTCGTTGGGGCGACGGGTGTTGATCAGGTCGATCGGCTGCCCGCTCGGGGTGCGCGAGCGTACCCACTGGAAGAAATGCCCCGGCTCGCCGCCTTCAAAGTAGATGTGGGCGAGGAACAGGTGCTCGAACAACCAGCGCGCCACCAGGCTTTCCCGGGCGCCGGGCTGGTTGAACAGGTTTTCCCACTGCTGCACCTGCAAAGCTTCCTTGGCACTGGGGGCCAGGCCTTGTTCGTCGATAGGTGCGCCGGAGGCCAGCCAGCGTTGCAGGGTCTGGTACTGCTGGTCGGTCAGGCCGGTGACGGCCAGGGGCATGCCTTCCTTCGGGTGGTTACCTGCGTAGGCGTTGAACTCCCCCGGCATCGGGCAGGTGTTTTCGCGGTTCAGGCCCAGCACGATGTCGTCGGGCAGCTTGGCGTTGGGCGCAAGCGGCGCGGTATGTCCCAGTTCCAGCATGCGCGCCATCAGTGCGGCCTGGCTGCCCTGGGCATCGAGTACCGAGTAGAAACCCTTCCGCTGCCAGGCGGCCTTGCCGGAGGCGTCATAAAACAAACGCGTCGGTTGGCTGGCCTGGCTGCGTTCGCCGTCATATACCGGCACTTTGGTCGCGCCACGTGCGGCGCCTTCGGCACTGCCCAGGTTGAGCTGGCAGGCCGAGTCATAGCAGGCGTGGCAGGCCACGCACTTCTCGGTGAAGATCGGCTGAATATCACGGGTATAAGAGATCGCCGGGGCGGGACCTTCTGCCTGTGCGGTAATAGCGACCAGCGCAAAAACGGCGCTGACGATGAGGCGAAGTGACATGTTCCCGGTCCCGATTCAATGCGTACGGTGAAAAACCTGGCGATTCTACCGATGTAACACCCCCGACAACATGAGCGATATTCATGCAAACCCGGCACATGCTCTAAAAGCGCACAGGTTTGTTATGATCTTCGCCCTCCGTAATACCTGACCAGAGTAGTCCCATGCCCGATCGTAGCGCTCGTCTGCAAGCCCTCCACCAAGCCCTCAAGGAACGCATCCTGATCCTCGACGGCGGCATGGGCACGATGATCCAGAGCTATAAGCTGGAAGAGCAAGACTACCGTGGCAAACGCTTCGCCGACTGGTCGAGCGACGTCAAGGGCAATAACGACCTGCTGGTGATCACCCGTCCGGACGTGATCGGCGGCATCGAAAAAGCCTACCTGGATGCCGGCGCCGACATCCTGGAAACCAACACCTTCAACGCCACGCGCATTTCCATGGCCGACTACGGCATGGAAGACCTGGCCTACGAATTAAACGTAGAAGGCGCGCGCCTGGCGCGCAAGATCGCCGACGCCAAGACCCTGGAAAACCCGGCCAAGCCGCGTTTCGTCGCCGGCGTGCTCGGTCCGACCAGCCGTACCTGCTCGCTGTCGCCCGATGTGAACAACCCCGGCTACCGCAACGTGACCTTCGATGAGCTGGTGGAAAACTACACCGAAGCCACCAAGGGCCTGATCGAGGGCGGCGCCGACCTGATCCTGATCGAAACCATTTTCGACACCCTCAACGCCAAGGCTGCGATCTTCGCCGTACAGGGCGTGTTCGAGGAACTGAACGTCGAACTGCCGATCATGATCTCCGGCACCATCACCGACGCCTCCGGCCGTACCCTGTCGGGCCAGACCACCGAAGCGTTCTGGAACTCGGTCAGCCACGCCAAGCCGCTGTCCGTGGGCCTGAACTGCGCACTGGGTGCGAGCGAGTTGCGTCCGTACCTGGAAGAGCTGTCGAACAAGGCCAACACCCACGTTTCCGCGCACCCGAACGCCGGCCTGCCCAACGAATTCGGCGAGTATGACGAACTGCCGTCGGAAACCGCGAAGGTCATCGAAGAATTCGCCCAGAGCGGCTTCCTGAACATCGTCGGTGGTTGCTGCGGCACCACGCCGGGCCACATTGAAGCCATCGCCAAGGCCGTGGCCGGTTACGCACCGCGCCCGATCCCGGACATTCCGAAGGCCTGCCGCCTGTCGGGCCTGGAACCGTTCACCATTGATCGCAGCTCGTTGTTCGTCAACGTCGGCGAGCGGACCAACATCACCGGTTCCGCCCGCTTCGCCCGTTTGATCCGTGAAGACAACTACACCGAAGCCCTGGAAGTCGCCCTGCAGCAGGTGGAAGCCGGAGCCCAGGTGATCGACATCAACATGGACGAAGGCATGCTGGATTCGAAGAAGGCCATGGTGACCTTCCTCAATCTGATTGCCGGCGAGCCGGACATCTCCCGCGTACCGATCATGATCGACTCCTCCAAGTGGGAAGTGATCGAAGCCGGCCTGAAATGCATCCAGGGCAAGGGCATCGTCAACTCCATCAGCATGAAGGAAGGCGTGGAACAGTTCATTCATCACGCCAAGCTGTGCAAGCGCTACGGGGCGGCGGTGGTGGTAATGGCGTTCGACGAAGCCGGTCAGGCCGACACCGAAGCGCGCAAGAAAGAAATCTGCAAACGCTCCTACGACATCCTGGTGAATGAAGTCGGCTTCCCGCCGGAAGACATCATCTTCGACCCGAACATCTTCGCGGTCGCCACCGGTATCGAAGAGCACAACAACTACGCCGTCGACTTCATCAATGCCTGTGCCTACATCCGCGACGAGCTGCCGTATGCGCTGACCTCCGGCGGCGTGTCCAACGTGTCGTTCTCGTTCCGTGGCAACAACCCGGTGCGTGAAGCGATCCACTCGGTGTTCCTGCTGTACGCGATCCGCAACGGCCTGACGATGGGTATCGTCAACGCCGGCCAGCTGGAGATCTACGACCAGATCCCGGCCGAGCTGCGTGACGCGGTGGAAGACGTGGTGCTCAACCGCACCCCGGAAGGCACCGATGCCCTCCTCGCCATTGCCGACAAGTACAAAGGCGACGGCAGCGTCAAGGAAGCCGAGACTGAAGAGTGGCGCGGCTGGCCGGTGAACAAGCGCCTGGAACACGCGCTGGTCAAGGGCATCACCACCCACATCGTCGAAGACACCGAGGAATCCCGGCAGTCGTTCGCGCGCCCGATCGAGGTAATCGAAGGCCCGCTGATGTCCGGCATGAACATCGTCGGCGACCTGTTCGGCGCCGGCAAAATGTTCCTGCCTCAGGTGGTGAAATCCGCCCGGGTGATGAAGCAAGCCGTGGCCCACTTGATTCCGTTCATCGAGCTGGAAAAAGGCGACAAGCCGGAAGCCAAGGGCAAGATCCTGATGGCCACGGTGAAGGGCGACGTGCACGACATCGGCAAGAACATTGTCGGCGTGGTGCTGGGTTGCAACGGCTATGACATCGTCGACCTGGGCGTGATGGTCCCGGCCGAGAAAATCCTGCAAGTGGCCAAGGAACAGAAGTGCGACATCATCGGCCTGTCCGGGCTGATCACCCCGTCCCTGGACGAGATGGTGCACGTCGCCCGCGAGATGCAGCGCCAGGATTTCCACCTGCCGCTGATGATCGGTGGCGCCACCACTTCCAAGGCCCACACGGCGGTGAAGATCGAGCCCAAATACAGCAATGACGCGGTGATCTACGTCACCGACGCCTCCCGCGCCGTGGGCGTGGCGACGCAGTTGCTGTCCAAGGAATTGAAGCCGGCGTTCGTCGAGAAAACCCGCCTGGAATACATCGACGTGCGCGAGCGCACCTCCAACCGCAGCGCCCGCACCGAGCGCCTGAGCTACCCGGCCGCCATCGCCAAGAAGCCACAGTTCGACTGGAGCAGCTACACGCCAGTCAAGCCGACGTTTACCGGTGCCCGGGTGCTGGACAATATCGACCTCAACGTCCTGGCCGAGTACATCGACTGGACACCGTTCTTTATTTCCTGGGACCTGGCCGGCAAATTCCCGCGCATCCTCACTGACGAAGTGGTGGGTGAAGCGGCGACGGCGTTGTACGCCGACGCACAGGAAATGCTCAAGAAGCTGATCGACGAAAAACTCATCAGCGCCCGCGCCGTGTTCGGTTTCTGGCCGACCAACCAGGTGCAGGACGATGACCTGGAAGTCTACGGCGACGATGGCCAGCCGATTGCCAAGCTGCACCACCTGCGCCAGCAGATCATCAAGACCGACGGCAAGCCGAACTTCTCCCTGGCCGACTTCGTCGCGCCTAAAGACAGCGGCGTGACCGACTATATCGGTGGCTTCATTACCACCGCCGGCATCGGCGCTGAAGAAGTGGCGAAGGCTTACCAGGACGCCGGCGACGACTACAACTCGATCATGGTCAAGGCCCTGGCCGACCGCCTGGCCGAGGCTTGCGCCGAGTGGCTGCACCAGCAGGTGCGTAAAGAGCACTGGGGCTACGCCAAGGACGAAGTGCTGGATAACGACGCGCTGATCAAGGAGCTGTACAGCGGCATCCGCCCAGCCCCGGGTTACCCGGCGTGCCCGGATCACACCGAGAAAGCCCAGTTGTTCCAACTGCTGGACCCTGAAGCCCGCGAGATGCACGCGGGTCGCAGCGGCGTGTTCCTGACCGAGCACTACGCGATGTTCCCGGCAGCGGCCGTCAGCGGCTGGTACTTCGCTCACCCGCAGGCGCAGTACTTCGCGGTGGGCAAGATCGACAAGGACCAAGTCGCCAGCTACACCGCCCGCAAGGACCAGGACCTGAGCGTGACCGAACGCTGGCTGGCGCCGAACCTGGGTTACGACAACTGATACGCGGCAGGCCCGCTTCCGGGCCTGCCACGCTGCGTCTTATAGCCCCAGCGTCGCTCTCTCCTGTACGGACAGGCGAATCAGCAGGGCCTGGCGTTGATCAGTCCTTTGCCTGGCCAATACCACGGCTTCTGCCTCGTACTGCGCACCAAACTCCGGATAACGATCCTCAAGGGCTTCAGCCTTGAGGGCCTGGGCTTGTGCCAGCGTCGTAAAGTCGGTCGCGTATTGCTTCTGCAAGTAATCGACCCAGTACTGGCGCGCGATCAGATCGTCGGTGAACGCCTCGGTCACCTCCCTCGCGATGATGCTGGCGTAGGCCTGGTCGATATCGGCCTGTTTCACTTGGGAAAGGTTGCGGTACAGCATGCCGGACGGCTGGCGCGGCAACTCCAGGCGTTGGGCCAGGCCGATGCGATAGGCCAGGCGAATTTCCGCCGGGTCAACACTGGGCTTGAGGCTGATCACGCGGCTGGCGGTGGCTTCAGTCTGTTCCAGGCGGATCATGCTTCTGGCCAGCTTGAACAGCGCCGCGCCTTCTTTCCCGGGCTCCACGGTTTCCAGGGCCTTGAACTCATAGGCACTGACTTCAAGGTCGCTGAACAGCAGGATCCAGCCGTCACCGCAGGTCGCATTGATCCGCATGCCGCGAGCCTTGCCGAACAGTTGCTCGCGCAACGCCGGACGTTGCTCGGCAGCCTCCAGCACCTCCCATACCCGGCGCGTCAACTCAGGGCGGTCGGTGATGAAGTCCTGGGCGTTTTTCAGCTGGGAAATGATGTAGAAGAAATCCTCACTGTCGTCAGCGCTCTTGAGCGACTCCCAGACCGCGTGTTTGCTGGAATCGGCCGCCACGCCAGAAAACCATTGGGCTTTCTGTGCCTCGGGCGTCAGCAGCTCCGGATGCAGCTCACCGCTCAGCTCCGCTTCCTCGCGACTGGCATTGCGAAGGAAGACATCGAGTTGGTCATTAATTTGCTCCCGGGTATAACCCAGGCCAAAACCCGTTTCATCCAGGAACTCGCTCAACCGCTCGAACGCGCGCTCTTCCAGCCCGTTGTCCGTCAGGTTGGTGTTGCTCATCAGGAGGTTGTGCCGAGGCAACAGGGCATCGTCCGGGATGGTCTCGATCTGGTTATTGCTGAGATCGAGTGTGCGCAGTCGGGGCAGTTCCAATACCCCCGTCGGCCACTCCTCCAGGACGTTATTGTGCAGGTCCAGGTTTGTCAGCCCGTGCAGGCCGCTGACGTCCAGGTTGGCCAGGGTGTTCTCGCCAAGGTCGAGCCATTCCAGCGCAGTTAACGGACCAAGCAGTGTCTGTAGCTCCACGGCGTCGCGTAAATCATTGTAGGTGGCTTCGAGGTGAGTCAGCGCCGTGTATCGGTTGATCACCTCCGGCAGGTGCGCCAGGCCGTTTTTATTGAGCATAAGCCAACGCAGGTGAGGAAAACTGCCCAGGAACCCATTGGAACCCTGCTCCGTCAGCTTCACCTCAGTGAGGTCGAGCACGCTGACGTGGCTCATTGACGCAGGCAACGCCGGCAGGTCGCCCACATACAGCCCGGACAGGTCCAGTACCTCGCGCCCGTCCACCGGCGGCAACTCGGGCCGGGCACGCAAGTTGTGGCGCCAGCTCTGAAGAATCCTGTCGGCCGCGCGCCGACGGTTGATGGCACTGACCCAGCCACCACTTTCGCGATAACCCTCGATGTCGATCCAACTGTTCAACGCCCTGCTCAAGCGCTGATGTTCGCTGTGTAGCTGCACCAGGCGCGTGTCGATGGCGGTGGCGCCGAGCCCGGCGGCTTGCCATTCCACGATGCGCTCCACCGCCTCGGCACTGCCAAGTGAAGGGTCCAACTGTTGCAGGCGTGCTGCCGGGGTGAGGCGCGCTTGCGCGCCGACGTTCTCGACCTGCAGCGGCAACAGCAACTGGCCGGGGTCGTCCGTCACCCGGACCGGGAAATATTCCGGATCGCCGCCGGTCCTGCCGATGCTCAACTGCGTTTGAGGAATGCCCAATGGCTTGTGCAGGTAGATATTCGGCCCCACCAGCGGCAGTAACTCAACGTCAACCCCCAATGGGTTTTCACGGAACGTGCGTTGCGCAAAGACCTGGATGTCGGCGCAAGTTCTTGGGGTAAGTCGGCAACCCCGCAGGTTGCTCTTGAGCATCAGTGCGTCGTGGCCGGTGAGTGCCTGGGGCGGCACGCGGGTGATTGCGCTGTAGCTCAGGTCAAGGCTTTCCAGCACGGGCAAGTCCAGCACGCCCAGGGGCCAGTCCGTGATACCGGTGTGGCTGAGGTTCAAGCGGCGCAAGGCGTTGAGGCCACGCACATCCAGGCTCATCACGCGATTGTATTGCAAGTCCAGCGTTTCAAGGGTGGTCAGGCGGCTCAAGCGTTGCTGGATGGCCGGGGTGACGTTCAGTTGGTTGTGGGAAAGATCCAACTGACGCAGGGCGGTGAAGTCATCCAGCGCCGAAGGCAACTGCGCCAGGTTGCCGCTACTGAGGTTCAACTCTTCAATGGCGCGGAATGCACCGAGAAAGTCGTTCAGCGTCTCAATGGAAATCTGGGTGCCACTCAGGTTTACCTGCTTCACATGGGCGAACGCCGGCGCCGGTAATCTCGGCAAGTCGCCGAGCACGCCACCTGACAGGTTCAGCGTGGTAGTCGAAAGATTGGAACGGGCCGATCGGCCCGACAGCGCAAAACGCGGCCCCAGGCCTTCGCGCCAACAATCCAGGAGCCGCTCGGCGGCGCGCTGGCGGTAAAAAGCGTCCACCTGTCGCCGGTCAACCCGCAGTTCCCGGGCTGCCCAAGCCTCCAGGTCCTGGCTCAAGGAAAGCTGTTCGTCCAGCAACTGATGGGTGCGGGCCAGCATCTGCTCAACGCTCATGCCCTGCTGCCGTAACTGCAACACGACGTCTACGCCAAATCCCCAGCGCACATTTTTCAGCCGGTCCATCACACCCTCACAGTACCCCTCCGCCAGGGTTTGTTCATTGAGCAGGTGCGCCGGATTACCCCGCACATGTTCGTACACCGCCATAAATTCCCGGCGCTCAAACGCGGCCCACCTGAGGTTCAAACCGCGCCACAGGCGGTCATGCCCGGCGAGCATCGAGGTGGGCACCGAGCGAATGTTTGTTCGCCACAGGTCGAGCCTCTCAAGGTGCTCAAGTGACGTCACCCCCTGTGGCCACTCCTGCACCGAGCCCTCCATGCGCAGCACGCGCAAGTGCGTGAGGGCGCTGACGTCCAGGCTTTGCGAAACGCCCTCGACTGTCAGGTTCTGCAAACGCTCCATTCCCCCCAGGCGCTGCATGAACGCCGCGGGATAGGCCATATCCCGGCCGCTTAATGTCAACTGGGTAAGCCCGGTAAAGCGGTTCAGTCCGCCGACCAACTCAATGCCTGGCGTTGCCTCAAGGAGCACATCAAGGCGTTGCACGCGGGAAAACTGCTCAGCCAGCCTTGCACCCTGCTCACCCGATAACACCTCGGCTCGCACACTCAGCGAGTGCACATGGGAAAAGTCTGCGCTCAGCCGCGGAAGGTCCGTCACGCTGCCCAGCGACAGGGTGCTCAGGGGAGGCAGCTCGCGGTAAATGCCCTGGCGCCAGCAACCGATGATGTCGGCCGCTGCCCGTTGTTGCTGGCTGGCCCCGCCCGCCTGCCCGGCAGCAGCGGCGGTCCACTGATCAAGTTCTTCCTGCAACAGGTCAAACTCACGTTGGCGGTTTCCCAACAGGGTGAAGACCTGCTGGGCGCTTTCACCGGCCTGCAATCGGCTCAGGACGAACTGGCTGGCCTGGCCGCCGTTGAGGTTGGGATAGAGCGCCTGCACCCTCGCCGTCAGCGATGCATCCACTTCAAAGCCTTTGCCCCGACCGCTCAAAGGGTAACCCAGGACGCCCCCCGCCCCCGTCAACACGGGTCGCGAACGCGGTGCGCGCAGGCCGAGCACATCGAACATTTGGCTACGGCGGCGGGTGGCATAACCGGCCACCGCTTGTTGCAGTTCCCGGTCCAGGGTCGGCAAGGGCATCCCCAAGCCAGGTCGTGCCGCAGCGGGGATCGCATGCACGACCGATTGGAAGAAATTGCGCCGTCCAGTGGTCCGGCTGTTCAGCGCGACACCGCGCTCGTCGTAGGCCTGGAAGGTTTCGCCCTGCTTGACCAGGTATCTGCGCAGCGGGGCATCTTGCGGACCAATGCTGTCCAGCAATGGACCTTCGACAGCTTGAAACCGCACTTCCAGGCGCAGGTTAGTCGGCCATCCCGGCAAGTGTTGCAGGCAGTGCAGGGCCAGGCGGTCAGTGTCGACGCCAGCGTCAGCCTGACGATGCAACCCCCTCAGGGCACGGCTCAGGCGACCTTGTTGCACCGCACGGCGAGCGGCGTTATCCAGGCGCGCCGAGGTCCCGCGCTGACTGCGCAGTTGCAGGCGCTCCTGTTCGCTGGCGGTATCAAGGATTTCCCGGATGGCTCGCCTCGACAACCCGGGGAAGCGCCGTTGCAGCACCGCCTCTTCGCCAGCCAGCGGCGCCGTATCCGCCACTGGCTGGCTGCGGAACTGCTCAAGGGTATCGGCCAGCAAGGCGGGCAGCGGCCTGCCTTCGATATACGTCTTGCGTAACACGTGATCCTGGACCCCACTGATATCCCCGATAATACCCAGGGTCGTATCAGAGAATTCTTCAGTGGCAGTTCCGAGTCGTCGCAACAGGGTCAGGCGGTCCCATTTGAAAGGCTGCTCATGCACATGTCGCCAGGCACCGGCGTTGTTGTGTTCAAGGATCGGTTGATAAGCCTCGAGATTATCCGGGTGTTTGATCCGCCACTTGCGGATTCGGCTGTCGAAGCCTTTTTCATGCAGGTTTTCACCGATACGCACGTAAATCTTGCCGCCTGTCTCGTACTGGCCCTGGGCATTGGGCTTGAGGGCCGGGTCCAGCACGACTTCGCTGCGGTACGGCGCCAGGTCCGGCTTCCAGAGGCGGGCCTCACCGCTGGGCAGTTTGACCGGTACCAGGCCATCCACCCATCGGGACACCTGGATCTTCGGCGCGCGGCTGGCCAGGGCCGTCGATCCGCCGAGGGCGGCCATGAATGCCACGTTCAGCGCCACCGATTCCAAATGCCCCCAGGCGGCATCCATGTCGCCTTCCTTCCACGACTCGATGCCATGGTAGACCTCCAGGCCCAGCTGCACCGCCGTGACCGCCAGCATCACCTCCCCCAGGCCAGGCACGACAAAGGCCGCCACGTTCAACACATTCAAACCAATACTCAGCCAATGTTCGTGGCGTTCCTGGGCAGCCTTGCGATCCGCCTCGGCGGTGGGTACGGCGAGCGTTCTGGCGTTATCTTTCAGACGTTGCAGGTGGTTGTCATAGAGCGCTCCGAACAGCTCGCCACTGATCAAGGTTTCGCGGCGGTTCAGGTCGATGTGCGTGTCGTAGACCTGCTCCTTGTAACCTCTGGAATTCCACTTATAGGTAAACAGCTTGGTTTTCAGCCGCTGCAGGAAAGCAGGCGCCTCGCCTTGCGGCACCAAGCTGGCGAACAGCCGTTGATAGGCTGGCGAGCGCAGTTGCGTTGCCAGGTCCGCCTCGAACGCCTTCATCGACGGGTATTCCTTGAGCGGGTACAACGGCGCACCGGGGATCCAGACCACCAGCCGCTGGTCGGCCGCGGCAGGGACCAGCAAGTCCCCGAGCGAGGCGCCGGGCAACAATGCGGTGGCCAGGCCCAACTGCTGCCGCGCCTCTGCGATCGCTCCGACGCCCAGCCCGATCAGCACGACTTCACCCACCTTGCAGCCGAGAATCGCCAATTGGCTGCAGGCGACAGGCTTGCCATCCAACTGCGGCCGTTCGGTACCGGCCAGCAAGGCGTTGAGCATGGCATAGGCACTGTCGCTGATTTCGTTCTTCATCCGCGCCGTGTGCAGCCTGACGGTCAGCAGTTTCTTTTGCGCGTCGATCATCTGCTCGCGCACCACGGCCTTGGTGCCCGCGTCCTCGAACACTTGTTGCAAATGCGCCTGGTATTGCTGGCCCAGGTTCAGCTGGCGGCAGAGTGCGGCAAACTGGTCCGGGGTGATGGCGAGCTTTTCACGGTAGCGATAGCGGGCGCGGCGTGAATGGTCGGGCAATATTTCACCGTAGTACTCGGTGAACAAAGCCCCTTCGGGGGCCAGCGCGCTGGTTTGCTCAAGGGCAATATCGGCAAAGTCTTCATTGCCTTCAAAGTTGAGCAATGCCGCCTGCAACAGCGAATGCTGTTGCGGCACCTCGCGGTAGCGCAGGTAGTGCAACTGGTGTTGGTGGACGTCCGGTACCTCACCGAACCGGTTGCGCCATGCCTCTTCCAGCAGCGGCTGGGCGAACTCGGTGATGCCCTTGAGGCCGTCGAGAGTCTTGGCCAGTCGTTCATGGGCACGTCGACTGGCCAGTTGGCTGTCGGCGAATGCCTGGCGCAGCCCCGCAGGCGCGTTACTGAGCCAGGCAGGTGGTGCATCCTCGGGGACGCGCCCGGGCAGCAGGCCCGGCTTCAAGCGCCGGATGTCCGCAGCCGCGCTGCGGGCAATCCAGCCGGGCAAGCTGTTCTTGATCAATGCGGTGTGTAGCCCCTGTTCTGCCGGGGCGGGTAAGGTAGGCATGCGCTCGTTCCTGATGACTCTGTTAAGGAGTCCCAGTACAGCGAACGGGCCAACCGCCAGGGCGGTAGATAGCTACAGCCGATGTTTTGCGGGAACTTGGCTATCCTCATCCATGGGTTTGATCCCTACCGCGAGGCCTTTATGGACGATTCCAACAACAAGCCGCCGACTTTCTGGCAGATGCTTCACAGCGTGATGGCAGCCGCCTTCGGGGTGCAGAGCGGGAAGAATCGCGCCCGCGACTTTACCCATGGCAAGCCCAGCCACTTTGTCATCCTGGGTATTGTGTTTACCGCTGTGTTTGCCTTGACCCTGTTTGGCATCGTCAAGCTGGTGCTGCACCTGGCCGGTGTTTGAATCCGGTCAAGGCATCAGCAGTTGCAGGCTGAACGGGTAGCGATAGGTGGCGGGCTTGCCCTGGGCTGACAGCGCGCGAAAATCGACGCCGTAGTCCTCGCGCCCCTGCATCTCTAAAAGGCGCGTGGCTTGTGGCGGATCAATCAATCGAAAGAGCCCGAGCTTACGCTCGCGCCCACCGTACTGCGCCATGCCCAGCCCCCGGGCATCGTCATGCAGCACCACCATCGCCCAACCGCCAAGGGTGAAATGCCCGGCCACCAGCACACTCAGGCGTCCCTCAAGGCGTGCCTGCAACGCTTCTGGCGAACTGTTGACCGCGCTGAACAACACGTCCGTGCCCGGCGTGCGGCCACTGCCTGTGAGTGCATCCATTGCCCCCAGCGCCATTTCATCGTTGGCCGACCACACCAGTGCGGTCTGCGGGTAGCGTTTGAATAACTGCGTGGCCTGGTCGAAAGCGCGCTGGCGGCTCCACTCGCCATACACCAACTGGCGCAGGCGCACCTCTGGATGATCCGCCAGGGCGCGCTGCAAACCTTGCTCGCGCAGTTGGGCGGCGGGAGTGGTCTTGGCTCCGGAGAACGCGATCAGGTCGAGGGTTTGGTCGGGGGCGACAGGCCCATGCAGGCGCAACAACTGGGTGAGCATCAAGTAGCCCGCCTGCTCGTCGTCGGCGACCATGCTGCCGATCCAGTTGGGGTATTTGCCCGCGTCCAGCAGTTGAGTCTGGTCCGCGGTCAGCGCGTTGTTGACAATCAGCAGCTTGACCCCGCTGCCTTGGGACAGGCGCAAGATCTGTGGGGCGATGTACTGCTCGTTGACCAGCACCAGGTAGTCCGGACGCTCGCTGCCTTGCAGGGCTTCACGGGCCTGCACCAGCGTGGCCTCAGGGTTGCGCTCGGAATAGCGCACACGCAAATCCAGGCCGAGGTCCCTGGCGGCGGCCTGCATGAATTGCGCGTAGCTGACCCAGAAGGTCTCGGTCGAATTGCCAGGGTTGAGAAACACCACCGACGTCGCCTGGGCGATGGCCCAGAACGGCATGCTCAGCACCAGCAAACACTTGCAGAGAACCTTCAACATTGTTGCCTGAGCCCTTCGGAATGACGACCCATGATAATGGCATGGGGCCGGTCAATCTCGGTTAATTGCCGATTGTCGGACAACTCAGCTCGGGTAACACCCTTTATTGATGGCTGACCCAGAACACGGCAGTGGAAACCACCAGAATAATCAAGAACAGAATGGCCCAGGCATCGACACTGCTGTCACTTTTGCGGGCTTTGGTCGGATTGCTCATAGCATCGCCTCTTGTCGGTTTTATAGGTGATTGCACAAAGACACGAGCACAGTAAAGATCATGATTGCCCGCATGACAAATGTGGGTATCACGATAACCGTTCTCATTAGGCGATTTGGTTATTTGCATATACTCAAACATCACTTTTGCGCATAAACGCAAACTGGTATCGTGCGCCGGCTCCGTTGGGAGTGCGCGGCCGTGCGCGCAGATTTGCCGAGAACAGGACCTATATGTACGTATACGACGAATACGATCAGCGCATCATCGAGGACCGCGTCAAGCAGTTCCGTGATCAGACCCGACGCTATCTGGCAGGTGAACTGAGCGAAGAAGAGTTCCGCCCTCTGCGCCTGCAAAATGGCCTTTATGTTCAGCGCTTTGCGCCGATGCTGCGGGTTGCCGTGCCTTATGGCCAACTGACTTCCCGTCAGACGCGCATGATGGCCAAGATTGCCCGCGACTTCGACAAGGGCTATGCCCACATCAGTACCCGCCAGAACGTGCAGTTCAACTGGCCGGCCCTGGAAGACGTGCCGGACATCCTGGCTGAATTGGCCACCGTGCAGATGCACGCCATTCAGACCAGTGGTAACTGCCTGCGCAACGTGACCACCGACCAATTCGCCGGCGTTGCCGCTGACGAGCTGATCGACCCACGCCCATGGTGTGAGATCGTCCGTCAATGGACCACCTTCCACCCGGAATTCGCCTACCTGCCGCGCAAGTTCAAGATCGCCATCAATGGCTCGACCTCGGACCGCGCCGCCATCGAAGTGCACGATATCGGCCTGGAGCCGGTGCATAACGCCGCTGGCGAGTTGGGCTTCCGTGTGCTCGTCGGCGGTGGCCTCGGCCGTACGCCAGTGGTCGGCGCGTTCATCAACGAATTCCTGCCGTGGCAGGACCTGTTGAGCTACCTCGACGCGATCCTGCGGGTCTACAACCGCTACGGCCGTCGTGACAACAAGTACAAGGCCCGGATCAAGATCCTGGTAAAAGCGCTGACCCCTGAGGTGTTTGCCCAGAAGGTCGACGCCGAGATGGAACACCTGCGCGGCGGCCAGACCACCCTGACCGAAGCCGAAGTACACCGCGTTGCCAAACACTTCGTCGACCCGGACTACAAGACCCTGAGCAATCAGGACGCCGCGTTGGCCGAGCTCGACCAGCAGCACCCGGGTTTCGCCCGCTGGCGCACCCGCAACACCCTGGCCCACAAAAAGCCGGGCTATGTGGCCGTGACCCTGTCGCTGAAACCTACCGGTGTTGCACCGGGCGATATCACCGACAAGCAACTGGACGGTGTCGCCGACCTCGCCGAGCGCTACAGCTTCGGCCAACTGCGCACCTCCCACGAGCAGAACATCATCCTCGCCGACGTTGAACAGTCTCAACTGTTCACCCTGTGGGGCGAGCTGCGCGAGCAGGGTTTTGCCACGCCGAACATCGGCCTGCTGACCGACATCATCTGCTGCCCGGGCGGCGATTTCTGCTCCCTGGCCAACGCCAAGTCGATCCCGATTGCCGAATCGATCCAGCGCCGTTTCGACGACCTGGATTACCTGTTCGACATCGGCGAACTGGACCTGAACATCTCCGGTTGCATGAACGCCTGTGGTCACCACCACGTCGGCCACATCGGCATCCTGGGCGTGGACAAGAAAGGCGAAGAATTCTACCAAGTGTCCCTGGGTGGCAGCGCCAGCCGCGATGCGAGCCTGGGCAAGATCCTCGGCCCGTCCTTCGCCCAGGAAGCCATGCCTGACGTGATCGGCAAGCTGATCGACGTATACGTTGAACAGCGCACCGAAGATGAGCGTTTCATCGACACCTACCAGCGCATCGGCATTGACCTGTTCAAGGAGCGCGTCTATGCAGCGAATCATTAAGAACAACGAAGTCGTCGACGAAACCTGGCACCTGCTGCCCAAGGACGCGAGCTTCGATGGCATCTCCAACTGCGACGACCTGATCGTGCCGCTGGCCCTGTGGCGCGAGCACGCTCACGCCCTCAAGGCCCGCGATGGCGGCCTGGGTGTGTGGCTGGACGCCGATGAAGAAGCCGAAGAGATCGGTGAGGACGTGGAGCACTTCCAGGTCATTGCCCTGAACTTCCCGGCCTTCACCGACGGTCGCAACTACTCCAACGCCCGCCTGCTGCGTGACCGTTATGGTTACAAAGGCGAGCTGCGGGCGATTGGCGATGTGCTGCGCGACCAGTTGTTCTACCTGCGCCGCTGCGGGTTCGATGCCTTCGCCTTGCGCGCAGACAAAGACCCGTATGAAGCGCTGGAAAGCCTCAAGGATTTCTCGGTGACGTACCAGGCCGCGACGGATGAACCGTTGCCATTGTTCCGCCGCCGTTAAGCCTCGCGCCAATAAAATAAAAAGCCCAGACCCGTCGGGGCTTTTTGCATTCAGGCGGCGGGCTGCAATGCGAGTTGCACCGCACCATCAACACTCAACCCACTGATCAGCACCTGTGGTGCACACGCCTCTGGCAATGTCTGCAACACCTCCTGCGCCTCATGGCGTACGCGGGCCAGCACCAGGCACTTGCCCTCCCCTTGCACTTGTACGAAAAACGCCTGCAATGCCTCGATACTGGTGCCGTCCAGGTCCGGTGATTCTTCCAGGCTGAGCACCACCGTGTGCACCGGTAGCGTAGCGTGCCGCATCAGGCTCAACACCGCCCCCAGCACCCGCTCGGCATTCGCGAAGAACAGCGCCTCACTGGGCCGAACGATCAGCACACCGGAAATCCGTTCGGCGCTCGGGTGATGCAGCAAGTCGACAAAATCATGCCCACCGTCAATGCGCCCCAACTCGCGGACATCCGCCGACGACATCTGGCGCAACATCAACACCACGCTGATCCCGACCGCCACCAGCAGGCCATCCAGCACGCCGAGCACCAACACCGCCGCTACCGCGCAAATCACTAGCAACCGGTCGCGCCGCCAGGAGAAATAGCGGCCCAGGGGCTGCAGGCTCAAGCCACGGCCCAAGGCATAAATGACGATGGCGGCAAGCACCGGCTCCGGCGTCAATGCCACCAGGGGCAGCACTGTCAGTACGATCGCCAACACCACCAATGCCGCCACGGCGCCCGCCAGCCGGGAGTTGGCTCCCGCCGCCTCGTTGGCCGACGTCGCGGAATAACCGGCGCCAGTGGGCATGCCCTGGAACAGCCCGGACAACAGGTTGGCCGCCCCCAGCGCCAGCAAGTCACGGTTGGATGACACGCGATCACCGTGCTTGAGGGCGAACGCGCTGATGGAGCCGTAGGACTCGGCGTAAAGAATCATCACCATGGCAAACGCCAATTCCCCCAGGCGCAGCCAGTCGGCGAACGGCAACACCGGAAGGTGCGCGAACTCCAGGCGCAGGTCGATCACACCGATCAACGCCACGCCATGGGCCTGTAAATCCAGCCACTGGCCGGCGGCAATCCCGAGGATCACCACCAGTAGTCCGCCCGGCAGACGCTTGATTCGCGCGCATAGCCAGAGCAGGAGCAACGCGACACCCGCTACGGCAGCGGCGGCCCAGTTCCAGCGCGGCAGCTGCTCCAGGAGTTGGGGCAGAAAGCGAATCAGGTTGTTATCGGTCAGGTGCACCCCCACCACGCTGGCCAACTGTTTGAGGATGATGGTCAGCGCCAGGCCAAAGGCAAAGCCACGCAACACGGGCTTGGCGATAAACGAGGTCAACCCGCCCAGTTTGAGCAACCCGGCCAACAGGAAAAACGCCCCGGTCACCAATACCAGGCCCATTGCCAGGCTCAGCCTGAGTGCCGGGTCGCCCCCGGCCAACGTCGCCGTAGCGGCCGCCAGCACCGCCGCCGAGGATGATGTGGCGGAGACAATCGCGAAGCGGCTGGTGCCGAACAGGCCGTAGCACAGCAACCCGGCGAACAAGGCGATCACCCCTGCCTGGGGCGGCAATGCCGCGATGCTGGAATAGGCCACGGCCTCGGGCAGCAGCAAGCCGGCGATAGACAGGCCGGCCAACAAATCCTGGACGCGGTTCTGTCGGGTTTCAGTGGTCAATCGGGCCTACCCATCCTGGCAAGTAACGGGCTTCCTGGCTGCGGGCCAGGGTCATGGCCTTGCCCATCAACTTGGGGCTCAGGTCGCCGATCAGGTCGCTGCCAATGCGGCTGCGGAAAAAGTCGGCCCAGAGAAACTCGCTGAAAGGCGCGGCGTCCTTGGCGTAGCCGCCAGCGGTACGCAGCAGGCCCGCAAGGCTGCGGTAGGGATCGTCCTGCAGTTCCGTAATCCGTCGGGGAATCGCGTCGTAGGAGCGACGAATACCCCGCGCATCATAAGGATGTACCCATTGGTTGAAGGTCATGACGTTCCAGAACGTAGTGCGCTCGACAAACGACAGGTCCTTGAGCACCAGCAACGACACGCTCTTGACCTCTTCCTGCAACAACGCCAGGCCGAAGTGATGATGGTCGGTGATGTAGTAACGCTCGTCCGGCCCAATCACACAGGGAAACCAGTGCTGGTCGAGTGCAGCCGCGCGCTCCTTGCGTTTGAGCTTTTTCCAGGCGTCGCGCTTGGTCGCGACCTCGGCGAGGCCCACCGTCAATTGGGTGGGGTGCAGCTTTTCCAGCTTGCCGGTGATCAACTGCGGGCGGGCGCGAGCCATGACAACCTCCAGGTAAGAATTCGACGTGCCCTGTCAGACACCCGCGACAAGCTTAGCCGTGATTGCCTGCCTGGCGTTGATACTTATCAGCCTCTGAGGGTTTGCAGGCACAAAAAGGCCGACTCGCCTGATGGGCGAGTCGGCCTTGCTCACAACGACCTGCGTATCAGGACATCAGCGAGTAAATCAACGCGGTGATCGCCACCAGGCCGACCGCCGTCACAAACACGTTGGACGCCTGGCCACGGTACTTGGCCATCGCCGGCACCTTGCGGATCGCGTACATCGGCATCAGGAACAGGATCGACGCAATGATCGGCCCGCCCAGGGTCTCGATCATGCCGAGGATGCTCGGGTTAAGGGTAGCGACGATCCAGCACACCACCAGCATGAAGGCGGCCGTCATGCGGTCCAGGGTCTTGGCAGCCGGGCGGCGACCGCTTTTGAGCACCAGGCCCTTGAGGCCTTCGCTGGCGCCGATGTAGTGGCCCAGGAACGACTTGGCAATCGCCACAAACGCAATCAGCGGCGCGGCGAATTCGATGGTCGGGTTGCTGAAGTGGTTCGCCAGGTACGACAGGATCGACAGGTTCTGCGCCTTGGCTTCGGCCAGTTGGGCCGGCGACAGGGTCAGGACGCAGCTGAACACGAAGAACAGCACCATCACCACCATCAGGATGTGCGCCCGCGACAGGATCTGCGAGCTGCGTTCCTCGGCGTGTTCACCGTACTGGCGCTTCTGGTCCACCGCAAAGGCCGAGATGATCGGCGAGTGGTTGAACGAGAACACCATCACCGGAATCGCCAGCCACAGGGTGTGCAGCAGCGCCGATGGGGCCGGCACGGTACTCGCGGTGCTGAGGATGCCGCCGTTCCAGTGCGGCACCAGGTACACGGCGAGGAACAGCAAGGCAACGATAAACGGATACACCATCAGGCTCATGGCCTTGACGATCACCTGCTCGCCGCAACGCACCACGGCCAGCAGGCCGAGGATCAGCACCAGCGACAGGATCGCCCGCGGCGGCGGCGCGATGTGCAGTTGATGCTCCATGAAGCTGCCGACGGTGTTGGTCAGCGCCACGCTGTAGATCAGCAGGATCGGGAAGATCGCGAAGAAGTACAGCAAGGTGATCGCGGCACCGGCCTTGAGGCCGAAGTGTTCCTCGACCACGTCGGTGATGTCCGAGCCTTCACGGCCCGAGAGTACAAAGCGGGTCAGGCCACGGTGCGCGAAAAACGTCATCGGGAACGCCAGCAGCGCGAGGATCACCAACGGCCAGAAACCGCCAAGGCCCGCGTTGATCGGCAGGAACAAGGTGCCGGCGCCGATGGCCGTACCGAACAGGCCGAGCATCCAGGTGGTGTCCTGGCGGCTCCAGCTTGTGAGGGTTGCAGGTGTCGTTGCGTAGCGTTCGTCGACGCTATTGGCCTGATCATTCATCCGTTCGGATCTCCGCATTCACTCAGTCGGGACGAGTCAGAAAAACCTGACAGGCAGCGCCACGACCGAAACAGGGGCGCGATTGTCCGGGATTCGCTTGAAGAAGCAAAGACTTAGCTGAGGAATGGTTGTGCGGAGCAGATGATTGGAGAGGTTTGATGAGCAGTGTTTTTTAGATTTCGTTAAAAATCTATTTTATAAATTCCGGCTGTCATGTATTTTCAATGCCACGCCCCTCACTGGAATCACCGCCATGCCCATCGTGCGCATCGACCTTCGGAAAAACCCCGACGTCACCTACGCCAAGCGCGTCGGCGTGCTGATCTACAACGCCATGCACACGGCCATTGGCGTGCCTGAACACGACAATTTCCAGATCCTCACCGAGCACGATGAACACCACTTCATCTATGATCCCGAGTACCTGGGCATCCAGCGCAGCGACAACCTGGTGATCATCCAGATCACCCTGAACGAAGGCCGCAGCACCGAGCAGAAAAAGCTGTTGTACAAGACCATCGCCGAGAGCTTGAACCGTGAACTGGCGGTGCGTCTGGAAGACGTGTTTATCAGCCTGGTGGAAGTCAAGAAGGAAAACTGGTCGTTCGGCAACGGGATTGCGCAGTACGCCAGTTAAACGTTTTATGATGCCGTCCCCCCCTGCCACCACCTGATTCAGAGAGCCCTCGATGCCACGCGTGTCCCGCAAACAAGCCGAACTCAATCGCGAAATCATCGTCGAGGCCGCCACGCGGCTGTTTCGCGAGCGGGGCATCCATGGCATCAGCGTGTCGGACGTGATGGCGGCTGCCGGGCTGACCCATGGCGGTTTCTACGGGCACTTCGAGTCCCGCGAGGCGCTGGCCACCGAAGCCTGCAACCGGGCGTTCGAACAGTCGAGCCTGCGCTGGCAGGCCAGGGTCGAGCAAAGTCCGGATCCCGAGACCGCCCGCCTGGCATTGATTGATCCCTACCTCACGGCAGTCAATCGTGATAACCCCGGAGACAGTTGCCCGGTGGCGGCCTTCGCCGGGGAAATGTGCCACGAAGCTGCCGACAGCGCGTTGCAGCGCACTTTCATCCGCGGTCTCGAAGAGTCGATGGGGATCCTGGGCGCCACCCAGGCCACCGGGACCCCCGAAGGTGACCGGCAGGCTGCCATGGCCCAGTACGCAATGATGGTCGGTGCCATGACCCTGGCCCGTGCGACTAAAGGCAGCGGCCTGTCTGATGAATTCCTGGAAGCTGCCAGAAATCTGCTGATCCCGGAAAAAAACCTCGGCTGACGCGTTGACAGCCAAACGCCACCGCCAGCATGATCGGCCCATGAACATTTTTCAGCTGGCCCTCACCCGCACCACCACCACGACCGCTTCCGGCGGGTCGTGTGGTAGCTGTGAGTGGCGCACAATCTAAGCCACCCGGTTTTACCCAAGGCCCCGCCAGTAATGGACGGGGCCTTTTTATTGCTCCGCCCATGGCAACCACAAGGAGCAGTAACATGCCTGACATCAAGCGCCCCGCCCTGCTGGTCATCGATATGCAGACCGGTCTCTACGACGGCCCGGAAAAACCCTACGAGCGCCAGCGCGTACTCGACAGCATCAACCAGTTGATTCAGCGCGCCAGGCACGCTGGCGTGCCGGTTTTCGCTGCACGTCACACCGGCCCTGCGGGCTCGCCCATCGAGGTGGGCAGCCCGCTCTGGCAGCTATGGCCGGCGCTGGAGGTTGATGGGGCTCGCGACACGGTTTTCAACAAAACCCGGCCCAGCTGTTTTCTCGGCACCGAGCTGGCGCAGCAACTGGCGGCGGCGCAGGTGAATGAGCTGGTGATCGTCGGGATGAAAACCCAGTACTGCATCGACACAACCTGCCGGGTGGCCGTCGAACTGGGGTTCTCGGTACTGCTGCCGGAGGATGCCCATACTTGCATGGACACTCCGGCGTTATCGGCCGCATCGATTATCGAGCACCACAACGCGACCTTGGCCGGGGCATTTGTGCGGCGCGTGAAGGCGGAAGATATCGGCTTTTAACCTCCCACTTGGAACGCCCGCCGGAGTATCAATCCCCGGCGGGCGTCGGATTTTTCTTCGCCTGACGCGGGATTCATTCGGAAAAAATGTCGCATACTGAAGCCATCAAACCCTTCAGGAAGAGCCCTCGCATGCCCGTTACCGTTCTGGTCCTGGTTGAAACCATCAACGACTACCTGCCGATCATCGAAGGCAATGGCTTTCATGTGATTCTCGCGCCGACCCCGGCCGAACGCGCCAAGGCCATCAAGACCCATGGCGGGCAGATCCAGGCGGTGCTGACCCGTGGCCCGCTGGGCCTGTACGCCGAGGAAATCGCCGCGCTGCCGCAACTGGAGATCATCTGCGTGATCGGCGCCGGGTATGAACACGTGGACCTGCAAGCCGCCAGCAACCGTGGAATCGTGGTCACCAATGGCGCCGGGGTGAATGCACCGTCGGTGGCGGACCATGCCATGGCCCTGCTGCTGTCCCTGGTGCGGGACATTCCCCGAGCAGACGCGGCAATACGGCGCAGCGAATGGCCCAAGATCATGCGCCCGTCCCTGGCCGGTAAACAGCTGGGCATTCTTGGCCTGGGGGCCGTCGGCCTGGAGATCGCCAAGCGCGCGGCCCTGGGTTTCGGCATGGAGGTGAGTTACCACAATCGCCAGCCCCGCGATGATGTGGACTACACCTACTGCGCCACCGCCGTGGAACTGGCGCGGGCCTCGGACTTCCTGATCCTCGCAACGCCAGGCGGCGCCAGCACGCGGCATTTGATCGACCGCCAGGCCCTCGACGCGCTGGGGCCCAACGGTTTCCTGGTGAACATCGGCCGTGGCAGCGTGGTGGTCACCACCGACCTGATTGCCGCCCTGGAACAACGGCGCATCGGCGGCGCGGCACTGGATGTGTTCGACGATGAACCCAACGTGCCCGATGCGCTCAAGCGCCTCAGCAACACCGTACTCACGCCCCACGTCGCCGGCCTGTCGCCGGAAGCCGCCCACGACACCGTGCAGCGCGTGGCGGACAACCTGCTGGAATACTTCGCCGGCCGCCCTGTACTGACACCCGTGACATTGCCACCCAAAAAATAGTAGCCAATAGCCAGCAACCATCCAAATCCTGACTACACTGCTTGCGGGGATGCTCAGGACGTCGGCACTGGACCGGCAAAGGAACGCAGGATGGTTTGCCACGGACTCGGCCCGGCCCGGCAACGCGGCGCAATAGGACTGATGGGCGCGATGACTCTCGGCATCGCCCTGCTGTTTATGTTGTTGGTAGTCGATAGCGGCCGGCTGTACCTGGAGAAGCGCAAGCTGCAACGGGTTGCCGACACCGCGGCACTGGAAGTGGTGACCCGCGGCGGCGCCTGCGTCTCCCCGAACACCAACGCCGTGCAATTCGCGATTCAAAGCGCGACCCGCAATGACTTCCCGATCGACGACAACCGCACCCTGGCCACCGCCTGTGGCACCCTGGTCACCGGGGCTGACTTCATACGCACCTTCAGCCCCAACCCCTCCAAGGCCGATGCGATCCAGGTCATCGCCACCCATCGCGTTGTCACCAGTATCGCCAACGGCCTGTTCATGCTGTTCTCCCCTGGCCCTTTCGAACCGACCATCCGGTTGCAGGCCGTGGCCGTGGCCGCCGTCCCCGCACCACCGGTGGCAACGCTGACCATTCGCAGCACGCTCTTGACCGTGGACAGCACCAAGTCCGCAGCGCTCAACGCGCTGATCGGCGGCCTGCTGGGGGGCAAATTGCAACTCAACGCGGTGGGCTGGGAGGGGTTGATCAACACCAACATCAGCCTGCTCAGTTATCTCGACGCCCTGGCCATCCGGCTGAATGTCAGCGCCGGCAATTACGACGAACTGCTCAAGACCGACGCCAGCGTCGGCGACTTGATCCAGGCCGCGATTGACGTACTCAAGCTGGGGAGCGATGCGGTCAAGGTGGTGATCAACAACCTGGAGGCGATCAAGCTGATTGCACCCGGCACCAAGATCCTGCACCTGGGGGACCTGTTGACCATCCAGAACGGCACCGACAAGAGCGCCCTCGACGTTAAGCTGCAACTGTTCAACCTGATCCAGGGGTTTGTGCAACTGTCGAACAAGTACAACGCCGTGGCGGTGGAGCTGCCGGTGGATGTACTGGGGTTACTGAACATCACGGTCAAGACCAAGGTCATTGAACCGGCGCAGATATCCGCCATCGGCAACCCGAAGCTGATCGCCACCCAGCCGATCTACGTCAGGACCGCACAAGTCAGGACCCTGATCTCCGTGAACTTGCCCGTGGTCGGCGTGCTGAACGATGTGGTGGGCGGGGTGACAGGCCTGCTGGGGTTATTGCTCGGCAGCTCCCTGGACGCGAAAATCGGCACCCAACTCGACGTGGCCCTGGAAGCGGCCAGTGGCAGTAGCGAGGTGACCGGCTTTCGCTGCAACGGGCCGACGGACAAATCGTTGTCGGTGGTGGGTACCACTTCGGCCGTGCGGTTGATGGTCGGCCAGATCGATCCGAAAAACCTGTTTTCCTCCACCGCCCCGCTGAGCGTCGACGAGTTTCCATTGCTCGACCTGGGCATACAAACCTGCAGCAAGGGCGCTTGTGACCCTCGGCAACCCTACGCCGTCGGCGGCATCAGCCTGCGAGTCGACAGCAGCGTGGCCAAGACCACCAGGAACCACACCTATATGTCGCCGCCCGAGGTGAAGCAGCCCCCTGACTACTTCAGCTTCAGTTCCAGTAACGTGGTAGGCAGCTTGAGCAACACCCTCAGTGGCATCCAGTTGATCAACCATCCACCCACACAAGGCGGGCTCTTGGGGTTGGTGCTGAATCTGGTGGTCGGCCTGGTGACGGGTGTTCTCAATCTCCTCACCAGCATTATCTCCGGCGTGCTCAGCCCGCTCCTCGACCCATTGGTCAACAACCTGCTGACCGGCCTGGGCGTGGACCTGGCAAAAGTTGAAATCGGTGCCAACCTGTCCTGCAACCCCAGCGGGCGCGCAATTCTGGTGATCTGAGCACATCAAGCCCGCTGATCATCGGCCAACACGCTAACCTATTAAGCCGCCCCAACCTTGTGGCTGGGCGGCCGCGCACATTAGATTAGCCAATAGTCCAAGGCCTTAAGAATAAGCAGAAGGGATAAGCATGGCGCTTAATGACCAATCGACCCAGATTCGCCCCGGCGAAGAACTTGATGCCAGCCTCATCGATCCCTACCTCAAGGCCCATATCCCGGGCTTGAGCGGCAACGTCAAAATCAGCCAGTTCCCGGGTGGTGCCTCGAACCTGACGTACCTGCTGGAATACCCCGGCCAGGAATTCGTGCTGCGTCGCCCGCCCTTTGGCCACAAGGCCAAGTCCGCCCACGACATGGGCCGCGAATACCGGATTCTCAACCAGCTCAAGGACGGTTTCCCGTATTGCCCCAAGGCCTACGTGCATTGCACCGACGAGTCGGTGATCGGCGCCGAGTTCTACGTGATGGAGCGGGTCAACGGGATCATCCTGCGCTCGGACCTGCCGCCGGAACTGGGCCTGGACGCGACGAAAACCGAAGCCTTGTGCAAAAGCTTTATTGACAAGTTTGTCGAGCTGCACCAGGTCGACTACAGCGCCTGCGGCCTGGCCGACCTGGGCAAGCCTGAAGGTTATGTGGCGCGGCAGATTCGCGGCTGGAGCGACCGTTACGAAAAGGCCCTGACCCCTGACGCGCCGAGCTGGGAAGCCGTGCGTGCCTGGCTCAACGACAAGATGCCTGCCGACCACCCCACCTCGAGCATCGTCCACAACGACTACCGCTTCGACAACGTGATCCTCGACCCGCATAACCCGATGCAGATCATCGGCGTGCTGGACTGGGAGCTGACCACCCTCGGCGACCCGCTGATGGACCTGGGCAACACCCTCGCCTACTGGATCGAAGCAGCCGACCCGGCGCCGGTGCAACTGATGCGCCGCCAGCCGAGCAACGCCCCCGGCATGCTTACCCGCCGCCAGTTCGTCGACTACTACGCCGAACGCTCCGGAATCCAGATCGACAATTTCGACTTCTACTACACCTATGGCCTGTTCCGCCTGGCCGGCATCGTGCAGCAGATCTACTACCGCTTCTTCCATGGCCAGACCCAGGACAAACGCTTTGCGCAGTTCATTCACATGAACAAGCTGCTGGAGCAGATGAGCCTGAACGTCATCAAACAGTCTTCCCTCTGACCCTCTTCAAGGAAAAACCATGTCCAAGACTCAACTGTTCGACCTCGACGGCAAGATCGCTTTCGTTTCCGGCGCCAGCCGCGGTATCGGTGAAGCTATCGCCAAGTTGCTGGCCCAGCAAGGCGCCCACGTGATCGTGTCGAGCCGCAAGATCGACAGCTGCCAGCACGTGGCCGACGCGATCATCGCCGACGGCGGCAAGGCCACCGCCATTGCTTGCCATATCGGCGAAATGGAACAGATCACGAACGTGTTTGCCGCGATCCGCGAACAGTTCGGTCGCCTGGATATCCTGGTCAACAACGCCGCCACCAACCCGCAGTTCTGCAACGTGCTGGACACCGACCTGGGCGCGTTCCAGAAGACCGTCGACGTGAACATTCGCGGCTACTTCTTCATGTCCGTGGAAGCCGGCAAGCTGATGCGCGAAAACGGCGGCGGCAGCATCATCAACGTGGCCTCGATCAACGGGATTTCGCCGGGCGTGTTCCAGGGCATCTACTCGGTGACCAAGGCCGCCGTGATCAACATGACCAAAGTCTTCGCCAAGGAATGCGCGCCGTTCGGCATTCGCTGCAACGCACTGCTGCCGGGCCTGACCGACACCAAATTCGCCTCGGCGCTGGTGAAGAACGACTCGATCCTGAAAATGGCCCTGGCGCAGATCCCCCTCAAGCGCGTGGCCGACCCGAGCGAGATGGCCGGCGCGGTGCTGTACCTGGCCAGCGATGCGTCGAGCTACACCACCGGTGTGTCGTTGAACGTGGACGGTGGTTTCCTGTCCTGATTCGGCTGGCGGGTGACTTGCGGTAATCTTGCGGGTGATTGCTTGCCTCTGGATGAAACATGGAACTGCACGTCGTTATCAAGGGCCGCAAGGACCTGGCCGAACAGCTTTACCAGCAACTGCGCACGGCCATTGAGTCGGGACAACTGGTGGCCGGGTCGCAATTGCCTCCCAGCCGCCTGCTGGCCCTGCAACTGGGCGTGTCGCGCAAGACAGTCTCAGACACCTACGCGGCGCTGACCTACGAAGGGTTGTTGGTCGGCAAGATCGGCCGTGGCACGTTCGTCAACGCCTGGGCCACGCGCCGCGAACACTTGCAAAGTGCCGCCGACCTCGCCTGCGCCGCCAACCTCGCCAAGTGGCAGGCCCTTCCCGCGCCCATGGGCCACCCCAACCGTGAAACCCGCCCGAGCCGGGACTTTATCGGCGGCGCGACAGCCCGCAGCCAGTTCCCCCAGGATGAATGGCGGCGCTGCACCCTCGACGCCTTGCGCCGTATCTCGCAGGACAGCGGCTTCTACAGCCGGCCGGAAGGCTTGCCGGCCCTGCGCAGTGCAATCGCCGGGCATATCGCATTTTCCCGTGGGGTCAGGTGCAGTGAAGACGACATCGTAGTCACCAACGGCGCCCAGCAGGCACTCGACCTGATCGCCCGCGTGGTGCTGGAACCGGGCACCGTCGTCGCCATGGAAGACCCCGGCTACCCCCCGGTGCGACTGATGTTCGACGCCATGGGGGCGACCGTGGTGGGCGTGCCGGTGGACGAGCACGGCCTGCGGGTCGACTTGATTCCCGACGGCACGCGGCTGATCTACGTGACCCCGTCCCATCAATTCCCCCTGGGCATGCCCATGAGCGTGCCGCGCCGTGAGGCGTTGCTGGCACGTGCGCTGGCGCTGGGCGCCATCGTGATCGAGGATGACTACGACAGCGAATTCCGCTATGAGGGCCGCCCCACCGACTCTTTGCAAAGCATGGACACCCGCGGCGTGGTCGCCTACGTCGGGACCTTCTCGAAAACCCTGCTGCCGGAGTTGCGCCTGGGCTACACGGTGTTGCCGCCGGCGATTTTCGGCGCGGTGCTCAAGGCCAAGCAACTGACCGACCAGCACAGCTCCACCCTGCCGCAATGGGCCCTGGCCAAGTTCATCAGCGAAGGCTACCTGCTCAAGCACATTCGGCGCTGCCATGGGGTGTATACCGGACGCCGGGAACGGATTCTGCAGCGCCTGGCGGGGGACCTCTCGCCGTGGTTCAACGTGGTCCCCACCGTGGCCGGGTTCCATCTGGCCGCACTGTGCAAGGTGCCGGTGAATATTCCACAGCTCATCCAACGGGCGAGGGAGGCCGACGTGGGACTCTATCCGCTGAGCGTGTTTTTCCACGACACACCGGTACGCGAGGGGCTGAAGATCGGGTTTGGCGCGATCGAAACCCTGGACATTGACCCGGCGCTGGACGTGGTGCGGGATATCCTGCGACAGATTGGCTGAGGGAATTTCCGCCGGATTGGCTATTGGTCAAATCCGGATCGGGGCCTAGGGTGAACGGGTCTCGACTCACTCGGAGCCTCACCATGAAAGTACTGCTCGGCACCACCCTGCTGCTGGCCTCGTTAAGCGCTTTTGCCCACGACCCGGTGTACAACCAGGAAAAGATCAACGTGTTGCAGGAACACGCCCTGGCCAACGTCCCCGGCAAGAAAACCGTGATGCTCACCGTGGATTATGCGCCGGGCCAGGCCACCGTGCCCCACAGCCACACCGGCACTGCCGTGGCCTACGTACTGGAAGGTGCAATCACCTCGCGGGTCAACGATGAGAAGGCGATCACCTACAAGGTCGGCCAATCGTTCTACGAACCCGCTGGCTCGCGGCACTTTGAATCGAGCAATGCCAGCCAGACCCAACCGGCCAAATTGCTGGTGGTGATGGTGATGGACGACAAGGCCGACGTACTCACGCCGCTGCCACACTAACCCGCGCCACCGCCCTCTCCTGTGGGAGCTGGTTTGCCTGCTCCCACAGTTTTAACCGCGCACAGTCAGTGGCTCAGGGTCGTTTGAAGTGGTGGCGCAGGTGTTCGATTCGAGGCCGGCAGGCACAGCCTTCAAGGTGGTCGTTGACCATGCCCATCGCCTGCATGAACGCATACATGGTGGTCGGCCCCACGTAGCTCCAGCCGCGTTTTTTCAGGGCCTTGGACAAGCGTGTTGAAGCGGCCGAGGTCGGGTTGGCCGTCCAGTACGCCAGGTCGACCTGCGCCGGGCGCTCGTCGGCGGACGGTTCAAACGACCACAGCCACGCCGCCAGCGATCCGGTTTCATCCACCAGCTCACAGGCCCGCCGGGCGTTGTTGATGGTGGAGACGATCTTGGCGCGATTACGCACGATGCCCGGGTCGGCCATCAGCCGCTCGATATCCTGCTCGGTGTACTGCGCCACCCGGCGAAAATCAAAGCCCTCGAACGCCCGCCGAAACGCCTCGCGCTTGCGCAGGATGGTGATCCACGCCATGCCCGCCTGAAAACCCTCCAGGCAAATCTTCTCGTACAGCGCAATGTCATCAGCCACCGGCACGCCCCATTCGTGGTCGTGGTAATCGGGGTATTCCGCTGCTGCCGTGCGCCATGTGCAGCGCGTCAGGCCGTTCTCATCCGTCGTCAGTCCCGGGATATCCATAGCTCACCTGTTTGCCCAAGCTGCGGATGATAAGCGAAAAAAATTTCCCGCCGCCAACCGCTCAAGCACAGACCTTACATACCCACTGGTCAGACCGGGACCGGCGATCCACGTAATATTTACTTGCGACTTGAAAAATCCCGAGCGTAGACTGGCCCCGCACTGGACATACCGGTCAGACCACAACAATTAAGCCCTGGACCCACCAGGGCACCGAATAGAGATCCTTCCCATGCTCAGATGGTGCTCGCGTTCGATTTTCCTGCAAGTCGTGATTGGCCTGGTGATCGGCATAATCTGCGGCCTCACCCTCCCCGAATTCTCCTCGCAACTCAAACCCCTGGGTGACGGCTTTATCAAGCTGATCAAAATGCTGATTGGCCTGATCGTATTCTGCGTGGTGGTCAGCGGTATTTCCGGCGCCGGCGACTTGAAGAAAGTCGGACGCATCGGCCTCAAGTCGGTGATCTACTTCGAAGCACTGACCACCGTGGCCCTGGTGATCGGCCTGATCATGGCCTTCAGCACCGGGATCGGCACGGGCGCCAATATCCACCTGGAACAACTGTCGTCTGCCGGCTTGAATGAACTGGCCGACAAAGGCCAGCACATCAAGGGCACCAGCCAGTTCCTGATGGACCTGATCCCCAACTCGGTGATCGGCGCCTTCGCGGACAACAACGTGTTGCAAGTGCTGTTGTTCTCCGTGTTGTTCGGCAGCGCACTGAACCTGGTGGGCGAAGCTGCTTCCGGGATCTCACGGTTGATCAACGAGTTGAGCCACGTGATCTTCCGCATCATGGGCATGATCGTGCGCCTCGCACCCATCGGCGTGTTCGGCGCCATCGCCTTCACCACCAGCACTTATGGCCTGGACTCCTTGCAACACCTGGGCAGCCTGGTGGGCCTGTTCTACCTCACCTGCTTCCTGTTCGTCGCGGTGATTCTCGGCCTGGTGATGCGCCTTTCGGGCCTGCGGATGATGCCGCTGCTCAAGTACCTGCGGGAAGAACTGTTGATCGTGATGGGCACTGCCTCCTCCGACGCAGTGTTGCCCCAGATCATGCGTAAACTGGAGCACCTCGGGATTGGCAGCTCCACCGTGGGCCTGGTGATTCCGACGGGGTACTCGTTCAACCTCGACGGTTTCTCGATCTACCTGACCCTGGCCATCGTGTTTATCGCCAACGCCACCGGCACACCGCTGTCGATGACCGACCTGCTGACCATCCTGCTGGTGTCGCTGATCACCTCCAAGGGCGCCCACGGGATTCCGGGCTCGGCACTGGTGATTCTGGCGGCGACACTGACCGCAATCCCGGCCATTCCCGTGGTGGGCCTGGTGCTGGTGTTGGCGGTGGACTGGTTCATGGGCATTGGCCGGGCGCTGACCAACCTGATCGGCAACTGCGTCGCCACCGTGGCCATCGCCCGCTGGGAAAAAGACATCGATATCCAGCGCGCCAACAAGGTGCTGGACGGGCAACAAGGGTATGCCTTCCAGGCCAAGAAGCCGGTCTTGCCGGCGCACCAGGAGTTCTAAGACAACACAAATCCAATGTGGGAGCTGGCTTGCCTGCGATGGCGGTGTATCAGTAAATGATGGGGTGGCTGACACATCGCCATCGCAGGCAAGCCAGCTCCCACAATAGACCTTCGCTGGATTCACTACCGTATTTGCAACTTCAAGGAGACGTAGACGTGATCAGCACCTCAACCGTCGTCAATTCAGTGGTAGAAAAACTGCGCGCCGCCCTGGCGAGGGGTCAGTGGCGGCGCGGCGAGATGCTGCCCGGCCAGCGTGAACTGGCCGAGCAAATGGGCATCAGCCGCCCAAGCCTGCGCGAAGCAGTGATCGTGCTCGAAACCCTCGGCCTGGTGCGCTCCATGCCCGGCAAGGGCGTGGTGGTGCTGGAAACCACCCTCAGCGAATCCCAGGCCCAGGACAGCGGCGTGGCCGATGCCAGCCTCGAAGACATCCTGCAACTGCGATACACCCTCGAGCCGTTTATCGTAGGTTTAGTGGCGCAATCCATCAGCAGCAAGGAAGTCGGGCAACTACGCCTGACCCTGATGGACATGCGCGAAGCCCTCGACGCCGGCGACAGCGAAGCCGGGATGAACGCTTACATCGCGTTCCACGAAGAACTGTTCGCCCTGACCTCCAACCCGATCTTCCAGAACGTGGTGCAACAGACCAGCAACGCCCTCAAGCAAAGCGCCCAGGTGCTGCGCAACTCCCCCGAACACCTGGCGGAACGCTTGCAGGAAAACGACGCCGTGGTGCGCGCGATCCGCAACAAAAACAGCGCCCTGGCCAGCGCCGAAATGCGCCGGCACATCCTGCAGGAAGGCTTGCGCATGGGCATTCGCTTGAACATCCCGGATGACCATCTGGGTAGCTGACTTCCAGGAGACCGCGCATGACCGCTCACGCCCTGCACCCCCTTTCCCCTTTACGCCGTTGCGCCTGGTGGGCAAGCCGAAACTCTCGGTGGACGACATCTACCCGGCGTTGTTCGACGCCATTCTCGAGCAACGCATCGCCCCCGCCAGCCGTTTTACCGAGGAGAGCCTCGGGCAAAGTTTTGGCGTCAGCCGCAGCGTGATTCGCCGAGTGCTGGCGCGGCTTTCGCACCAGCAAGTGATCATCCTGCGGCCCAACCATCGGGCCCAGGTGGCGGCACCGGATGCACAACGGACCCAGCAGATTCTCGAGGCGCGACGCCTGACGGAAATCACCGTGGTGCAGTTGGCGTGTGCCCAGGCGAAACCGGCGCAGATTCGCCAACTGCGGGAGTTGATCGCACGGGAGCGCGACTGCATCGAGCGTGACGAACGTGGCCCGGCGATTCGCCTTTCCGGGGAATTTCACCTGCAACTGGCGGCGATTGCGGGTAACGCCCCGCTGGCACAATTTCTCAACAGCCTGGTGCCGCTCACCTCATTGGCGATTGCGCAGTTTGAGGCCAAGGCTTGCACGTATTGCGCATGGCAGGAACACATGGCGATTGTGGATGCGGTGGAGCAAGGCGATGCCGGCAAAGCCGTAGCCTTAATGACTCAACATCTGGACCATCTGGAAGCCAAGCTCCTTATCACGTAGCAGCTGTCGAGCCTGTAAATGGCGCACACAAAAAAGCCCGGTATCTTTCGATACCGGGCTTTTTGTTTTAACGCTCAGTCAGACCCATTACAGCACCGACTGGCCGCTCATCGCCAGGTCCAGCAACTCACGGTTGGCTACCGCGTACATGGCGTAGTCCGTACCGACCGCAGCACGAATCTCCACCATCATCGCGCGCCAGCGCTCCACCATGCTCGCGTTCTGCTCAAGCCATAGCGCCACGCGGGCTTCCATGTCTTCTGGCGCATCGGCCATTTGCAGAACCTTGATGGTGATCGCCCGTTGCTGCCAGTCCACGTCGTCGCGGAAGGCTTCGCGGGCCTGGGCCTGCCAGTTGTTGCCCACCGGCAGATCGCTGATCTGCTGCAGGTACCACGGCAAGTCCAGGGCGCTGCCCACGGCAAAGTACGCCTTGGCCACGTCCGCCGCGCTCTGACCGGTCACGTCAGCGGCTTCGATGATCGGCAGCAAGGTGTACAGGTGGGTAGTGCCTGCCACCATGCGCGCCAACAGCTCCGGCACACCGGCTTCGACATAGGCCTGGTAACGGTTCTGCCAGCCTTCGCGGGTCGGACCTTCCAGCAGTTCGTCGAGCTTGAGGCCCAACGCCGCCAGGTGCGGACCGAAGTGCGCGACGTCACGGGCAGCATCCTGCTCGTTGCGACGGCTGCGCAGGAACCAGCGTGTGGCACGGCGGCCCAAGCGCATCAGTTCGTCCATCAACGCCAGTTGCACTTCAGCCGAAACCTGGTGGTCCAGGGCTTCGATCTGACGGAACCAGTGCGGGAGGTGGAAGATGTCACGCACGATCACGTAAGCACCGGCCACGTTCGCCGGGCTCATGCCGGTGGACTCTTTCAACCGCTGAACAAAGGTGATGCCCATGTGGTTGACCAGGTCGTTGGCGATCTGGGTGCTGACGATCTCGCGCTTCAGACGATGGCGACGCATGGCTTCGGAGAACTTCGCCACCAGGCTCGGCGGGAACGCGGTCTCCATGTCGCGGGTCAGGTAGTCGTCATCCGGTACCAGAGACTTGAGCAACGCTTCCTTGAGGTCGATCTTGCTGTAGGAGATCAGTACCGACAGCTCCGGACGGGTCAGGCCCTTGCCGGTGGCGGCACGCTCGGTCAGTTGATCTTCCGAAGGCAGGTACTCGATGGCGCGGTCCAGCTTGCCACGGCTTTCCAGGTCGCTCATCAGGCGCTTGTACTCGGCCGCTCGCTCGAAGGCTTTGCGGGCAGCGAGGGAAAGGGCCTGGGTTTGCTTGTAGTTGTTGCCCAACACCAGGCTGCCGACTTCGTCGGTCATGCTCGCCAGCAACTGGTTGCGCTGCTTGTCGGTCATGTCGCCGGCCTGCACCACTTCGTTGAGCAGGATCTTGATGTTCACTTCGTGGTCGGAGCAATCCACACCACCGGCGTTGTCGATGAAGTCGGTGTTGGAACCGCCGCCATTGAGGCCGAATTCCACACGACCCAATTGGGTCATGCCGAGGTTACCGCCCTCGCCCACCACCTTGCAGCGCAACTCGTTGCCGTTGACGCGCAGGGCGTCGTTGGCCTTGTCGCCCACATCGGCGTGGCTTTCGGTGCTGGCCTTGACGTAAGTACCGATACCGCCGTTCCACAACAGGTCCACCGGCGCCTTGAGCAAGGCGTTCAGCAGTTCGGTCGGGGTCAGCTTGTCAGCCTGGATGTCGAAGCGTTCTTTCATCTGCGGCGAGATGGCAATGCTCTTCGCGCTGCGCGAGAAGATACCGCCACCTTCCGACATGATGCTGGTGTCGTAGTCGGTCCAGGCCGAACGCGGCAGGTCGAACAGGCGCTGACGTTCAGCGAAACTGTTGGCCGGGGTCGGGTTTGGATCGATGAAAATGTGCAGGTGGTTGAAGGCCGCAACCAGTTGCAGCTTGTCGGACATTAACAGGCCGTTGCCGAACACGTCGCCGGCCATGTCGCCCACGCCCACCACGGTGATGCTGTCTTGCTGGACGTTGATGCCGCGCTCACGGAAGTGACGCTGCACACCCACCCACGCGCCCTTGGCGGTGATGCCCATTTTCTTGTGGTCGTAACCGGCAGAACCGCCGGAAGCGAACGCGTCACCCAGCCAGAAGCCATAGTCGATGGCGATGCCGTTGGCGATGTCGGAGAAGGTCGCTGTGCCCTTGTCCGCTGCTACTACCAGGTACGGGTCATCGTTGTCGTGGCGCACCACGTTCAACGGAGGCACCAGGACGCCGTCTTTCAGGTTGTCGGTGATGTCCAGCAGGCCGGAAATGAAGATGCGGTAGCAGGCGATGCCCTCGGCCGCGATCTCGTCCCGGCTGCCGCCCAATGGCAGACGACGCGGCAGGAAGCCGCCCTTGGCGCCCACCGGCACGATCACCGAGTTTTTCACTTGCTGGGCTTTTACCAGGCCCAATACTTCAGTGCGGAAGTCTTCTTCACGGTCGGACCAGCGCAGGCCACCGCGAGCGACGTTACCAAAGCGCAGGTGCACGCCTTCAACCCGTGGCGAGTAAACGAAGATTTCAAACTTCGGCACCGGCTTCGGCAATTCTGGAATGGCGTGCGGGTTGAACTTGAAGCTGAAGTACGACTTGTTCTGACCGTTGGCATCCGCCTGGTAGAAGTTGGTCCGCAAGGTAGCCTTGATCAGGTCCAGGTAGCGACGCAGGATGCGGTCTTCGTTGAGCACCTGAACGTCGTCCAGGGCCGTGAGAATCGCTTGCTCCAGACGTTGCTGCTTGTCTTCCAGGTCTTCGGCCGTCAGCTTGCGCGCCAGGTAGAAGCGGGTCTTGAACAACCGGGTCAACTCGCGGGCGATGTCGGTGTGGTTGTTCAGGGTGCTGGCGATGTAACCCAGGTCGAAGCCCAGGCGAATCTGCTTCAGGTAACGGGCGTAGGCTCGCAGCAGCGCCACATCGCGCCAAGGCAGGCCGGCGGTCAGCACCAGGCGGTTGAACGCATCGTTCTCGGCATCGCCATTGACGATGTGCACGAACGCGTCCTGCAGGGTGTCGTTGAGCTGCTGGATATCGAGGTTCAGGCCTTCGGCGGCGGTGAACGCGAAATCGTGAATCCAGAACTCGCGGCCATTGGCATGACGCAGGCGGTACGGGAACTCACCCAGTACACGCAGGCCGAGGTTTTCCAGGATCGGCAGTACGTCGGACAGTGCCAGCGGGGTGTCGGCGTGATACAGCTTGCAGTGCAACTCGCGCTGACCGGAAACCTGGCCCAATGGCTGGTAGAAGCTCATTACCAACGGGTTGGCTTCGGTGAGGCTGAGCAAGTGCTGCATGTCGACCACGGCCGAATGCGCCGCAAAACGCTCGCGATAGCCGGCCGGGAAGCCTTTCGGGAAGTCCGCCAGCACGTTGGTGCCGTGGGCTTCGCCGAAGCTTTCCACCACCAGGCTGGAGTAGTCGTCCTGCCAGCTGCGGCAGGCCTGCACCACTTCTTTTTCCAGTTGCAGCGGGTCGATGTCCAGGCGGTTCTTCGGGTCTACCCGCAGGATCAACTGCACGCGAGCCAGTACGGACTCGGAGAAGAAGGTCCAGAACTCGCAGTCCGAAGCTTTCAGGCGGTCCATCAGGACTTGCTGGATCTTCTGGCGCACTTCGGTGGAATAGATGTCCCGCGGCACGTAGGCCAGGCAGTAGCAGAAGCGACCGTACGGGTCTTTGCGCAGGAACACGCGGATCTTGTTGCGTTCCTGGATCTGCACGATCGACATCACGGTGCTGAACAGCTCGTCCACCGGGGTCTGGAACAGATCATCACGGGGCAGTACCTCGACCACTTGGGCCAGTTCCTTGCCCAAGTGCGCCTTGGCCTGGAAGCCCGAACGACGTTCGATTTCCGCAACCTTGCGACGGATGTAAGGAATCACTCGCACGCTTTCGCCGTACACCGAGGAGGTGTAGAGGCCCATGAAGCGGCATTCCTTGACGACCTTGCCGTCGGCATCGATCTGGCGGATCGACACGTAGTCCGGGTAGGCCGGACGGTGTACGCGGCTTGGGTGAGCAGCCTTGGCGAACGACAGCACAGCCGGCTCACGCAAGTAGTTCACTGCGTAGTCTTCGATGCGCAGGTCATCGGCCGTCAGGCCCGGGCGCAGCAGCTTGGTCAGACCGAGGAACGAGTGGGTGTCATATTCGATATGACCGCCATCCGCCTCGTCACGTACCACAAACTCTTCATAGCCGAGGAAAGTGAAGTGGTTGCCTACTAACCACTCCAGGAAGCTTTTGATCTCGGCTTTCTCTTCGCCGTCGATCACATAAGAGCTGGCGTCGATACCGGCCAGCAGCTCCTGGACCTTGGCTTTCATCGGTTCGAAATCGGCGACTGCAACGCGCACTTCGCCCAGTACCTGCTCAAGCTCCTTGCTCAGGACACTCAGCTCGGCGGCGTTGGCGCAACGGTCGATTTCCAGGTACATCAGCGATTCTTGCTGAACGTCTTCGCCCTGGGTGCCTTTCGGCAGGATTTCCAGCAACTCGCCCTTCTTGCCACGACGCACGCTGAGCACGGTGGTTTGCAGGGTATGGATGCTGTAGCCACGGCGGTTCAGCTCGGTACGTACCGAGTCCACCAGGAATGGCAGGTCGTGGTGCAGCACTTCGACCGCGGTGTGGGTCGATTGCCAGCCATGACGTTCGTAATCGGGGTTGTAGACCCGCACTTGCGGTTGGTTGTGATCAAAGCGCTCAAGCAGGCGCCAGGCAGACAGGGTGCAACCGGCCAGGTCGGACAAGCGACGCTGGGTCAGTTCATCCAGGGAAATAATGCCGAAAAATTGTTCAGCGAACAGCGCCACTTGTGGCAGTGCCTGTTCACTGATGTGCTGCGCCAGTGCCGCTTGCAGTTGGTGCTGGAAGTCGGCTTTGCTGGCTGCGGTGAAGAACGCCATCTGTGGTACTCCGCTTGGGCTTGTTATTGATGGAAGCGTCGCGTGTTATCCCCTTGCGGGGAGACCGTCAGCTCTGTTCGCGGTCTACAGTAACGAATTCAGAGTGACAGGTGGGTGAAGCTGGACAAGACAATGAGGTCACATTCAACTTCCATAAGATGCGCACCTTGCCAGGTGACGGTACGACGGGCAGGTCAGACTCCCGGCAGGGCACATCCGTTGCGCAGCTTAACGAGTGTAGGAAGCAGGCTGCTTGCGACGCTGCGACATATTCGGTCATCGGCACGCTGCTGGCGGGTTGCGACTTGGGCAACCGGGTGTTTTTCAGAGAAATCCCGGGGCGCCGAGTATCGGAAATGACTGATGTAGCCCGCCAGGTCATGCCAAAAGGTCTGACACACGATGCAGCACAAAATTCGCAGGATTTTCGCAGCATGCCGCGCGCCTCCTGAGAAAGTGAATCATCAGGGTAAATTCTCGGTGGTCCCCCCTTCTCAATAGAGAGGCTGAACTCCCAATCACATCAAAAGCTAAATGAGTGATTTGTCGAACCGCTCTTAGTTTGCCTACCTTTCACAAAACCATAAACATCACAAACCATTGAAACAGCTGCGTACAACCGCAGCTAAGCCAAAAAATCAAACATAGACAACTATCATCCCACGCCCCGACGAGATAATTCCTACACAAACACAGGACGCTCGCGCCTTCACACCAATTGAATCGAGGTAGGGCCACTGCTATTAATTGATCACTTGCGAAATTACGCGCAAGTGGGGAACTCACTATCGAGTGCCTCTAATTCAAAATAGAAACGAGGTGATTGAAATGGGTAATAAACGCTCCGAAATAACCATCCCGACTGGCTTTCCGCAAAACGCAGGCGCATCCGAAATCTTACTAGCGACCGAGGCCCACTTCTTCGCCACACTCACAAACTGACATTCCATACAAATGAAGCACCCGCTAAAAAATGCCGAAAGGAAATCCTTTCGGCATTCAAAAATAACGAGGTAAGCATGTCAGAACGAGAACTAAGCCCAACCAATGCTCTATCAAAAATAAAAGAGACCATTCATAGTCTTGGCCTAACTGCGATTACGCAGTATGCAAACAAAGAAAACCTAGTAGCGACGACGGAACTGTACGACGCAAATAGCCAACTAGTCGCATCGGGCGCAGGCAAAGGACCCGAATCACTTATTGGAGCACTCGCTGAAAGCTTAGAACACCTTGTCGCGGGCCAACCAATCGTCCTTGGTATTACGACGTGTCACTGCAAGGTAATTGCTGCACAAGCGCCGGCAAAATTCGACGGTTTACTCTTCAACTGCTCTCAAATCAAGGAGCCTCTTGAATGCTTAACGCTCACAACCCTTGATAAAAAGGAAAAATTATTAGTCCCACACGCGCTCCTCTGCCCAGCCATCGCCAAATACAAACGTCCCAAAGGAAACTCACACTTAAATTTTCTAGCCCGTTACTCATCCAATTCAGGTATGGCATTCGGATGTACGGAAGACGAGGCCCTCTTGCACGGCATTCTCGAAGTCATTGAGCGGCACATTCTATCGCTTTTTTATATGGCAATTTGCAAAATCGGCCCACCCATAAATTTATACTCCCCGTCCGCATCCCTCCTTGCGATGGCACTACATAACAATCCGTATGCAATAAAATCTGCCCAACGTCTCCAGATCGTGGTCATTAAAGATTTTTTAGGCGTTTATTTTGCAGCAGCTTTCCCCAGAGCAGGCGCAGGCGATCTACATATTGCATCTGTTGGCTCAGGTTGCTCGCTGGACGTTAACGTAGCTTTGCAGCGAGCGGTGACGGAGCAATTCCAAGCAAACGAACTGTATGACTCTGCAGGAGAAGAGCTGGACAAGAAAACCCTGGAGCTGCTGTCTAGCTCAGAAAAGCTCAAACATCTCATTGAGTTCTCCTCAATAAAGAACTTGAGACTGCCCCTCATCAAACATCAACACAAACAATTCTCAGCAAGCGTTCCGCATCAGCTGCAAATATTACAAAACAGCCTTTCCAATGACGGAAAGAAAATATTCTTCAGAACACTCACCAAGTTTGCCAACGGCTGTAGCGTTATACAAATCTACATCCCCAGCCTTGAGCGCTTCAACATTATTAGAAGTGGAAACTTGGTAGCACCCCAGCACACTCTACTCAGCTGCCCCACCCCTACACTATAAGTATGAATGCAGCTAAGAATGCCTATAGGCGACCAAATGCAAACACTTGTTAAAATAGCATGCAAACAGCATACAGCTCTGCTTACGTCTACCATCCTTACCACAATAGGGCTTAAACTTATAGCGCTCGCACCACCTTTACTGCTAGGAAAAGTCGTAGACGCACTTAGCAACAACCAGCCAACAATGAACACCTTATTCATACTGATTGCAGGCTTCATTCTGGCCGGATGCATTCAGGCCTTAGTAAACCCTGCGCAAATATTCCTATTATCCAAACTAATCCAACAAATCGTAAGAGATGCTTCAATCAATTGGATCGGGCAATTACTGCACAAAGACTTTCATCACTTTAGCTCATGGCGCATTGGCCACTTCATAAAGTCTGTGGAACGCGGAATCACGGCTCATGAAAAATTGCTTACGTTTTTCGTCACTGTCGCGTTTCCTATGTGCCTGGAGTTGCTAATTGTTGGGGGAGCCTTTTTGTATATGGGTGGTAGCGGAGTGTTCCTCGCTGTGATCGGCCTGAGTGCTATCTATCTTTTTACAGCCCACAAAATTATAAGATGGCGGAGAAAACACATTGACAGGATCAACGAACAAGAAGATGAGCTGGGTGCCATTCTGTTCAACACTTTAAACTCGGGGAAGTCTATAAAACTGGAAGGAGCAGAACACACTGCCACACACCCTTTGAAGGAAGCTTTCACCCAATACGCCAATGCCGCGGTAACGGTTACAAGCTCCGGCGGTTTTTTAAACGGTATAAAGATCCTATTCATCAGCCTTGCCACCGGAGGGCTACTTGGCTGGGGGTATTGGATCAGCTTTCAGGACAACCCATTATTAGTCTTGGGCAATTAGTTGCGACATTCTCAATCGCTGGCAGCTTCTTAATCAACATTACTGCGCTTACAGAAGGCTACCGGGTACTGGATCAATTTCTCGCAGACCAGCGCCGACTCCTGCACCTACTGTCGTTACCAAATTTTGGCGACGACAACGGCCAACTCGAAATACCCCTACAGCCCAAATCAACGTTAATACTTAATCCCTGCATCGTGACTGGCACCAGCTCCATCCGCTTGACCATCAAGACAGCCATCGAATTTACCCAAAGTCAGTCAGTTGCCATCACTGGGCCAAGTGGAGCGGGGAAATCTACCTTGCTGGAAGTGCTGGCAGGCTTGAACCCCTCACTGACAAGCAGGTTGCTTATCGACGACAAGCCCATTTGCGAACTGAGTGCCCAAGCGCATTTGAGGTACCTGAGGTATTGCCCCCAGTCGCCCCAGTTCCTGGAAGGCTACTTTGATCACTCCGTACTGTTTGGAATCCCCCCCTCGCCACACTTGAACCACGCAATTGAGCAACTGAACCTGGAAGAAATCGTTTTAAACCGCAGCCTCAGCGAAAACGCGTCCAATATTTCAGGAGGCGAAGCAAAGCGTCTGTCCCTGCTGCGCCTCGTCAACAGGCCCGGGGAATTCAATTTATTCGATGAACCCAGCGCGTCCATCGAACAAAAACTGGCCACGCCTGTGTGGGATCTGCTGTTCGATACCTTCGGCAAACGCGGATTGATATGCGTCACACATGATGTCCGCCACCTGCACCGTTTTGATCAGGTTATTGTCATGTCAAACGGAGCAATCATTGATCAAGGCCCTTGGAGCGAGTTGGCTAACAAAACGTCGATCTTGACGCTGTTAAGTGACTTTGATCTGGAAAACCAAACCGGCAACAGCTAGGAACCCCTCATACACGATGCAGCACAAAATTCGCCGCAATGGCACAATTGCCCTGCTTCGCCCTCCCCCAGACAGGATTAACCATGCCATTGCAACTCACCACCGCCCACCTGATCGTCAACCCGTGCGATGACGAAGAAGACAACATGGCCATGCTCTGCTGCCACGGCGACAAGGGCGAGATGTTCATGGTGACCCGTTATCCGGATGAGGACGAGGTGGAGATCACCTGGGATTACGAGCCGTCGACCCTGGACGGGTTGAAGATCACCCTGAGTGCCACGACGTTGCTCGTGGAGATTGGCGCAGCGGATGCCGATGCGTTGGGCGGCAGCGATCATCTGGAAATCAGCCACGGCACCGCAGAGTCGGACCTGGCCGAAGTGGAAGAAACCTTGCAGAACATTCTCAAGGGCACCGGGACCTATATCCGGGCCTAGCTGCCAAACCCGCACAATGTGGCGAGGGAGCTTGCTCCCTCGCCACAAAGGCAGGCGTCTATCGGAAAAAACCTCGGAAATTTCCCACATTTGCCAAAAAATACCCCCCGCGCCGTTAGTCTCCACCCCCTCCGATGCATTAAAGTAACGCCCCCAGGCCTGGCATTTTTCGCAATGCCCAGTCTCACCCCTCCAGGAACCGTCATCGATGGAACATCGTGAAGCGCTGCTTGCGCTGCGAACCTTTCTTTCAACGCAGATTCTCGGCCAGGAAAAACTCATCGAGCGCTTGCTCATTGCCCTGCTCGCCGATGGCCATATGCTGGTTGAAGGCGCTCCCGGCCTGGCCAAGACCAAGGCCATCAAGGAGCTTGCCGAAGGGATCGAGGCACAGTTCCATCGCATTCAGTTCACCCCCGACCTGCTGCCCGCCGACATCACCGGCACCGAGATCTATCGCCCGGAAACCGGCAGTTTTGTGTTCCAGCAAGGCCCGATCTTCCACAATCTGGTGCTGGCGGACGAAATCAACCGTGCACCGGCCAAGGTGCAATCGGCATTGCTGGAAGCCATGGCCGAGCGCCAGGTCAGCGTGGGGCGCAGCACTTACGAGCTGTCACCGCTGTTTTTGGTGATGGCCACGCAAAACCCGATCGAGCAGGAAGGCACCTACCCGCTGCCTGAAGCCCAGCTCGACCGGTTCCTGATGCACGTGAAAATCGGCTTCCCGGACGCCGCTGTCGAGCGCCGCATCCTGCAGCAAGCCCGTGGCGAAGCCCTCAATGGCGAAACCAAGCCCGAGCGCCGGGTCAGCCAGCAGGCGATTTTCGCCGCGCGCAAGGAAATCCTTGGCCTGTACATGGCTGACGCGGTGGAGGAATACCTGGTGCAACTGGTGATGGCCACCCGCACCCCGGCCAAGTTCGACCCGGAAATGGCCGAGTGGATTGCCTATGGCGCCAGCCCGCGCGGCTCGATTGCCCTGGACCGCTGCGCCCGGGCCCACGCCTGGTTGGCCGGTCGCGATTTCGTCAGCCCGGAAGACATCCAGGCGGTGCTGTTCGACGTGCTGCGTCACCGCATCATCCTGTCGTTCGAAGCTGAAGCCGCCGGCATCGACCAGGACCGCGTGGTGCAACGCATTCTCGACGTCGTTGCCGTCGCTTGACGCCCATGAACGCTGGCGATGGAACCCGTGTCACCTTGAGCGAATTGATCGAGATGCGCCATCGCGTCCGAGAAGTGCAGCTGTTTTCCACGCCGAGCCAGCGCAGCCCGCTGATCGGCCTGCACCACTCGAAACTGCGCGGGCGCGGGGTCGACTTCGATCAGGTGCGGGTCTATCAGGCCGGCGACGATGTACGCACCATCGACTGGCGCGTCACCGCACGCACCCAGGAGCCCCACACCAAACTGTTCCATGAAGAGCGCGAACGACCGATCTTCATCATGGTGGAGCAAAGCTGCCGGCTGTTTTTCGGCTCGGGGCAGATGTTCAAGTCGGTGCTGGCGGCCCAGGCGGCGAGCCTGATCGGCTGGGCGGCACTGGGCCATAACGACCGGGTCGGCGGACTGGTGTTCGGCGACAGCGAGCACTACGAAATCAAACCCCGGCGCAGCAAGCAAAGCCTGCTGCAACTGCTCAACCGTCTGGTACGGGTCAACCAGAGCCTCAATACCGAGCGCCGCCCGGAAGCCGACGCCCTCGGCATGGCCTTGCGCCGTGCCCGGGAAGTATTGCGCCCGGGCAGCCTGGTGATTGTGATCTGCGACGAGCGCGCCCTGACTGAAGGCGCCGAGCAACAGCTGAGCCTGTTGTCGCGGCATTGCGACCTGCTGCTGTTGCCGGTGTCCGACCCGCTGGACCACGCCCTGCCCGCCGCCGGGCTGCTGCGCTTCGCCGAGCGCGGCGCCCAGCTGGAACTGGACACCCTGAATTTCGACCTGCGCCAAGCCTACAAAGCCCAGGCCGAAGCCCGCAGCGCACGCTGGGAATTGCTCGCGCAAAAACTGCGGGTGCTGTTGATGCCCTTGAGTACCCAGGGTGAAATGGTCGAGCAACTGCGCGAATACCTGAACCCGCAACGCCCGGTTAAAAAGCAATGAGCAGCCTCGACCAACTGCAACCCCTGATCGCCCCGCCGGTGATCGGCTTCTGGCCGCCGGCGCCGGGCTGGTGGCTGTTGCTGCTGATCATCCCGCTGGCGGGTTGGGGCCTGTGGTGGCTGCGCCGCTTCCTGCCGGCCAAGCGCCCGCTGGCCCGTGCCGAGCAACCCCTGGACCCGCTGCGCATCGCCGCCCTCGCCGAACTGGCCCTGATGCCCAAGCCGTACGACGGCGCGCCGGCCGGTGCCTGGCTGCAACAACTCAACGGCCTGCTCAAACGCCTGTGCCGCAATGACTACCCCTACAGCCAGAGCCACACCCTCAACGGCCGCAAGTGGCTGGCGTTCCTCGACAACCGCTGCCCCGCTGCCGGACTGACCCGCTGGATGGTGCTGGTGGAAGGCGCCTACAAGCCCGAATGCAAACTCGACGACAAGGCGATCGCCGGCCTGACCCAAGCGGTCGACACCTGGATTCGCAAACATGTTTGAGTTCGCCTGGCCGTGGATCTTTGCCCTGTTGCCACTGCCGTGGTTGCTGCGCCTCATCCTGCCGGTAGCCGACAGTGGCGAACCGGCGCTGAAAGTCAGCTTCCTCAGCGACCTCGAAGGCCTGGCCCGCCGCCGCGCGCGGGTCAACCTGCCGGGATGGCGCCAGCAAGCACCGTTCGTGTTCCTGTGGCTGTTGCTGTTGACCGCCGCCGCACGCCCGGAATGGCTGGGCGAGCCGCTGCCCATTGCTGCCAGCGGCCGTGATTTGCTGGTGGCCGTGGACGTCTCTGGCTCGATGGACTTCCCCGATATGCAGTGGCAAGACGAAGACGTCAGTCGCCTGAGCCTGGTCAAGCACCTGCTGGGGGATTTCCTGGAAGGCCGCGAAGGTGACCGCGTGGGACTTATCCTGTTCGGCAGCCAGGCTTATCTGCAAGCACCGCTGACCTTTGACCGACGCACCGTACGCACCTGGCTGGATGAAGCACGAATCGGCATCGCCGGCAAAAACACCGCGATTGGCGACGCCATCGGCCTGGCCCTCAAGCGCCTGCGCCAGCGTCCGGCCCAAAGCCGGGTGCTGATCCTGGTCACCGACGGCGCCAACAATGCCGGCGAAATCGACCCGCTGACCGCCGCCCGCCTGGCCGCTGAAGAAGGCGTGAAAATCTATCCGATCGGCATCGGCGCAGACCCCGAGGAAACCGGGTCCCTGGGCGTCCTCGGCGTCAATCCGAGCCTGGATCTGGACGAACCGGCCCTCAAGGCCATCGCCGAGGCCACCGGCGGCCGCTACTTCCGCGCCCGCGACGGCAACGAACTGCTGAAGGTCAAGGAAACCCTCGACCAGCTTGAGCCCGTGGCCCAGCAACCGACTCAGGCGCGCCCCGCCCAGGCGTTGTACAGCGCACCGCTGGCCTTGGCGCTGATCCTCAGCATGCTGCTGGTGATCCAGGAACGCTGGCCGGATAACGCCTTGCAACGGCTGTTCAACAAACTGTCCAGCAAGGGCCGTTTCCTGCAACCCAATCCTGAATGGCGCGAGCGCCTGAAACGCCTGCGTTTGCGGAGGCGTCGATGATCGCCTTGTGGCCGCACTGGTTCCGCCCCTGGTGGCTGTTGCTGTTGCCGCTGCTCGGCTGGTTGCTGTGGCAGTTGTGGCACCGCCAGAAACGCGCCGGGCGCTGGCAGATGATTCTGCCGCCGGCGTTCCATGCCGCCTTGCTCAGCGGTGGCAGTGGCCGCGAAAGCAAATCACCGTGGGTGGTGCTCGGCATCGCCTGGCTGCTGGCCGTGCTGGCGTTGCTCGGCCCGAGCTGGCAGCGCGTCGAGCAGCCCAGTCAGAAACCCTCCGACCCACTGGTGGTGTTGCTGGAACTGACCCCGGAAATGCTCGCCACCGACAGCCCGCCCAGCCGCCTCGAACAGGCGCGGCGCAAGCTGTTCGACTTGCTCCAGGCCCGCAGCGATGCGCAGACCGCCATCGTGGTCTACGCCGGCAGCGCGCACACGCTGGTGCCGCTGTCCGACGACCTGGCCACCAGCCATAACCTGCTGGAAGCCCTGCGCCCCTCGATCATGCCCGAGCCCGGCCACCGCGCAGACCTGGCGGTGGAAAAAGCCCTGAGTCTGCTCAAGCATGGCGGCCTCGGCCAGGGCCGACTGCTGCTGATCGGCTCGTCGCTGTCCAAGCAGGAGCGCCAGGGCATTCGCCTGCAGTTGCAAAGCAACCAGGCGCCGAGCTTGTCGATCCTCGGCATCGGCAGCCGTGAAGGCACCCCGGTGACCCAGGAAAGCGGCGAATTCCTCAAGGACGCCCAAGGCGCAATTCTCGTACCGCGTCTCGACAGCCCGACCCTCAAGGCCTTCGCCAGCGAAATGGGCGGCCTCTACCGCCAGGCACGCCTGGACGACAAGGACCTGCGCCACCTCGGGATGCTGGACGGCCCGCAAAGCCTGCGCAATGACGGCCAACTGCTGCACCTCGACACCTGGGCCGATCAGGGTTACTGGCTGCTCTTGCCGCTGTTGCTGCTGGCCGCCTGCGCCGGGCGCCGTGGCTGGCTGTTCTTCTTGCCGCTGCTGCTGTTGGGCGCGCCGCAGCCCAGCTATGCCTTCGACTTCCAGGACCTTTGGTTGCGCCCCGACCAGCAGGGCCAACTGCTGTTGAAGAAAAAACGCCCGGCCGAAGCGGCCGAACATTTCGAAGACCCGCAATGGCAAGGCGTCGCACTGTATGAAGCGGGCAACTATGCCGAAGCCGCCAAACGGTTTGCCGAAGGCAGCGACGCCTATTCCCACTACAATCGAGGCAATGCCCTGGCCAAAAGCGGTGAGCTGGAAGCGGCGATCGATGCCTACGAACAAGCCCTCGAAGCCCAGCCCGACTTGCAGCCGGCGCTGAAGAACAAAGCCCTGGTAGAAAGCCTGATGCAACAGGAGCCGGAAAAAACCGAGCCGGCCAAACCGGCAAAAAACGAGGATGACGAAACCACGCAACCCGGCCAGACTGCGCAACCGGGCGCCAGCAGCCAGACCGCCACCGGTGGCGAGCAGACGTCCCAAGGCCAGGGCCAGCCCGGCGCAACCGATACACAAACCGGCGCGACACCTCACGCCGGCAGCAACGAGGTACCCGGCAGCGAGTTGGGTGATGAGCAAACCACCACCCCGCCCCTGCGCCCCGCAAACGGCACCTTTGAAGGCGAACAGCGCCAGGCCCTGGAACAATGGCTGCGGCAGATCCCGGACAACCCCGGCGAGCTGCTGCGACGCAAATTCTGGTACGAACAGCAACAACATCAGGACAAGACTCGATGAACCGCTGCACCGCCCTTCTTCTCACCCTCGCGTTGTGGGCCAGCCAGGCCCAGGCAGCCGGCCTGGTGGCCAGTGTCGACCGCAGCCGCATCAATTCCGGGGAGACGGTGGAACTGACGGTGGAGTCCAACGACGTCACACTGTTCGGCAAACCGGACCTGGCGCCCCTGGACCCGCTGTTTGAAGTGAGCGGCACACGCCAGATCAACCAGCTCACCACCCTGGGCGGCGACAACCACGCCACCACCCGCTGGATCATCACCCTGCTGCCCAAAGAGAACGGCACCGTGGTGATTCCGCCCTTGCAGATCGGCGAACTCAAGACCCAGCCGATCACCCTGCAAGTGGTGGAGACCGTCAGCCAGAACACCGAGGCCCAACTGGCCCCGGTGTTCATCGAAACCAACCTCGACCAGGACAGTGTCTACGTCCAGGCCCAGGCGCTGCTGACCGTGCGCGTCTACCACTCGGTGTCGCTGTACGACGACAGCAGCCTCACGCCGTTGCAGGTGGACGATACACGCATCGAACAATTGGGCGAATCACGCACCTACGAGAAAGTCATCAACGGCATACGCCATGGCGTGATCGAAACCCGCTATGCGATCTACCCGCAGCACAGCCGCACGTTGACTATTCCGGCGCAGACATTCAGCGCCACCCTGGTGGAGCCGCGGCCCGCCCAGGACAACAACCCCCAAGGCTCCAAACCCGGCAAACTGATCCACGTCAGCTCGCCGGAGCTGTCGCTGACGGTCAAGGCCAAACCGGCAATGTACCCGGCCGACGCTCCCTGGCTGCCGGCACGCAGCCTGACGCTGACGGAAAGCTGGAACCCCGAGCCCGATCACGTACAGGTCGGCGACTCCCTGACCCGCAGCCTGACCTTGAAAGCCGAAGGCTTGGCCGGCGCGCAACTGCCGCCGCTGGCGCTGAGCGACATCCCGGGCCTGCGCCGCTATCCGGACCAGCCGGTGCTGAGCAACCAGAACAACGACCGTGGCCTGATCGGCAGTCGCGAAGACCGCGAAGCCCTGGTGCCCAACCGTGTCGGCGCACTGGAATTACCAGCGGTGGAAGTGGTGTGGTGGAACACCCACGAAGACCACCTGGAACGCACCAGCCTGCCGGCCCGCACCCTGCAAGTGTCGACCAATCCGAGCCTGATCGTCGACACGCCGGCCAGCCCAACGGTGATCACCGCGCCGGACAATGACAGCCTGTGGATCTGGCAACTGACCAGCCTGATCCTGGCCTGCACCACCCTGCTGGGCTTCGGTTTGTGGTGGCGTGCGCGCTGGCAGCCGGCAATCCTGCGGGCCGCGCAAACCGGCCCGAGCCCGCGCACCTTGCTGGACGACCTCAAGCGGGCGAGCCAGGCCAATGACCCGCAGGCCACGCGTCAGGCACTGGATGCCTGGGCGCGACAGCAGCCGGAAACCCTGGCGGACATGGCCGCGCGGTTTGTGCCGCTGTCAGATGCGTTGGACGGGTTGAACGGCGCGTTGTACAGCGAGAGTGGGCAGTATTGGCAGGGTGAAGAGTTGTGGCGGGCGGTGAAGGCGATTCCGATGGCGGAGCGCGAGCAGGACCCTGCAGGGGATAGCACCAGCTTGCCGCCGCTGTATCCCAAGTAGCCCCCCCCTTTTACAAACACCCTAAGACCAAAGTTGGAACCGGGCTTATGTGGGAGCTGGCTTGCCTGCGATGGCATCACCGCGGTCTGACTGACAGACCGAGGTGCCTGCATCCCGGGCAAGCCCGGCTCCCACACAAACCGGGTTCCCACCTTTTGATCTGCTGCGTCTGGGTTACTTGCGCGCCGCCTCCCACGACTTCAGCAACTCGTTATAACTGACCGTCTCACCCTGCGGCTTCTCATTCGCCAGCTTCGGCTTCGGCGCACCCGGCTGGTCAAACCAATACTGTGCGTCCCTTTCCTCGTTCATTTTCGGCCCGCAAATCGGCTGCACCTTGGAGCGTTCCAGGCGCGTCATGATCGCGTCCTGATCCTTGGCCAAGCCATCCAGCGCCTGTTGCGGGGTCTTCTCTCCGCTGGCCGCCTCCGAAATATGGCTCCACCACAATTGCGCCAACCGTGGATAGTCCGGCACGTTGGTGCCGGTCGGGGTCCACTCCACCCGTGCCGGGCTGCGGTAGAACTCCACCAACCCGCCGAGTTTCGGCGCCAGGTCGGTCATGGCCTGGGAGTTGATGTCGGACTCACGAATCGGTGTCAGGCCCACGATGGTTTTCTTCAGCGACACGGTTTTCGAGGTCACGAACTGCGCGTACAGCCAAGCCGCCAGTTTCTGCTTCTCGGGCGTCGACTTGAGGAAGGTCCAGGAACCTACGTCCTGATACCCCTTCTTCATGCCCTTTTCCCAATAAGGCCCGACGGGTGATGGCGCCATGCGCCACTTCGGCGTGCCATCGGCGTTCACCACCGGCAGGCCCGGCTTGGTCATGTCGGCGGTAAACGCGGTGTACCAGAAGATCTGCTGGGCGATGTTGCCCTGGGACGGCACGGGGCCGGACTCGGAGAAGGTCATGCCCGCCGCTTCCGGTGGCGCGTAGGCCTTCATCCAGTCCACGTATTTCTGCGTGGCAAAGACCGCCGCCGGGCCGTTGGTGTCGCCGCCACGGGTCACACTGGAGCCCGCCGGGTGGCAGTCCTCCACGCGAATGCCCCATTCGTCCACCGGCAAACCGTTGGGCAGGCCTTTGTCGCCGCCACCGGCCATGGAGAACCAGGCATCGGTGAAACGCCAGCCCAGGGACGGGTCTTTCTTGCCGTAGTCCATGTGCCCGTAGACGCGTTTGCCGTCGATTTCCTTGACGTCTTCGCTGAAGAATTTGGCGATGTCTTCATAGGCTGACCAGTTCACCGGCACGCCCAGTTCATAGCCGTATTTTTCCTTGAACTTGGCTTTCAGGTCCGCCCGCTCAAACCAGTCGGCGCGGAACCAGTACAGGTTGGCGAACTGCTGGTCGGGCAATTGGTAGATCTTGCCGTCCGGCGCGGTGGTGAACGAGAGACCGATGAAGTCCTTGATGTCCAGGGTCGGCGAAGTGAAGTTCTTGCCTTCGTTGGCCATCAGGTCGGTGATGGATTCTGTCTTGCCGTAGCGAAAGTGCGTACCGATCAAGTCGGAATCGTTGACCCAACCGTCATAGATATTCTTGTCGGACTGCATCTGGGTTTGCAGCTTCTCCACCACGTCGCCTTCCTGCAGCAGGTCGTGGGTCAGCTTGATCCCGGTAATTTCGCTGAAGGCCTTGGCCAGCACCTTGGACTCGTATTCGTGGGTGGTGAGGGTTTCCGACACCACGTTGATCTTCATCCCACGAAACGGCTCCGCGGCCTTGATAAACCACTTCAGCTCTTCGAGTTGCTGGGCTTCGGTGAGGGTCGACGGTTTGAACTCACTGCCGATCCATTTTTTCGCAGCGTCTTCATAAGCATCCGCCCAGGCCGCAGCACTGAGCCCGCTGAGCGCCAGCACGGCCGCCAATGAAATGCTATGTCGCAGCTTATTGTTTTTATCGAACATAGAGACCTCCTGGTTTTGGGGTTCAAAAGGGGCAGCTAGCCCCAACGCATCACAGACAACAGCCACACCAGAGACAGCGCGGACGCCACCCAGATACTCCAGCCGGTTACGCCGATCACCAACAAATGAAGGTAGGCGCTGCCGAGAAGACCGATAAACAAGCGATCACCACGGGTGGTGCTGATCGGTAACAAACCGCGCCGGGGGATACTCGGCGAACGCAATTCCCAGGTCGTCATGCCCACCAGCAGCAGGCCGATCGCGGCAAAGAAAAGTGCAGTCGGGGTGGTCCAGGCCATCCATTCCATCATCGACTCCTCAGACCCGGCCCAGGGCAAAGCCCTTGGCCACGTGGTTGCGAACAAACCAGATCACCAGCATGCCCGGCAGGATGGTCAACACCCCCGCCGCTGCCAGTACACCCCAGTCGATGCCAGAGGCCGACACCGTCCGGGTCATCACCGCCGCAATCGGCTTGGCGTTCACCGAGGTCAGCGTGCGCGCCAGCAAGAGTTCGACCCAGGAAAACATGAAGCAGAAAAATGCGGTGACGCCGATCCCCGAGCCAATCAGCGGGATGAAGATCTTCACGAAAAACTTTGGGAAGCTGTACCCATCGATGTAGGCCGTTTCGTCGATCTCCTTGGGTACACCGGACATGAAGCCTTCGAGAATCCACACCGCCAGCGGCACGTTGAACAGGCAATGGGCCAGGGCCACCGCGATGTGCGTATCGAACAAGCCAATGGAGGAATACAGCTGGAAGAACGGCAGCAAAAACACCGCTGGTGGCGCCATGCGGTTGGTCAGCAGCCAGAAGAACAGGTGCTTGTCGCCGAGAAAGCGGTAGCGCGAAAACGCGTAGGCCGCCGGCAGCGCCACACTCAGGGAAATCACCGTGTTGAGGCTGACGTAGTACAGCGAGTTGAGGTAGCCGGTGTACCAGCTCGGGTCAGTGAAAATCACCTTGTAGTTGGCAAAGGTGAAGTCCTGGGGAAACAGGGTCAGGCCGCCGAGGATTTCGGTGTTGCTCTTGAAGGACATGTTCAGCAGCCAGTAGATCGGCACCAGCAGGAACAGGATGTAGACCAGCAGCGGGATCAGCTTGCGCTTGCTCATGTTGGCGGCCTCAGCGGTTGGCGTCGGAGTGGGTCATGGCGGTGTAGAACAACCAGGACACCAACAGGATGATCAGGAAGTACACCAGGGAGAACGCCGCCGCCGGGCCCAGGTCGAATTGGCCTACGGCCATCTGGGTAAGCGTCTGACTGAGGAAGGTGGTGGCATTCCCCGGCCCGCCGCCCGTCAGCACAAACGGCTCGGTGTAGATCATGAAACTGTCCATGAAGCGCAGCATCACCGCGATCAGCAGCACGCTTTTCAGCTTTGGCAGCTGGATATGTCGGAATACCGCCCAACTTGACGCCCGATCAATCCGCGCCGCCTGGTAGTACACATCCGGGATCGCCCGCAGCCCCGAGAAACACAGCAGCGCCACCAGGGACGTCCAGTGCCACACGTCCATCACCAGCACCGTGACCCAGGCGTCCATGGTGTTGGCGGCGTAGTTGTAGCTGATGCCCATCGCGTTGAGCGTGGAACCCATCAGGCCAATGTCGGCACGCCCAAAGATCTGCCAGATGGTACCGACCACGTTCCATGGGATCAGCAGTGGAATCGCCATCACGATCAATACCAGCGACGACCAGCGGCCCTTGGTGGGCATGGTCAGGGCGATGGCGATGCCCAGCGGAATCTCGATCAACAGCACACAGGCGGAGTAGATGAACTGACGCAGCAGCGAGTCATGCAGGCGTGGGTCCAGCAGCACCTGTTTGTACCAGTCAGCGCCGACGAAGTAGCGACTGGATTGGTCGAAGATGTCCTGCACCGAGTAGTTGACCACGGTCATCATCGGGATCACCGCGCTGAAGGCCACCAGCAGGAACACCGGCAATACCAGCCACCAGGCCTTGTTGTTTTGCACCTTGTTCATGGCTGCACCTCCAGCAAGTAGTCGTCGGCATACACCATCAGCCACTGCCCCGGAAAGCTGATGGACGCCTGGCCTTCGGGCACTGGTTTGTCTTCGGCCAGGCGCACTTTCAACGGGGCGCCGTCGAGGTTGAGGGTCATGATCTTGTAGGTGCCGAGGTCTTCGACATGGGTGACTTGCGCCTGTAGCGCGTCGGGATTGTGCTCATCCCACACATGGATAAATTCCGGGCGGATGCCGACCTGCAGCTTCTTGTAGGGGGTTTCGCCAATGCGCTGCTGTAACGCCTCGGACAACGCTAGGTGTGTCCCGGCAAAGCGCACACCGCCCGCCTCTGCCTGCACCTCAATCAGATTCATCCCAGGGCTGCCGATGAAATAGCCAACAAAGGTGTGACTGGGCCGCTCGAACAACTCCCGGGGCGTGCCGAACTGCACGATCTGCCCGCCGTACATCACCGCGATCTTGTCGGCGAAGGTCGAGGCTTCCAGTTGGTCGTGGGTCACGTAGACCATGGTGATATTGAACTGCTCGTGGATCTGCTTGAGCTTGCGCCGCAGCTTCCACTTCAGGTGCGGGTCGATCACCGTCAGCGGTTCGTCGAACAGGATCGCCGAAACGTCATCCCGCACCAGCCCGCGGCCCATGGAGACTTTCTGTTTTTCATCGGCGGTGAGATTGCGGGCTTTTTTACCCAGCAGGTTCTGCAGGTCGAGCACCTCGGCAATGTCCTGCACCTTGCTGTGAATCTTCGCCTCGGCCATGCCCTGGTTTCGCAAGGGAAAGGCCAGGTTATCGAACACGGTCATGGTGTCGTACACCACCGGGAACTGGAACACCTGGGCGATGTTGCGCTTTTCCGGGGTCAGCTCGTTGACCACCTTGGCGTCGAACAGTACCTGGCCTTCGGACGGGCTGAGCAGGCCGGAGATGATGTTGAGCAAGGTCGACTTGCCGCAACCCGACGGCCCGAGCAAGGCATAGGCGCCACCCTGCTCCCAGACGTGGTTCATCTCGCGAATCGCGTAGTCCTCGGGGCCGTTTGGCTTGGAGCTGTAGCTGTGGGCCAGGTTCTGCAAATGGATCTCGGCCATCAGGCAACCCTCGCGACACGTCGGCCCGGGGCCTGAACCAAACGTCCCTGGCCATCGAACACAAACAATTTGTGGGTAGGGATATAGATGCGGATCGGCGCGTCGACGTCGTACTCGTGCACCCCGGGCAAGTGCAGCACCAGCAGGAAGTGTTCGCTGCGCACGTGCAGGAAGGTTTCCGAGCCGCTGATCTCGGCGACTTCCACGGTCACTGCCAGCTCCAGGTCATCGTCGTTGCTCGGCACCAGGCTGATATGGCTGGGACGCACGCCAAAGCGAAACTCGCCTTCACCGATGGGTCGCAAGTCGACGTTCAGCGGGAAGTGCACGAAGTTGGCGAAGCTCACTTCATTGCCGCTGATACGCCCGGGCATCAGGTTGATCGGCGGCTCGGAAAACAGCTCGGCCGCCAGCACGGTTTGCGGCTGGTGATAGACCTCGGCCGCCTTGCCGCTCTGGATCACCCGGCCCTCATGCAGAATCGTGGTGGTGCCGCCCAGGGCCAAGGCTTCGTTGGGTTCGGTGGTGGCGTAGATCGCGATGGTGTGCCGCGCCTTGAACAGCTCACGCATTTCCTGGCGCAGCTCTTCGCGCAGTTTGTAGTCCAGGTTCACCAGGGGTTCATCGAACAGAATCAGCTCGGCGTCCTTGACCAGCGCCCGGGCCATGGCGGTGCGTTGCTGCTGGCCGCCGGAGAGTTCCAGGGGGTGACGCTGGAGGAATTTCTCGATGCGCAGCATTTTTGCGGTTTCAAGGACTTTGCTCTGGATCTGCTCGGCAGATACTCCGGCCTGGCGCAGCGGCGAGGCGATGTTCTCGAACACAGTCATGGTCGGGTAGTTGATGAACTGCTGATAGACCATCGACACATTGCGCAGGCGCACCGGCTTCTGGGTGACGTCCACACCATTCATCAGGATGCGCCCGCTGTCGGGCTTGTCCAGGCCGGCCATCAGGCGCATCAGGCTGGTCTTGCCGGACAGGGTACGGCCCAGCAATACATTGAAGGAACCGGCTTCGAAACACAGGTTGGCGTCGTCGATCCAGGTTTGGCCTTCGACAACGCGAGTGACGTGCTCCAGGGTCAATGACATGACACGACCTTTTTATTGTTGGAATGGTTCTGGCAAGAGCACAGAGCGAGTTCCGTGCCAACAACCCAAAACCCAGGCCGGTCAACGGGTTAGACAAAAAGGCGATGGGCCCCTGAACAGAAATGAACAGGTCAACCTGAACAACTGAACAACCGCCGGGTTGACAATGAACAGTTCTGAACAACACTGAACGGGCCTTCCGCACCCCAGAACAACAATAAAGCAAGGGTCACCGCCATGAGCACACCGCTGGCGCACGATGCCATCATCCAGGACTCCTGGCGCCGCTGCCGGGCCTATGGCCTGGATCACCAGAGCACGCCGAGCTTCGACCAACTGCCCGCAGACGGCGTCAGCCAATTGCTCGAAAGCCAGCATTCCCTCGTGCAGACCACCCACCAGGAAGTGCTGCCCTACTACGAAAACATCCTCAGCAATTCCAACTGCCTGATCATGCTTGCCGACAACCAGGGCCAGGTGCTGACTTCGTGGGGCACCCAGCGTTTTATCGAACCCAAGCTGGCCCGTGGCTTCAGCGCCGGCGCCAGCTGGATGGAGCGCTCCAGCGGCACCAACGCCATCGGCACCGCCCTGGCCTGTGCCCAGGCAGTGCATATCGAACACGACGAACACTTCCTCAAGGCCAACCGTTTCATGACCGGCTCGGCAGCGCCGATCTTCGATGCGCAGCGGGAAATCATCGCGGTGCTGGATGTGTCCAGCGACAGCTACCTGCCGCCCTCCCACACCCTGGGCATGGTCAAGATGATGAGCCAGACCGTCGAGAACCGGCTGATCCTCAACCTGTTTCGCGGTGAGCATTTCCAGCTGACGTTCAATACCGGGTTGAACAATCTCGACAGCCAATGGGCCGGGCTGCTGATTTTTGATGAAAGCGGCCAGGTACTGTCGGCCAATCGCCGGGCTGACAACCTGCTGGGCATCAGCCTGTCGCGGGTGTTGATCGACAGCCTGTTCAAGGTGTCGCTGCTGGAACTGCTCAACCAGCCCGAAGGCCTGCCCTTCTCGCTGCAAGCCGCCGGGCGCAACCGTTTCCAATGCCTGCTGAAACGGCCGAAACAGGCGCCAGTGCAGGCTCGCGTGTTTGTGGAAACGAAAAAGCCCCGCGAATCCGGCCCCACGGCCATCAGTCTCAAGACCCTGCACTTCGGCGATGCCCGCGTGGAAAAGGCCGTGCGTCAGGCCGAGCGCCTGCTGGAAAAGGACATTCCGTTGCTGATCCATGGCGAAACCGGCGTCGGAAAGGAAGTGTTCGTCAAAGCCCTGCACCAGGCCAGTTCCCGCAGCCAACAAGCATTTATCGCCGTCAACTGCGCAGCGATCCCCGCCGAACTGGTGGAGTCGGAACTGTTCGGCTACGAAAAAGGCGCGTTCACCGGCGCCAACCAGAAAGGCAGTATCGGGCTGATCCGCAAGGCAGATAAAGGCACGCTGTTCCTCGACGAGATCGGCGACATGCCCCTGCCGACCCAGGCCCGGCTGTTGCGGGTATTGCAGGAACGCTGTGTTCAGCCTGTAGGCAGCAGCGAGTTGTACCCGGTGGATTTGCGGATCATCTCCGCCACCAACCGCTCGCTGCGCGAACAGGTACAGCTCGGGCGTTTTCGCGAAGACCTGTATTACCGAATCGGTGGCCTGACCCTGGAGCTGCCGCCGCTACGGGAGCGCACGGATAAACAGGCGTTGTTCAAGCAGCTGTGGCAACAGCATCGCGAGCCGACGCAGTGGGCCGGGTTGAGTAACGAGGTACTGGCCTTGTTTGAACAGCATCCGTGGCCGGGGAACCTGCGCCAGGTGAGCAGCGTGTTGCAGGTGGCGCTGGCCATGGCGGAAGAGCTGCCGATTCGGGTGGAACATTTGCCGGATGATTTTTTTGTGGATTTGAATGGGGTGGTGCCGGTGTGTGATGCAGTGGATGACAGTCTGGACCTGAATGAGCGACTGAAGGCGGTGGGCGGGAATATCTCTCACCTGGCCAGAGAGCTTGGCGTCAGCCGCAATACCCTCTACAAACGCCTGCGACAAAACGGGAATTCTGTGTAGAAACACAATCAAAAATGTGGGAGCGGGCTTGCTCGCGAATGCGCTGTATCAGTCGCTGATGCTTTAACTGACAGTCTGCATTCGCGAGCAAGCCCGCTCCCACATTGGAACTACATTGGGTTTGAGAGGTGGGCTCAATTCAGGACCGGCGTCGCCCCCATCGGCACTTTACGACCCGGCGCCGCCATCTCAAACAACTGCTCCACCCGCGCACTCTCCTCCGCGCTCGGCTTGATCGCCAGTGCACACGCCACAAAAATCCCCGCATTGACCACCAACCCGACGATTCCGCTGGTCAACGACCCCAGCCCGGGAATGTCGTCCGGGTACATCGTCGTCAGCACAATCGCCACCACAATCCCCGCCAGCATCCCGGCAATCGCGCCTTCCTTGTTGCCGCGGCGGCTGAAGATCCCGAAGAACAGCGGCACCGCCAATTGGATAATCCCCTGGTAGGAAATCTGCGCCAGCAATTGCAGCCGCGCGTAATCAAAGGTCAGGTACGCCAGCACCGAGGCGGCGACGATAAACACCACCATCCCGGACTTGGCCAGCAGCGTCAGTTGCCGGTCGGTACGCGGAGTGTTCCAGGTGGCCAGGTCGTTGGCGAACTGAGTGCCGCATACCTGCACGCAGCCGTCGACGTGGCCGATGCTCGCCGCCAGTACGATGACGATGGCCAGCGCCAGCATCCACGGCCCGCCGATGTCGAACAGTGACAGGAACCAGCCTTGTTGCGGGTGCGCGATGACGTTCGGGTCCTGGCTGATGGCCGCGGCAAACAGCATCAGAATCCCGTAGAAACCACCCACCAGCAGGATCGTGTACAGCGTGCCTTTCTTCACCGCCTTCACGCCGCTGGCGGTGTAGATGCGCTGGAAGCTCATGGGCCAGCACATCGAGCCGATCACCCCGGTGAAGATCAAGCTGAACATATACAGCGGGCCATAACCGGTGCCGCTGGCGCCGGGAATCAGCAACATCTTGGCCGGCAGGTGCGACAGGTTGGAGAACGACGCCTGATCGCCGAACAGCAGGAACACACACAGCGCCGCACACACGACATAGGCGATAAGGCCCTGGAACATATCGGTCATGATCAGCCCGCGCATGCCCATGCTCACGGTCCAGTACTGGCGCACCAGCACCACCACTACGCCGGCGATCAGGCAGGTGGTGACGCCCCAGCGGCCGAAGCTGGCGAACTGGAACAGCATCGCCAAGGCCTGGATGCCCATCACCACCCACGGGAACACCGAGATGATGCCGATGATCGAGGCGACGCGCTTGACTACCGGGCTGTTGAAGCGCATGCCGAGCAAGTCCGGCTGGGTGCGCAGGTTGAAACGCTGGCCCCATGTCCAGGCGCGGCGGGCCATCAGGTACATCGCCGTCACGCCAAGGGTGGCGTAGACCATGCCGTAGAAGCCCAGGGCGCCGCCGATGGTCAGGGCGAAAAACGCGGTAAAGGTCGAGCCCGGCCACCAGGAGTTGGTGTAACACATGGCGATGTACCACGGCCCATAGGAGCGCCCGCCTACGGCGTAGTCGGAAAAACTCGTGCTCTCGCGGTTGGTGGCGTACAGCACGGCGATCATCCCGGCCAGAAACAGGCCGATAACGCCGAAGGTGATAAAGAGGTGGGCATCGCTGGTGGTGCTGATCATTGCGCATCCCCCTCTTCGGGAATTTCGCCGGCCTTCAGCTCGGCGACGTACAACGCCCACAGGCCAAGGCCTGCGAGGACGGCAATGGCGATCCAGTAGAAGATCGGCAACGGAACGCCCAGTACCAACGCGGTACTGCCGCTCACGCTCAAATAGAACGGCGGGAATAAGGCGAGCATCAGCAACAGGAAAAAGTACACACCGAAAATTTGGCTTTTCAGGCGTCCGGGTGGCGCGTTATCGGATTTCATGAGTCGGGTGCTCCTTGAATTTGTGGATCGTTTTTTTGTGTGATCAAACAAAAATCAAGCAGTGAAAACGCAGGCACCAATCGGCGCCCAAGTGACTTCATTCAATGCATTATTGTTGTACGGCGCAGGCTCAAGCCTGTCTTAGCCAGGTTTCCCATTGCGAGTCATTAATGATGCTGCGGGCACGCATATGCTTCCAGGTGCCGTATTTGTAGAAGTCGAAATCCAGCTGCGACACCGCGTGCTGCACCATCGCCCAGGTCGACCATTTGATATCCGCCAGGGCCTTGTGCAACTTGATGCGTGCCAGGTTCTGCGGGGTAACCTGGCCGAAGTAGTCTTCGATCAGGGCCAGCTCCATTTCATCGGTGAAAAACATTTCGCCGAACCACAGCGCCAGTTCGTAATGCCGGTCGTTGTTGGAGGCGTATTCAAAATCCACCAGGCGAATCTGCCGACGGTCGTTGAGCATGAAATTACCCGCCAGGGTGTCGTTCATGCACGGCGCCAAATCCATGCCGGAGGCTTGCAGCACGCCCCGGGCGCGGTCGCATTGGCGGCGCAGCCAGGCGTCGTCGGCGGGTTTGCAGCCGTTGAGTTGCTCCACCTGGCGCTGGTGCTCGGCGATCATGTCGAACACGGTTTTGGTCTGCACCAACGGCGGCTGGTCGTTGAAGGCCTTGAGGGCGTGCAGCGCGTTATGACGCACGTCGCGGTCGAGAAAGTCATGGTTGGACGAGGCGCGCCAGCCTTCCATGAACTCGAAGACTTCCACGCCGAACTCTTCAAGAAAAGCAAACACCGGCGCGCCATAGCCGGTTTGCGCGGCCTTGAGGCTGGCGTCGTGGGCCGTGCGACGGTCGATAAACATCTCGGTGCCCACCCCCGGCACCTTGAAGAAATACGCGGTGTCGATCCCGGCCACTTCCACCCGCCAGTTGGTGTTGGATATCCCACCGCTGACCGGTTCATAACGAATCCCGCTGCCGCCCCAACTGGCAACCCCGCGCACCGCCGCTTCCAGCTGACACTCTTGTGGCGTACACGCCTCACCTAACGCTTTCATGCCTGCCCCTCCTGTACCTGACGTAGCCAACCTTCAAACCGTGGGTCTTGCAGACTCTGGCGGCAACGCAACAGCGTCCATTGCCCAACCTTGGAGAACTCCAACGGCCGCGCTGAGGTGGCGCCGACCCAGAGGCCCCACAGGGTCCAGTACCAATCGTTGATCAAGGCGTACAAGCGACAGCGGGCATAATCGCCTTCACGGCATTCGCCGGCCCAGGCATGGATGCCTTCGCGCCAATCGCTTTCAAAGACATACAGCTCGTTGAGGCTGATGGCCACGTCGTACCAGGGATCGCCGCAGCCAGCGTAGTCGAAGTCGATCAGTTGCAAGGCGCCGTCGGGGCCGATCATCACGTTGCTCGCCACGCCGTCGCCGTGCAGCGGTACCGAGTCGCTGGCGCTCAATTGCAAGGAGGTCCAGGCCAGGTCAATGCAGGTGCTGATCCAGGCGTGGTCAATAGGCAGGGCCACGCTGTAGCGCACGCACAGCTCGCGCAGGTGCTGGATATCTTGCAGCGGCGAGCGGGTGAAGCCCGGCGAGGTGCCGGCGTGCAGTTGTTTCTTCAGGGCCCAGAGCGCTTGCAGACGCTGGGGCTGCATCAATTCGTCGAGGCGGGCCCAGCGCCATTCGTTGGCGGGCAAGGCATCCAGCAGTAACACGCCGGCCGCCGCATCCACCAGGCGCACGCCGGGCGTCACGTCGCAATCCGCCGCCAGTTGGGTGGCGCGGGCGGTGCGTTCGATGTCGATCAGCGCGCGCATGTCGTCATGCAAGACTTTGGCGTAACACCGCCCCCATGGCGCGGTGACGGTATAGCCGGTCCACTCGGTGGCCAGCCGCACCGGCGAGGCAATCCCGGCGGCGCCCTCTTCGATCACCACATGGGCGGACAAACCGGCGGCCTCCAGGGCGCCCAGCAGCCGTGACTTTGCTTGCAAACGACTCGACATGGCAGACCTCAGCGGTAGGCGTTGGGGGTGGAACAGGCGCGGTGCAACAACGCGGTCAGCATGTGCAAACCGTTGCGCATGTCCTCCTCGGTGGTGAACTCCGCTTCGTTATGGGACACGCCATTGCTGCTTGGGATAAACAGCAGGCACACCGGGTAATGCCGGCTCAGGCTGATGGCGTCGTGGCCTGAGACGGTGACGCTGTTGCCGATGGGCAAGCCCAGTTGCTGGCCAACACTGTAGGCCAGTTCGGAAAAGCCGTGGTGCAGGTGGGTCGGTTCACGCAGTGCGCGACTTTCGATGCTGTAGTCCGTAGACGTGGCGCTGGCGGTGGCCTTGAGACTGGCGTCCAGGCGCTCACCGGCGGCGGCCAGCAACTCCGTGTCCGGGGAGCGGTACTCGACGTGCAGCGTTACACGGGAGGGCACCACGTTGGGGGAATTGGGGTAAATCTCCAGGCGCCCCACCGAGCTGTGCAGTTGTGCCCCGTGCAGGTCGGCTTCGGCCCGCACAGCGGTGATCGCGTGGGCGGCGGCCAGCAAGGCATCCTTGCGCGCGGTCATGGGCGTAGGGCCAGTGTGGTTCTGTTCGCCGATAAAACGAATCCGTTGCTTGAGGGCCGCCCAGGTGTCGCGGACCACACCGATGGCCAGGCCGTCGCGCTCAAGGCCGTCACCTTGTTCGACGTGGATCTCCACGTAACCGGCAACGTTCAGTTCCACCCGGCCCTCCCCCAGATAACCGATCTGTTGCAGCGCATGCTTGAGGCTGATGCCGTCGCCATCGCGGCAGGCCCAGGCGTCTTGCAGCGACAGGTCGCCGGTAAACACGCTACTGCCGATCAGGCTAGGCTGGAAGCGCGCGCCCTCCTCGTTGGTCCAGTTCACCACCGCCAGGTTGCACGCCGGCACTTCGCCGCGCTCGCGCAACTGCCGGGCAACGCTGGCCACCGCGACCGCGCCAGCCAACACACCGTAGACGCCATCAAAACGCCCGGCGCTCGGCTGGCTGTCCAGGTGCGAGCCACACAGCACGTAGGGCGCGTCTGGGTTAAAGGTAATCAAACCGAACAGGTTACCCACTGCATCCACGCGCACTTCAAAGCCGCGTTCGGCCAGCCAGGCCGCGAACAAGTCGCGCACAGCGCCGTCTTCGGCCGAGGCCGCCAGGCGATGCAGCCCACCGGCCTGAGTCGCGCCGATGGCTGAGGTATCGCGGAACAGCGCCTCGAAGGTTGCAAGGTCCTGTTCACTGGGCGACAGCAACTCACGGGTAAAGGACGTCGACATGGGCTTGCTCCAGGCGGGTCGCAAAATCGCCGGACGGCGCACGATTGGTGACCAGGGTCGTGACGGCGCTGAACGGCAGCGTATTGATAAAGGTGCGGTGGCCGAACTTGGCGTCGTCGGCCAGGATCACGCTGCGCAGGCTGTGTTTGGTCAGCTCTCGGCGCAGCAGCGCCTCGGGTTCCTGGTAGTCCATGAACCCCAGCTCCAGGTCGACAGCGCCGATGCCCATGAAGGCAATGTCGTAGTGGAACTGTCGGACGAATTCCAGGGTGTGGGCGCCAATCAGCGCGTTGTCGTTGCGGCGTACATCGCCAGGCACCACCAGCACCTGGTTGGCGCTTTGTTCGGTGATCAGGCGGGCGATGTCCAGGGAGTTGGTGACGATGCGCAACTGGCTGAACCCAATCAGTTGCTGGGCCAGGGCCAAGGTCGAGGTGCCGGTGTCGAGAAACAGCACCATGCCTTCGCTCACCAGCTTCGCCGCGCACACCGCGATGCGCGTCTTGGCCTGGGGCTTGATGCGGCTGCGCACTTGCAGCGGCTGTTCTTCGTTGAGCCGCGGCAGGATCGCGCCACCGTGGATACGCCGCAGCTTGCCGGCTTCTTCCAGGTACTTGAAGTCGCGGCGGATGGTTTCTTCGGAGACGAACAGCGTCTGCGCAAGGTCCGACGCCTTGACGCGCTGGTGTTGGGTGAGCAGGAGCATGATTTCGTCGAGACGTGGCTGGTTGAGCATAAAAGAGGTATTCCAGGGCAGGTTCAGGCGGGCGGTATTGCGCGACCCACGACGAGACGCGGCGCAAGCCGGTCCAGCAGGGAGCATAGAGCGTAATACGGCCATGGACAGGGTCACGGGGTACCTCTCACTCATCAGGGTGTGAAAGGGCAGGACAACACAAAGCGTTTATCACGGGCGGGCTTCTGTTGAGCTCACTCCGGGTGCAATCAATCAGGGATTCAGCATCGGGGGAAGGTGCTGATCCCACGGGGCGATGGCTTCCACGGCAGCGCAGAATTGCAGCACCTGGGCATCGGCAAAACGCCGGCCGATCACCTGCAAGCCAATCGGCAAACCGCATGGGCTAAAGCCACAGGGCAGGCTGGCGGCGGGGTTGCCGGTGATATTGAACGGGTAGGTAAACGGCGTCCAGCGTGCCCAGGGCACTGCGCCCTCCTCCCCTGGCCAGCCCTCAGGGGCAACCCGGTCGGCGGCGAACGGCAGGATCGGCATCGTCGGCATCAGCAGCACGTCGTAGTCGTTAAACAACGCGTGTACCTGATTGGCGAACAGTGCACGTTGTTGCACGGCCTTGAGGTAGGCCGCCAAATCGTAATCGGCGGAGCGTTTGATCAGCGCGGCGAAGCCTGGGTCCAGTTGGTCGAGGCGATCGGCCAGGGATTTGCCGTAGGCGATCCCGCGCCCGCCAACCCACAGGGTTTCGAAGGTGGCCAGCGGGTCTTGCCAGTCCAGGGTCAAGGTGGTGACCGTAGCCGGCAGCTCGTCGGCGAGGTAATGCACCGCCGCTTCCACGGTGGCGGCAATGACCGGGTCCACGGGCGTCTCGAACAAGGTCGGGCAGTACGCCACACGCAAAGGGCCCAACGGCTGGTCGCAGCGCGCCAGGTAGGACTCGGTCGGCGCGGGCAAAGCCTGGTGATCCAATGGGTCGGGCCCAGAGAGGATATCGAAGAGCAACGCACTGTCGCGCACGGTGCGGGTGATCGGGCCAGCGTGGCTGAGCATCTCAGTGGCGGACCAGGGCCAGGTGGGGATGCGCCCGAGGGAGCCTTTAAGGGCGAATGCACCGCAGAAGGCACCGGGGATACGCACCGAACCGCCGCCATCGGAGCCCAGCGTGGCCGGGACCATGCGCGCCGCCACGGCGATGGCCGAGCCGGAGCTGGAGCCGCCGCTGGTGAGTTGGGGGTTCCACGGGTTGCGACCATTGCCGAAGACCCGGGAGGTGCTGGCGCCGGTCCAGCCGAATTCGGTGGTGGCGGTCTTGCCGAGGATGATCGCGCCGGCGTCTTTGAGGCGACGGATGATCGGGGCGTCTTGTGTGGGGACGTTGTCCAGGCCGGTGAGCGAACCGCGGGTGGTGCGCAGGTTGGCGGTGGAGAACAGGTCTTTGATGCCGAAGGGGATGCCGTGGAGCGGACCGCGAAACTGGTTGGCCTGTGCTTCGGCGGTCAGGATTCTCGCCTGCTCCAGCGCGGATTCGGTGTAGACGTCGCCAAAGGCATTCAATGTGGAATTGTGGGTTTTGATGGATTCTAGGCTTTGCTCGACCAATTGCACGGGGGTGAGTGTGCCTTGGCGGATACGGTCGGCCGCGTCTAGCACGCTGGGCATAAAGGACGACGAGGCATCTGTGTTCATTGAGTATCCTGGGACGTCTACGAAAAGTCCGATGGGTACGTCAATAAACGCCTCGCGGTGGGCGAGTGTCAAGTTGGATTTGTTGCTTATGTGGTTTTTGTGGTTTTATTTTTTAGCCAGTCAACTCCACGCCACCACCAACAATCCCGCCCCCAACACCAGACACAGCGGCGAGTAAAAAAACGTATCCAGCCGCGCAAACCGCGACCCGCCGACCTTCTTGAAAAACCCCACCAGCTCCGAATCCCCAATCGCCCGGGCAAACATCACCAGTGCCACTGCACTGATCCCCCACTGCAACGCATGGTTGGGCACCGGCTCGAAATACAGCCCGGCCCGCAGACACACCAACACCGCAATCGCCACCAACCCCACGCCCACCAACAGCGTCCCCAGTGCCGACGGCTTGAACGCGGGCCGTGGGCCGCTGGCGAACTCACCCGGCAGCTGCGGAATGGCTGCGGTAACGCCCAATTTGCCACCGGCTGCCCAGTACAAATGCACCAGGCTGATGAAGCCAAAAACCCCGACAATCCATCGCGCGACAAAAAAGCTCATGGCTGGATATCCTTGGAAAAGTCCGGAAGAGGATAGCCCTCTTGAGATTTTTTGCAGGCAATTCGTCGGCGGCTGATGATAAAGTGCCGCCCCATGAAACTCGCCCGTACCGACCGCTCGCTCATTGCCTGGATGCTCTACTGCTGCGTCCTGTTCAATGTGTTCGCCTGCAGCATTGGTCATGGGCAAATGGTCGGGATGCAGCTCAATGGCATCGGCGGCCAGTTCTGTACGGTGGACCCGCGCACCCAGGCCCCGGCGCCTTACAAGTCCACCGATGAATCCCTGCCCACGCTCTCGAAGGCCTTCGGTTGCCCGCTGTGCTCCACCGGCGGCATGGGCCCGGCGCTCAACTCCAGCCTCAATGTGGCGGTGCTGCCGCAACCCCATGCGCCGCCGCCGGCCATCGTTGCCAGCGCTGACGTTCCTGCCCGCTTCACCTGGCCTGCGGCTAATCCGCGCGCCCCGCCCGCCCTCGCCTGATACCTGCGCTTTTTTGATTGGCCCATGCGGCTGCCTCCAGCGGGAGTGCGGACGGCTGTGGGTTGTTTTCAAGCCATGTTTTTCAGGATTCAACCATGAAACATTTACCCCTTTTGGCGGGCCTGTTCGGCTGCCTGCCTGTCAGCACCTGGGCGATTGAGCTGGCACCGACCACCATTGATGGCGAGCAACCCGGCGATGCCGGCCTGGCCCTGGATCAGTCCAGCGGCATGGCCTCGCGCCTGGGGCTGAGCGTGCGGAAAACTCCGGCTTCCATCAGCATTGCCAATCGCAATGACATCGAGCGCCGAGGCGCCAAGACGTTTCAGGACGCGGCCAATACCCTGCCCGGGGTCAACGCCAGCGCGCCGCCGGGGTTTGGCGGTTTTATCTCTTATCGGGGTTTTACCAGCAGCCAGATTACCCAGATGTTCAATGGCGTCGCGGTGTCCGGCGGCCTGGCTCGCCCGGTGGATGCGTGGATTTATGACCGGGTCGAATTGGTCGGTGGCCCCTCTTCGCTGATCAACGGTGCCGGTTCCGTCGGTGGTTCACTGAACTACGTGACCAAGCTGGCCACCCGTGAGGAACAGGCTGCCGAAGGGCAACTGACGTATGGCAGCTACGACACCGCCGGGATGGCCTTCGGCCTGAACCACGCGCTGACCGAGCCAGGTGCCGAGGTCCAGCATTACGCGCGTCTGGACGTGAGCCGCAACACCAACCACACCTATATCGATCGCCAACAGCGCGATGCCTGGAGCGTGGCGTTTTCCCTGCTGAGCGACTTCACCCCGAACCTGTCCCACACCCTGGCCCTGGAATACCAGGACGAACACGAAGACAGTCCCTACTGGGGCACGCCGGTGCTCAACCCGAAGTCCGGCGAGTTGAAGATCGACAAGCACAACCGTTTCAACAACTACAACGTGGCCGACGGCCGTTATGAACAACGCACAATCTGGGTGCGCTCGATCATCGACTACCGGATCAACGACAGCACCACCCTGAAAAATACCCTCTATCACCTCGACAGCCAGCGCGACTATCGCAACCTGGAAACCTACCAGTACAACGCCGATAACAGCGCGGTGAATCGCTCAACGGCCTATCAGGTGCGGCATCAGGGTGAGCAGAACGGCAACCAGTTCGAGCTGCGCCATGACGACACGTTCTTCGGCTTGAGCACGACCTGGTCGGGCGGCTTTGAGTACAAGGTCAACAGCACCACCAACAACCCGTTGAACGTATCCGCCAAAAACACGGTGGACCCGAACAACTACGATCCGGGGCATTTCTATGATCTTCCCGGCACCAAGCCCGGCTTCGACCCGGACAAGACCAACGCCGTCACCACCAAGGCGTTGTTCGTCGAAAACCGCCTGGGCCTGACCGACAAACTGTCGCTGCTCACGGGCATGCGCTACGACGCGATTGACCTTGAAGTCACCAACCACCGGGACATCACTGCCAGCAATCCCCGGCACGTCAAGCGCAGCTGGGAGCCGGTGACCGGGCGTATCGGCCTGACGTATCAGTTCATTCCACAAGCCAATGTCTACGTGCAATACAGCACCGCCGCCGAACAGCCGAGCAGCACCACCCAGGTGTTCGACGTGTCCACCGGCAAGCAGTGGGAAGTGGGCAGCAAGTTTGACTACCTCGACGGTCGCGGTTCGGCCACCGTCGCTGCCTACAGGATCGAACGGAAGGACTTCGCCGTCACCGACCCGCAGGACCCGACCAACAGCATTCCGGTGGGCGCGCAGACGTCCAAGGGTATCGAACTGGCCAGTTCGTTGCGGGTCACGCCCAAGCTATTGCTGGAGGGCAACTACGCCTGGGTCGATGCCGAGTACGAGGACTTCAACGAGAAAACTGCCAGCGGCGCCGTGGTGTCGCGCAAGGGCAACACGCCGACCAATGTGCCCAGGCAAGTGGGTAATTTGTGGCTGACTTATGACTTTGCGGAGGATTGGCAAGGGGGTGTGGATGCACGGTATGTGGCGTCGGTGTATGCCGACAATGCCAACACCCTGACGGTGCCGGCGTATACCTTGTTTGGGACGTTTTTGACCTACAAAGTGGATCAGCACACCTCCGTGACGGGCCGGGTGCGCAACCTGACCAATGAGGTGTATGCCGAGTTTGCCCATGTGTCGCCGGCGTATTACCTCGGGTCGCCGAGGACGTTTGAGCTGGCGGTGCAGACGAAGTTCTAAAGCCCGGCAAGTTCCAAGGCAAGAATGAGATCAGTGTGGGAGCGGGCTTGCTCGCGAATGCGGTGTGCCAGTCACTGCATCTGGCGACTGACACACCGCGTTCGCGAGCAAGCCCGCTCCCACATTTTTGATCTCAATCGGGCTGTTATATCGGTGTTACTTCAGGCTGGCTTCGACCTTCTGGGCCACATCCTCAGTCAGCCACGCCTTCCAGACTTCCGGATGATCCTTGAGAAACGCCTGGGCAACTTCACGTGGCTGGCTGTGCTTCTCGCTCATCTCGGCCAGCGCCTTGTTCAACGGTTCGATCGGAAAGTCGACCTTGGCGAAGAACTCGGCGATCTGCGGATGCTCTTTCTGGAACGGTGTGGACACACCAATGCTCAGTTTGGAAGCCAGGGAACGTGTAGGTTTCGGGTCAGGATTGTCTGCATCGGTCAGCGTCTTCCACGCCTCGGCATCAAATGGCGGCTCTTCCAGCTGGATCAGTTTGTAGCGCCCCATCAGCGGCGTAGGTGACCAGTAATAGAACAGCACCGGTTTGCCCCGGCGGATCGACGAGGCAATCTCGGCGTCCAGCGCGGCACCCGAGCCACTGCGGAAATTCACGTAGCTGTCATCAAGCCCGTAGGCCTTGAGCTTTTGTTTGTTGACCACTTCCGAGGTCCAGCCAATCGGGCTGTTGAGGAAACGGCCCTTGCTCGGCGCTTCCGGGTCCTTGAACACGTCCTTGTAACGCGCCAGGTCCTTCACGCTGCGCAGTTCCGGCGCCAGGGGCTTGATGCCTTTGGCAGGGTCGCCCTTGACCACGTACTCCGGCACCCACCAGCCTTCGGTGGCGCCCTTGACGATATCCCCAAGGCCCACCACTTTGCCTTCAGCCTCGGCCTTGACCCACACCGGGCTGCGGCCGGCCCATTCTTCGCCGATCACCTGGATGTCGTTTTTCGCCAGGGCGGTTTCCAGGGTAATGGTGGTGCCGGGCAAGGTGTCGGTGGGCAGGTCATAGCCTTTTTCGACAATCACCCGCAGCACCTCGGTGATCAGGCTGCCACTTTCCCAGTTCAGGTCTGCAAAATGAATCGGCACCTGGGCGGCCGAGACCGGCAGCGACGCCGACAGACTCAGGGTCGTCAGCGAGGCCGCCAACAGCGCTCGAATTCCTTTCATGCTTTGCACCTCATGCCTACAGCCATAGCGAATGGCTTTGCTGTTACACCGCGAAGCCTCTGAATACTTAAGTCAACTCAACTGTAGTAGAGGTTCCGGCAAACATGGCATGTCGCAGCTTTTACGGCGGATTGTTCAGCCGCTGCAACTCACGGCGCACCATGCTGGCGAATTCGGCGGGCTTGAGTTCATACAACTGGCCGGCGACCCAGTCCAACCAGGCGCCCTGCAACTCGGACTTGCGGGCAAACAATTGAGCCGCCCTGGCTTGCGCATCGAGCAGATGCTGCTCGTGGAACTGCGCCCTACCCTGGCTCATTACTCGCTGGCCTTGAAGGTCACGAGTTCACCCTTGCGCCATTTGGCGGCCTTGCCGGTGACGGCCTTCAGGGTTTTGGTCAAGCCTTCTACCAGTTGCTCATTGGCGGCGAACACCAACATCACACTGTGGCCTTCCTTGAACACGATGCCCTGGCCTTCGGTCGAGGACACAAAGGCGTAATCGCCCAGGCCATACACCGTCAACTTGATATCGCGAAACTTCAGCTCGAACTTGCCGCCTTCGCGACTGGGCAATACAGCCGCCCGGAAATGATCACCGACCTTGAGTTCCAGGCGTGGCTTGTCGTCCACCACCAGCGCCGATTCGGTATCGATCTCGGCGATGTAGATACCTTCAGGTGTCTGCTCAGTGATGTAGACGAAACGGGATTGAAACTGCTTGACCAACTTTGCGCGCAAATCACCCAGCACGAATAACGCGTGCATATCCAGATTACTGACTGCCAAGGAAACGCCCCCACATCGAAAGGGTGCTGTCCGCCCAAGCGGGCAGCACAAAAAAACGGCCGAAACGGCACGATCACACAACACATCCACTGAAAAAAACTGAAGAAGATCACGCTGCCAAGCCATAAGACTAGTACAGGCGTGCCCGACACACCTTACGCAGGTCGCCAGGCGTTGCAGGAAATCACAGGTTTAACGACCAGAGAACACTGGCCGACCCACTTCAGACAATAACCTTTTAAAAATGCAGTTTTCCGACATCCAACACAGAAACTAATGCCTTGGATGGAACCGGACGCCGGTTGCTGACGACAATACTAAAACAGCACCACGGGTCAAAACCACCCGAAATACTGCAAACGGGTCCGCAAGTTCAATCGACAGGAGCTGATTATGCAACGACCTCAACCGATTGCCACACCCTCGAACACGGGCTCATCTTTTCTGGATGACGGCCAATTCTACTCCCTAAGCGCCCACGACGGTGGCCTGCATTCGGCGCTCTATCGGGTGTTGCCCGCCGGCAGGAACTTCTTCCATATTCTTGAAGTGCCCAGCGGGCGCGTCAAAGGCTTTCGCAGTGGCCATAGCGAGGCTTGCGAACTGGCCAGGCAATTGGAAGCCATCCTCTGCGCCACCCAAGGCTGAACGCCTGGGTTGTCGTTTCGTCATCTGGTTGACTTTACTGCGCCGCCAGCGCGTAACAACTGCCATACTGGTCCGTCCATTGAGATTTGTCCCCTTGCGGTTCAGGTTTCATCAGCGCAATCACCTCCAAGGGAAGGCTATACGTGACGGAATTTGATATTGGCGAATTTTTCATCCATGGCGAAGCCAGGGAAGTAGACGGTGAGTTCCAGGCCGTGATTGTGATGCGGGCCAAGGCTCCCCTGACCACCGTAACGACCCACCAGGTAGAAAAGGACCGCTGGTTCAAAACCGTAGACGCTGCCCACACCGCTGCCAAGGATGCCGCCAAAGCCCTTAAGGCCGCCGTCGATTCAGGCGCGCTGACTTCCTGATTACCCGGCGCGAAAATCCGATCGAACTCTGCCCCGCCACAACCCTCCCATGCATAAGATGATCAGCCCGCATGGAGAACGATATGGAAGCGCCGACTTACACCCTCGAAGACCTGTTTGAACAACTTGGACTGGAATCGTCCCCCGAGGCGATTGACGCCTTTATCGGCGAACACACCCTGCCCAATAACGTAAAGCTGATTGACGCGGATTTCTGGTCACCGCAACAAGCCCAATTTCTCAAAGATGAACTGCGTGAAGACGCAGTCTGGGCAATTGCGGTCGATGAGTTGAACCAGCGCCTGCACCAGCCACGCTGACCTTTCAATGCAGGCTGTCTGACTGCTCCAGGTGCAACAGCGCCTCCCAGGCAGCCCTGCACTCTTCGGCTTCATCGCGGCTGGCAAACGCCGTGCCGCGCTGCTCGCCGTTAAGCAACACCACCCAACAAGCCTTTTGCCCCAGCGCGCGCAGGGTGGGTGGTACGCCACTGCCGATCATCACAGCCACATCGACTTTGGTTTGCATGGAACGCCTCCAGAGAATTAGTTAGCTGGCTAACAATGTTCGCCATGCTACGGTTTTCCTCCAGTTGGAAAAAGCTATCCCCGGAATAGCTCCCTTGCATAACCTGCAACAATCGCCTCGCTGAGTCAGCGCCCCTCGGGTTTATAGCCCAGGCGCAAGCCGCCCCAGTGCCGGCCATTGACCGTGATCGGCACCGACAAGTCGTGCATCAACTCACCGGTATCGCGGGTGTAGGTCTGCAACAACACTGCCTGCTGGTGGCTGCCGCAGCGGATCCCGGTGCGATCTTCAAACTTGCGCTTGGTGCGGTTCTGTACCGCGTCCACCTGGGCATCGCCGGTCAACGTTTGGGAAAACACCTTGTTGTGGGTCGGCACATAACCCTGTGGCGTGCAGGCAATCGCGAACACCAGTCCTTCATGCCGAGGCAACAAGGCTTCCTGGATCGCCGGCAGTACCTGGTCGGTGTAGCCATCAAAGCGCGTGTGGTACTTGCTGGGTTGAGTATTGGGAATGGGGGTGTAGTGGCGGTCGAACAGGTCATCGAGGCTGATGCGGTTTTGCAGGACGTCCGCTTCAAACTGCGCGGCGATCCGGCTCGCCCCTTCGCGGGCGAGGTCATAGATACGCTGGTGATAGTCGTCCAGGCCGACCTCGGCGAGGCGCTCGCTGATGGTTTCGGCCTGCCCTTCCATTTGTACGGCGGCAGCGGCCAACTGTTGGGTTTGCTGGTCGCTGACGGTCAAGTCGCTACGCATCTGCTCCACCGCATGGAACAGGCTGTCGAGTTGGTCGCGGTTAGTGTCCGTGCCTTGGGCGATCTCGTTGACCTGGCCCTCCACGTTCGCCGCCAGGGTGGCGATGCTGTCCAGTTGCTCCCCGGCGTGCTCTACCTGTTCGACACCGGATTGCAGATCCGCCGACAACTGCCGGATCTGCTCCACCACCTGGGCGGTGCGCTGCTGGATATCCGCCACCATCACCCCGACTTCATCGGTCGCCGTGGCGGTTCGCCCGGCCAGGCCACGCACTTCGTCGGCGACGACCGCAAACCCACGACCATGTTCACCGGCCCGCGCGGCTTCAATCGCCGCGTTCAAGGCCAACAGGTTGGTCTGGCTGGCAATCGACTGAATCACCAGGGTGACACGCTGGATTTCTTCGCTGCGCTGGCTCAAGGCCTCGATCAATTGGCGACTGTCGTTGGCGCGCTGACTGAGCTGATGCATGTGGGTGATGGATTGCGCCAGCACCTCACGCCCTTCGGTACTGCGTTGATGAGCCTGGCTGGCAGCGCCGAGGGCCTGGCGGCTCAGCTCCGAGGTGATTTTCTCGGTGCCGATCATCACTTCGGCACTGCTGACGATCTGCTTCGCCGCGCCTAATTGTGATTGCAGCCTGGCCGCCAGTTGCTTGACCGAATAGGCCACGCCGGCAGCAGACAATGCGTTATGGCTGGTGGTGTAGGACAGGTCGCGGGTCAGCTCGCCGATCGCATCGGTGGCTTCGGAAGGTGCGGCGCTGGGGGTGCGATGTGTCAGGCGGGGTAGCCAGATCAGTAGCAGGGCGACCGGCAGGCACAGGTAAATCGACAGTTGGGCGAACGCCAGGCCCAGCAGCAACAGCACCAGGGCGGTACTTTGCAGGAGCGGCGTCAACCAGCCGGGCAACTGTCGCGTCACCGGAGGGGGTGACACTGCTGCGCCCATGAGAGATCCGTCTCCAGCCATGTTCGTTACCCCGCTGCTTGTCGTTATTGTGACTGCATTAGACGCCACTACGTAGCCATTATCCATGGGCCTTTAGTGGGGGGCTTGCAGCAGATCAATAAACGGGGGGAACCAGCTGTTTTCTGCTGGGAACCGGGTAACCCGGCTCCAGCAGTTCACCGCATCAGGCTTGACGCTGGTGCTTGTCGATTTGCTCGTGGCGCTCTTGCGCTTCGATGCAGTACTTGGTGGTCGGGCTGATCAGCAGGCGTTTGAGGCCGATAGGCTCGCCGCTGTCATCGCACCAGCCGAAGGAGTCTTCCTTGATACGGCCCAGGGCCTGCTCAAGTTGCGGCAGCATGCGCTGGTCGCGGTCGATGGCATTCACCAGCCAGGTGCGTTCTTCTTCGACAGACGCGGCATCAGCCGGGTCAGCCGGGGTGTCCAGGCTTTCAATGGCGATGCGGTTCTGCTCGATGCGCTCGTGGTGTTCCACTTTCATGTCTTGCAACAACTTCTCGAAAAAAGCGTGCTGCTCGGCATTCATGTAGTCATCCGCCGGCATGGCCAGCAACTTTTCCTTTGTCATTGATTTCTCTATAAAAAATACGTGCATTAAGGCGAATAAGGGAGCGTTCCGGCCGACCTCTGCAGATCTCGGAAAGGCGCCGTCCATTTCAAGCGCCACCCGGCACTCAATTTACGAGGGGCGGCAGTCTAAGGCCGACTTGAGGGCTCAGCAACTGAAATGACAGGCATTTTTTCCAAGATAACCCGCAAAGGCACCAGGACGGGCTCGGCGAACGGTCATCGGAGTGCGTTTATAGCAAGAAATTCAGTGTTGTGGAGCTATATAGAAGACAAACGGTTAAACGTTGGTGGCAAAACGCCTATGTGGGAGCCGGGCTTGCCCGCGATGCAGGCGACTCGATCTGACAGATTGACCGAGTTGATGCTATCGCAGGCAAGCCAGCTCCCACATTTTGATCTGTGTAAACCTCAGGACCGCGTTAGCGCTTGAGTTTGCGCTTGTTGCGATACTGGTCGATCACCACCGCCACCACGATGATCAGGCCCTTGATGATGTCCTGGATGTACGCATCCACGCCGACGAAGGTAAACCCGCTGGCCATTACCCCGAGGATCAGCGCGCCGATCACGGTGCCGGTGATGCGCCCTACTCCGCCCGCCAGGCTGGTGCCGCCGATCACCGCGGCGGCAATCGCGTCCAGCTCATAGGACATGCCCATGCCCGCCTGCCCGGTGGCTGCCCGTGCCGACGCTACTACACCGGCCAGGCCCGCCAGCAAGCCGGCGATGCTGTAGACGATGATCAGGTGGCGCTTGACGTTGATCCCCGAGGTGCGCGCCGCCTGCATGTTGCCGCCGATGGCGTAGGTGTATTTGCCGTATTTGGTGTAGCGCAGGGCGATATGGAAGATCACCGCCACCACCAGGAAGATCACCACCGGCATCGCGCCGTGGCCGATGGCCGTGTAGGAGTCCGAGAGCATGCTCACCGGCTGGCCTTCGGTGTAGTAACGCGCCAGGCCACGGGCCGAGACCATCATGCCGAGGGTCGCAATAAACGGTGGAATCCCAGTGACCGCAATAATGCTGCCGTTGATTGCCCCCGCCAGCAGCCCAACACCCAGCCCCATCGCCACCGGTATCCACACCGGCAGGTCAGTCAGGGACGGAAACACCGCACGGGAAAAGTCGGAAGTCTGCGCCAGACTGGCGGCGATCATCGCCGACAAGGCCAGCACCGAGCCCGAGGACAAATCAATCCCGGTGGTGATGATCACCTGGGTCACGCCAATCGCCAGCAGACCGATGATCGACACTTGCAGGATCATCAACACCAGGCGCTGGGAGTTCATCAGGAAGCTCTGGTCGCGCACGATCCAGCCGAACAACTCAAACACCAGGCCGATGCCAATCAGCACCAGCAGGATGCTCAGCTCGGTGGGCATGCGTCGACGGTGCTTGACCGGCGCCGCGGCGGGCTTCTTTTCCTCGGGTTTGCTTTCCAGTATCGCGTTCATAACCACTCACCTTTTTTTATCGCGTTGCGCCGGCCGCAACGGGCCGGTGCCGTCTGTTCGTTAGTGGACCGCCGTCATACCGGAAGCCAGTTGCATGACTTTTTCCTGGGTCGCATCCGCGCGGTCCAGGGTGCCCATCAGGTCGCCTTCGTGCATCACCATCACCCGGTCGCTCATGCCCAGCACCTCCGGCAGCTCCGAGGAAATCATGATCACGGCCATGCCTTCGCTGGCCAGGTAGGAAATCAGCCGGTAGATCTCGGCCTTGGCGCCCACGTCGATACCGCGGGTGGGTTCGTCGAGGATCAGCAGCCGCGGGTTGGTCATCAGCCAGCGGGCCAACAGGGCTTTTTGCTGATTGCCACCGGACAAGGTGTCGATGCACTGCTCCAGCGACGGGGTTTTCACCCGCAGCTTGGTGCACATGTCTTCGCACAGGGCACGCAGGGCTTTTTGCTGGATAAAGCCGTTGCCCGAGTAATGCGGCAGCACGGCCATCTCCATGTTTTCCAGTACCGACAGGCAGGGGAACAGGCCGCTGAGCTTGCGGTCTTCGGTCAGCAGCGCGAAGCCCTTCTCGATGGCCATGTGCGGGTCGGTGATGCGCACGGTCTTGCCGTCCAGCTGGATTTCGCCGCCGGAGCTTGGGGTGATGCCGAAAATGGTTTCCGCCACGTTGGTCCGCCCGGACCCCATCAACCCGGCGATGCCGAGAATCTCCCCGGCGTGCAGGTCAAACGACACGCCCTGGAATACCCTGTCCAGGCGCAGGTCGCGCACCGACAGCAGCAGATCGCCGATGGGCTTGTCCCGCACCGGGAACAGCTGGCTCAGCTCACGCCCCACCATCATCGAGATCAGGCTGTCGCTGTCCATGCTGTCGGCCCGCTGCAGGCCGATATAGGCACCATCGCGGAACACCGCGACTTCATCGGCAATGGCGAACACTTCGTTCATCTTATGAGTGATGTAGATGATGCCTTTGCCCTGGGACTTGAGGTCGGCAATGATCGAAAACAGGTGGGCCACTTCCTTGTCGGTAATGGCCGAGGTCGGTTCATCCATGATCAGGATGTCGGAGTCATAGGACACGGCCTTGGCAATCTCGACCATCTGGCGCTCGGCGATGCTCAGGTTGCCGACGTGTTCCTCCGGGTCGAGGTTGATCCGCAACCGCGCCAGCAATTCGGCGGTGCAGCGGTGCATTTCCCGATGGTTGACCATGTGCAGGCCGTTGAGCTGTTCGCGGCCGATCCAGATGTTCTCGGCGATGCTCATGTGGGGCATCAGGTTGAGTTCCTGGTGGATCATCGCGATCCCGGCCTTCTGCGCCGCCAACGGCGTTTCGAATTTGATCGGCTTGCCACGCAAGCGGATTTCACCGGCGTCGGGCTGATAGATGCCGGCGATGATCTTCATCAGCGTCGACTTGCCCGCACCGTTCTCGCCCATCAGCGCCAGCACCGAGCCGGGGCGCACCCGCAGCTGCACATCGGCCAGGGCCACGACGCCGGGAAAGCCTTTGCTGATGTTGGAGATTTCCAGCAGGTAGGGCTCGATCAGCCCGTCGGGTTGAGGGCCCGGCAGCGGGGCTTGCGAAGCAGTCGCTTGAGCAAACATATCGGGTACTCCGTCAGCAGGGCCGCCGTGGCTGCCCTGCCGGTTTATTGTTGTTATTAAGGGCTACTTGAAGTCTTTGACGTTGTCCGGGGTGATCAGCTTGAACGGGATCACCACGTTCTGCTCGACCGGCTCGTGCCTGGCCATCTTGCGCGCCGCTTCCACCGAACCTACGGCCTGGCCATTGGCGTCCTGGAACGCCGACGCGGCCATGTCGCCCTTGGTAATCGCGTTCAAACCGTCCGGAGTGCCATCCACCCCGGCGATCAACACGGTGCCCGGCTTGGTGCCCGCCGACTTCAACGCCATGGACGCACCGATGGCCATCTCGTCGTTGTTGGCCAGCACCGCGTTGAATTCACGGCCTTGGGTCAGCCAGTCGTTGACCAGGGTCATGCCCTTGTCACGCAGCCAGATGCCGGTCTGTTCCTGCTCGATCTTGATGTCCGGGTATTTGGCCAGAACTTCCTTAACACCCTTGGTGCGGTTGGTGGTGGAGTTGTTCGCCAGGTCACCCAACAGGATTACGATCTTGCCCTTGCCGCCGAGCTTTTCGGCGATGTACTGCATTTGCAGGCGACCCGCCTCGACGTCATTGGAGGTCACGGCCACGATGCCTTTGGGCAGATCCGTCTGGTCGGGACGACGGTTGACGTACACCAGCGGAATGCCCGCTGCGAGGGCCGCTTTACTGATATTGGCGGTAGACGCCGTGTCGACCGGGTTGACGATGATGGCGTCGACTTTCTGGCTGATAAAGTTCTCGACCTGGCTCAGTTGCTTGACCACGTCGGCGCGGGCGTCTTCGAACTGCAGCTGCACGCCGTCACCCTTTGGGTAGGACTTGGCTTGCTTGTCCATGTCCTCACGCAGGTAAGTCAGGAAGGTGTCATCGAACGCCGACATGCTCACGCCCACCTTGATATCGGCTGCCGTGGCGAAACCACTGGCGAGCATCATGGACAGGGCCAGCGCGGTAAAACGGATCGGGGTCTTCATGAACGGTCTGTCTCCAATTTCTTGTTGGTTTTGTGGACGTTGCGTTTTTCAGAGCGAAGCGGTCGGCAGTCGAATGATCGGCGCCCCCGGAATGCAGCACACCAGGGAGCCCTTGCTTTCGACGCACAGGACATTCAGGAGGGAGAAGTAAAACGGCCGGGCGCGGGGCAGACCGCGAGGCTTGAGGGCAGGACGTAAAACTCGCAGTACAGCGTTGAAGATTTTCATCTGACGGTACCTGGTTGTTTTGATCTTGTTTTTGTCGAGTCGCCCGAATCGAGTCCGAACGTACTTTATGCAACCTGGAAATGACTTTATTGGAAAATAATTTCCATATCAACCTGTTTTAGAATTTTATTCTATTTTTCATCTGTGCGGCTCCACAGCCGCCATTTCCACCACCTGCTGACGCTCGGCACTCAGGCGTGCCGCGTCCAGTACACGGGTGGTTGCCAAGGCATCCAGGACGTTCACCGGCAACTCGCCATGGCCTTCCACGGCGCTTTGCAGCTGACTGTAGAACTGATTCCAACGGCCCTTTTCCGACGGCACCCGCTCACGATCCGGACCTTGCTCGAACCAGCCCCAGCGTCGGTGCTCTTCGGCGCCCCAGTGCTCGCCTTCGGTTTTCGGGGTCTTGCCGGCCAGCAGCGCGTCTTCCTGACCGTCCAGCCCTTCGACGGTGTAACAACCGGCGGTGCCATTTACCCGAAAACGCGGGGCCTGGCTGTTTTGCAGGGCGCTGCCCCACAGGTGCGAAATCACCCCGTTGGCGTGGGTCAGCGATACAAAGAAGCCGTGATCCACGTTGGGCTCATCGGCGGTGTAGTGCAACTGGGCGAAGACCCGGTCCACCGGGCCAAACAGCTGCATGGCCTGGTCCACCAGATGGCTGCCCAGGTCCCGCAGGAAACCGCCGCCACTGGCATTGCCCACGGAGTCTGGGTTGTAGCGCTCCACCCGGGATTCAAAGCGGGTGATGGTGCCCAGGGCGCCGGCATCGATCAGCTTGCGCAGGGTCAGGAAATCCGAATCCCAGCGCCGGTTCTGGTAGACGCTGAGCAGCACGCCCTGGCGCTCGGCGGCGGTAATCAAGGCCTGGGCCTGTTCGGCGTTGCTGGCGAAGGGTTTGTCGCTGACCACCGCCACCCCGTGCTCGATGGCCTCCAGCACCAGGGCCGGACGGCCCTTGAGGGTGGTGGAGATCACCAGCACGTCGACACCGGCCTCGGTGATCTGCCCGATGCTGTCGAAGGCTTTCACACCGGGGTGATCGGTTGCCAGTTGCTGGCGACGCTCGGGTGACCGCGTCACCACGCCGACAAAGGTCGCCCCCGGCAGGCTGGCTATCAGGGGTGCATGAAATACACGGCCACCTTTGCCGTATCCAACCAGTCCGATTCGCATGGGTCGATTCCTTGATCGTTCCCACGCTCTGCGTGGGAATGTAGCCCGTGACGCTCTGCGTCACATTAAGAGCGGACGCGGAGCGTCCAGCGAGGCGTTCCCACGCAGAGCGTGGGAACGATCTATCTAACAGCAAAGTTCGCGGGTGACCCGCTCCAGCATCATCCGGTTGGACTCATCCGGCCGGTCTTCCCAGGCAAACACCGAGACCGTGGCGATGCCGTCGAACTTGATTTCCCGCAGGGTGCCGAAAAACGCCTCCCAGTTCACCTCGCCCTGGCCGATGTCCAGGTGCTGGTGCACGGTGGCGGTGACGCCCGGCGGGTTGACGATGTAGCGCAGGTTGGACGAAGCGCGGTGGTTGTAGGTGTCGGCGATGATCAAGTGACTGAGTTTGGAGCCTGCGTACTTGAGCATCGAGGCGATATCGCCCTTGCCGTCGTCATAGAAGAACGTGTGCGGCGCGGCGTAGAGGTAGTTGATCCAGTCGCGGTCGAGGCCGCGAATGATGTCTACCGACTCGTTGTTACGCTCGCAGAAGTCGTACGGGTGCGCCTGGATATCCAGCTTGACGCCTTCGCGTTCGAACTCCGGCATCAGCTCGTCCATGGAGCGCATGAACTGGTTCTCGCACACCAGCGGGTTGTCGGACTGGCCGGTGAATTCGGTGTTGACCAGCTCGCAGTCCATTTCCACGGCGATCTGGATCGCGCGTTTCCAGTTGCGTACGGCGGCAACCCGCAGGCCTTCGTCGGCGGCGGCCCAGTGGTACATGGGCAGCAGGGATGAGAGTTGCACGCCGGCATCGCTCAAGGCCTTGCGAAACTCCTTGATGCGCGCTCGGTCGACCCGGGCTGACTTGTAGAACGGCAGGAAGTCTTCACGGGGTGAGAGTTCGATGTGCTGGTAGCCGAGCTCGGCGGCCTTGTCGACCATTTGGCCGAGGGGCAGGTGGCGGTACATGTAGGGGTCTAATGCGATGCGCATAATATGAAGTCTCCCGGATCGCCTTATGTGGGAGCGGGCTTGCTCGCGAATGCGGTGTGTCAGTTAATGAATTTGGATACTGATCCACCGCATTCGCGAGCAAGCCCGCTCCCACACTGACTGCGTTACATCAGTGAGGGTTGTGGTTAGCCGTAGAAGTGCGGTCGGTCTGGCAGCCCCACCTTCACAATCTGCCCACTGTTCTGCGCCTCAATGCACGCATCCGCCGCCACCGCCGCCGCAAAACCATCCCACGCCGACGGCCCGCCTACCTGCCCTGCCCTTACGCCATCGATAAACGCTTGCAACTCGACGTCATACGCCGCGATAAACCGGTCTTTCCAATCCATCAGAATTGCATTCGACAGCTTGGCCTCACTGCGCATCTGCACCTGGGACGGCTCCGGCAATTTCGCAATACCGGTCTCCCCCACCACTTCACACTGAATGTCGTAGCCGTACTGGCAGTTCACAAACACTTCCACATCGATGCGCGTGCCCTTGGCGGTTTCCAGCAGCACGATCTGTGGGTCGCGCAAGTGCGCCAGCGCCTTGCTCGATTTACGCGGGAACACCACTTGCACCGACACATAGTCATCAGCCAGCAACCAGCGCAACACATCCAGCTCGTGGATCAGCGTGTCGGTGATCGCCATGTCGGTCTTGTAGTTCTCACCCACCCTCGGGTTACGGTGCGCGCAGTGCAGCATCAACGGCTCGCCGATCTGGCCGCTGTCGATCACGGCTTTCAAGGCGCGATAGCCTTGGTCATAGGGACGCATGAAACCCACCTGCACCAGGCGCTTGCCGTGGGCCACTTCGGCCTCGACGATCTTGCGGCAGCCTTCGGCAGTCACCGCCAGCGGCTTCTCGCAGAACACCGGCTTGCCGGCCGCAATCGCCGCCAGCACGAACTCTTCGTGGCTCGGGCCCCAGGAGGTCACCAGCACCGCTTCAACTTGCGGCGAGTTGATCAGCGCGTGGCCGTCCGGGTAGATCTCGGCGGTGAGTTTCAGGTCCGAGACGACCTTGGCAGCCTGCTCAAGGTTGATGTCGGTCACGGCCACCACCTGGCTGTTGAGCAGGGTCTGGCTGCAACGACGAATATGATCCTGGCCAATGGCGCCAGTACCGATAACTCCAAGCTTCAACGACATGAAAACACTCCTCTTGTTATTAGTACTGCCGAGCCTTGGCCAGGCGTTCATTGAGTTGTTTGGCCACCGCATCGGTGCGCGCGCTGGTGGACACCTGCGCCACACCGACGCGCCACCACGACAGGTATTTGTGGATCATGGTTTTCGGCAGGACCTTGATATCAATCAGCGTCGATACCGTTTGCGTGCGCGCATCGGCCAGCGCCGCCTGCAACTGCTCCACGGTGTTGACCTTGTAGGTCTTGCAGCCATAGGCCGCCGCGCTCATGGCGAAGTCCACCGGGACGAAACCGCCGTCGAGCTTGCCGGTCTCGGGGTTGCGAAAGCGGAACTCGGTGCCGAAGCTGTCCATGCCGTGTTCCATCTGCAAATTGTTGATGCAGCCAAAGGTCATGTTGTCCAGCAGCACCACGTTGATCTTGCGCCGCTCCTGGATCGAGGTGGCCAGCTCCGAGTGCAGCATCATGTAGGAACCGTCGCCCACCAGTGCGTACACCTCGCGCTCAGGCTCGGCCAGCTTCACGCCCAATGCGGCGTTGACCTCGTAACCCATGCACGAATAACCGTATTCGACGTGGTAGGTGTTCACGCCCTTGCTGCGCCAGCTGCGCTGCAGGTCACCCGGCAGGCTGCCGGCGGCGGCGACGATGATCGCGTCGTCGGCCAGGGTTTCGTTGAGCACACCGAGTACGCGGCTTTGGGTCAGGCAGGAACCGGTCAATTCGATGAATTCGCGCAGCACCGCCGGGTCCATGTGGTCGTTGATTTCCGGGACGAAGTTTTCAGTCTGGTATTCAGCCTGGTAGATGCGGTCGACCTCGACGTCCAACTGCGCCTTGGCATCCCGTGGTTGATCGCCCCAGCTGGACCGGTAGTCGCCCAAAGCCTCAGCCAAGGCTTCCAGGCCGACCTTGGCATCCGCCAGCAGCTGCACGCCATCGAGTTTCAGTGCGTCGCAGGGGCTGATGTTCAGGTTGAGAAACTGCACCTCGGGATGCTTGAACAGCGACTTCGACGAGGTGGTGAAATCGGTATAGCGCGTGCCGATGCCGATGATCAGGTCGGCTTCCGGTGCCAGCAGGTTTGCCGCCAGGCAGCCGGTTTCACCGAGGCCGCCGAGGTTCAGCGGATGGCTTGAAACCACCGCACTCTTGCCCGCCTGGGTTTCCGCGAAAGGAATGTCGAAGCGCTCGGCAAAGGCTTGCAACGCGGCATTCGCGCCGGAGTACTTGACCCCGCCACCACACACGATCAGCGGTTTGCGCTTGCCCTTGAACGCCGCCACGGCATCCCCCAGCATCGCTTCGGTCGCCGGGCGCCGGTCGATCCGGTGCACGCGCTTTTGCAGGAAGTAGTCCGGGTAATCCCAGGCTTCGCCCTGTACATCCTGTGGCAGGGCCAGGGTCACGGCGCCGGTTTCCGCAGGGTCGGTGAGCACGCGCATGGCGTGGATCGCCGCCGTCATCAGCTGTTCCGGGCGGTTGATGCGGTCCCAGTATTTGCTGACCGCACGAAAGGCGTCGTTGGTGCTGATGCTCAAGTCGTGGAACTGCTCGATCTGTTGCAGCACCGGATCGGGCTGGCGACTGGCGTACACATCACCGGGCAACAGCAGCAGCGGAATCCGGTTGGCGGTCGCGGTCGCCGCGGCAGTCAACATATTCGCCGCGCCCGGTCCCACCGAAGAGCTGCACGCGTAGATCTTGCGGCGCAGGTGCTGCTTGGCAAAACCAATCGCCGCGTGGGCCATGCCTTGCTCGTTGCGGCCCTGATGCACCACCAGGTCGCCGCTGTCCTGCTCCAGGGCCTGGCCCAGGCCCAGCACATTACCGTGGCCGAAAATCGTGAAGATGCCGGCGACAAACTTGCTTTGAATACCGTCGACTTCGATGTACTGGTTATCCAGAAACTTCACCAGGGCCTGGGCCATGGTCAATCGGGTTGTGGTCATGGGGTACCCCTTATCGTTTCTGCAGGTGGGCGATACTCGCCCCCAACGCCTGCTTGATATCCGCCAGGCCGTGCACGCTTTCGGCGAACGGTTCGAACGACAGGTAACCGCTGTAGCCGGTGCTGAGCAAGGTGTCGATCTGCGCGGCATTGCCGAGGATATCGCCCTCGCCCACCAGCACGCGGTGACCGTCGCGGATCGTGTTCAGCGGCGCGTCGGCGTCTTCTACACCGGAGATGTGCACCAGCCCGGTCAGTTCGGGAAAGAACTCATGTTCGCTGGCCAGGTGGTGGTGGAAGGTGTCATGCACCACGCGAAACACATCCAGCCCGCCGATGGCCTTGATCGCATCCACTGCTACGCGCTTGCGGCGCAGGGAGCATTCTTCAAATCCCAGGGGTTCAACAAAACCGAGAATCCCGTATTCCCGCAGGATCGGCGCCAGCTCACTCAAGGCCGTGCGCAAACCGGCTGCGCGCTGAGCTTCGTTGCGCGGGTCGGCGCGGTCGTTCAACGGGCACATCACCAACGCCTGCGCACCGCTCTCGCGAGCATAGGCCGCCAACTTGATCGCCTGGGCGCGGCGCTCGTCATTCCACACGTCGAACGGGTACAGCGCGTTGATCGACAGCACGGTGATGCCGTGCACCGCGCACAATTCGCGCACGCGGCTGGCGGGAGTGCCGTCTTCAATTTCGATGCCCTTGAGGTCGTTGCGGATCTCGATGGCGTCGCATTTCAGGGTCACCGCCAGCTGGATAAAATCCGGCAGGGAAAGGCTGGGGGCGACCATGCGGTTCAGGGCAAAACGTAGAGGCGACTTCATTATTGTTGTGCTCCACACTCGAAAGAGTTACTTGGCGGTTGGCATGCTGAATTCAGGGCCCTTGGCGATGCTGTCAGGCCAGCGTTGCATGACGCTTTTGTAGCGGCTGTAGAAACGAATGCCTTCTTCACCGTAGGCATGGTGGTCGCCGAACAGCGAGCGCTTCCAGCCACCGAACGAATGCCAGGCCATCGGCACCGGAATCGGCACGTTGATGCCGACCATGCCGACCTTGATGGTGCGAGCAAAGGCGCGGGCGATGCCGCCGTCGCTGGTGAAACACGACACGCCGTTGCCGAACTCATGGGCGTTGATCAAGGCGACAGCGCTGGCAAAATCCGCCACCCGCACGATGCCCAGCACCGGCCCGAAAATCTCTTGCTGGTAGATGCTCATCTCGGTGGTGACGTTATCGAACAAGGTCGCGCCGACGAAGAAACCACCCTCCGCGCCTGGCACCTTGAAGCCACGACCGTCGACGATCAGCTTCGCGCCCTGGGCCACGCCCTGGTCGATAAAACCTTCGACCTTGGCCTTGTGTTCGGCGGTGACCAGCGGGCCCATCTCGCTGTCTTTTTGCATACCGTTGCCGACCTTCAGCTGGTCGATACGCGGCAGCAGTTTTTCGATCAGCTTGTCGCCGACATCGCCCACCACCACGGCAATCGAGATGGCCATGCAACGCTCGCCGGCCGAGCCGTAAGCCGCACCGATCAAGGCGTCTGCCGCCTGGTCCAGGTCGGCGTCCGGCATCACGATCATATGGTTCTTCGCGCCGCCCAATGCCTGCACACGCTTGCCGCGCTGGGTGGCCTGCTGGTGGATGTACTCGGCAATCGGCGTGGAACCGACAAACGAAATCGCCTCGATATCCGGGTGCTGCAACAGGCCGTCTACCGCGCTCTTGTCACCCTGCACCACGTTGAACACGCCGTCGGGCAGCCCGGCTTCGGTCAGCAGGCGGGCCATCAGCAAACTGGCGGACGGGTCGCGCTCGGAAGGCTTGAGGATGAAGCAGTTACCGGTGGCCAACGCCAGCGGGATCATCCACAGCGGCACCATCACCGGGAAGTTGAACGGGGTGATGCCGGCGCACACCCCCAGTGGCTGGCGCAGGTTCCAGTTGTCGATGCCGCCACCGATGTTGTCGCTGAAATCGGTTTTCAGCAGGTTGGGCGCGCCACAGGCGTACTCGACGATCTCGATGCCGCGAGTGACTTCGCCCTTGGCGTCGGAGAACACTTTGCCGTGTTCGCGACTGATGATTTCCGCCAGCTCGTCATGGTGCTGGTCGAGCAGTTCCTTGAATTTGAACAACACCCGCGACCGGCGCAGGGACGATTGCTCGGACCACGCCGGGAAGGCTTTGAGTGCCGACGCGACGGCTTCATCGACGGTCTTCTGGCTGGCCAACCCGACGCGGGCCTGGACTTCGCCCGTGGCCGGGTTGAACACATTGCTGAAGCGCTCGCTACTGCTGTCCTGCACCTGGCCGTTGATGTAATGGCCGATTACCGGGGCGTTGCTCATTATTGTTCTCCGTCGAAAGTGCTTAAAGATCCAGCAGCCAGCTGTGCTGCGGGTCGTTATGGAAGTGCCAGGCGCGCTTGGGGCCGGCCATAACGTTCAGGTAGTAGGACTCGTAGCCATACGGCACGCTGACCGGGTGATACCCTTTGGGCACCACCACCAGGTCGCTGTTTTCCACGGCCATGGCCTGGTCGATGCTGCGGTCGTCGGTGTAGACCCGCTGGAACACAAAGCCCTGGGGCGGGTTGATCTGGTGGTAATAGGTTTCTTCGAGAAAGCTCTGGTGCGGCAAGTCGTCGGTGTCGTGCTTGTGGGGCGGGTAGCTCGACGAGTGACCGGAGGGCGTACGCACTTCCACCACCAGCAGCGAATGGGCAGGCTCGCTGTCGGGCAGGATGTCGCACACGTAGCGGGTGTTGGCGCCCTTGCCGCGTACGCTGCGCTTGCATTGCTCGGGGCGGATCAGGCGTGGCACCAGGCCTGCTTCGGTGGAGCCGGGAGCAGCGCAGACGGCGATTTGTACGTCGCTCAACGCGGTGACCTGGGCGTCGGTGCCCGGTGGCAGGTAGGCGGCAAAGGGGGATTTGTCTTCGAAGACCGAGTGGCGGTCACCGAGGTTTTCCCAGTTGAAGCCTTCGCCCTGAATCGTCACCCGGCCGCTGAGCAGCACCAGACACAGCTCTTTATCACCGGCCGTCACGGGCAGGGTTTCGCCCAGGCTCAGGCGGTAGGCGGCAAACCCTACATATTCCAGGCGCCCTTCTTCCAGGGCGACCATGGTTTGCCCGCGTTTGCTGCTTTTGACCAACAGGCTCATTGTCCAATCCTCTCGCTGAGAAGCGCGCGCAGCGTGTCGTAGCCTTTCTTCGCATAGATGTAGCTCGGCGCCACGGCAGGATCCTGTTCCGCCTCCACCACCAGCCAGCCCTTGTAATTGGCGGCCAGCAGCACGTCCAGCAATGCGGCGAAGTCGATATCACCGTCGCCGGGCACGGTGAAGGTGCCGTTGACGATGCAGTCCGGGAAGCTCCACATCTGGTTGCGTGCCAGTTGCACCACCGGCTTGCGCACGTCCTTGAAGTGCACGTGGCAGATGCGGTCGATGTGTTTGCGCAGCACCTCGATCGGTTCGCCGCCGCCCATGTAGCAGTGGCCCGAGTCGAACAGCAGGCCGACTTCCGGGCCGGTGCGGCGCATCAGTTGGTCGATGTCGTCCGGGGATTCGACGTAGGCGCCCATATGGTGGTGGTACGCCAGGCGCACGCCTTGGGACAGGGTGAAGCGCGCCAGTTCGGTGAGTTTGTCGGCGTATTCCTGCCAGGCCTGTTCGCTGTGGAAACGCGGGCGTTCCATCAGGCGCACCGGTGAACCCTGGATCGAGTCGGCGACTTCGCCGTACACCAACACGCTGGCGCCATTTTCGCGCAGCAGTTCGACATGGCTGGCGATGGCCTCGATTTCTTCCGCCACCGAGCGCCGGGCCAGGCGGCTGGAGTACCAGCCGGAGACCAGTGCCAGGTCATACGGGCGCAACACATCACCGACGCCCTTGGCGTCCTTGGGGAATTTACCGTTGAGTTCGAAACCTTCGTAGCCGATGTCCTTGCCTTCGCTGAGGGCCGTGCTCAACGGCGTTTCGCCGCCCAGGGCCGGCAGGTCGTCGTTGCTCCAGGAGATCGGGTTGATGCCAATTCGGATAGCGGGCATGGCTGCACCTATTATTGTTTTTCAGAGTGACCTGAGATCTGCTTTATGTGGGAGCTGGCTTGCCTGCGATGCGGGCGACTCGGTCTAACAGGTGTACCGAGGTGATGCCATCGCAGGCAAGCCAGCTCCCACATTTGATTGCATTCCAATTCAACGACCGGGGTTTAACTTCGAGCACTGCGCCAGGCATTGATCAGTTGTTCGAATATGCCTTGGGCTTGTTGAATCAACCCCTCATCGTCGATCTCCCCCGCCAGCCAGGCACGGCTTGGCTCCTGGAAAATCGTGCGGCCCACGGCGAAACCGCGGCAGGTCTGGCTCTGGCTGGCTTGCTGGAAGCCATCGGCCAGGCATTCGGCGGAAGCATTCAGGCCCAGCAGCACCACGCCCCGGCAGTAGGGGTCGCGTTCCTGGATAAGTTCGTCGAGCTTTTTCCAGTCTGCGGCCGACTGCGCCTCAATCTTCCACCACGCCGGGTAGATGCCCAGGTTGTACAGGCGCTTGAGGCTGCGGTAGAGCACGTCGGGATAGGTGGACGGATGGTCCTTGGGCGGCACGATTTCCAGCAGCAACTCATGCCCGCTGACCAGGGATGCCTGGTACAGGCTCTTGAGTTGTGCTTCCTGTTCGAGGCGCAGCAGCGGCTCGTCGTCAGGATGGAACTGCACCAGGCACTTGATGATTTGCTCCTGCGGCCAGGCAATCAGGTTGCTGCCCACCGAGCGGCCGTGTTCAAAGGCCAGCGGCCGTGAGTTCTGGACTTCCACCGGACGGGCGATCCACCAGCCACGACCGCTGGCAGCGTTCAGCGCGTCCTGGCCGAAGCGTTGGTCAGCCAGAATCCCCACATCGGCTTCGACGCCCTGCTCCGCCAGTTTGCTTTCAACCCGTTCCACGGCCTGGATAAACAGTTGCTTGAGGGCGCTGATGCGCGCCGGGTCCTGGCCGCCTTTTTGGGCGAGTTCCACCAACTGCCAGCGGTGGTCGAAGGCAAACACAAACAGCTGCTTCCAGACTTTGCGCGGCACACTGACCTGGTGCAGGCGTTGCAGCACCGCGTCCTGATCCGGACGGGTAATCGGCACCGGGCTGTTGAACAGGTAATCGAGTTCGGCACGGGTCGGCATCGCCGGTGCGCAGGCGTGGCGCGACACCACCAGGCCGCCGCAGGCATTCGCCAACTGGCAGCAGCGCTCGTCGCTGGCGTCTTCAAGCCAGCCACTGAGGAAGCCGGACATGAAGGCATCACCGGCGCCCAGGACGTTGAGCACTTCCACCCGCACGCCAGGGTAGATGGCGCCGTCTTCGAGGCGGGCCGGGATGTCACCGTGGATCACCGTGCAGCCCTGCGGGCCGAGCTTGACCACCAGGGTTGCGCAAGTCAGGCCACGTACCGTGCGCAGTGCCGTGAGCAAATCTTCGCTGCCACCAGCAATCAGGAATTCTTCTTCAGTACCGACGATCAGATCGAAGCGCGGGAGGATTTTCTGCACGTGCTGGCTGACATTCTGGTCGGCGACAAACCGCGTTTCACCGTCGGCCTTGCCGGCCAGGCCCCAGAGTACCGGGCGGTAGTCGATGTCGAGCACGCGTTTGACGTTGTGCTGCTCGGCGTAGTCCAGGGCCTGGATGCTGGCCTTGTACACGCCGTCGGTGGAGAAGTGAGTGCCGGTGATCAGCAGCGCCTTGCTGGAGGCAATGAAGGCTTCGCTGATGTCTTCGGCGCGCAGGGCCATGTCGGCGCAGTTCTCGCGGTAGAACACCAGCGGAAAGGTTTCGCGGTCCTTGAGGCCCAGCAGCACCAGAGCGGTGAGGCGTTCCGGGTCGACCTTGATGCCGCTGACATCGCAACCTTCACGGGCCAGGGACTCCAGCAGGAAACGCCCCATATGGTCGTCCCCCACCCGGCTCAACATCGCGGACTTGAGCCCCAGCCGCGCGGTGCCGAACGCGATGTTGGCGGAGGAACCGCCGAGGTACTTGGCGAAGCTTGAGACATCTTCCAGCCGTGCACCCACTTGTTGTGCGTAAAGGTCGACGCCCAGGCGTCCCAGGCAAATCAGATCCAATTGACGCCCACTGGCAAAACGAGTCTGGCCCATGCTGGCTCCTGTTATTTTTATCAGCCTGCGTGTGCCGTCGTGGTGGCGGCATACGCTCTTGGTGCAAGCAGACTAGAACGTCTGGCGGCGCCAATCAATATTTATTCTATAAATATTTTTCGTGGAATATATTTTCCAATACGCCATCATCGGCGTGTTCCAGCCACGGTGCATCGTTTCAGCCGTACCGTGGGGCGGGATGCCGAGGTATTTTTTTGCGCCTACCCTGTAGACTTGCGCACATCGACTTATTGGTCAGGGGCGACTGAACGCGCCCTATAAGAACAAGCCAGAAGGATTCCCTATGTCCCAGAGCGCCCCGGAAGACGCACTCGTCAGCCCGCCGCTGAACGCCGAGCGGCTGTTGCAGCTGATCACCGATGAATACGAGAGCCTGCCCCGCCAGCTCAAGCGCATCGCCAGCTACATGAGCCAGCAGAGCGACCGGATCATGGTCGACCGCATCAGCGACATCGCCCGTGAATGCGAAGTGCACCCGTCGGCCATCGTGCGGTTTTCCCAGCGTTTCGGGTTCAGTGGCTTCAGTGAAATGCAGGCGCTGTTCCGCGAGGCCTACACCCACAAGACCACGCCGGTGCAGAACTACCAGCAACGCATCCGCAGCATGATCGCCAACAAGTCGCAGAAAGCCAGCGGCGGCGACTTGGCGCGCGAATGTGTGAACGCCACGCTGTCCGGCATCGAGCGCCTGGGGCTAGAGCTGGATGACGCGGCGTTTGAAAAGGCCGTGGACCTGGTGGTGAATGCCGACAATATCTACGTGGTGGGCGTGCGCCGTTCGTTCGCCGTGGCGGATTACCTGGTGTACAACCTGCAGCACACCAACAAGCGGATTCATTTGGTGTCGGGGCTGGGCGGCAGTTATCGCGAGCAGATGCGCAGTGTGCGGGCGAATGACTTGGTGATTGCCATCAGCTTTACTCCCTATGGCAAGGAAACCCAGCACTGCCTGCGGATTGCCCAGCACCATCAGGCCAAGACGTTGATTATTACGGACAGCAACCTGTCGCCCCTGGCCAAGCGGGCGAGCACGGTGTTGCTGGTGAATGAGGGCTCCTCGTTTGCGTTCAGGTCACTGAGTGCGACGCTGTGCCTGTGCCAGGCGTTGTTTATTGCCGTGGCGTATCGGCTGGAATTGAAGGTCGATGAGATTCATGAGCAGGTGGGGTTCGACGACTGACGGCGACCTTTCAGCCACCAAAGATCAAATGTGGGAGCGGGCTTGCTCGCGAATGCGGTGGAACAGTCGATGGAGATGTTGACTGACAGACCGCATTCGCGAGCAAGCCCGCTCCCACATTTTTGACCGCGTTCACTCGGGCTTAGCGCAGTGCCCGGCGCAGCACCTTGCCCACCGTCGTCTTGGGCAACTCCTGCGTACGAAACTCCACAAACCGCGGCACCTTGTACCCCGTCAAATATTCCCGGCAATGGGCCAGGATCTGTTCCTGGGTCAAACTCGGGTCCTTACGCACCACGATGATTTTCACCCGCTCGCCGGTCACGCCATCCTCCACGCCAATCGCCGCCACTTCCGCCACGCCGGGATGCAACGCCACCACGTCTTCAATTTCGTTGGGGTACACGTTAAACCCGGACACCAGGATCATGTCTTTCTTGCGGTCCACCAGGCGGATGAAGCCCTGCTCATTCATCACCCCGATGTCCCCGGTAGACAGCCACCCGTCGGCATCCAGCACCTCGGCAGTTTCCGCCGGGCGTTTCCAGTAACCCTGCATCACCTGCGGGCCGCGTACTTGCAGTTCGCCCTGCTCGCCCAGTTCCGCCAACTCACCGTCCTCACGAATGAACCGCACCCAGGTCGACGGCAACGGCACGCCGATACTGCCGGTGAATTCCATCTCGCGCATGCGTGAGATGTCGATGGGGCTGATGCTCACCACCGGCGAACATTCAGTGAGGCCGTAGCCTTCGATGATCGGCAAGCCGGTGACTTCCTTCCAGCGCTTGGCCACAGCGGTATGGGTGGCCATGCCGCCGGCGATCACCATGCGCAAATCGGAAAAATCCCGGGCGCAGAACTCCTTGTTTTCCAGCAGGCCGTTGAACAGCGTATTCACCCCGGCAATCCCGTTGAAACGCTCCTTGCGCAGGATCATCTGCACCCGCTTCACATCCCGTGGGTTGGCGATCAGGATGTTGCGCCCGCCCAGGCACATGAACATCAGGCAGTTCACCGTCAGGGAAAAAATGTGGTACAGCGGCAGCAGGGTGACGTTGGTTTCCTGCTGGTTCTGATCGAGCTGATCACCGACCCACGCCTTGGCCTGCAACAGGTTGGCGATGATGTTGCGGTGGCTGAGCATGACGCCCTTGGCATCGCCGGTAGTGCCGCCGGTGTATTGCAGGAAGGCCAGGTCTTCGCGGTTCATCGGCACGGCGAGATGGGTTTGCCCGCGTCCCTGTTTCAACACCTGGTTGAAACGCACGGCCCCCGGCAGGTTGAAACGCGGCACCTGCTTCTGCACGCTGCGCAGGATAAAGTTCATCGCCGCGCCCTTGAAGGTGCCGAGCAGGTCACCGATGGCCGCGATCACCACACGTTTGACGGTACTGGCGGCCACCACCTTCTCCAGGGTGTGGGCGAAGTTTTCGAAGATCACCAGGGTCTCTGCGCCACTGTCCTTGAGCAAATGCTGCAGCTCCCGGGCGGTGTACAGCGGGTTGACGTTGACCACCACCGCACCCGCGAGGATCGTGCCCAGCAGGCAGATCGGGTACTGCAAGCAGTTGGGCATCATCAACGCCACCCGGTCGCCCTTCTTCACACCCTGGGCTTGCAGCCACGCAGCAAAGGCGATGCCCTGCACCTCCCAGTCGGCGTAGGTCATTTCGGTGCCGATGCTGACGTAGGCCACGCGGTCGCGGAATTTGTGCAGGTGCTCCAGGAACACCTCGCGCAACGACGGGTAGTCCTCGATGCCGACGTCGATGTCTGCCGGTACGCCGGGCAGGTAAGCGTTCAACCAGAGGCGTTCGGTCTGTTCCAGGCTTACAGCGTTCATGGCAGTCTCCTTGTTGTTTTTATGGTGGGAACTACTTTTCGACGATAGCGGTAATGCCCAACCCACCCGCCGCGCAGATCGAAATCAGGCCGCGGCCGCCGCCACGCTGGTGGATCGCCTTGGCCAGTGCCGCGAGTTGCCGGCCACCGGTGGCGGCGAAGGGGTGGCCGCAGCCGAGGGAGCCGCCGTTGACGTTCATCTTGCTGCGGTCGATGCTGCCCAGCGGCGCGTCGAGGCCCAGGCGGTCGCGGCAGTAATCCGGGTCTTCCCAGGCCTTGAGGGTGCACAGCACCTGAGCGGCGAAGGCTTCGTGAATCTCGAACAGATCGAAGTCGGCGAACGTCAGGCCTTCGCGCTTGAGCATGCGTGGCACGGCGTAGGCCGGGGCCATCAACAGGCCTTCGGTGCCGTCGACGAAATTCACCGCAGCGGTTTCACCGGTTCGCAGGTACGCCAATACGGGCAAGCCGCGCTCGGCGGCCCATTCCTCGCTGGCCAGCAGCACCACCGACGCGCCGTCAGTCAGGGGCGTGGAGTTGCCGGCGGTGAGCGTGCCGTTCTGGCGGTCGTAGGCCGGGGACAAGCCGGCAAGTTTCTCCAGGCTGGCGTCGGCCCGCAGGTTGTTGTCCCGGGCCAGGCCGCGATACGGGCTGATCAAATCATCGAAGAAACCCTGCTTGTACGCCGCATCCAGCCGCTGGTGGCTGGTGAGGGTCAACTCGTCCTGGGCCAGGCGCTTGATCTGCCAGCGCTTGGCCATTTCCTCGCAGTGTTCACCCATGGACAAGCCGGTGCGCGGCTCGCCATTGCGCGGCAGCAGCGGCTTGAAGAACATCGACGGGCGCACACCCATCAAGGCCTTCAACCTGGCGCCGGTGCCCTTGGCGCGGTTGGCTGAAAGCAAGGTGCGACGCAGGGACTCGTTGATGCCGATGGGCGCGTCGGAGGTGGTGTCGGAACCACCGGCAACGCCCACTTCGATCTGCCCAAGGGCGATCTTGTTCGCCACCAGCAACGCCGCTTCCAGGCCGGTGCCGCAGGCTTGTTGCAGGTCGTAGGCCGGGGTTTCGGGAGACAGTGTGGTAGACAGCAGGCTTTCCCGGGCCAGGTTGAAATCCCGGGAATGCTTGATCACCGCACCCGCGGCAAACTCGCCCAGGCGCAGGCCGTGAAGGTTGTAGCGGTCCACCAGGCCTTGCAGGGCGGCGACCAGCAGATCCTGGTTGCTGTCATGGGCGTACACGGTGTTGGAGCGGGCGAACGGGATACGGTTGCCGCCGATAATCGCCACGCGGCGCGTCGGGGCCGGGTTGAAACTGTAGTCACTCATCGATCGGTCTCATTCCAGATAAACAGCCCACGCATATGGGGTTTGTCACCGGCGAAATTACGCACTTCAAACTCACGGCGCGGGCCGGTTGGCGGAACGTTCCACAGCGCCACCTGGCCGGGCAGGAAGATCGGCAGCTTGAAGTCGCAATGGGCCTCGGCCTGGTCCAGTCCGCCGGGGGGTTGCTGGGCGGCCAGGGCGCGGCCAAGGGTCCACATGCCGTGGGCGATGGCCCGGCGAAAACCGAACAATCGGGCGCCGATCACCGAGGTATGAATGGGGTTGAAATCCCCCGAGACCCTGGCGAAACGCCGCCCCAGATCCGCCGGCAGCACCCAGCGTTGAGTGCGCAGCAAACCTTCTTCCTGCAAGGGCAACGCGTCGTCCCACGGCTCGCCAACCGGCGCGTTTACGTCACGGCGCAGGTACAGGCTGTCGCTCTCCCATATCAGGGCGCCCGCGCTGTAGCCACGGGTGGCGATGCTCAGCGCCTGGCCTTTCGGATGGGCGACCCAGCGTTCGCAATACACCTCCAGGCGCAAGGCCTGGCCCGCCTCCAGCCGTCGATGCTGGCGGATGCGATTGGCCAAATGCACCATGCCGCTGGCCGGGTACGGGAAACTCGGGCGGGTCAGCAGCATCAGGTGCAAGGGGAACGCCAGCACATGGGGATAGGACAGCGGCACGCCTTGCTCACGGCGGAAACCACAGGCCCGACCGTAAGCCGCGATCCCTTGGGCAGACAGCTCGACGGCCGAACGCACCAGGCGTTCTTTCGGCAACGTCGGCTCGCCTTCCAGCTTCGGTTTGCGCAGCCCCAATACCCCGTCCAGCAACAGCCGCGAGCGCGAGGGCGGCGGCTCAATGATCTGCGTCACATAGTCCATGCTCAGGCTCCCAACAGGCTTTGGCCACAGACCCGCACCACCTGGCCATTGACCCCGCCGGATGCCGGATGCGCCAGCCAGGCGATGGTTTCTGCCACGTCGATGGGTTGCCCGCCCTGGGACATCGAGTTCATCCGCCGCCCCGCTTCGCGAATCATCAGCGGGATCTTCGCGGTCATCTGGGTTTCGATAAAACCGGGGGCCACCGCATTCACGGTCACTTGCTGCGCCGCCGCTTGCGGTGCCAGGCCTTGGACCAGGCCGATCACACCGGCCTTGGACGTGGCGTAGTTGCTTTGCCCGAGGTTGCCGGCAATGCCGGAAATCGACGAGACACACACGATCCGCCCACCCGCGTTCAGGCCTTGGCTTTCCAGCAAGGCAGTGCTCAGGTGCAGCGGAGCTTCCAGGTTGACCGCCAGTACGCTACGCCACGCCGCTTCGGTCATCTTGGCGATGGTCTTGTCGCGGGTGATCCCGGCGTTGTGCACCACCACGTCGAATGCGCCGTGTTGGCTGACATGGGCTTGCAACTGCTGCGCAGCGTCGGTGGCGGTGATGTCCAGCGCCAGTGCCGTACCACCGACACTGCTGGCCGCTTGTTGCAATGATTCCTGGGCCTGGGGCACATCCACGCAGACCACCTGCGCACCGTCACGGGCCAGCACCTGAGCGATTGCCAGGCCGATGCCACGGGACGCGCCGGTGACCAGGGCACGGCGGCCGCCGAGGGGTTTGTCCCAATTGATTTCGGCTTGGGTGTCGACCGGTTTCTCAAGGCGTACCACCTGCCCCGAGACATAGGCCGAGCGCCGCGACAGGAAGAACCGCAGGCTGCTTTCCAGCGCACCTTCGGCACCCGGTGCGACGTAGATCAACTGCACGGTGATCGCCCGGCGCAGCTCCTTGGCCAGTGAGCGCACCAACCCTTCAAGGGCGCGTTGAGCGATGGCCTGCGGCAAGTCCTTGCACAGCTCCGGCGCGGTGCCCAGCACCACCACCCGGGCGTGTTGGCCCAGGCGCCTGGCGTTGGCGTGAAAGAATTCGTAGAGCTCGTCCAGTTGCTTGAGGTCGGCGATGGCGCTGGCGTCGAACACCGCGCCCTGGACCTTGACTGTAGAGGGCGCCTTGAGGGTCGCGGCGGTGGCGGGCACCGTGTCGGTGGCACTGAAGATGCGCTGGATCTCGGCAGCCAGGCGCCCTGCCCCGGCTACGATCACCGGGTTGGCCAGGCCGTGTTGGCCGCTGCGATGACGTTGCAGCGCCAGGGGTTGCGGCAGGCCCGCAGTCTGCGCCAGCCAGCGGCCCCAAGGGGAATTGACGAACGAGAGGTAGCTGTCACTCATGGATAAATTCACTCACAACACGGTGTTGCCATGGAAACCCGATCCCTGTGGGAGCTGGCTTGCCTGCGATTGCGGTGTGTCAGCCAACACATCTGGCCCTGAACCAACGCTATCGCAGGCAAGCCAGCTCTCACATTGACCGTGTTCCCCCAGTTCCAATCAGTTGACCGGCGCGTTTTCGCTTTGGTTGGCGCGGCGCTTGGCGGTCGGTTTGGCGGCCTGTTCCAGCGCCTGTTGGCGCTGTTGCAAGGCTTCCAGCAAGCCGAAGTCCTGCGGGAAGTCGTCCACCTGGATCGCGTGATCGCCGTATTCCACATAGCGCGCCAGCAAGCTGTCCTCGTCGTCGCTGATCAGGTCCAACGCCCGTGCCTTGACCCGCCACGGCGTAAACGCAGTACCGGAAATCGGCATCGGTTCGATCAGGCCTTGCTTGATCGCGCCCTTGAGCCGCGCCTCGATCAGTTCCACCTGTGGCAACAGGCGGAAGCCCAGTTCGCCATAAGCCAGCTTGTCGATTTCCGGCCGCGGGATGTAGGAATTGCCCAGCAAGCGGTCACGGGTTTCCCCCGGCACTTGCACCAGTTCCGCCACTTGCGCCAGCAGGCGATCCGACGGTTTGCGCAGTGGAATGCCAAACGGAAAGCTCAAGCCACGCACCACCGCCGCTGCAGCTTTCGAAGGATAGTTGTCGAGCACTTCAGCCAGGGCTTCATGGGCCCGCAGCAACGCGTCCTGAGCCGCCCAATGCACCAGCGGCAGATCTGCCTGGGGCCGGCCATCATCTTCAAAGCGCTTGAGCACGCAGGACAGGATGTACAGCTGGGACAGAATGTCCCCCAACCGCCCGGTGATACTTTCCTTGCGCTTGAGGGCACCGCCCAGCACGCCCATGGAAATGTCCGAGATCAACGCCAGCACCACCGACAGCCGATTGGCCTGGCAGTAGTAGGACGCCAGCGCCGGATCGGTCTTGCCCGGCACCGAAATCAAGCGCCCGCCCGTCAGCGAATGCACCGCTGCGCGTACGGTATTGGCCAGCACAAAGCTCAGATGGCCGAACATCGCGCTGTCGAAATCCACCAGGGCCTTGCGCCGGTCGGTGTTGCGCGCCGCTTCCATCTCGCGGAACACATAGGGATGGCAACGAATCAGGCCCTGGCCGTAGATGATCAGGCAGCGGGTCATGATGTTCGCGCCTTCCACCGTGATGGCGATGGGGCTTTGCTGGTAGGCCCGAGCGAGGAAGTTGTTGGGGCCCATGCAGATGCCCTTGCCGGCGACGATGTCCATGCCGTCGTTGACGATGATCCGCGCGCGCTCGGTGACGTGGTATTTGGCGATGGCCGAGATCACCGACGGTTTTTCACCGGCATCCAGTGACGCCACTGAAACCTTGCGCACCGCATCGCAGGCATACAGATGCCCGGCCATACGTGCCAATGGTGCTTGTACGCCTTCGAACTTGCCGATGGGCAGGCCGAATTGTTTGCGCATCGCCGCATAAGCGGTGGTGCCGCGCACGGCCACCTTGCCCAGGCCGACGTTGGCCGACGGCAGGGAAATCGCCCGGCCAGCCGCCAGGCACTCCATCAACATGCGCCAGCCGTTGCCGACTTGTTCGCGGCCACCGATGACCCATTCCAGCGGGATAAACACATCCTTGCCGGTGGTTGGGCCGTTCTGGAATACCGCGTTGAGTGGCCAGTGACGCCGGCCGCTGTTCACGCCCGGATGGGTGGTCGGGATCAACGCACAGGTGATGCCCAGGGAGCCGGGCTGGCCGAGCAAACCGTCCGGGTCTTCGGCGCGGAATGCCAGGCCGAGCACGGTGGCGATTGGGCCGAGGGTGATGTAGCGCTTGTCCCAGGTCACGCGGAAACCCAACACTTCCTCACCTTCGTGCAGGCCTTTGCAGACGACGCCCAGGTCTGGAATGGCCCCGGCGTCGGAGCCGGCATACGGGCTGGTCAGGGCAAAGCACGGGATGTCTTCGCCACGGGCCAGGCGTGGCAGGTAATAGTTGCGCTGGGCGTCGGTGCCGTAGTGCAGCAGCAGTTCTGCCGGGCCCAGGGAGTTGGGCACCATCACCGAAATCGCCGCCGCCGAGCAACGGGTCGAGAGCTTCATCACCACTTGCGAATGCGCATAGTGGGAGAAGCCTTTGCCGCCGTACTGCTTGGGAATGATCATGCCGAGGAAGCCGGCATCCTTGGTGTACTGCCAGCCTTCGGGGGACATGTCCTGCCAGACCTGGGTGGTTTCCCAGTCGTTGGACATGTCGCACAGGGTCTCCACTTCGTTGTCGAGGAAAGCCTGTTCTTCAGCGCTGAGGCTGGCAGGTGCGGCTTGCAGCAGGCGCTCCCAGCGCGGTTTGCCGCTGAACAGCTCGGCGTCCCACCACACGGTGCCGGATTCGATGGCGGCGCGCTCGGTGTCGGACATCGCCGGCATGATGCTGCGGAAAAGGCCCAGGGCCTTGCTGGTCAACAGCGCGCGGCGCAGGGGTTTGATCGTCAGCAGCAGCGCGGGCAATACCACCAGCACTGCCACCACACTGACGCCGAAACCGGCGACCACGTTGAACAGGTAACCGACCGCAAGCCAGACCAGGCCGGCACCCAGCCAGAGGGTGGCAGCGGCTTGTCGATACGCCAGGGCAATCGCTGCTGCGAGTCCCGCCAATAACCAGATAACCATGGGGATACCTCTACTCAATTCAGGGTACGGCCAACGCCCGAGCAGATCGGAATGACCTGTGACGTAAAGCCACACTACAAACTTGAAAAGATAAATTCAAATTTTGTTTTGAAATTTTTATTTAATGCTTGGGCGAAAAAATAGCGGCTGAATGAATCAGCCGTTCAGGTCAGTGAAAAAGGGATCGGAACGGGTCGCGTGGGCGACCCGTCGATGCAATACCGGTGTGAGATGTGCAGAAAGATGCGCTGACTGCAGGCTGACACCGACACACGCCACAACGGTGGATCAGAACTCGTAGGAGATCGCCATACTGACTACGTCCCCATAGGCGTCCGCCTTGCCATCCAGGGTGGCTGCCCCCAGACGATCCTGGTTGTGGGTTTGCAGCTTGGCTTTTTCCACGAATTGGTGGGAGTAGGAACCGTCGATACCCAACCCCGGAATCGCACGAACTTTGTAGCCAAAGCCCAGGGATGTGAAGATCCGGTCACCATCCGGAATGCGTGGGTCACGGGTGGAGTTACGGGTTGGCGTCTGGTCCGTGGCCACACCGGCGCGCACAGTGAGATCGTTGGTGAGTTTATAGTCACCGCCGAGGGAGACCATCCAGGCGTCCTTGTAGTTATAAGGAATCGACACAATCTGGTTGCCGTCAGACTTCAAGGTCAGCGCCTTGAATGACGACCATTGGGTCCACATGACACTGGCACCCAGGCTGAAACGATCACTGAACTGGTGAACCCAGTCGATGGTGGCGTTGGCCGGGACATCAAGTTGTGTGCTGGCGTTGGCACCGTTGAGCTTCAGGTCCAGACCTGGGTAGGCAAGGCCTGGGAGACCGCCCTCGATCAGCGACTGGCTCAAGGGGTCAGCGTAGATATTGTATTTGCCCTCCAGCTTGTTCTTGATCTTGGCGTGGTAGGCAAGGCCCAAGGTATCTTTGTCTGTAGGCTTCCAGGCCAGGCCGCCAAACCAGCCGACGGAGGTATTGTCCACCTTGACGCGAATCAGCGAATGGCCTACGCCGGAAGGAAACTGAAGTCCGATCGGAGACACGGCCGCCGCGGAATACAAGTCTATGTTCTGGCTGACGAAGCCTTTGGTGTGCTGAACAATTGCACCGCCGCCAATGGAAAACTGATCATTCACCTTGAACGACAGCGCGCCCGTCAGGCCAACGGTTTCAATGCGCGTGTCGACGGCAAAATCTCGTCCAATCCAGTCGGAATCCCATGTAGTACGTGCACCCATGGGAACCACCTGGCTCAGACCAAAGGCGAAGCGATCGCCAATCGGCATCACCGCAAATCCGGTCGGTACCCAAGCGGTGAAGCCGCCCTGCCCGCCTTTGTTGTCATTGGGCGTGCCGGCCAGCGTATCCGGGTCTACCAGCTGCGGCGCATTGCCGGCGTAGTCCTTTTCGGTGCCTTTGTATTTGATGTTGATCCGCGCATAGTTGACGGTGAGCTCGGCGACGTTACGATCGATAAAGGCCATGGCCGCCGGGTTGTTGAACGCCGCGGATGGATCGTTCTGAAACAGCGAGCCACCCCCGAAGGCACGGCCCCAGCCTTGGGCACCATAGGTCGGAGTCGCGAAGCCGCCGGCCTGGACCGACCCTGCCGCGGCCATGAGCCCGCCCAACAATGCCAGGCCGAGAAACGCTTGAGCCTGTTGTTTCTTATTATTCATGCTCCACTCCTTATTATTTTTTCCATCACGGGCGTTAACCCCGATCGGGCTTACCTCGACAGGTGCCTCTGACGAGGCACCTGTTTATTTCAACGTGTGATCATCACGTCTTGCGCGGAGCAGTACTTATGGCGAAATGACGAATGCTGGGTTCGGTGTTGCAGTCAGAGCGGTGATGGTGCAAGACCCAACTGCCTGTTGTGTCGCAATACTCAGGAGGTTGGAGCCGTTGTTCCAGGTCACTGCAATTGGCACGGCGGCCGATGCACAGTTAGAGACAACCGAGAAGTTCACCGACACGGTACCGGTGTAACTTGGGTTGGCACCGGCGGTCACTTGCAGTTTCCATGGCAGGTTCAGCAGTTTTGGAACACCGCACAGAGGGTTGCTGCCATTGACGGTCGCACTGTTGATCTGAGCGTAGGTACCATCAGCCGCCACTTGGCCGGAAAACGCAATATTGCAAGTTACAGGCTGTTGCAGCGACGCCGGCGACTTCACAGTAATGCTGCCGGTAGTTGCGAAGGGCGAACCCGCCGGAGCAATGGTATAGGCCGCATTGGCCATCGAAGCTGCGCCGAAGCACAACGCAAACGAACCTACACAAACGAGGGTTTTCAAGCTTTTCATTGTTTTTCCTCACATGTTATGGCGAGTCAATTCGCCAGGGGTAATGGCCATGATCGAGAGGTCACGGTGAATCTGCAGAACTTCCCTTTCCAGCCAAATTTCAATTCGATTACCGTTACAACGCCTAACTGTTACTCAACAACTTTGAAAGTCGGCGGCATCTTGATCGACACCGTTTTAATCGTGCAGTCTTCGCCGATCGGCACATTGGCCGCTTCTAACTTGCCAGTGGCGTTATCCCAAGTTCCATCGGCGGTAGAAGGCCCGCATTTACCGCCCAACCCAAAGGCGTGCACATCGACGGCAATCTTCGACATCGAGCCGCTCTTGGTATCTTTAGCCACCAATACCCACGGCAAGTTGATCGCTTCCACCCGGCTGCACTTGAGGCCGCCGTCGAATTCAACTTTGTCGACATTCACCGACGAGCCATCCGCCGCCACTTTGCCGGCGACCTTGATGGTGCAGTCCGCGCTGATCAGCGCGCCCTTGGAAAAGCTGATGGGACCCTGGGCAGTAAACGCACTGCCGGCGGGTTCGATACGGGCGGCCTGGGCCTGGTGGTAAACAATCAGGCCCAGGGCGGCCAATACAATGTGCGTCGTGAACTTGGCAGGGTTTTGCATGGTGTACGTCCTTCCCTTAATTTTATTTTTGTTCGGGTCAAACAACTGTCTTGCAACTAAGCCGTACTCGAAACCGGTAAAGCCTGGGCGATGAGAACCTGCGCGATACACAGATCCCGAGTACGCCCTACAACTGACTGATTTACGTTAGAAGGGTCTGGTGGTGTTGCTATACTTCTCCAGGTACTTCAAACGTTGTGACGGTTGAAGATTGGTCAGGGTGATATCCCCGGCATAGTGATTAAGCACTCGGTGATCCATGCGTCGTCGCCACAAGTACGGTACATAAGCCCAGACAATCATGCTGGCATAACCGTAGGGCAGTTGCGGCGATTCATCAAAGTGACGCAGGGACTGATAACTTCTGGTTGGGTTGGCGTGATGGTCAGAGTGGCGCTGTAGTTGGAACAGAAAGATATTGGTCACAATCCGGTTGCTGTTCCACGAATGCCGTGGCGAGCAGCGCTCATAACGACCGTTGGGCAACTTCTGGCGCTTGAGACCGTAATGCTCGACGTAGTTCACCACTTCCAGCAGCGAGAAACCGTAGATGCCCTGGATGATCAGGAACGGAATCACTGCCGCGCCCAGCCACGCAATCATCGCGCCCCACAACACCACACTGTACATCCAGGCGCTGAGTACGCCGTTCTTCCAGTGCCAGGCCGGCAGGCCGAGTTTGCGCAGGCGCTCACGTTCCAGGTTCCATGCCGAGCGGGCGCTGAACCACACCGAGCGTGGCAGGAAGGCCCAGAAGCTCTCCCCCAACCGCGAACTGGCCGGATCTTCCGGAGTGGCGACACGTACGTGGTGGCCCCGGTTGTGTTCGGTGTAGAAGTGCCCGTAGAAGGTCGGCGCCAGGGTGATCTTGGCCAGGATGACTTCCAGCAGGCGCGGCTTGTGCCCCAGTTCATGGGCCGTGTTGATGGCGATGCCGGTGGCGGCGCCGGTGGACATCGCCATGCCCAGGTAGGTGAACCAGCTGATTTCGCCGTGCAGTTGGGTGCGAGCGGTGATGAACGCGGCGGTCTTGGCCAGCCAGCTCGACGGGTCCAGGGTGGCGGTAGCGTGCAGCAGACCGCCGCCGATGATCCAGTCGATGCCACCGGCCGCCAGCCACCCGGTGATCACCACCGAGGAGATGACAAACAGCACGCCGGTGTAGACGATCCAGCGGTAGTAGCTTTGGGATTCAAGGTTGCTGACGGCGGATTCCGGCGGGTTGCTGACGTCTTCACCCAGCAGGCCGTCGATTAATGGGATCAGGCCGAAGATCACCAGTACGCCAACCCACCACAGCTGTTGCACACCGGTGGAGATGGCCAGGGCGCCAGAGAGCAAAGGGGTTGCCAGGGGCATAATGCCGAGCCACCACAGGTGGCGTTTGCCGTCGGTCCAGACGTTCGGGGCAGCCAGGGTCTGATTCATGGCAACCTCCGTACGCGGCAGGTGGGCAGGGAGCAAAAATCAACACTGGACAGGTACACGGAGCGATGACTGCTCCGAGAATTCAACCATGCGATAAAAGGCGTTTTTTTCATTATTTTATTCGCTCTTAGGCATTTCAAAAATTGTTTCAAATTAGACATTGAAATAATTTTTTTAAATAAATAGCGCGGAATCGTTAGGTCGTCAACTAAATTCTTGAACCCTTTTGAACGTGACCGGGCAGTCTCTTTTTCAGCCGCTTGGTCAGGTGTCTAGGGCAAGCATTGACGGCGTGGAACCGCGAGTTCAGTCGCACAATTATTTGCTCGCCACGGCAAATGGCGGATGCAAAATCGTGGCGCTTTCCGGTGGCCGGACACGCTTGGCCACCTGCTCGACCAGGGCCGCGACACGCTCGGTAGCCGTTATCGGCAACATATGCCCGCGCCCTTCCACCAACTGCAGCTTGAGGCCCGGCACCCGGCTGGCCAGGGCCTGGCCGTGTTTGCGGAAGTCCAGCACCTTGTCTTGCGCGCCATAGATCAACCCGATGGGCAGGGTCAGTTGCGGGTAGCGCTTGACCATATCCGGCAGGAAATCGTTGACCAGGTTGATCTCGGTGGAGGCGGCATAGAAGTTGTCGGGCCGCATGCCAAGCAATCCTCCGCCGCGGGTGGCGAAGTCTTCCGGAGCGGGGTCGGGGGCGAACACGCCCTTGACCACCGAGCCTTTCGTCAGCAGGCCTATAGGCATGGTCAGGGTGTGGGCCATGTAGCGCCGCAACCATCCCGGACGTATCGCCAAGGACATAAACACCAGCGGCAGCATGCGCTGGGGATGGGTGAGCGGCGCCACCAGGATCAATCCGGACACCGCGTGGGGATGATCCAGCGCCAGCGCCAGAGAAATCGCCCCGCCGAGGGAATGCCCCAGTACCAATGGCTTATCCAGGTCCAGAGTCTTGATAAAGCTCGCGACTTGCCGGGCCTGGCCAGGCAGGTCGGCGGCCGTCCCGGCATGCCGAGTGGAATAGCCCGAACCCGGACGATCCAGGGTGATCACCCGAAAGTGCTCACGCAATTGGGCAGACAAGGCATACGTCAGGTTGCGACTGCTGCCCATCAGCCCGTGGATCATCACCAGCGGCGGGCCCTTGCCCTCGTCTACATAATGAAAGCGCTCGCCGTTGATCTCCAGAAAGCGCCCGTTGATCGGAACAGCGGCTTCTATACGCCGTGTCATCCGGGCACTGAAGCCCCACAACACTACGCTTAACCCTACAAACACACCCGCAGCGACAACCCATTCGACAGCCATAGCTCGGTCCTCTGCATCCCTGCGTTGCTGGCGGCCCGACCGGTATTGGTCAAGACCTCAGCCATCGTCCACCCCTGGACCTAACTGCGTGCGTAAAAGCTCTCGTCCGTCGGATAAGTCGCACTTGAGGAACTGGGTCGTAGCCTAGACGATATTTTCAGGTAGATTATTTAAAATCTTTTTTAAAATAAATAATTCAATTTTTCTTTGCAATGGTGTTCTATCTAAAAAGCCAAAACAAAAACAAGGAGCACATCCGATGTCGAAACCCGTAAGGCGCCACCGGCCCACGAGGGACAGCCTATGAATGCCCATGACACCGTCGACATTGCCATCATCGGTTCCGGATTTGCCGGGCTGTGCATGGCGATCAAACTCAAGGAAGCCGGGTTCAACGACTTCTTTGTCGCCGAGCAAGCCGACGCCCTCGGCGGCACCTGGCGCGATAACCACTACCCCGGCTGCGCCTGCGACGTGCAATCCCATGTCTATTCGTTTTCCTTTGCGCCCAACCCGGACTGGACGCGGCAGTTTGCGCCACAGGCGGAGATTCGCGCCTACCTGGAACAATGCGCCCAACGCTTCGGGCTGGCGCCGTTCCTGCGCTTTGGCATGGGCCTGGAGAAGGCCGTGTTTGATGAGGCACAACATCGCTGGAGCCTGAGCTTCAGCAATGGCCGTCAGGTCAGCGCGCGGGTGTTGGTATCCGGGATGGGTGGCTTGTCGCGCCCGGCACTGCCGAACATTCCGGGCCTGGACAGCTTCAAGGGCAAGCGCTTCCACTCCCAGCAGTGGGACCACGAGTATTCATTGAAGGGCAAACGCGTGGCGGTGATCGGCACTGGCGCCAGTGCCATTCAGTTCGTGCCGCAGATCGCGCCGCAGGTGGCCCATCTGGACCTGTTCCAGCGCACCCCGCCGTGGATCATGCCCAAGCCCGACCGGCCGATTTCACGCGTCGAGCGCTGGGCTTTCAAACACCTGCCGTTCACCCAGCGCCTGGTGCGCGGTGCGTTCTATTGGGCGCTGGAAGGCCGCGTGGTGGGCTTTGCCCTGCACCCGCGCCTGATGAAAATGGTGCAGAAAATCGCCGTGCGCCACCTGCACAAACAAGTGGCCCGCCCTTCCCTGCGCAAGACCCTGACGCCGGACTACACCATCGGCTGCAAGCGCGTGTTGATCTCCAACGACTACTACCCGGCCCTGTCGCGCAGTAACGTGCAGGTGGTGACCGACAACGTGCAGCGCATTGAGGCCGACGGGGTTGTCACCGCCGACGGCATCAAGCACCCGGCCGATTGCATTATCTTCGGCACCGGTTTCCAGGCCACCGATCCCCTGCCCCGCAACTGCATCATCGGCCGCCACGGCATCGACCTGATGGACACCTGGCAAGACGGTGCCCATGCCTACCTGGGCACGACGGTGCCGGGTTATCCGAACCTGTTCCTGATCGTTGGCCCCAACACCGGGCTGGGGCATAACTCGATGATTTTGATGATCGAGGCCCAGGTCACCTACATCCTCGATGCCTTGCAACAAATGCAGCGCCATCGCATCGCCACGGTGGACGTCAAGCCAACGGTAGAGTTGGCCTACAACGCCAGGCTGCAGGAAAAACTCAACGGCACCATCTGGTCCACCGGCGGCTGCAAGAGCTGGTACCTGGACCCGCGCACCGGCAAGAACACCACGCTGTGGCCCGGCTCCACCTGGCGCTTCAAGCAGGTCACCCGGCACTTCGCCCTCAAGGACTACGTCGCCAATCTGGTGCCGGTACCTTCCACCCCGCGCCCGGCCGCAAATCCCCACACCACCGCAGAAGGGAGCCTGTCATGAAGTCATTCAACGGCCGCGTGGCGGCCATCACCGGCGCGGCGTCAGGCATGGGCCGCGCGTTGGCCCTGGCGTTGGCGCGTGAAGGCTGCCACTTGGCGCTGGCGGATAAAAACAGCCAGGGCCTGGAGCAGACCGTCGCACTGATCAAGGCCCAGGTGCTTGCGCCAGTGCTGGTGACCTCGCAGGTGCTGGACGTTTCCGACCGCCAGGCGGTGGAAGAGTGGGCGGCCCGCTGCGCCGCGGAGCATGGCCAGATCAATATGATCTTCAACAACGCCGGCGTCGCGCTGTCCAGCACCGTCGAAGGCGTGGATTACAGCGACCTGGAATGGATCGTCGGGATCAACTTCTGGGGCGTGGTCTACGGCACCAAGGCCTTCCTGCCTTACCTCAAGGCCAGCGGCGACGGCCATGTGATCAACACCTCCAGCGTGTTCGGCCTGTTCGCCCAGCCGGGCATGAGCGGCTACAACGCCACCAAGTTCGCCGTGCGTGGCTTTACCGAATCCCTGCGCCAGGAACTCGACTTGCAAAAAAGCGGGGTCTCGGCCACCTGCGTGCATCCCGGCGGGATCCGCACCGACATCTGCCGCAGCAGCCGGATCGACGCCAACATGACCGGCTTTCTGATCCACAGCGAACAGCAGGCCCGGGCCGACTTTGAAAAGCTGTTCATCACCGACGCCGACCAGGCCGCCAAAGTGATCCTGAGCGGAGTCCGCAAAAACAAACGCCGCGTGCTGATCGGCCGCGACGCCTACTTCCTGGACCTGCTCGCCCGCTGCCTGCCGGCCGCCTATCAAGCGCTGGTGGTGTTCGCCAGCAAACGCATGGCGCCGGAACAACGCAGTGCGCCCTCGCCCGTCCTTGAAACCAACGAAGAGCACCGTCTCTGAACTGGAGTACCGACCATGCTGCCGATTCGCCGCGACCTCCGTTTTGCCCTGCCGGCCGAACGCATCAAGAACTGGCATGAACAAGGCCCGTTCATCACGCACTTTTTCAACGCGTTGTCGCTGCTGTTTCCCCAGGGCGAACTGTTCTTCATGGACAGCGTACGCCACTACCGCCAGCGCATCGAAGACCCCGAACTGAAGAAGGAAATCCAGGGTTTCATCGGCCAGGAAGCCATGCACAGCCGCGAGCACGTGGCCTACAACGACCTGCTGCAAGCCGCCGGGCTGCCCGCGCATACCCTGGACCGTCGGCTGAAGATGATCCTCGACGCGCAAAAGAAATACATGCCCGCCTCCTTCAACCTGGCGGTGACCATTGCCCTGGAGCATTACACCGCGATGCTCGCGGAAATCCTCCTCAGCGATCCCTCGCGGTTCGGTGACTCGGTCAAGGGGTACCAACAGATGTGGTACTGGCATGCCCTGGAGGAAACCGAGCACAAGGCGGTGGCGTTTGATGTGTGGAACAGCGTGATCAAGCCTGGGCCCAAACGTTATTTGCTACGCACCGGGACCATGCTGACCACCACGCTGCTGTTCTGGGTGGTGGTCTTTGATTTTCACCTGCGCCTGCTGTTTGCCGACCGGCGTTCGGGTGGGCATGTGAAGGGTTTCTGGCGGATGCTCAAGTTTCTTTACGGGCCCAAGGGTGTGTTCCCGCGCATGGCGCTGCCCTGGTTGCATTACTTCAAGCCCGGGTTTCATCCCTGGGACCATGACAACCGGGCACGCCTGGCGGGCATTGACCGTTTGGTGGAAGAGATCGAGCAGGCCCATAACGGTTATGGGCCCGCTTGAATCCGCTTAACGCTGGGTCGGGATGCGAATGTCGCCATCCCGGCACTGGCTCTTGACGCTACGCGGGCAGCCGGCGAATGCCAGGTCCTTGGTCAGGCACACCCGCACTTCGGTCAGCACCGCGCCCTTGCAGATCACTGCAAGGCCGTGGTTGCCCATGGCCGGGTTGCTCTCGCGAAACAGCGCTTCGATGTCCCGCGCGCCCAGGCCGCTTGGGACATTGAAGGGCTCAAGCTGCTGCGGGATCTTGACCACGCCCAGCGCCGCGTCGGTCTTGTCCAGGTAGGCTGACGCCTCAAGCCCACTGCAGGTACCGTGCTTGGCCCATTCATGCCTGAGCAGTCTGGGCGACGGGAACAGCGTCCTGCCCCGGGCGAAGTCTGCATCCGACAAGCGCGACTGCGGCTCACACGACGCCGGCCAGCCGCCCTTCGCGTACTGCGGCCACAGCCCATGCAGGACAAACCCGTAGCCCTTGCCCGAACACTGCTGGTCGTCCGGGTGCGTCAGGCAGAAGGTTGGCGACCAGGACAGCGACAACACATAAAAATCAAACTCCCCGGCTTGCCCCTGGGCCCGCGGCGCTGCCGTCGCGGCCCCGGCCAATGCCAGGCAAAGCACAATCCAGGCTGCTTTCATCTTCATCCGTTCATTCCTTAAAAAGACAAAATCAACGCACCGCTAGACCGCCAGGTTGGGGTTACGTTGTAGCACCCGGTCCATGACCCGGTCGGTCTTCAACGCCTCGATCGCCAGCGCCGGGTGCTTGCTCTCGCCGCGAATATGCGCATTCATCCCCAGTACGTGATGCCACTGGATATGCGCATGGTTGGGCACCTCCAGCACCTCGCTGGTCTCGCCCTCAAGCCGCAACGGCGCTTCATCGAACACCGAGAACGTGATGCGACCCTTGCTGCCGATCATCTCTACCCGGTCTTCGCGCCGGTCGGCGACAAAGTTCCAGCAGCCCATGCCCAACGCGCCCGAGGCGAAGGTCCAGCAGGCGGTGACGGCATCTTCGGCGGCGTAGCGCCCGGCCTGGCGCGCGGTAAACCCGGCCACATCGACGATATCCCCGACCAGGTACTGGAACAGGTCAAAACCGTGGCTGGCCAAGTCGGCAAAATACCCGCCGCCGGCAATCGCCGGGTCGGTGCGCCAGTTGGCACTGCTGGCATCGTCTTCTGACGGCGGCTTGCACAGGGTCCAGGTCAGATGACGCAACTCGCCGATGCGCCCGTCCTGCAGCCAGTCCCGCACCTGCTGGAAGCGCGGCAGGGAACGCCGGTAATAAGAGACAAACAGGTGCAGCCCGGCCTGTTCGAAGGTGCGTTGCATCAGCGCGCTTTGCTCGGCATTCAGTGACATGGGCTTCTCGACGCAGCAATGCTTACCGGCAGCGGCCACCATCAGGCTGTATTCGAGGTGGCTGTCGGGTGGCGTGGCGATGTAGACCGCGTCCACTTCCGGGTCGTCAATCAGCGCCTGGGCGTCGGTGTAGAACCGGGCAATGCCATGGCGTGCCGCATAATCGCGCACGGCTTCCTCGCGGCGCCCCATCACAGCCACCAGCGCCGAACCTGGCGCTTTGTAGAAGGCGGGTCCACTCTTGAGTTCAGTGACACTGCCACAGCCGATCATGCCCCAGCGTACGGTGTTCATCTGCATCTCCTTCAGGTGAGTTTTTTCGATGGGGCAGTATCGGTGTTTTCCGGCCCCCTCTCCACCCTGCCGGAGAAAGACTCAGCATGACAATTGCATTACACTTTTATGACAATCATCCAGCTGCGGGGGCACAGACGATGAAAATAAGGGCCACGGTGATTTGCGAGCACGACGGGCACATCCTGTTCGTGCGTAAAGCCCGATCGAAATGGGCACTGCCCGGCGGCAAGGTCGAGCGCGATGAGCGCCCGGCAGGTGCTGCCGCACGAGAACTGGAAGAGGAAACCGGGCTGAACGTGGACGGTTTGCTGTTATTGCAGGAGCTGAAGGCCAGCGACACCCTGCACCATGTGTTCGAGGCGTCGGTGGTGAATATCGACGAAGCCCGGCCGCTGAGCGAAATAAAGGAATGCCAGTGGCATCCCTACACGCGCCTGGAAGACCTGGATACCACCCAGGCCACCCAGCAAATCGTCAAATCCTTCCTGCGCCGCCTCTAGTCGGGAACGAACGGCAGCGCGCGCATGTGGGCCGTCTTGAGGTAGGCGCTCTCGACAATCGCCCTCACCCGTTCACTGACCGACTCGCCCATCAGATAGCTGTCGATCTCGTCATAACTGCAACCATACGCCAGCTCATCCAGCTTGCCCGGGGCCAGCTCTTCCAGGTCAGCAGTCGGTGCCTTGGCCACCAAGTGGCGTGGCCCGCCAAGGGCGCTGGCCAGCAGGCGCACCTGGGTCTTGGTCAGCCCTGAGAGCGGCGCCAGGTCGCAGGCGCCGTCACCGAACTTGGTGAAAAACCCCATCAACGCCTCTGCGCCGTGGTCGGTGCCCACCACCAGGCCATTGTGCAAATTCGCTACGGCGTACTGCGCCATCATCCGCGCCCGGGCCTTGACGTTGCCCTTGATAAAGTCGATGCGTTCAGCACTGGCCTGCCCGGCAGACAGGCTGCCCATCAGCCCGTCGACGCAGGCGGCAATGTTCAGCGTCTCGATCTGGTCCGGCGCGATAAATTCCAGGGAGGCCTGGGCGTCGCGTTCGTCCGCCTGGGTTTTATAGGGCAGGCGCATGGCAATAAAGCGCGCCTCGTAGTCCTCGTCGCGCAGTTGCTCCACCGCCAACTGGCACAGGCGCCCGGCGGTCAGTGAGTCGACGCCGCCGCTGATGCCCAGCACTAATGCGTGGCAGCCGGACTGGCGCAAAGTGCCCTTGATGAAGTCGATGCGCCGTTGCAGTTCAGCGCCCTCGCCACCCTTGCCGAGCAGCCGGTTGATCTTCAGTTCTTGTGCGATACGTGCCTGTGTGTCCATGTCACACCCCCAGTTGCGGATTGACGTTGCCGACGTTGAACACCTGCGCCGCATACTGCAGGAACGAGGCGTCTTCGCAGACGTTCTTGATCGGGTCATCGGAGAATTTCACCACCGGCTCGCCATGCACCCGCACCAGCTTCATCACGATGCTCAGCGGCTCCACTCCGTCGACATCACAGGCCAGGCTGGTGCCCATGCCAAAGCCGAACTTGGCCTTGCCCCGCACGTGCCGCAGGATCGGCAGGCATTTCTCGAAATTCAGGCCATCGGAGAACATCAGGTCCTTGGTCATCGGGTCGATGCCCAGCTCCTTGTAGCGGGCCAACACCTTGTCGGCCCAGACGATCGGGTCACCGGAGTCCTGGCGCAAACCGTCGTACAGCTTGGCAAAGTACAGGTCGAAATCCTTGAGGAAAAAGTCGGTGCTGATGCAGTCGGTCAGGGCGATACCCAAGCGCCCACGGTATTCGCGCACCCAGTTTTCCAGCGCCGCGTTCTGGCTTTCCCGCAGCCGGCCCAGTTGCTGGTGCACCATCAGCCATTGGTGGGCCATGGTGCCGATCAGCGGCAAGTCGAATTCGTAGGCCAGGTGCGCGTTGCTGGTGCCGATGAACTGGCCGGGAAAGTCACGGCGCATGATGTCCACCACTTCGCGCTGGGCCTTGAACGACAACCGACGGCGGGTGGAGAAGTCCGAGACGCGCAGGTCCGCCAACTCGTCGCGGGTGAGATTCTTCTCCAGCCAGTCGAACTTCTGGTAGAGCTTGCGGGTGACGTCTTCGAGGGTCACGTCGGGGTATTTGGCGCGGTTGCGCAGTTCGCTGACCAGGGCCAATACCGGCTGTTCGAACATGATGCAGTGCAGCATCGGGCCAACCACGCGGATGTTCAGTTGGCCGTCGACTTCACTGACGTGGATATAGCGGAGGTTGAAGCGGAACAGGCCCAGGAAACGCTCGAAATCCGGGGTCAGGTATTCCCGGCGCTGGTTGAACAGAAAGCGCAGTTCACCTTCGCGCATGTTGAGGCCGGCGAGTTTTTCCAGCTCGGCCCGCAGCTCGGGAATCAGGTGCCCGAGTTTCTCTTTGGAGCGGACGATGAACTGGTATTCCACATCGACATTCGGGTGCTGGTGCAGCACGGCCTGCATCATGGTGAAGGTGTAGTAGTCGGTGTCCAGCAAGCCCTGGATCACGCTGTTCTCGTAGTCGTATGCACTTTCCATGAGGTACTCCTTAACGCGCGGCCATCGCGGCCAGTTCTTCCCGATTGCGGGTAATGACGACGCCTACTTGTTGCAGGTGGTTGACCGCCTGCACACCGCCCTCCTCGCTGATGCCGCGGCATGCCGGCAGGTGCAGGATCACTTCGAAACCTGCCTGCAGCAGTTGCAGGGCGGTGGTCTTGACGCAGTAGTCCAGCGCCAAGCCGCCGACGATCACGCGCCGGATGCCCTGTGAGTAGAGGTATTCGATGACGCCGGTGGAGAGTTTGTCGTGGAGGTCGTGGTAGCAGGCGCCGTAGGGGTGCAGGTCGGGCTCGACGCCTTTCCAGATGAAGTAGTCGTAGTCATAGGGTGTGGGCAATTCGTCCAGCAGGGTGAAACCCTCGGTGCCCGGCACGCAGTGGGCAACCCAGGTGACGTCGGCATGCACCAGCCCGGTGGGTTTCAGCATGTCGCTGTGGTGTTGCACCACCCAGGGCGCGTGCGGGGTGTGGGCGTCCTTGCTGCCGACACGTCGCCCGGCGAGGCTGGCCATGTAATTGAGCTCGGCGCCGATCTCGTCACCGCCGGCGACCGGCAATTCATTGGGGCACAGTGGCGTGAAGCTCTTCTGGGCGTCGACGTCGAATGAGGCGATAGCGTTTTTAGAGACGGTCATGTGCGTGTTCTCCTGTGGCCTGGACACAAAAGTACACGTCATGTACTTTCATAGCAAGAAACATTTATTTACCTATGCTGGATCGAGTACACGACATCGCCGCTTGATCCGTTAGACTGTGCCCCACCGCTGCCAACAGGACCCGACATGCCAGACCACGCCCCACCCCTTAGCGCCTACCTGCACACCGTGGACTTATGCGTGCTGTTCTATTGTCGTGCCTCCGGGGAGTTGAAGATCCTGCTCAACCAGCGCGAAGCCGAGCCCTTCGCCGGACACTGGGCGTTGCCGGGCGTGGTGGTGAATGGCGGCGTGCAAGATCTGAGCCTTCAGGATGCCGTGGAACGGTTGCGGGCCAGTGACAAGGTCGGCCTGGCGCTGGCCTGGTGCGAGCAGGTGGGTACGGTGGGTGATGCGTTTCGTGATCCGCGCTGCTGGTCTTCGTCGACCTATTACCTGGCGATCGCGGCTGATGAAGTGACGCTGGCCGGGCATCAGCGCTGGTTCTCGCTGGATGCGGTGGCGGGTAGCGCGGTCAAGTTGCCTTTCGATCACAACGGGATTGTGGCGGCGGTGCAGGAAAGACTGTTTTCCAAGTCGCTGTACAGCAGCTTGCCGTTGATGTTTTTGGGCAATGAGTTCAGTGCACCGGAGGCGACTACGATCTTCTCGCTGGTGCTGGCGCGGCCGGTGCTGAAGACCAGTATTCGCCAGCGGTTGCTGAAGTTGACTGAGGCCGGTTTCTTGCGGGAGACGGGCCGCAAGAAGCATGGCGAAGGCGGACGGCCGCAGGCGACAGTGGAGAACCTGAAGCCTGGCGCGGTGTACTTCTTTGATCGCAGCTTTGCCGAATAAGACCAAGCCCCCTTCCCTGGGCAATGAAGATCCACTGTGGGCTTGCTCGCGAATGCGGTGTATCAGTCAGCATATCCGGCGACTGACACTCCGCATTCGCGAGCAAGCCCGCTCCCACATTTTTTGATCTGCGGTGGTTCAAGGAGATGCGTCCGGCTCAATTCATCCAGTTGCCGCCGTCGACGTTGTAGGTCTGGGCAACCACGTAGTCGGCCTCTTTGGACGCGAGGAAAATCGCCATGCCGGTGAGGTCTTCCGCCGTGCCCATCCTCCCAAACGGCACCTCGGCCCCCACGCGCTTTTTCTTCTCGCCCAGCGGCAGCCCTTCGTGTTTGGCAAACATCGCGTCCACCCCGTCCCAATGCTCACCGTCCACCACACCCGGTGCGATGGCGTTCACGTTGATCCCCTGCTTGATCAAGTTAAGCCCCGCCGACTGCGTGAGGCTGATCACCGCCGCCTTGGTCGCGCAGTACACCGCCACCAGCGCTTCACCCCGGCGCCCGGCCTGGCTGGCCATGTTGATGATCTTGCCGCCATGCCCCTGTTTGATCATCTGCCTGGCAGCCGCCTGCAAGGTGAACAGCGTACCGGCGACGTTGATCGAGAACAGCCGGTCGAAGCTGTCGCGGGTGATGTCGGTGATGGGTGCCAGGTCGAACAAGGCGGCGTTGTTGATCAGGATGTCGAGCTTGCCGGCCTGCGCCACCACGGCGGCAATCGCGGCGTCGATGGACGCCTGGTCGGTGACGTCCATGGCCACCGCGTAGGCCTTCGGGCCCAGCTCCGTGGCGGTAACCCGGGCCCGTTCCAGGTTGATATCGGCGATGGCGACGGTGGCGCCTTCGTTGATGTAGGCCTGGGCAAACGCCCGGCCAATGCCTCGGGCGCTGCCGGTGACCAGCGCGCTTTTACCTTCCAGTCGTTTCATGAATGCAGTGTCCCTGAGGTGGTTATTTCGGGTAGCCGGCGCGTTTCATTTCGCGCTCGGTGGTGGACTGCGCCTCGGCCAGTGCCTTGTCGACGGTCATGCCGCCGGTGAGCGCTGCCGAAAACAGCTTGCCCACCGAGGTGCCGATGGCCTGGAACTCGGGGATCGTCACGTATTGGATGCCCACGTACGGCACGGGTTTGGCCGACGGGTGCGCCGGGTCGGCGTGTTGCATCATCTGCAAGGTCACCTTGGCAAAAGGCGCGGCGGCCAGGTAGGCCGCGTTGTAGGTGGACTGGCGCGTGCCCGGCGGGACGTTGGTGATGCCCTCCTTGTCCGCCACCAGCTGGATGTATTCCTTGGAGGTGGCCCAGGTGATGAAGGCTTTGGCGGCGTCCTTGTGCTTGGAGGTGGCCGGGATCGCCAGGGACCAGGCGTACAGCCACGACGAGCCCTTGTCGGTGACTTCGGTAGGCGCGGCGGCAAAGCCCACGCTGTCGGCGACTTTGCTTTGGGTTTTGTCGGTGGTAAACGAGCCGGCCACGCTGGCGTCGACCCAGATCGCGCATTTGCCGCTGTTGAACAGCGCCAGGGTTTCGTTGAAACCATTGCTGGAGACGCCCGGCGGGCCGTAGTTCTTTAGGGTGTTGACGTAGAAGTTTGCCGCCGCGGTCCATTCCGGGCTCGTCAGCTCGGGTTTCCATTGCTCGTCAAACCAGCGCGCACCAAAGGCGTTGGCCATGGTGCTCAGCAGCGCGACGTTTTCACCCCAGCCAGCCTTGCCCCGCAGGCACATGCCGTATTGGTCCTTGGTGGGCTGGTGTAGCTTGGCGGCGAACTCGCCCAATTGGGTCCAGGTCGGATGTTCCGGCATCGTCAGGCCGGCCTGCTTGAACAGGTCGGTGCGGTAATAAGTCACGGTGCTTTCGCCGTAGAACGGCAAGGCGTAGAGGGTGTTGTTCACCGACAGCCCCTGGCGCACTGCGGGGAAGATGTCTTCCACGTCGTAATCGGCGGGCAGCGGCGTGATCGGCTCCAGCCAGTGCTTGGCGCCCCATAGCGGGGTTTCATAGGTGCCGATGGTCAGCACGTCGAATTGGCCGCCCTGGGTCGCGATGTCGGTGGTGAGGCGCTGGCGCAGCACATTTTCTTCGAGCACCACCCAATTGAGCTTCACCTCGGGGTGCTGCTGTTCGAACACCTTGGACAGGCGTTGCATGCGGATCATGTCACTGTTGTTGACCGTGGCGATGGTCACGGTTTCGGCCGCATGGGCGGCCATCGCGAGTGTGAGGCCGGAGAGCAGGAACAGCGCTTTCGGTATCTTGAACATGGCGGTTTCCACTTATTGTTTTTGTTGTTGACGGCCCGATTACAGCAGCTTGCCCTGGGCCGGACAAACGACTGACGGATGCCCGGCTGATACTTTTTTAACCGCATCGCCAAGATCAAAAAAGTATCAGTGGCGGGCAAAACCCGGGGTAGCGGCTACTTGGTCAAAGGGCGTATTTTGGTGCCATTCCAAAAAGCCCAAAAGGGCCAAGCCCATGCCAGCCAGCCGATCCGCCCTTTTTGAACAGCGCCCCGCCGAGCTGGAAGTGATTCTTGCCGAGCCCGAGCATGGCTTTCGCTGGTACGAACATGACTATCCGTTCGAACTCGCCCGCTGGAACCATCACCCCGAATTCGAAATCCACCTGATCCGCCAGGGCAGCGGCAAGCTGGTGGCGGGTGACTATATCGGTGCGTTTGGCGCCGGCCATGTGGCGCTGATCGGCCCCGACCTGCCCCACGACTGGATCGGCGACCTGGCCCCGGGCGAATACCTGACGGGGCGCGATGTGGTGTTGCAGTTCGACGGTGCGGCGCTGCTGGCCCTGCGCAACACGCTGCCTGAGCTGGGCGACCTGCAAGGCCTGTTTGACCGGGCCCGGCGCGGTCTGGAGTTCACCGGCGAGACGGCACTGAAGGCCGCGCAACTCCTCGAATCCATCGGCCCCGCCCAGGGGCTGGCGCGCCTGATTCTGTTCATCCAGTTGCTGCACACCTTGATGCAGGCACCTTCCGGGGAAGCCCATTGCCTGGCCAGTGCCTGTTACACGCCAAGCCTGGACGCCCGCAGTTCGAAACGCATTCACAAGGCTTTCGACTACCTGATGACGGAATTGACCGGCGACCTGCGGCTTTCGGTGATCGCCCAGCGCCTGGACATGAGCGAGCCGGGCTTCTCGCGGTTCTTCAAGCGCGTTACCGGCCACGGTTTTATCGACCTGATGCGCAAGTTCCGGGTGCAGCGCGCCTGCCGACTGTTGCTGCAAAGCGAAATGTCGGTGGCCGATATCTGCTTTGAAGTGGGCTACGCCAACCTCTCCAATTTCAACCGGCACTTTCGCATCGAGATGAACCAGACACCCAGCGAGTATCGCAGGGAGACGGCGATGTACCTGTTCAACCGCAACGGTGATCAGGCGCTGCCGTTTACCAAGGCGCACTGAGCCAGACGCGCCACTTCCAGCTCCCTATCGGCTCGGTGCCGCTGGTCATCCTCCAGAAACCACGCCGCCGACAAGCCGGCGTGCGCCACCACCCATTGCAACAGGCGCTGGCGCTCCAGGCCCGCGGCACCGACGATGATCTCGACCTGGCGTGCAAATCGCGCCGGATCGGTGCAAGTGGGCAAATCCGGATTGCAGATCAAATTCGCGTAGTCATAGCCACGCTCGCCGGTCACCCGCTTGGGATCAATCGCCAGCCAGCCCCGGGGGCCGAAATCGAGGATGTTGTCGTGGTGCACATCACCGTGCAGCACCACCGGTTCCTGAGGTGAAGCCAGCAGGCTGCGGGCCGTGGCGGCACACTCGCGTATCCGCCCGCCTTTGCCCTCAGCGGCGAGCCACAGGGAGCGGAACCAGTGCTCCAATGAGTGCAAGCCCGCCGGTGGCAACGGGCGCGGGGCATGCAACAACGCCACGGTGGCGCAGGCAATGCGGCTGGCTTCATCGTCCTGGCCATTGAGGGCCATGTGCATCAGCGAACCCGGGCCGGTTGCGCGCTCCATCAGCACCGCATCGCCGTCATGCAAAAACACTCGTGCAGCGCCCTCGCCGGCCCACCAGGTCATCAACTCGCCGCCGAGCTTTTCCTCAGGCTCGCGGGCGATCTTGAGCATCACCGGCTGCCCGTCCCAGCGCACCGGCAGCAGGTCGCTGCCGGGGGTGATGATGGCGTCACCCTCGGGTGTCAGGTTCCAGCGTTTCAAATAGTGATCGAACATCGGACGACTCCCAGTGCGAGGTCCTGCAGGATGCCACATGCGACTTTACCCGGTCCGTTACGTTTCTGACCAAAAGGCCGACTAAATCGCACTTTTCTCAATTCCTTCATGCAATTGACACAAATTGGTACAACCTGTGCAAACGTTTGCGGAACGAACCTGGACACCAGGTTCACCTCAACCCGAAGAATCGGGCCACAACCGCGTAAGAACAGGGATTTTCAATGCAACCCACTTCCAGACGGCCCGCGTCGGCCACCCCTTTTGCTGTTTCCCTGCTACTGGCTGCCGTTACGGGAGTACTCAGCGCACCCATTTTGGCGCAGGAAAAACCCTCCGATGACTCAGCACAGGGCGAAACCCTGGCCCCGGAAGCCAGCCCCTCGAAAAAAGGCGTGTACCTGTCGGACTGGTTCAACCAGGACCTGACGGTAATCGGCAGCAAAGACATCAGCTTCGGCCCCAAACCCGCGGATGACGTGTACCTGGAGTACGAATACTTCGGCCGCAAGGGCCCGTTCGAACTGTATGGCTACGTCGACATCCCGAAGATCTTCGGCATTGGCAACAGCAATGACAAAGGCGCGTGGGACCACGGTTCACCAGTGTTCATGGAGCACGAGCCGCGTATCTCCATTGACTACCTGGCGGGCCGCAGCCTGGCCATCGGCCCGTTCAAGGAATGGTATGTAGCGTTCGACTGGATCTACGACCACGGCAGCAACAAGGACAACCGCGCCAACACCTTGTACAGCGGCCTGGGCACCGACATCGAGACCTACTCGCGGGTCAATCTGTCGGCCAACTTCTACGGCCGTTACCAGTGGGAAAACTACGGCGCCAGCAACGAGTATTCGTGGGACGGCTACCGTGCGCAGATGAAATACATCGTGCCCATCGGCAGCTTCGACAATGGTGCGTCGCTGACCTATATCGGCTTCACCAACTACGATTTCGGCTCGGACCTGCACAAAGACAACCCTGCGCGCACCGCCAACGCCCTGGTTGCAACAAACGTGCTGTTGTATTCGTTCACTCACCTGCGTTTCACCCTGGTCGGCCGTTACTTCCACAACGGCGGCAACTGGGAAGACGGCAGCGAGCTGAACTTTGGCGACGGTAATTTCCGCGCCCGCTCCAACGGCTGGGGTTACTACGCCGGCGTGGGCTATCAATTCTGAGTGTGAACAAGGAGCAGTAGATGAAGACCTTTACCCGCCTTTCAATCGCCATCGGCCTGGCCGCCGGGGCGCTGTTGCCGCAGGTCGTGCTGGCCGATGCACCGGCCCCGATCAAGCCCAAGGTGATGCTGATCACCATGTTCGCCCCCGAGGCGCAGAACTGGATCGACCGCCTGGAGCTCAAGCAGGAAGTTCGCGTGCCGGGCTTGTCGGCCGAATATCCGGTGATCCGCTGCAACACTCAGGACGTGTGCCTGCTGGTGACCGGCATGGGCCAGACCAACGCCGCCGCCTCGACCCTGGCACTGGCGTTGTCGCCCAAATTCGATCTGCGCCAAAGCTACTTCCTGATTGCCGGGATTGCCGGGATCAACCCGCACCACGGCACCATCGGCACCGCCGCGTGGGCGCATTACCTGGTGGAATTCGGTACCCAGTGGGAACTGGATTCACGGGACGCGCCGAAGGATTGGCCGACCGGCTATATCGGCATCAATACCAAGGGGCCGAACGAGAAGCCGCCACTGGACTACAAGACCGAAGTGTTCGAGCTCAATCCCAAGCTGCAAGCCAAAGCGTTTGCGCTGTCGCAGAAAGTCGAGCTCAGTGAAAGCAAGGAGTCCACGGCCTGGCGCAAACACTATCCGTATGCGCCGGCCAATCAGCCGCCGCAGGTCACCCAGTGCGATACCCTGGCGGGCAATACCTGGTTCTCCGGGACTCGTCTGAGTGAGCGCGCCGAGGTCTGGACCAAGCTGCTGACGGACAATAAGGGCGTGTACTGCACCACCCAGCAGGAAGACAACTCCACCTACGAAGCGTTGCTGCGCGCCAGCCGTGAAGGGTTGGTGGATATGAAGCGGTTGGCGGTGGTGCGGGCAGGTTCCGACTTTGATCGGCCGTACCCGGGCTACAGCGAAGTGGACAACCTGTTGAAGTACGCGGACCAGGGCGGTTTTGTGCCGGCGCTGGAAAACCTGTACCGCACCGGTAATCCGCTGGTACAGGCGATTCTGAAGAACTGGTCGGCGTGGGAAAAAGGCGTTCCCGAAGCCTGAATAAAGATCAAATGTGGGAGCGGGCTTGCTCGCGAAAGCGGTGGATCAGTGCCGAATGTATTGGCTGACACACCGTATTCGCGAGCAAGCCCGCTCCCACACAAGCCCGCGCCCACAATGAGCGGGTCAGGGCAGGAAGATAATCTTGTCTGCACTGCCCTGGTTCACTTCCTCAAAGCACTTCACACCGTCGGCCAGCGACACTTCCCGCAAACCGGTCGGCAGCGGCAGCAAATCCTCATCGAAGAACCGCCCGAATTGCTCCAGCATTACGGCGCATTGCTCGCAGTTGTAGAGCAACGAATTGATCCCCACCACCGAACCACCCTTGCGGTACAACGCCAGGGCCGGCAGTTGCACGTGCCCGTCCACCGGCGCGGCAATGATTGCGATACGGCCAAAAGGTGCCAGGGCCGCCACCGCGGCCGGCAGCCAGAAACCGGTGGTGTCAAAGATCACATCGGCGCCCGTACCGAACAGCGCGTTGACCTGCCCTCCCAGCGCTTCCGGCTGGCCCAGTAAAAGCCCCTCGAAACCCTGATCGCGCAAGGCCTCGACCTGTTCCGGCCGACGCACGGCCCCGAGCACCTGGGCCCCACGGATTTTCGCCAGGGCCAAAGCCGCACTGCCTACGGCACCGTTGGCACCAATCACCAGCAAACGCGTGCCTTTAGTTACACCACTGCGCTCAAGGGCGTCCCACGCCGTGGTGTACGGCACGCCGAGACTGGCGGCCTGGGCAAAGCTCAAATGGCTGGGCTTGTGCGCCACGCCCTTGGCCGACACGGTGAGGTACTGGGCGTGGGAACCGTCAGCGAAAAAGCCCAGGTCGCGACCGGTGCCCCAGACTTCCTGGCCCACCAGTGCCTGCGGGCCGTCCACCACCACCCCGGCAAAGTCCCGCCCGGGAATGCGTGGCAACGTGGTGTAGGGAAAACGCCCGAGCACGTTCTTCACATCGCTGGGGTTCAACCCGGCGGCCTTGATCTGCACCAGGACTTCACCCGCTGCCGGCACCGGGGTGGCGACGTCGACGTAAGCGAGGGCAGCGAGATCGCCGGTGGCGGAAAATTGCAGTGCTTTCATGGCCAATATCCATCGAGGTTAAAAAGGGTTTCAGGAGAACCAGGCGCTGAACATTTGCCGGCCCATGGGCCAGAGCTTCTCGCCCATCAACATGCCCATCAGCCCGACCAGGGCGATGGCGGGAGGCGCGGGCGAGCGAAAGTCCAGGGCACCGTAAATCACGCCGACCAACAGGCCGATGGCCAGCGAAATCAGGTAATTCATGGAACACTCCGCAGCAAGGGTTGATGCGGTCAGTGTAGGGAAGCCAAATCCGAAGCATCGGCCAACTGCTTCAGGATTTCGGCCAAGCCTCAGACGGGATACTGCGACGGCGCCATCCCCAGTTCGCGGCGAAACATGTCGCTGAAACTGCTCGGCGAATACCCCAGGGAACGGGCGATAGCGCTGACCGGCTGGCCCTGGATCAACTCGGCCACGGCAGTGGCCAACTGCACCTGGCGGCGCCACTCGGCAAAGCCCATGCCCAGACTGTTCTGAAACAGCCGGGCCAGGGTACGTACGCTGGCACCGGCCGCTTCGGCGTGCTGTTCGAAAGGAATGTCCAGGGAAGGCGACGCCATCACCGCCTGGCAGGCACTCGTCAGGCGTCGGTCGGCGCCCACGGGCAAGGCAATGCGGATCGGCGAGCGCCGGGCCCGTTGCAGTTCCAGCAAGGCCAGGCCGACCACGGCCTCGTAGTAGACCTGGTCACCCTGGTCGCCCTGCTCCACCAGCGCCACGATCAGTTCGCGCAGCAGCCCGCCGACCTCGATCACTTGCACCTGGCTGTCCAGGGTCGCCGCCAGCGCCGGGCGCAGGTAGATGTTGCGCATCTGCAAGTCCGACACCACACGAATCCCGTGCTCGACACCTGGCGGCAGCCACACCGCGCGCTGGGGCGGCACCACCAGCGCTTCCTGGGGTGTCTCGACCCACATCACGCCGCTCATGGCGTAAAGCAACTGGCCCCAATCGTGCTGATGGGGCTCGACGTACAACCCGCGTGGGTAGGTACGCGCCAAGGGTTGCACGGGGACGGCGTGGTTGCTGAGGTCGGGCGGCGCGGCAAGGGCCATGGAGGGCACATCATTCAGGGCTGGAGAGCCATGATAAGACCTGCGGCGGATAATCCGAGTGAATTTTTACCGCGTCAGGAGGGTCACTTAAAGACACAGGGAGGGTTAACGGATCCATGACTAACGCAAAACTTTTCGTGATCGACTACACGCTGCATGGCCAGCCCAAGTCGTTCATCATCCGTCTGGAAAAACTCGACAACGCCGAAGCCTGGCATTGGGCAAGCTGCGATGCCGGCGTAGGCCGTATCGGGCGCTTTGCCCGGGAGCAGGTGAAGAAGACGAGCCAGCCGCAGGCCGAGAAATTCGGCATCGAAAACGTGCAGTGGCGCCGCTCGGATGCGCGCCCCACCGCCTGAAAACCGCTTGAAACCTGTAGGAGCGAGCTTGCTCGCGAAGGTCGTTAACGATAACGCGGGGCATCTGGTGCCCCGCGCCGCTCTCAGGTTTTTCGCGAGCAAGCTCGCTCCTACAGGTCGTCCGCGTTAGCCATGTGCCGACTTGGCACACTCGCACCCGGTCGCAGAAGCACAAGGCTCACCATGGGCATGATGCTCGGCGCAGCCTTGGCAGCAATACCCCTTGCCATCCTTCATCACCGCGTTTTTCCCCAACTGACAATTGCAGTGGGGGCAGGCGCATGTTTTCTCTTGCATGATCAGACTCCTGTTTCGTGGTCGTCCAGATGCGGCGAACGCCGGCACCTCAAGCAGTGACTACAGGCAATCATTCAAGGTTCAAAGGCCCTTCAGTCAGCCCGACGAGCGTTGCTGCGATACATGAACACCAGGGCCAGCGCCAGGCAAAGCATCGCCACGATCCGGCTGCCGGACAGTTCGATCGCCGGGTTCCCCAGCCAGCCAAAGTTGTCGATCAACATACCCATGCCCAACTGCCCGACAATCACCGCCACCGTCGCCACCGCCGTGCCGACAATCGGTACCGCGCCAACCATCACCATCATGTACACCACCCCGAACAACGCCCCGGTCAGTTGCCACTTCGGCACGTCCAGCAGGCTGACTGCATGGGCTGGCTCGAAGAACAGAATCAGCAACCCGGTACTGATCGCGCCCACCACAAAGGTCAGCAGACTGCTGCGCAATACGCCCACCGCCTGTCCGAGGCGGCCGTTGATAGCGGCCTGCACACTCAACACCGCACCGGCGGCCACCACCAACACCAACAACAGAATCAGATTCATCGCCTTAACCTCGTGCAATCAGAACAAGTGCCACCACAATCAACGCCAGTGCAATCCAGCGCTCACCGTTGACCCGCTTGCGGGCAGTGCCAAACCAGCCGAAGTGGTCGATCAACACGCTCTTGCCCACCTGCCCCGACAAGATTGCAATCATGGTCATCGCGATGCCGATATGTGGCGTAGCCAGGGTCAACACCATCACGTACATCGGCCCCAGGAAGCCGCCGATCAGTTGCCAGCGCGGCAGGTCGGTCAACGCCGGGCCTTTTTGCGGGCCGCTGAACAGCAACAGCAAAAACAGGATCGCCGAGCCGACGCCGAAGATGCTCAAGGTCGCCCACAAGTGCCCCACCTGCACACCCAACGGGCCCAGCAACCCGGCCTCCACCGACAAGCCCATGCCGGCGAAAATCACCAGCGGCAGCAACAGCAATCGAAGAAACGTCTTGGGCCTGGCCTGAGCCACACCCGCCATTGAAGAAGCCTGCATACATCACCTGCGCGTTAGAGAGAGGAACAATGGCGCGCATTATCCGGTGGCGCTGCTGTGCGATAAATGGGAGCATGCCGACAACACCTTTGCGTAATGCGCACAGCATGGAGTCATGATGCAGGGCTTGAACGAACTGAGTTTCAAGGCGCTTCGCCTGTTTGTCGCAGTACTGGACTACGGCAGTTTCTCCGAAGTCGCACGCCGTGAAGGGCTGGCACCCTCCTCCATTTCCCGGCAAATCCAGTTGATGGAGCAGGCCCTTGGCCAACAGTTGCTGTACCGCCACACTCGTGCGGTCAGCCCTACCGAAGCCGGGCGCCTGCTTGGGCATCATGCGCGGTTGATGCTGGAGCAACTGGAAGTCGCCGGCCAGGCATTGCAGGAACAGGAAAGCGAACCCAGCGGCCTGGTGCGTATCAATGCGCCGATGGTGTTTGGCCAGCGCCATCTCTCGCCGTGGCTTGGGGAGTTGTGCAGGCGTTATCCGAAGCTGCAACTGGATATCCAGCAAACCGACACCTACGTCGACCCGCTGCAAGACGGCACCGACCTGCTGTTTCGCATCGGCGTGCTGAACGATTCCGGCATGCAAGCGCGAATCTTCGCCCCGCAGCGCTTCCGCCTTGCGGCCAGCCCCGGCTACCTGGAACGTTTCGGTACGCCGCGCCATCCGGACGAACTGGTGAACCACCAGTGCCTGGCCTACAAGGGTGTCACCGGCCAACAACGCTGGTTCTTCCGCTGCGACCAGGACGACTGGACGTCCTACAGCGTCAAGGGCCCGATCACCGGCAACCACGCCGACACTCTGACCCACGCCGCCGAGCAAGGCCTGGGGCTGGTGGTGTTTCCATCTTGGTTGATCGGCGAAGGGCTGCGTGCCGGCACGCTGCAGGCGGTGCTGACCGACTACGAAGTGGCGACGACCCTGGAGCCGCAACAGATTGCGGCGCTGTGGCCGGGTAGTCGGCGGTTGTCGTTGAAGGTGCGGACGGTGATCGACTACTTCGTCGAATGTTTTGGGGCAGTGCCGTACTGGGACCGTTGAGTAACCGTGGGAAACTATTCGGCCCGTACTGTCGGGAAAAGTCCCCCCTTAAGTAAGTCCGATCTGATTTTCCAAAACATGGGTCAAAAACCTCTTGCTCTCGGGCAGACTTCGACGAATTCCTTCAGGAGAGACGTCATGGATGCCAGTCATTACCCGTTCGGAAACCTACAATCGTCCCCGCAAAAATCACCTTCCACCAGCAGTCGGTTGATCTTTGCCTGCTTACGAAATTTTGGCTATATTTGGCCAAAACCTCGGGAAGACCAAATGATTACCGTACCGTTGGGTGAAGCAAAAAATAATTTATCAAAATTGGTCGATGATGCCGCCGCCGGCCAAATCATCACCATAGCCAAGCATGGGCGCGCGATGGCTCGCCTTGTTCCTGTCGGGAAACCGACAGGCCGGCGAATCGGCGCAATGAAGGGCAAACTGGTGGTGCCGGATGACTTTGATGCGCCATTGCCAGACGACATGCTGGATGCGTTTGAGGGAAACCACCCATGAGAATACTGCTGGATACCCATATCCTGCTTTGGGCCCTGAGCGATGATCCAAAACTGTCAGCAAAGGCCCGAAAACTGATCGAGAACGCAGCAGAAATTTACGTCAGCGCCGCCACATTCTGGGAACTGGCGATAAAGGTCGGGCTCGGGAAGCTCAACGTCAACCTGGACGAAATTCGCGAATACTGCCTGGAAAGCGGCTACGTGGAACTGCCCATAACCCCGGAGCATGCCATCGCGGTCAAGGACCTTGAACACCATCACAGGGACCCGTTTGATCGGCTCATCATTGCGACGGCTATCATTGAGCCGATGAAGTTAGTGACCGCGGACCCGATAGTGGCGAAATACACATCATTGGCCGTCTTGACGTAAATCACTTCGCTCAAAACAACCACTGCCCGATCAGCCAGGCATTCGCCCCGCTGATCACCACAAACAAACTCCAAGCCAACAGCCGCGTCGGCACACTGTTCACGAACGGCCCCATCAGGCGCTTGTCCCCCGTCATGCGGATCAGCGGGTACAACGCAAATGGCAACTGCAGGCTCAATACCACCTGGCTGAGGATCAACAGCTTGCCGATGGCATCGTCGCCCATCAGCCACACACCGAGGAACGCCGGGATCAGCGCCAGGCCACGGGTAATCAGGCGTCGCTGCCAGCAGGGAATGCGCAGGTTGAGATAGCCTTCCATGATCACCTGCCCGGCGATGGTGCCGGTGAACGTGGAGCTCTGGCCAGAAGCCAACAGCGCAATACCAAACAGCACACTGGCGAAGGCACCACCCACCAGCGGGTCGAGCAGGTGATAGGCGTCCTGGATTTCCACCACGTCGGTGTGGCCGGTCTGGTGGAAAGCAGCAGCAGCCAGTACCAGGATCGCGGCATTCACCAGCAGCGCCAGCGCCAGTGAGCCAATGGTGTCGATACGCGCCAGCTTGACCGCATCCTGGCGGCTGGCCAGGTCCTTGCCGAATAGCCGGGTTTGCACGATGGAGCTGTGCAAGTACAGGTTATGGGGCATCACCGTGGCGCCCAATATACCAATGGCCAGGTACAAGGGCGCGGCATCACTGATGGCCGACAGCGACGGGGTGAAACCACGGAACACGTCGGGCCAATAAGGCTTGATCAGCACCAGCTCGATAAAGAAACACACGCCGATGGTCGCCACCAACGCCAGCATGATCGCTTCCAGTCGGCGGAAACCGCGATTTTGCAGGGCCAGGATCAGCAACGTATCGAAGGCAGTTATGACAATCCCGGTGGTCAGCGACACCCCCAGCAACAGGTGAAACGCCAGGGCGCAGCCGAGGACTTCGGCGAGGTCGGTGGCGATGATCGAGATTTCCGCGAGGATCCACTGCACGAATGACGAGCGCCGGCTGTAACGCTCGCGGCTCAGCTGCGCGAGGTCCTTGCCGGTGGCGATGCCCATCCGCGAGCACAGGCACTGCACCGCCATCCCCGCCAGGCTGGCCAGCAGCACCACGAACAACAGGCTGTAGCCGTAGCGGGAACCGGCCTCGATGGCGGTGGCCCAGTTGCCCGGGTCCATGTAGCCGATGGAGATCAGCAAACCGGGGCCGGCGAACTTCAGCACGCGCTTGAAAAACGACGCACGGGGATCAACGACGATGGAACCGGCGACTTCCGGCGGGCAGAACGGTGCAGTAGCGATTTTGGGCAGGCTGAATTTCACGCGGGGTACCAGGCTTTCACACAAGACGTGAACGCAGCTTATCAGTCAGACGCGACGGTACGCATCACCGTCTCCCGGGGCAGATCAAATGCCTCTACCACCTGGACCACCAGATCCATCTCCTGGTTCAGTGCCTCACGCTCCAGACGCTCGCGAATCACCCCGATCACCAGCACCGCCAGGGTGGTGATGGAATACGCGGGGCCAGAAAACGCCCGCACGCCGCTCACCAACAGCATCGCCGCCGCCAGCGCCTGCCCCACCACCGGAATCGCCGTGGCCGCGCCTCGACGCAGGATAAACCCGGTCAGCCCGGCCAACGCGGTGCCACTCAGAGCAGTGGTGGCTGAGCGCCCCACATCGAAGCGATTGAAAAAGCTCTGCTCCTTTTGCGCGGCAGCCTGCAGTTCCGCCTCGAACACTTGCCGATCGGCCTGGCTGAGCTTGTCCTTGTATTGCTCGATCAGCCGCTCGGCGACCTGCAGTTCCAGATCCGCCAGGGCCACCTTCTCGATCGGTTCATCAAACTTGATACCCACCCGCTGCGCGACGTCCTGGGCGATTTCGCGATAGCTCACGCCATGCCCCCGGGCCAGGTTCATAAAGGTGTCGCCGCCCATGCGCTGCAACTCGATGGCCAGCTTCAAGGGCTCGCGCACTGTGGCGTCGATCGAGGCACTGCGCTTTTGCGCCATCAGCTCGGCGAAGAACTTCAACTCCTCCGGCCGCGCCTGCACCAGCAGCGGGAACAGGTCGACATCCTCTTCGGCAAAGCGCACTTCAGGGCTGCGCTGATCGGCGCGGATCATGCCCCGGCGCTCCTGCAGCAGGTCGGTGTACTGCACCACCGTTTTCAATTGAGGCCAGTAAGCGGCGTGGTCAAAAGTGGCCAGGTGCACATTCGCGACCTTGGCCTTGAGCGCAGGCGTCAGCGGGATGGCATAACGGCCGATGCAACGCTCGGTGTCGGGCTTGAGCGCCAGCGCCCAATCCTTGCTCGAATGGCAGTTGATCACCCGCCCCTTGAGCGGCGCCGACACCAGGTCCCACGGGCTGGACGTGCAAATCGCACCGCCCATCAGCAACAGGTTGTTCAGCGGCAATTCACGCGCCACTTCGGGGCTGGCCAGCAGGCTCTTGACCAGGAGCCGCGCGCCCAGGGAATGGCCGATCAAGTTGATTTGCCGCACCTTGATCGACTCGCCGTGCAGGTAATTGGCCAACTCGGGCAGCAGACTTTTGGCGACCTCATCCACCCGCGCCTCGACACTTTTGTAGTGGTCGAGGAAATAGGCAATCGCCTTGCCCACCCCGATGGTCGCCGCACCCAGGGCGCCACCGCCGAGCATCGAAGCGATCACATCCTTGAACGGTGCAAACAGGTTTTCCAGGAAGTGCCCCGCCGGCCAGAACAGCATCAGGTTGGTAGAGCCTTCGATGGTTGCCAGCTGCCGGGAGAAATTGCCCAGTTGCTGCTGGTTGAAGAACGCCGAATAACCGTGCACGTAGAGATTGAGCACCTCCCCTTGGGGCTCGCCACACAACACAAACGTGGGCTTGCGGGTACGGTGCATTTCATACCACTGGTGTTGCATGTGGCGGTGACTCCTGGCGACGACGGAGGGCGATAGTAACAAAGGGCGGGCTGCGGGAATGTGAAAAACTGATACTCGGACTATCCATATTCCTGCACAGTGATGACAGAAAACGTGGATTTTGTTCGCAGATTCAGTCCATTAACCTTTGTCGGGTCAACCACTGAAACCGAGGAACACCATGAGCAAGCCCGAATTTTTCATCACACCCGGTTACGGCGACATTGCACGCGAAACCCTGCATTACGCCCAAGCGGTAAAAGTGGGTAACCGCGTCGAAACCTCGGGCCAGGGCGGCTGGGATCACCAGTTTCAAATTCCCGAATCCCTCACCGACGAGATCGCCCTGGCCTTTCACAACCTGGATCGCACCCTGGCAGAAGCAGGTGCCGGCTGGGAGCATGTGATCCACGTCAACTCCTACCACGTGGGCGGTTTTCCTCCCGAGGTGAACGAGCAGATGGTCAAGTGGTACCGCCATTACATGCCCAATCACGCGCCGATCTGGACCGAACTGGGGGTGGAGGCCCTGGGACTGCCAGCGATGCGTATTGAAATCCGCGTGACGGCGATTATTGCCTGACGCCGAACCGCTCGATCACCCAGTCGATAAACACCTTCAGCCGGGCGTTCTGATGTCGATTGGGTGGGTAGATGATGTGCAACGGGGCGGCGGGCCGAGTCCAGTCCGCCAGCACCGGGACGAGTTGGCCAGTCTCGACGTAGTAGTCAACGATGGACTTGAAATGCTGTCCGACGCCCAGGCCAGCGAGCAGCATTTCCTTGAGGCCATTGCCTTCGTTGGTCGAAAAGGCGCACTGGCCTACCTCGTACCGAGTCGTGCCTTGCTCGAAAATCAACGGTTCCGGCTTGCCCGATCCGGCAAAAAAATAGCCGGCCTTGAGGTGGTTTTTTTCGAGGTCTTCGGGAGACTCGGGCGTACCCATGCGTTCCAGGTAGCCCGGCGCAGCGCAAGTGACATATTCCAGGTCCGCAACCTTGCGGCCGATCATGGCCATATCATCCAGCTTGCCAACCCGCAGCACGCAATCCACACCCTCCCCCACGATATTCACGGCGCGGTCGCTGATGCCCAGGGCGATGGTGATGTCGGGATACTCGCGATGAAAATCCACCAGCGCAGGAATCAACAGGCAATTGGCAAAGGACGCCGGCGCATCCACCTTCAGGTGACCACTGGGCTTGAGCTTCTGCCCGCGCAGGGCGTTGTCCAGTTCATCCAGTTCTGCCACCAGGCACAGCGCATGGTTGTAGTACTCCAATCCTTCCGGCGTCGCCGCCAACGCACGGGTGGTGCGGTGCATCAACTTGACGCCAAGGTGCTTCTCCAGGTCGGTGATGAGTTTGCTGACAGTGGAGCGCGGCAGTGCCAACTGGTCGGAGGCGCGGCTGAAGGAGCCGGTTTCGACGACACGGACGAAGGCACGCATGGCGAGGAGTTGGTTCATGGCGATGGCCGATAGGGCGAAAATGCCAAGTATTGTCTATAAAGCTGCACAATGGCGACAGGTATTCAGATAACAAAAAAACCGGCACAGGGCCGGGCGTTGACGGAAAAACTGACTCAGTTGGCAAAGTTTTCGATCTTTACCTGGCCATCAGGAAACGTGGCGACAATCTCCAACTCCCCTCCCATGGCACGAATGTAGTTACGCAGCGTGCTGATATACATGTCGGTGCGACGTTCCATTTTGGACACTGCCGCCTGGTTGATATTCAGCGCCTTGGCCAACGTGTCCTGGCTCATCTGTTGCGCCTTGCGCAGTTCATGCAGAGGCATTTCTTTCAGGTGCTGCTGGAGGATGCGCTCTGCATCGGCCCGAGCTTGCGGTGTCATGCGAGCCTGAAGCTCACTGAATTTTTTAGCCATGGTGACGGCCCTCTTTACGCAGTGTTTCCAAATGTTCGTCATACAAGGTCTCAGCCAGCGGGACGTATTCGTCATACCAGCGGCCTCGTCCTGTTTTGTCTCCGCCTATCAGCAATAAGGCACCCTTCGTATCCAGATCGCCCCACCGGCCTCCAAACTCGTCCGTATATTCAACGTCCCAACTCATGCAAATATTCCGTCCATGGAATATAAACTCAAGTGCATAACTGTAGAAGCCTGAGGGGCACACAGCCTCCCGTTTTCCCCGGGAAAGTGTTTGTAGATTATTCCCGCACGATTATCCGCCCATAAAAAAACCGCCCTTTCGGGCGGTTGAAGAGACTCGGTCTTGATCAGAAACCGAGGGAGAAACTGATGGTCATCGCATGGTCCTTGTCGTTGCGCGAGACCTGGCCGGAGTAGCCCAGGCCCAGCTTGCCGTTGGGGCTGATCTGATAGTCGATGCCGGCTTCCAGCACGGCGCTGTCCTTGGCAATCGGCACACCTTGGGTACTGAATGAAGTTCCACCGCCGTTGATAAAGCTCAGGTCGGCATCCGGCTTGGTATCACCAAAGGCATGACGCCAGCCGATGCTGCCCCGCGGTGTGATTTTCGAGCCGTTGCCCAAAGTGATGGTCTGGCCGGCACGCAGGCCCAGGGTGGAGAAGGTGACGTCTTGATCGGCATCACCGCGCAGGGCTGCCGAGCCGCCCTTCTCCTTGATGGTGTCGCTGTCGTAGTTGACGTAGGCCAGGCCAGCGAACGGTTCCAGGGCGACGCTGCCGGTTTGAATGGTGTAGCCGACTTCACCGAACACTTGCGCGCTGCGGGCCTTGTAGTCGGCCTTCAGGCGTTGCCCCACATCACCCACCGCCACGTCGCGCTTGCTCTCGATGTCGTGCCAGCTGTAGGCCACGCCCATCCGTGCGGCGAACGCTTCCTGCTGGTACGCGGTGTAGGCCATCAGGTGATAGCTGTCGACGTCGGCGCTGGAGTTGCGGTGCTTGGCGTCGAGGTCGCTGCGGGTGTAACCGGCGGCAACACCGGCGCGCCAGGCGTCATCCAGTTGCTTGTCTGTGCCCAGCAGGAAGCCACTGAGGTTGCGGTCCAGGTTGGCGGTGTTGCTGTCGCCGCCCATATGCCCCCAGGTGCCCAGCACACGTGCCCAGCCGACCATTTCGCCTTGGCAACCGGCGCTGCTCAACTGGTTTTCGCTCGGTGCCAGGCTGCTGCGGGGATCGTCCTTACGGTAGCAGCCGGGTTGGCGCAGGCGCTCATTGACCGCGTCACGGATGTAACGCGAATCTTCGAGCAAGGCGCTGGCGGTACTGGCGTGGATTTCCCCCGACAGGTTGTCGAACGCGGCGCGAGCCCCGGCGACGCTGCCGTTGAGCAGTGCGTTTTGCACCGCCGCACCGCCCACCGCTGCGCCACTGCCCAGTGCTGCCGCTACCGCCCGCTGATTGCCGGTGGCCGCCACGCTGGCGTAGCTGACATTATTGCGGCTGACCGCCAGCGCAACCTGGTTCGGGCTGTAGCTGAGCGCGGTATTGAGGAACGCCAGGTTCTCAAGGTTGGTGGTAGCGAACGTTCCGGTGACCCCGCCGTCGGCGGTCAACAAGGTGTAGGTAGTCGGCCCGGCATACGGCGCCAGGTTGACCACATTCAGCGTGCCCGCCAGGTCCGCCGTGCCGCCTACCGCCAGGGCCCCGGCGGCCGATGGGGTGATAACCAGGTTCAGCGCGCCATCGGTGGCGTTGGTGAAGTTGCCGGCGACGCTCAGCTTGCCACTGTCCGGGGCCACCGCACCGTGGTTGACCAGCGAACCAACGCTGCCATTGCCCGTCAGCCCGGCACCGTTAGCCACGGTGACCTGCCCACCGAACACTGCATTTGGATTGGCCGCGTTGCCGACTTGCAACACGCCCTGATCCACCGCCACCGTCCCGCTGAACGGCTGGTTGCCGGTCAGCAGCAGCGTACCCGCACCTTGCTTGACCAGCGCACCGGTACCGCTGAGCACTCCGTTGAATTGGCCGCTGCTCAGTTGCGTGAACAGCAAGCGCGCGTTGTTGCGGATATTGCCCCGCAGGCTGGTGGTGTTACCGGCCAAGGTCCCGCCACTGACGGTGGTGCCGCCGGTGTAAGTATTGGCGCCCATCAGCACCAGGGTACCGGCATCCAGCTTGTTGATGCCGCCCGTGCCCACCAGCGGCGCATCGATCTGCGTGGTCACGCCAGCGTTGACCCGTGCTGCGGCCAAGCTGCCGTCCGGCGTATTGGTCGGGCTCAGGCTGCCGCCTGCACCGGCCACCAGCGAGTAGCCCGGATCGAGGAACTGCAGACCGGTGAAGCCCTGATTACCCTCCACTGTCACGGTCCCGCCCTGCCCGCCAAACACTGCGAACTGGTTGGTTGACGCCTGGCCCTGGGTGCCGTTCGGATCGGTCCAGTTGGTGCCCGGGCCCCACGTCCCGCTACCGCCGGTGATCGTGCCGTCAGGATTGGTGGTGCCGCCGTTCCAGAACTGGACTTGCCCCGGCGTGGTTTGCACCAGCAGGTTGACCTGATTGGCCAGCGCGGTTTGCAAGGTCAGCGCGCCCGGCAGGATGCCCGAAGGCAGCGTGCCGTAAGCCAGGCCGTTGTCGGTCAGGCTGCCGCCGTAGCGGAACAGTTGGTAAACCCCGGTGCCGAAGCCGCCGGCGTCGGTGACGTTCAGCGTGCCGTCCAGGGTCAGGTTGCCGGCCACATTCACCACCGAGGTAGAAGCGCCCGGCGCGCCGAGGCTGAAGTCCAGGTTGGTCCCCGACGACAAGTTGAGACCGCCTACCGACAACGGGGTGCCGCCAGTGCCTGCGGTCAGGGTCGAGCCGTTCGCCAGGGTGACCGTACCCGCCAGTTGGCCCGAACCGCCCAGGGAGGCGCCACTGCCCACCAGCACATTGGCGCTGTTCAACGTGCCATTGACCAACAGGCCGCCGGCGTTGACGTTGGTATCGCCGGTAAAGGTGTTGTTGCCACTGAGCAGCAGGTCGCCGGTACCGTTTTTGTTCAGCACGCCGGCGCCAGTGAGGTTGCCGGTGTAGGTGCCATCCGCCGCCTGTTCGAAGGTCAGGGTCGCATTGTTGGCGATCGCGCCCTGCAGGCTGCTGGTGTCACCCGAAGTGATACCGCCGTTCAAGGTGGTGCCGCCGCTGTAGGTGTTGGCACCGGTGAGCAGCAGTGAACCATTGCCGTTTTTCACCAGGCTGCCAGTGCCACTGATGACGCCACCGAGGGTGGTGTCTTGAGTGCCCGCGAGGCCCAGTTGCGCACCGAGGTTGATCCCATTATTGAGCTGCAACGCCGCCGTGCTGTCGAGTACTGAATTGCCGGTAACACCCAGGGCACCACTGCCCAAGGCATTGTTATTGCCGAGGATCAGCGTGCCTGCCGCCAACTGCGTCCCGCCGCTGAAGGTGTTGTTGCCATTGAGGGTCAGGCTGGCCGCACCGTTCTTGACCAGGCTGCCGCTGCCACTGACCACACCACCCAGGGTCAAGGCGTTGGACCCGGCGACATTCAAGGCGCCGTTCACAACCACCGCGTTAGCCAGGTTGACCGCCGTGTTGCTGTCCAGCGCGGTGCCGTTGGCCGTCGTCAATACGCCGGTGCCGAGTGCGCTGTCATTGCCCACCACCAGCTTGCCGCCATTGAGGGCAGTGCCGCCGGTGTAGCCGTTGGTGCCATTGAGTACCAAGGTGCCGGTGTCGTACTTGCCCAGCGTGCCGGCGCCGTTGATGGCCACGCCGATGGTGGCAGTGTTGTCAGGGTCGACACGAATCGCCGCATTCCCGGTGCCGCCATTGACCAGGTTCAACGCGCCCGCCGTGCCGTCCACCAGGCTGTAGCCGTCGGTGGCGAACTGCAGGCCGGTGATACTTTGTGTACCGTTGACCGTGACCGTGCCCGCCGTGCCCTGGAACACCGCGAAACTGTTGCCCCAGGCCTGATTGACGGTACCATCCACATTGGTCCAGTTGGTCGTACCGGTGCCCCAGGTGCCGCTGCCGCCGTGAACGGTGCCGTCGCCCACCAGTTGGCCGCCGTCCCAGAACTGCACAGTGGTGTTCGGTGCCGTCACCAGCAGGTTGACCTGATTACCGACTGCCGTCTGCACCTGCAGATCCCCCGGCGTCACGCTGCCGGGCACCGCGCCGATCACCAGGCCATTGTCGGTCAAGCCGCCGGTGTAGTTGATGATGCGGTACACACCACTGCCGAAGCCGCCGATATCGCTGACGTTGAGGTTACCGTCGAGGGTCAGGTTACCGCCAACATTGATCAACGCATTACCGCCGCCGACAACCGGTGTACCCAACCCGACATCCAGGTTGGAGTTGCCGGACAACACCAGCGAGCCCACCGACAAGGTACTGCCGGTCGAGCCTGCCAGGTGCCCGCCATCGGCCACGGTGACGGCGCCGCCAAGGCTGCCGGTGCCCGTGAGCGTCGCGCCGCTGTTGACCGCGACATTACCGCTGGCCAGGGAGCCGCTGAGATTCAGGGTGCCACCGTTGACGCTGGTGTCGCCGGTCAGGGTGTTGATGCCGCTGAGGGTCAAGGTACCGGTACCGAGTTTGTTCAGTTGCCCACCACCGTCGAGTACCCCGTCAAAGGTACTGCTCTGGTTGCCGCCACCCAGGCTGAGGATATTGCCGCCGCCGATCAGTGCGGTGCCGTTGCCGGTCAGGCTGCCAAGGCTGGCAGAAGCCCCGAGATTGAGCTGGGTACCGGCACCCAGGTTCAAGCCGGCGTTATTGCCGAGCGCCGTCGCACTGGTGGTGGTCAGGCTACCGCCGAGTACATTGAAATTGCCGCTGAAGGTGTTGTTGCCGCCAAGGGTCAGGTCGGCTGCGCCATTTTTGGTCAGGGTGCCAGCGCCATCCAACACGCCGCCCAAGGTCAGGTTGTTGGTGCCGGTCACACTCAGGTTGTCGTTGACCGTGGCGTTGTTGGCCAGCACCAGCGCCGAACTGTTGTCCAGCGTCGAAGGCCCGGCCACGGTCAAGGTGCCTGAGCCGAGTGCCGCTGCACCGCCGAGAGTCAAGGTACCGGCGTTCAGCGTGGTGCCGCCGGTATAGGTATTGGTGCCATTGAGCGTCAGGTTCGCCGCGCCGTTTTTACTCACGCCTCCTGCCCCGCTGATCACGCCGCCGAGGGTCAGGTCATTGCTGCCGGTAACGCCCAGATTGGCGTTCAGGGCGATGTTATTGGCCAGGCTCAACGCCGTGTTGCTGTCCAGGTTCGAAGCGCCTGCCACCGTCAAGTTACCCAGGCCCAGCGCCGAAGTGTTCCCCGCCGTCAGGGTCCCGGCGTTCAAGGTGATTCCACCGAGGAAACCATTAGCGCCATCCAGGACCAGATTGGCCGCGCCGTTTTTGGTCAGGCTGCCGGCGCCGTTGAGAGCGCCACCGAGGGTCAGGTCGGCCGTGCCGCCGACCCCGAGGTTACCGGCCAGGTTGATAGCGTTGTTCACGCTCACTGCAGTGGCCGCATCCAGCGTGGTGCCGTTGGCGGCATTGAGTGTGGCGCTGCCCAGTGCCGAATTCGACGCCAGGATCAGCCCGCCCGCGTTCAGCGCAACCGGACCGAGGAAGGCATTGTTGCCACCGAGGGTCAGGTTAGCCGCGCCGTTTTTGATCAAGCCACCGACGCCGCCAATCACGCCATTGAGGGTCAGCGCATTGCTGCCGCCAACCGTCAAGTTGCCGAGCAGGCTCACTCCATTCGCCAGGGACACGGCGGTGTTGCTGTCCAGCGTGGTGCCGGACGAAGTGCTTAATTGTCCGCTGCCAAGGGCCGTGTTGCTGCCCACCACCAATGTCCCGCCTTGAAGCTCGGTGCCTCCGGTGTAGCTGTTGGCGCCATTGAGCACGAGGGTGCCACTGTCGAGTTTGGCCAGGGTGCCACTGCCGTCAATCCCCACACCGATGGTCGCGGTGGAACCCGGGTCAACACGAATCGCGGTGTTGCCACCGGTGCCGTTCACCGCCGTCAACTGCCCTGCCGCGCCGCTCACCAGGTTGTAGCCATCGGTCACGAATTGCAGCCCCGTGAACGATTGTCCGCCCACCACCGTGACGGTGCCGGCTGCCCCCTGAAACACGCCGAAGTCGGCAGCCCATGGCTGGTTGACCAGGCCATTGACCGAGGTCCAGTTGGTGCCGCCAGCCGTCCAGCTGCCGGTGCCGCCGTCCACCACGCCGTTGGCGATAGTCTGGCTGCCATCCCAGAAGCGGATATTGGCGTTCGGCGCCGCCACCAGTACGTTCACCTGATTGCCCACCGAGGTTTGCACCACCAGGTCGCCGAGGCCGAAGCCCACCGGCACGCCAGTGACATTCAGGCCCAGGTCGGTCAGCGCCCCGGTGTAGTTGATCAAGCGATACACCCCGACGCCGAAGCCACCGGCATCGGTGACGTTCAGGTTGCCATCGAGGGTCAGGTTGCCGCCAACGTTGAGCAACGAGGTGGTGGACGGTGCGCCAAGCGCTACGTCCAGATTGCCGCTGCCGGCCATCACCAGCGAACCGGCCGACAGCGTATTGCCGCTGCTCAAGGCCAGGTGGCCGCCATTGTTGACGTTCAGCGCACCCAGTACCGAGCCGGTGCCGGTGAAAGTCGCGCCGGTATTGACGTTGACATTGGCACTGCCCAGCGAACCGCTGAGGTTCAAGGTGCCTGCGTTGACGTTGGTGTCGCCGGTGAGGCCATTGATGCCGGTCAGGTTCAGGGTGCCGGTGCCGACCTTGGCCAGGGCGCCGCTGCCACTCAGGCCGCCGTCAAAGGTGCTGGTGGAATTGAGGCCGCCCACCGACAGTGTGTTGCTTGCGCTGACCTGCACATCACCGCTGCCGGCAAGGGTTGCCAGGCTGGCATCGCTGCCCATGATCAGCGACGCGCCGGCGCTGACATTGGCGCCGGAGGTATTGCCCAGTGCGCCGGTACTGGCAGTAGTGACGCTGCCGGAAAGGATGTTCAAGGCGCCGGTAAAGGTGTTGGTGCCGCTGAGCGTCAGGTCTGCCAAGCCATTTTTGTTCAGGGCGCCAGCGCCGCTGATCACGCCGCCGAGCGCCAGGTTGTTATTGCCGGCCACGTTCAAATCAGCGTTGAGGATGATCCCATTGTTCAGGGTCAGCGCCGCGCTGTTGTCCAGTGTGGAGGTGCCTCCCACGGTCAGGCTACCGCTGCCCAGCGCCGCACCGTTACCCAGCGTCAGGGTACCGGCGTTGAGGGTGCTGCCGCCGCTGTAGGTATTGATGCCGTTGAGGGTGAGATTAGCCGCACCGTTCTTGATCAACTGACCGGTGCCCCCGATAAGGCCGCCCAGTGTCAGGCCTTGAGTGCCGCCGACGGTGAGGTCGGCATTCAGGGCAATGCTGTTGGTCAGTGCTACCGGGGCATTGCTGTCCAGCGTCGCCGCGCCGTTGACTGCCAGGCTGCCGGTGCCGAGGGCCGCATTATTGCCGACGGTCAGCGTGCCGGCGTTCAACGAGGTGCCGTCGATAAACGTATTGACGCCGTTAAGGATCAGGTTGGCTGTGCCGTTTTTCACCAGGTTGCCGTTGCCGCTGATGACGCCGCCCAAGGTCAGATCCGCCGTACCGCCGATCGTCAGCGGGCCGGTCATGCCGATCTGGTTGCTCAGGCTGACGGCGGTGCTGGCGTCCAAACTGGTGTTGGCGGCGGTGGTCAACGCACCGCTGCCCAAGGCGTTGTTGGCGCCGACAATGATCTTGCCGGTGTTGAGCGTCGTACCGCCCTGATAGTTGTTGCTGCCGTTGAGGGTCAGGTCGGCCGCGCCGGTCTTGATCAAACCACCGATGCCGCTGACGTTGCCGCCGAGGGTCAGCGCATTGCTGCCAGCGAGGGTCAGGATGCCACCGAGGTTGACGGCATTGCCCAGGGTGGCGGCGGTGTTGGCGTCCAGGGTGGTGCCGTTGGACGCGTTCAGCGCGCCAGTGCCCAACGCGGTATTGGCGCCGACAATCAAGGTCCCGGCATTCAGCGCCGTGGTGCCGGTGTAGGTGTTGTTGCCATTGAGGGTCAGGCTCGAGGCGCCGGTCTTGATCAGGCCGCCCGCGCCGGCGATCACACCACCGAGGGTCAACGGGTTGGCCCCGCCGGCGGTCAGGTTGGCATTGAGGTTGATCGCATTGCCTAGGGACAACGCGCCAGTGCTGTCGAGGCTACTGGCGCCGCCCACCGTCAATGCCCCAGTGCCCAGTGCCGTGGCATTGCCCAGGGTCAGGCTGCCGGCGTTCAGGGTCGTGCCGCCCTGGTAGGTGTTGGCCCCGTTGAGGGTCAGGTTGGCCGCGCCGTTCTTGATCAGTTGGTTGGTGCCACTGAGCACGCCGCCCAGGGTCAAGGCGTTGCTGCCCGCCACGCTCAAGTCGGCGTTTAATGCGATGTTGTTGGCCAGGGTCACGTTGGCGCTGCTGTCCAGCGAGGCCGCACCCGCGACGGTCAGGTCACCGACGCCCAAGGCCGCGTTATTACCGGCGGTCAGCGTGCCCGCGTTGAGAGTTACGCCGTTGAGGAAAGTGTTGGCACCGTTGAGGACCAGGTTGGCCGCGCCGTTTTTGGTCAGGCCGCCGCTGCCCGCAACGACGCCCCCAAGGGTGAGGCCGGCGGTCCCGCCAATGTTCAGGTTGCCGGTTACGCCGACGCCATTGGTCAGGGAAACATTGATGCTTGCGTCCAGCGTGGTGCCGTCGGCCGTGTTCAAAATGCCGCCTGTACCCAGCGCCGTATTGGAGCCGACGATCAGCGAACCGGCATTGAGCATGGTGTTGCCGGTGTAGGTATTGGCGCCACCGAGGGTCAACGCCGCAGTGCCGTTCTTGATCAGGCCGGCCGCTCCGCTGATTGCGCCTGTGAGGCCCAGGGCCTGAGTGCCGCCGATGGTCAAGTCCGCCGCCATGAACACCGTGTTGGCCAGTGTCACCGCCGTGGTGGCATCCAGGGTCGTGCTGGCGGCCGTGTTCAGGGCGCCGGTGCCCAGTGCATTGTTGTTGCCCACCAGCAGCGTGCCGGCGTTGAGCGTGGTAGGGCCGCTCTGGGTGTTGTTGCCGGTCACCGTCAGGGTCGAGGCGCCATTCTTGGTAATCCCTCCCACACCCGAGATGACGCCCCCAAGGGTCAAGGCGTTGCTGCCGACCGTGGCCAGGTTGGCGTTGAGGATGATGTTGTTGTTCAGGGTGACATTGGCGCCGGTATCAAGATTGGCGCCGCCATTGACGTTCAGTACACCGGTACCCAGTGCGTTGTTATTACCTAATACCAACGTGCCGGTGTTCAGGTTAGAAGGGCCTGTAAAGGCCGTGTTGTTGCCATTTAACGTCAGGGTGCCGCTGCCACTCTTGCTGAGCCCACCCGCCCCGTTGATCACGCCTCCCAGGGTCAAGGACCCGGCTCCGGTAGCCGTCATGGCACCGTTGAGGGTGATGAGGTTGTTCAGGCTGATGGTGCCCGGCGCACTCAACGACGCCGAACCCGCGAATGTCACAGAGCCGGTGCTGAAGGCTTGATTGTTGAGGACCTGAACCGAGCCGCCATTGATCGTGGTATTGCCGGCATAGGTATTGGCACCACTGAGGCTCAACTGCCCGGTACCGGCCTTGGTCAAACCACCACTCCCGGAGATCACGCCTCCCAGCGTCGAACCATTGGCCCCCTGAACCGTCAACCCGCCGCTGCCCAGGGAAATCAGGTTATTGAGGGTCAACCCGGCGTTGCTGGCCTGGATCACCCCGCCATTGGACGTCAGCACGCCCGTGCCGAACGACTGGGCGTTGTTGAACGACGCAACGCCACCGTTGAGGGTTGTGCTGCCGCTGACAAGCGGCCCTTGCAAGGTCCAGGTACCGCTGTTGACCGTCAGGTTGTTGAAGTTCACGTAGTTGGCGCTGGACGCCGTGCCCGCACCGCTCGTGCCACCGCCCACACCAATGGTGTTTTGCAGGATCAAAGAGTTGTTGCCCCCGGCCCCGCCATCAACTTGCCCGGTGGGCGCAAACGTCAGGTTCACGCCGATCAGGCCACCGAGGCTGAGCCCCACCCCGCCACCATTGGTGATGGTCGAACCGGTCACGGCGGTAAATGTGTTGCTGCTGGCCGCCCCCATGGAGACGCCACCGGAGATCGTCCCGGTGTTGATGAACGTGTTGCCGGTGCTGGACGTTTCGAAGGCCACACGTCCGGTCAGGGTGCCGTTGTTGACCATGTTGACCTGCGAGCCACCCTGCACCGCTACCACCGGCGTATCCGAAGAGAACAGCGTCAAGTTGAGCAACGCGTTCGAGCCGATAGTGCCGTTGTTGGTGATATTGGTGACGCCACCCGCACCGTTGACGACATTCATCGCCATGCCGGCGAGGCTCGTCAGGTTCAACCCGAGCACATCCCCAGTGCCCCTGATGATCCCGGTGAGGGTGTTGTTGATAGTGACGTTACTCGCCGCCGTATTCCCCAGCGTCACACCACCGCTCAACACAGTCACGAGGCCAAGCAGCGCCGGGTCGATGGTGCCGGAGTTATTGAGGGTCAGGTTATTGCCCGTGAGGTTGAGCACCTGGCCACCCAGGGTCGCGTTCATCTGCGCGCCGCTGTTGACGTTAACCGTCAGGCCGTTGACCGCGCTGGCAAAGGTGTTCAAGAACAGCGGCAAACTCGGCACGCCGGTACAGGTGACCGTGGCGCCTGCCGTGGGACTTGCCGGCGAACAAGCAGCCATCGCCTGCGGGCTCGCCAAGCCTAGAACCAGGCCGGCAATACCGAGGCGAATAGCAAGATTAAGAGGAGAAATACGAGGTACAGCGGCAGCAGCAAGTCTTCTTTCCACGTGAAACTCCTTGTGGTCAAAGCCTTTCATCCATGAATGCGTAGAAGCCCCAAATACAGATCCAAACACGCATCGACGTCGAAATACCTGACCGTGGTGACAACTGATCCTGTTTGTCACAACGTTAGCCGCGTGCATAAAACTCATTGAAATAAATGGTATTAATACTTTGGCGAGTGCCGCCCAGAAACCGGACGACGTCCAATGAACGCGGAGTTGAACGCTCTGAGACGCGCAAAAATTCAGATTTCACCACGCAAAAAAGCGCTCTAATAACGCCCTGTTGATTCAGCAAAACGATCCTGGAGTCCCCAATGCCCCATGAAGGCAACCTGTTACAAGCGGCGGTTGTATTCCTGTTCGCTGCCGTACTGACCGTGCCCTTGGCCAAGCGCCTGCAGTTGGGTGCCGTGTTGGGTTATTTGCTGGCCGGCGTGATCATCGGCCCCTCGGTGCTGGGCCTGGTGGGCAACCCGCAAAGCGTCAGCCAGTTTTCCGAACTGGGGGTGGTGTTGCTGCTGTTCATCATTGGCCTGGAGCTGTCACCGAAGCGTCTGTGGGTGATGCGCAAGGCGGTGTTTGGTGTCGGCCTGGCGCAGGTGTTGCTGACGGGCACGGTGATTGGTGTGGTAGCGCTGTTCCTGTTTGGCCAGTCATGGAACAGTGCGATTGTGCTGGGCCTTGGCCTGGCACTCTCCTCCACCGCCTTCGGCCTGCAGAGCCTGGCCGAGCGCAAGGAGCTTAACCAGCCCCATGGGCGCCTGGCCTTTGCCATCCTGCTGTTCCAGGACATCGCGGCCATCCCGCTGATCGCCATGGTGCCGCTGCTCGCCGGCAGCGATCACCCCGCCACCACCTCCCAAGGCCTGCAGCATGGCCTGGAAGTACTGGGCAGCATCGCCGTGGTGATCATCGGCGGGCGCTATCTGCTGCGGCCGGTGTTTCGCATCGTCGCCAAGACCGGGCTGCGGGAAGTGTCCACGGCCACCGCGTTGCTGGTAGTGATCGGCACCGCATGGCTGATGGAGCTGGTGGGTGTGTCCATGGCCCTCGGCGCCTTCCTCGCCGGGTTGCTGTTGGCAGACTCCGAATACCGGCATGAGCTGGAATCGCAGATCGAACCGTTCAAGGGCCTGCTGCTGGGCCTGTTTTTTATCAGCGTGGGCATGGGCGCCAATATCAGCCTGTTGTTCAGTGCGCCGGTGATCGTGCTGGGTCTGACCCTGCTGCTGATCGCCATCAAATTGCCGCTGCTGTTTTGCGTGGGCCGACTGGCCGGTGACCTGAGCCGTGAAAGCGCGCTGCGCTTGGGTGTGGTGCTGGCGGCCGGCGGTGAGTTTGCCTTCGTGGTGTTCAAGATCGGCCGCGACCAGGGCCTGTTCGAACCGCACCTCTACGACATCCTGGTGCTGACCATCACCCTGTCCATGGCCCTGACCCCATTGCTGCTGTTGCTCTGCCCGAAGCTCTTCAAGCCCAAGGTCAAGCCGGTGGAAGTGCCCGAGGAATACCGCGCCATCGAAAGCGATGCACCCCGGGTGGTGATCGCCGGGATGGGCCGTATGGGGCAGATCGTGGCGCGGATCCTGCGGGCGCAAAACATCTCGTTTATCGCCCTCGACACCTCGGTGGAAACCATCGAGCTGACCCGCAGTTTCGGCGGCATGCCGGTGTTCTACGGCGACCCCCAGCGCCCGGAAATCCTCCACGCGGCGAAAGTCGACCAGGCTGAATTCTTCGTGATCGCCATGGACGACCCCGAAATCAATATCAAGACCGCCGAGCTGGTGCGCAGCCTCTATCCGCACATGAAGATCATCGCCCGCGCCCGTAACCGCCAGCACGTGCACCGCCTGGTGGACCTCGACGCGTCACCGGTGCGCGAGACGTTTTACTCCAGCCTGGAAATGAGCCGCCGCACCCTCGTGGGCCTTGGCTTGACCCAAGCCCAGGCCGACGCGCGCATCAGCCGCTTCAAAAACCATGACCTGCAATTGCTGGCGGCCCAACACGCCGTGTATGACGACGCGGCCAAGGTGATGCAGTCGGCCCAGGAAGCCCGGACGGAACTGGCCCGATTGTTTGAGATGGACCGACTCGAGGAAGAGTCCGACAAGGTGTAAGGATGGAGATGAACGATCTTGCGAAATTTCTGACAGAATACGGCGCAATTTCGTTCATCCCTGGAGAGCTTCATGGCCACCCTCAGCAAGACCGCAGCCCTCTTGGCCCTCGCGCTGGCCGCCGGCTTCGGCGCCAGCCAAGTCCTCGCCGCCAGCAAGCCTGCGGCGCAGAAAACCGCCACCCAGACCATCTCCACCCTGGACGGCAAGTTCAGCTTCAACCTGCCCAAGTCCTACCAGGCCGACCCACTGCCGGCCGGTGATGCCGAACACGGCACGGCGGGCGCCAGCGGCACGATGTACAGCGACCAGGCCACCAAAAGCGTGATTTTTGTGGTTGAGAAACCGAGTGTCGCCGGCCTGATCAAGGACAACGACCCGCAGTTCCTCGACGGCGCCGTGGCGGATTTCGTCAAGGAACAAAGCGCGGCCCTGCCGGACTTCAAGAAAGGCGCCGAGAAGAAACTCACCGTCAAGGGCCTGGCCCTGCGCCAGGTCGACAGCACTGCGACCATGGGCGGTGGCAAGACGCTGAGCTCCACTTTCCTCACGGGCTCCGGCAGCCACCAGTTGGTGGTGCAGGCCATTTCCCGGGCGGATGATGAAGCCGGTCATGCACTGTTGGTGAAGCAGATTATTGGCGGTAAGTAACCCGATTTACCTGACAATGAAAATCTAAATGTGGGAGCTGGCTTGCCTGCGATAGCGATTGACCAGTCACTGCTTTAGGCGACTGATACACCGCTATCGCAGGCAAGCCAGCTCCCACATTTTTATCGCATTCACATCACCGGACTCAGCGCAGGCTCTTCTCCAGCCACTGCTTCAAGTCCAGCAACTCCGCCTCACCGATGGTATGAATCATCCCCGGGTAACCGTGGAATTCCGGCGTGAGGCCAAGCCCCTGCAATACCTCGTTGGCCCGCGTTGCCGAGTAATACGGCAGCGCCTGGTCCAGCGTCCCGTGACCGATGAAAATCGCCAGCTTGCCCAGTGGCGCATCCGGCTTGAGTTCGGCCTTGAGTACCGGCAGCAGGCTGCCGCTCAACGCCGCAATCCCGCGCAGGGTTTCGGGATGTCTTAACCCGACTTCGTACGACATGATCGCACCCTGGCTGAACCCCACCAGAAACACCCGCTCAGGTTGGGTGTGGTACTTGGTAGTGGCCCGGGCGACGAAGTCTTCGATCAGCTTGGCGCTGCTCTGCAAATCGGCGGTCTCGCCATCAAAGTCGCCATCGCCCGGCTTCTTGCGAAACCAGCGATACCCCCCGCCCTCCACCGGCATCGGTGCCCGTGCAGACAGGTAGGTCCAGGTCGACGGCAAGCGGTCCTTGAGCCCGAACAGGTCGGCCTCGTCACTGCCATAACCGTGCAGGAAGATCACCAGCGGCTCGTTGCGCGCATCGCTTTGGGTCTGTTCCAGGTAAGGCAGCGGCAGGTCGGTGTGCAATACGTCTTCGGCCTGTGCGGCGCCGGTAAACAGCGCCACCGTCAGGGCAATCAGTTTGAGCATGAGCATCAACCTCTAGGGTTTGCGCAACAAATAGGTATCCATGATCCAGCCATTGGCCTGACGCGCCGCCTTGCGCACACGTTCAATCTCTTCGGCAACCTCGGCCACTTTGCCGCTGATCAGGATTTCATCCGGTGTGCCCAGGTAGGCGCCCCAGTAGATATCCAAGTCCTGATCGGCCACGGTGCGGTAGGAATCTTCGGCGTCGAGCATGACAACCAGGGTGTCGGCATCACTCGCCTGCCCCGCCGCCAACCGGCGGCCGGTGGTGATTTCGATGGAGCGACCGATGCGGTTCAGCGGCACTTTGTGCTGGGCCGCCAACGCTTGGACGCTGGTGATCCCGGGGATCACCTCAAACTCGAATTCGCAACGGCCGCTGGCCAGGATCGCCTGCAGGATACGGATGGTGCTGTCGTACAGTGCCGGGTCGCCCCAGGCCAGGAATGCGCCCACTTCGCCGTCGGCCATTTCTTCATTGATCATCCGTTCGAAGGTCTGCTGCTTGTCGCGGTTCAGGTCCTTCACGGCGGTGGTGTAGTCGATATCGCCACGCACCCGCTCGGGGCAATCGGCCTCGACAAAGCGGTAGGCGTGATCGGTGATGTAGGTCTCGCAGATTTCCCGGCGCAGGTCGATCAGCTTGTCCTTGCTCTGGCCCTTGTCCATCAGGAAAAACACGTCGGTGCGGTTGAGCGCCTTGACCGCCTGCATCGTGATGTAGTCGGGGTTGCCGGCGCCAATGCCGATGATCAGGATGCGTTTCATGGGAAAGTCTTCATGGGTGGTCTCGGTGCGGGGAACGGATTTTGCCATGTTCGGGACGTCAGGCGTGAGTTTCCAGGCGCAGGCGCCAACGGCCATTGAAGCGCAACTCGGTGGATGACAGCGGCTCCACGTCGATCAGGTTGAACATCGCGGGCGGGCATTGCATGACATGCAGCAGCGCTGCGCGGATCACAAATGGATGCGTCACCGCCACGACATGCCCCGGGGATTGCTCAAGGGACTGCAACCACTGCCCTACCCGCTCACACAGTTGCACTACCGACTCGCCGCCGTGGGGCGCCGAGGTGCTGTCGGTCAACCAGGCCTGAAGCGCTTCGGGTTCGGCTTGCTGAACCTCCTCGATCGCCAACCCTTGCCAGCGGCCGAAATCACAATCGCGCAGGGCTGTTTCAACCAAAGCATCGTCGGCAAACAGCGCCGCGGTCTGCCGGGTCCGCGCCTCCGGGCCGCACAGCACCCGGGGTGCACGCTTGAAGCGTTGCGCCTGGGAAAGCGCCGCCTGCTGCCAGCCTATCTCCACCGACTCATCCAGCGCAAAGCGTGCCTGTTTCTGGGCACGGGTGCTGGCGTGGGCAACAAGGGTCAAACGGGTGGCCTGCATGACAAATCGCTCTGGTTTTAAGGGGCAGTCAGCGTAGACTTGCGAAGTTGTTTCAACATGTTTCAACTATTCTGCAACAGGAAGCCGGTTCAATGCCGGCGCGGTCGCGCCACTGTATTCGGCCTTTTAGCCGTAAGCCAGACCCTGTTTCAGCCAACTCGCTATCCATTTCGGGACGCGTCATCCCTGGAGGTTCTCATGGCTTATACCGCTGTAACTGGCTCCGACGTTTCAATACCGTCCATTCCCCTGAGCGAAATCCTTCCCTGGGCGATCTTCGGCGGCCTGCTGCTGTTGCTCGCGATTTACTTCGTCGGCGCCGAGCAGGGCGCGACGGCCGTGTTCAAAGGCATGTACGTGCATGAGTTTGTGCATGACGGTCGCCACCTGCTGGGTTTCCCCTGCCATTGATTGGAGCGTGACGACATGACAGGGCATTTACTCGTTCGCGGGATGCTGGTGGGCCTGCTCGCCGGCATCCTGGCCTTCGGCTTCGCCAAGACCTTTGGTGAGCCGCAGATCGACAAGGCCATCGCCTTCGAAGATCAGATGGCTCAGACGCACGGCGACGCGCCGGAAGAGGAACTGGTGAGCCGCGAAGTACAAAGTACCATCGGCCTGTTCACCGGCGTGGTGGTGTACAGCGTCTCCCTGGGTGGCATTTTCGCCCTGGTGTTCGCCTACTCCCTGGGCCGCATCGGCAAGGTCGGTCCCCGTGGCTTGGCAGCGCTGCTGGCATTGGCGGCGTTTGTGACGATCATCGTGGTACCGGGGTTGAAGTATCCGGCCAACCCGCCATCGGTGGGCGACCCCGCCACCATCGCGCAACGCACCAAGCTGTTCTTCCTGATGCTGCTGGTGTCGGTGGCGGCTGCGGTGATTGCGATCAACGCGGCGCGCAAGCTGATTGCCAGCCGTGGCCTATGGGCAGGCGCGATCCTCGGTGTGGCGCTGTATATCGTGATCGTGTCGGTGGCCGGCAGCTTGTTCCCGACCATCAACGAAGTGCCGGAACAGTTCTCGGCAGTGTTGCTGTGGAAATTCCGGGTGGCTTCCCTGGGGATTCAACTGGTGCTGTGGACCACCCTGGGCCTGGTGTTCGGCGCCGTGGCCGAGCGCAAGCTGAGCCAGCCTCAGGCGCGTCTCAATTCCTGACGGTACAGGTAGCCGCCGACGAATCGGCGGCTACCGGCATTCACACCCCGGGCCGCGCCAGGTAGAACACCTCGTAGCCATTGCCCGGATGATTCACATCCAGCGCCTTGCCCGACAAGGTAATTCGCACCAGCTTCCACGCCTGCACATCCAGCGCCAGAAACACCGCGAAGTTATCGCTGCTGTCCGCGAGCTGCTGGTTGCGGGCCTTTTCTGCGGCGAGGATTTGCCCGCGATCCGCCCCCGGCGCCAGCGCCCACTCCTCCCGATACAGGCTCAAGGCGTCTTGCGCCGGACCTCGCTGCACATCCAGCGGTAACCAGGACTCAATGTGCGGCTGGCCAAAACTGTCGAGGACCTTCTGGAAGCGCTCGCCGAGCAAGAAATCCGCAGCCTGCAAAGGATCCGACCACAGATAAACCGACGAATACAGGTTATTCACCCCCGGCCCCTGCCCTCTCTCCTGGGCGATAAACGCCTTGAACAGCAAACCCTCGGCATGATCCCACAACGGCCCCAGGCGAGCGGCCCGCTCACGGATGACACCCATGTCGTAATCGGCTGGCAAGCGGTGTGAATACTGTTTGGCAAACATCATGGCGCTCCTGTTCAGATGAGTGCCCAGCTTGCGCAGCGGCCATGATTTCAGCAAGATATCACCGGATATAGGTATGATAAGGAACTGAAATGACCGACGCACTCAAGCCGCTGGATATCGACACCGTGCACGCCTTTGTACTGGTGGCCGACTTCGCCAGTTTCACCCGCGCAGCCCAGGCCCTGGAGACCTCACAGGCGGCCATCAGCCTCAAGCTCAAGCGCCTGGAAGAGCGCCTCGGTTACCGCCTGCTGGTGCGCACGCCACGGCATGTGCGGCTGTCGCCCCAGGGCGAACAGTTCATCGTTGCTGCCCGCGCGTTGCTCAATGCCCACGAACGGGCATTGGGTGACATGGGCAACGGCGCACCACGAAGGCTGGTGATCGGCATCAGCGACCATGTGGCCGGGCCCGACCTGCCACTGTGGCTCAGCCGCCTGGCGGCGTATGACCCATTGGTGATTCTGGAGGTGCGGATTGCCTCGTCCCGGGACCTGGTCGCAGCGTTTGACCGCAACGAACTGGACGCGGTGATCGTGCGCAACGAAGGCGACCGCCAGGACGGCGAAGTGTTGGTGGTTGAGCGCTTTGGCTGGTTCGCCGCACCGACCTGGCAGCACACCGCCGGTACACCGTTGCGCATGGCAACCATGGCCTCGCCCTGCGGCGTGCGACACCTGGCGGTGCGCGCGCTGGATGAGGCGCGGATCGACTGGACCGAAGTGTTTGTCGGCGGCGGCGTAATGGCGGTGGGTGCGGCAGTCAGCGCCGGCCTGGGTGTGGCGGCGCTGGCCCGGCGAGTGGCGCCGGCGGGCGCCGTGGACGTCAGCGAACAGTACGGATTACCGGCGTTGCCCGTCAGTGAAATCGTGCTGCACAGCCGCATCAGCGACGGCCGCTCCCGCGAGACATTACGTGCGTTGAGCGCAACCTTCAGAGGGGTTCTGGAGCGTTAGATTGCATCTGGGTGTACCGCCCGCGCACGAACCGCTCCAGTTCATCGCCCGGCAACGCCTTGCTGAAATACCAGCCCTGGATGATCAGCTCCGAGCCCGACTGCAAAAACGCCAGTTGCTCGGCGGTTTCCACGCCTTCCACCACCACCCCAAGGTTCAGCGCCTCACAGAATCGCAGCATCCCGGTCAACACCTGGGCGCCCTTTGGATCATGCTGGGCGACCACGAAACTGCGATCGATCTTGATGAAATCCACCGGGAACTGATGCAGATAACTCAGCGCTGAAAACCCCGTCCCGAAGTCATCGATGTAAACCTTGGCGCCAATCGCCTGCAGCTTCTCGATCATCTGCCGGGTGCCCTGAATATCCCCCACCAACGCATCCTCAGTGATCTCCACCGACACCTGCCCATGGGCCTGGGCCAGTATCTCCACCAGCCGGTCACCATAGGCCGGGGTGGTCAGCGTGGCGCTGGAGATATTGATCGTCATCGGCAAGGTAAAACCGACCTTCCGCCACTTTTGATACTGGCGCACAGCCTGGGACGCCACCCACACATCCACATCGGGCATCAACCTGGCATTGGCCAGCCATTGCAGGAACTCCCAGGGCGAATGCACCGTGCCCTCGGCATCCCGCGCGCGCATCAACGCCTCGCAACCGGTGCACAGCCCGGTCAGGGTCGAAATCTGCGGTTGGAATTCGAGGTAAAACTCATAATCGCTGATCTGCTGGATATGGCTCAACTCGCTGACCTGGCGTGCCTGGGCCTTATGGGACGCCATTACCGGGTCCAGTTCCAGCAAGCGGCCCTTTTCTTCGAGGCCGCGAAAGGTCATATCCAGCGACTTCAAATACACCGTGCCGCCTTCCGTGGCCTGGCGATTGATCGCCCGCACATAGGGTGCATAAATCAGCATGCCAACCCCCAGCAACACCACCTGCAGCAACACCGCCGCGAGGTCGCCGTGGGTGCTCAAATAGGCGTTGAGCAACACCGGCGCGGTAAACGGCACACTCACCACCGCAGGCGACACCCAGCCAATCTGCACCACCACCAGCGCCAACATCGCGTTGAATGCCGGCACCACCAGAAAGGGAATGAACAGGCGCGGGTTGAGGATGATCGGCAAGCCAAACAACAACACTTCACTGACATTGAACAACGACAGCGGCAGGCTGGCTATCGCCACCAATCGCATGGACCGGCTCTTGGAAAACAGCAGGATCGCCAGCAGCAAGCACAATGCGCCACCCGAGCCACCGATAAACGCGAAGCTGCCCAGCAAGCCGCCATTCAGTAAATACTTGACCGGCTCGCCCGCCGCCACTGCGGCGTTGTTGAGCGCGACAGCCTGATCCAGTACATCAAACAACGGCTGCATGGCGTAGACCCCATGGATCCCGAAAAACCACAGCAGTGAATTCATCAGGGTCACAAACAGACCGCTGCCATAGGGCGTTTCCAGTGCATCGAGTACCTGCGGGCCCTGAAGCTGCGCCACCTGCGGAATCTGCAACAGCAACGACAGCAAGAGCACCAGCACGAGCGCCGTGATCGCCCCCGGCACCACCATGTTGATGGTGCCCTTGAGGTTGTGCCCCACCAGGTCTTCGTTAATCAACCGGGTCCAGCGACGCCGATGCAGCCAGGCGATGGCGGGCACATTGATCAACGGCGAGGCGATGGCGATGAACAGCACGAAGGTCGCCGAAGCACGGGGGAAATCCCGCAGCACAAAGGTGGCGATCACCACGTGGGCCAGGCACAGGAACGCCACCGGTAGCTGCGGCAGGCGGTGCTGGATCGCAAGCATGTAACCGATGGAGGCGGCCACCAGCAGCGGGATCACCGAACTGATCTGGTTGTGCAGCCCCGCGAGGAAGGCCACCCACTGAGGGTCGAAGCCCAGCACACGGGCGCATTCGGACAGGATCAGAAAACCGGCCGACACCAGCAGGCATGGCAGGATCCACAACAACCCCTCACGTATGGCCCGCAACGACTCGGTGCTGGCCAAGGCCGCCAGCCGCTGGGTGAAGAAAAGCTTGAACAGCGTTTGCGCCATCACCTGTCCCTCTGCACATAGCACTCGGTCCCTGATGCCAAGGTCGCAAAAACACCTGAGCCGTTGCCTTTATCGACAAGGTAACGCTACACGTCCTGATACCGCGAACGAAAGGCTTTTGCCGCCAGCGGCGTAATTATTCAGATTCGTCCCGTGGCACTGCTGCTTGTCGATTGCCTCCGGTTGGCCCATCCTTCGGCGCACTGGCTGTCGTAAAAAGCGACACTTCCTCGAACGGACTCGACTGATGCTGCGAATCGCCCTCCTGCTCACCTGCGCGCTGCTCGGCCTCATCAGCCCCTTGGCCAGCGCTGCCAGCCCGACCTTCCCGGATGCACAAGCCAGCGACCCGGCCAAGCTGCAATGGATGGTCGGCGCACCGCCGCCGGCAGATCGCACCGTACGCTTTGAAGACGGCAGCTATTTCCGCTTCCCGGCCATGCGCTGGAGTGTCGCCCACTTTCGCCAATTGATGCCCACGGTGAACGTCTCCCGCGGGCTGGGTGCGCCGCTGGCGTTGCCACGCAAACTCGATCCGGGACTCGATGCAATCCCCGTGCAGCCCGTGGGTGCCACCCAGCCGTTGAGCTGGCGCCAGACTCTGGACGCCACCTACACCGATGGCATCGTGGTGATGCATCGCGGTACGGTGGTGTATGAGCGTTATTTCGGGGTGCTCAAGGACGACGGGCAACACGCGGCCATGTCGGTCACCAAATCAGTGATCGGCACCCTGGGCGCGATGCTGGTGGCCGATGGCACCCTCGACCCACAGAAAAAGATCGTCGACTACGTGCCCGAACTGGGCCGCTCCGCCTTTGGCAGCGCCACCCTGCGCCAGGTGCTGGACATGACCACCGCCCTGGACTACAGCGAAGACTATGCCGATCCCAACGCCGAAGTCTGGGCCCACGCCCAGGCCGGCAACCCGCTGCCCAAACCCAAGGACTACACCGGGCCGCGCAGCTACTACGAGTTCCTGCAAACCGTAAAACAGCGCGGCGAACACGGGCGCGCCTTCGGCTACAAGACCGTCAATACCGACGTGCTGGGCTGGGTGATCGCCCGCGCGACCGGGCGCAATGTGGCGCAACTGCTCAGCGAACGCATCTGGAGCCGGCTCGGCGCCGAACAGGACGCCTACTTCACCGTCGATTCCATCGGCACACCGTTTGCCGGTGGTGGCCTGAACACCGGGCTACGGGACCTGGCCCGTTTTGCTGAAATGCTGCGCAACGGCGGGCAGTTCAACGGCCAGCAGATCGTGCCCGAGAGTGTGGTCAAGGCTATTCGCCAAGGCGGCGACAAGCAGGCGTTCGCCCAGGCCGGTTATGGCCAATTGAAGGGTTGGAGCTATCGCAACATGTGGTGGGTAACCCACAATCCCGACGGTGCCTTCATGGCCCGTGGGGTGCATGGCCAGAGCATCTATATCGACCCCAAGGCCGAGATGGTGATTGTTCGTTATGCCTCCCATCCGGTGGCGGGCAATGCTGCCAATGATGGGGTGACGTTGCCGGCCTATGAGGCCATGGCGACTTTTTTGATGACCAAGCCAGACTGACCGTCTCGCTTAACGTGGAGTAAACCTTTGTCCCAACCCGGCGAAAACCACCAGCTAGCCCTGGACCGATTCTTGAGCGAACACCCGGCCCTGGCGGCGGAACTGAATACGTTGAACCCCTTGGCGGCCCAGGCCAAGGGGGAAACCATGGAGCAGTACCGCGCCGAACGCCTGCATGAAGCCTTCGAGGCAGAAGCCGAGCAACAAGGCCTGTTTGCCTGGGAGCTGACGCTGAAACTGACAGCGCATTCACCCGCGGAATTCGAGGCCCAGCGCCTTGAAGTGCACAAGGAAGTGGCGCAAATGGCAGGCCTGAGCTGGGCGGAATATTGCCAGTTGCATGACTTGCCCGCTTAGAACCAGCGGCTCAAGCCCTGGCGGGTATCGCCGATCACCGCACGTAATTCATCCAGGGTGATTGTTCTGCGTTCAGGTTCGATCGCCAACGCCGTGCGTAACGCTCGCCAGCAATGGCGAGGCAGTTGCCCGGGCCGGGCCGGTCGGTCACTGGAGTGGCGCCGGCCTTGTGCCAATTCGTAAAGCACACAGGCCACTGCATACAGATCGGCACTGGCCGACAGCGCTCCGCCAGCCAGCAACTCTGGCGCGGCGTACATCGGTGTCCAGGCATTGAAACGACTGCGACTCAAGCCTGGGGACCCCGCCGGGGCCTGTCCGCACGCCTGCCCCAGGCCGAAATCGAACAAACGCAACCCGCCCTCTCCCACCATGACATTGGAGGGTTTCACATCGCCGTGCAGCACACCCTGTTGATGGCTATGACGCAACGCATCAAGCAATTGCACGGCGATGCCTTGCAACTCGCGCCAGGGTAAACCTTCAGGACACTCCAGCAGCAGCCGGTCCAGGGTCATGCCCTGAAGCAGCTCCATAGTGAAGAAGGCGATCTGACAGGGGGCGTCCACTTCAAACGAAAATACACGCACCACCTGCTCATGGCGAAGGCTGCGGGTCAGGGCGAACTCGTTGTACAGCAGCACGTGGGCATCCGCAGATTCACGGATGGTTTCACCCAGCACTTTGATCGCCACACTGGAACGCGACTCACCAAACTGTTCGTACAGCAGGTCCCGGGCGCGATAAACCACGCCCATGCCGCCGGCACCCAGCACGCGCTCGATAAGGTATCGTCCGGCGAGTAATTCGGGGACGCCGTCACGCGGTGGGTTTGTCGTGGCCTCGGCAAAGGCAAAGTGGGTTATGTCGTTCATGACTGCACGACCACAGCGGTCAGGTTATCGCGGGCGGCACCGCGCAATACGCCTGCAAATAGTTGGTCCAGGACCCGCCGTGGGTCTCCCAGGCTCAACGCCTGCCCCAGCTCGCCATGGCTAAGCGCCTGGTACAGGCCGTCACTGCACAGCAGAAAGACATCCCCTGCCACAGTCCCAAGTTCCAATACCTGCGGCCTCAACGGATCACGCGAGCCAATGGCGCGGGTCAACGCCCGTGCATCGGGATGCGCCCTGGCCTGCTCCAGGCTCACCCGCTGATCAATTAACTGTTCGAACAGCGAGTGATCCCGCGACAGCTGGTACAGCGTCTGCGCTCGCCACAGATAACAGCGGCTGTCACCGGCCCAGATACACGCGGCGCGATCGCCCTGAAGCAGCAATGCCACGACCGTGCTCCCCATGGTGCGATCACCGCCATGGTCGGTGACCGTCAACTCCTCACCCAACCGCCGATTGAGCCATTGCAGGCAACGGCGGGTCGCCTCGACCCGGTCGTCCAGGCTTCCCTGGCCAGGCAATAACGCCAGGCTATCGACCACCAGTTGGCTGGCGACATCCCCGGCCTGATGCCCGCCCATCCCGTCTGCCACGGCCCAGCAGCCCTGCCGGGGACAATCGAGAAAGGCATCCTCATTGCGCGACCTGAGCTTGCCACGGTCCGTACGGCCAGCGCTGCGCCAGCGATCCGGACATCGGTTCACAGCTGCTCCGGCAGGCGAAAGGTACGCCACTGCGTCATCTGAAACGGGTTGGGAGTGCGCCGGCTGGTCAGCAGATAGTTGGCGCGCAAGCCTGCCAGGTCGGCCTTGAGGATCAATACATCCTGCCCGCTGGAGGCCTCGCTTTGCATCAGGTCGAACAAGCGGAACAGCGACCAGGCCCCGGCATTCTTTTCGAGGCCCAACGGCCGTTCGCTGCCCCGCTCCAGCACCAGGCTGCTGCGACCATTTTCAGCCTCGGTTGGCCTCATACACCGGGGCCACCCCACGCACAATCGTCACCGCCTCCTCTACTGTCGGCTCGCGCACCTGTACCGGCTGGAAACGCCGCGCCAACGCAGGGTCTTTCTCGAAGTATTTCTTGTGCTCCGACCAAGTCGTGGCGGCGATGGTACGCAGTTCACCGCGTGCCAGCGCCGGCTTGAGCAGGTTCGCAGCATCGGAACTGCCGGCCTGTTTGCTCAACCAGGTGCGCCGGATTGAAGTCCTTCATCGAATTGATCCTGATCTGGATCGCCAGCTCATCCAGCTCGGCAGAGTCCTGGAGCCGATTGGGGACGCTCAAGGTCAAGCTCAAGGCTTGCTTGGCCAACACCTCGTCAAAGGTGTTCTTGTCGATCCCGACGGGCTTGCGGTCTTCGAGTTGGCGTGGGTCTTCACGCTGGGTGAAGTCGCCAAGCACCAGCAGTTTCAACGGCAGCTCCAGCTCTTCCTGCGCAGTACCGACGGCGGGTTTGAACGTGATATTGATGCGTTCCTTGGGGGCTACCGAACCTTCTTTCGCCATGGTGTTTCTCCTTTTTCGGGTGGCTCGAAAGCCTATTCAAGTACCGCTTCAAGATCGAAGTGGCACAGCCTGCGATGGACATCTTCCTTGCGCTCACGCACAGAGTGGCTTTGCGGCAACACGTCACAACAGCCATGCAGGAGTTGCAGCACCTCAACCGCCAATTCAGGCTCCCAGCGCTGCAAGCCTGACTGCTGCAGTTCGTGGTCCAGGTGGTCAAGCTGGACTTTGGCAAGGTCATGCTTACCCGCCAGCACAGACAACCTGGCGAGGCCAAGCCGCCAATGAAATCGGGCACGCTCACCTGTGGCGGTTTGCATGCTTTGCTTGAGAGATTGAACGGCCGCCTTGAATCCGTCCTTGCGCAGCACGGGCACGACGTCGTGCAACGCTTTGTCCCAAGGCGCAGCCTGGGCATCAAGTGCCGACCGGGCTGGCACCGGACTTTGCAAATGGCGGACAACCTGAGTGTTGATCCAGCCCCGGGTAACGGAGTCAGCGAATGGCGTTCCATCGTGAAAGCGCAACTGCACGAGGCCAGGCAAACGCTGGAGCAACAAGGCGAAGTGCACTTCCAGCTCGGTCATGGCCAAATCGGCCTGAAGTGTCTGCAGGCACTCCCATACCCTGTACAAGCCGTCAAACCAGAAAGGTGCGCAGGCCAGGCTGGCCTCAAGTTCCAACAACAGGTCGGCGTGTTGCCCTTGGGCAAAGCGCTCCTGGTAGCGCTTGAGCTTGTCCGGCGCCGGGCCCCGCAAAGGCGTGACCTGTTCGTTGTCACAGTCCGGGAGGCTGGTGATCGTCAGCCAGGTCAACGTTCGGTTCAGACGCAGCGCGCGCAGGTCAGTGGCATTCTGGCGCTGCCACCAGGCAGACAAAGGCCGGGCATTCTCCTGCAGCGCACGCAGCAGCTTATGGGCGTCCTTTTCGTTATCCACCACAGGCTCGGGGGCCAGCTGTTGAGTCGCCACCGGCCTGACCTGGTCGCTTATCCCTGCGATACCGTTTGGCGGGGAGTCACTCACGGTGGCCTGCTGCAACCCGTCCGAGAGCCGCCTGCGAATCGGCAGTAACGATGGCGCCTCGTCGCCGAGATGCTGGGTCAATAGTTCATCCAGCCGGGTCAGGTGTTCGAGCATGCAGTGGAACAGGGAGCGCTGATCCTTGAACGGAAGATGTTGCCCAAGCGCCTGCTCAAGGCGCGGAACCAGCCAGCCAAATGCGGCACTGCGGGTACGCAGTTTGACCGGGTACACGACCGCCCAATGATGCTCACAGAGGTAGCGCAGCAATCCGAGGCCTGCGAGCAATCCTGGAAAGGACTCACGCTGATGCAATGCCCAGGTCAACCAGACAGCAACCCGCAAGTCCTTGGACTGGTGGCGTAACAAAGCCTCGCCTTTTTCCACTACCCATTGCCAGTCAGGTTGGCTGTTACCATGTATGGAATGCGTCTTGCCCAGTTCGGTTTCAAGTGCCTCATATTCAGTGGAAAAACGCATATCCGCGCCCGCATAACTCACTGTCGAGTTGGGTGCCTGCGCAAGTTTCAGGTAATAATCGGAAAGCCTGTCTGAATAAACCATTATTGGCTGCACTTTACTTCCTGGAAATGTTCAGCTAACTAACGGCAATTTAAGCGCACATTAGAATACTGTTTTAAGTTCATCTTCCCGGCGGGAAGAGCACGAACCTTATCCATGCAAAAAGCTTTGTTCAAGCCACGAAACGGCTGTTAAGGAATTTCCTACAAAAATAAAAAATTCGCCGGTGCGCAACAGTTTGCACAATCAGAACAACACGCACGCTTATGTTTAATGTAGACCCTGCGGATAAGCCGCCTATCAGTACGCTGCAACTAACTGCACACCGCTGCGCAAACAAATACAAATAACTTCAGTTCCAAACCGACATCACCTCTTAAAAAACAAACCAATAAAACCTTAACCCCCCGATTTCATTAGCTCTTGAACTTTCCGGCACGCTTCTTGATATCGAGCATTACCCAGCCGGCAAATCAGCCGACTGGGGCGACCTCATTTATCAGGCAAGGAAACCAGTTATGCCAACACCCGCGTATCTCTCCATCACCGGCACCAAGCAAGGCTTGATTACGGCAGGCACATTCACCCAGGACTCGGTCGGCAACATCTATCAGGAAGGCCACGAAAACCAGATTCTGGTGCAGGGGTTCCAGCATCAGGTGATCATTCCCCGTGATCCACAATCCGGCCAGCCCACCGGCCAGCGAGTGCACAAGCCCCTGATGATCAGCAAGGTATTCGATAAGTCTTCGCCACTGCTGTTCAACGCATTGACCTCCGGGGAAATGGTCAAGTGCCGCCTTGAGTGGTACCGCACCTCTTCAGTCGGCACCCAGGAGCACTACTTCACCATCGAGCTGGAGGACGCGATTCTGGTGGACATCCAGTCACGGATGCCCAACTGCCAGGACCCGAACAATTCGCACTTCACACATCTGGAGGATGTGTATTTCGCTTACCGGAAAATCCTCTGGACCCATAAGGTATGCGGCACCTCAGGCCATGATGACTGGCGCAACCCGGTAGCTGGCTAAGCACCCACCGAAACAGAAACGGCAAAGCCATGGATGGCGCCGTTTCTGTCGGCTACTAGACCATCGCCAGCGGATGCTTGCGCTTCGGCGCACCAAAAACCCGGTCAATCGCATCCAGGTCGTGCTCATCCAGCACCAGCTTTGCCGCTGCGGCATTGAGCCGGATATGCTCGGGCGTCACAGCTTTGGGAATGGCGATCACACCGTCCTGGCGCAAGACCCAGGCCAGGGAAACCTGGGCGGGTGTGACCTCGTGTCGACGGGCAATTTGCTTGAGGGTCGGGCTGGCCAACAGCTCGCCACCCTGGGCGATGGGACAGTAGGCCATCAATGGCAAATTATGTTGCTGCCACCACGGCAGCAGGTCGAATTCGATACCGCGCTCTTCAATGTTGTAGAGCACCTGATTGGTGGCGCAGGCCGGGGACGCCAGTTCCTGCAGGTCGGCCACATCAAAGTTGGACACGCCCCAACGACCGATCTTGCCCGCCTCACGCAAGCGTTCGAAGGCTTCCACCGTTTCTTCAAGGGGGTATTGCCCACGCCAATGCAGCAGATACAGGTCGATGTAGTCGGTGCCCAGGCGCTGGAGGCTGGCCTCACATGCCTGTGGAACACCTTTACGGCTGGCATTGTGCGGGTACACCTTGCTGACCAGGAACACCTGGTCACGTTTACCGCGAATCGCTTCGCCGACGACTTCTTCGGCGCCGCCTTCGCCATACATTTCAGCGGTATCGATCAGGGTCATGCCCTCATCAATGCCCAGTTGCAACGCCGCCACTTCGGCGCTGCGTTGACCGGGGTGTTCGCCCATGCGCCAGGTCCCCTGGCCGATGACAGGGACGGGAACGCCGGCCAGATCAATGGTGCGCATGACAACCTCCTGATGAATTCGCGAATTAACAGTGTGGCACCGACTGGACAAAAGGGTTCAATCGAAGGATGGTGGCCCTTTCCATCCCAGCCATAGAAAGGGCGCGCAATGCTGTTTGTGGTCATGCTTGGGGGCAAGCACCCCCGGGCGAAAATCGAAGTGCATGATGTGGTATTCGCCGTGGCCGACACCCTGGAAGCCGCCTACCCGCAACTGCGCGAGGGCTGGTTTGGCAGCCAGAAAGGTGTGCATATCGATTCCTGGATGACGGTGGACGGCGTCGACGGCTGGAAAGTCCACCTCAGCCACCTGGCACCTAACGCCGGTGCGCCGCGCCTGTACTTCATCAACCTGGGCGGTTATGAATCGAACATCTTTGGCGAAGCCCACCACTACCTGTTGGTGGTTGCGCGCACGGCCAGGGAAGCCGCGGCCCAAGGCAAACGGCAGATGCTCACCCACTGGACCCAACCCCATACCGACGGTGTGCTGGATATCGACGACTGCCTGCCCATCGACCTGGTAGACGGACGCTATATCCACCTGGAACAGGGCGTTCACCGCCCGGTCGTCACGCGAAACGACTACATCGTACTGCCCTGACCGCCTCCTACCCGAACGGGGTATGGCGCCCCACCCACCACCTGCCTGAAAGTGCAATCAGCCCCTCGGCCTGACAACAAGCACAATTTCAAGGTGGGTCCGCCATGCATAAAGCCGTTATCGCCCTGTTCAGCGCTGTCTTGCTTGCATCCACGTCCCTCAGCCAGGCCGCTGACGACCCGGACAACACCTTGCGCATCTACAACTGGGCCGATTACATCGGGGAACACACCCTCACCGACTTCGAGAAAGCCAGCGGCATCAAGGTGATCTACGACACCTACGACTCCTACGAAACCGTGCAGGGCAAGCTGCTCTCCGGGCGCTCGGGTTATGACCTGGTGGTGCTCAACGCGTCCCTGGTGCCGCTGCTGATCAAGGCCAAGGCCTTCCAGCCCCTCAACAAAACGCTGTTGCCCGACTGGAACAACCTTGACCCTCCGGTGCTGAAAAGCCTGGAAACCCATGATCCGGGCGTGACCTATTCGGCGCCCTACACCTGGGGCAGCAACGGCGTGACCTACAACATCGACAAGATCAAGGAACGCATGCCGGATGCGCCTATCGGCTCCCTGGCGATGATCTTCGATCCCAAGATCGTTTCGCGCTTTGCCGACTGCGGAATTACGTTCATGGACTCCCCCACCGACATGATCCCGCTGGCCCTGACCTATCTCGGCCTGGACCCCAACAGTGTGGCGCCCAAAGACCTCAAGGTCGCCCAGGATGTACTGATGGCCGTACGCCCGTACATCCGCAAATTCGATTCCAGCGGCTTTATCAACGGCCTGGCCAACGGCGAGCTATGCATGGCCACGACCTGGTCCGGCGACTACGCCACGTCCCAGGCCCGGGCCGCGGAAGCCGGGGCCAAGGTCAACCTGGGTTACTTCATCCCCAAGGAAGGCTCGCTGATCTGGTTCGATAACTTCTACATCCCGACCGACGCGCCCCATGTGGCGAATGCCCACAAGTTCATCGAATTCCTCCTGCAACCGGAAGTCATCGCCGGCGTCAGCAACACCATTCACTACGCCAACAGCAACTTGGCGTCCAAGCCCTTTGTAAATGCGGACATACGCGACAACCCGGCCATCTACCCGGACGCGGCGACGATGCAGCGCTTGTTCACCCAGAAAAGCCAGTCCCAAGCCGCCGTGCGCCTGATCACCCGTACCTGGAACGCCGTGAAGACCGGCAAGTGAAACCCAGCCATTGAAGGTAAATGCCATGACCCTGCCAAATCCTGCTTTTTTCGCCCAGTTCGACCACGAGCAACTGGACGCCGCCGACAAGGCCCATTACATGCACGGCTTCCATATGTTCGATGAGCACCGTGAGCAAGGCTCGCTGAACATCGCGGCCGGTGACGGCGCCTACATCTACGACACCGCCGGCAACCGTTACCTGGATGCCGTCGGCGGCATGTGGTGCACGAATATCGGCCTGGGCCGCGAGGAAATGGCCGACGCCATCGCCAACCAGGTGCGCCAGTTGGCCTACTCCAACCCGTTCTGCGACATGGCCAACGTCACCGCCATTGAACTGTGCGCCAAGCTCGCCAGCCTGGCCCCCGGCGACCTCGACCATGTGTTCCTGACCACCGGCGGTTCCACGGCTGTCGATACCGCCTATCGTCTGGTGCAGTTCTATCAGAACAGCCGCGGCAAGCATGCGAAGAAACACATCATCTCGCGCTTCAGTGCGTACCACGGCTCGACATTCCTCACGATGTCCATCGGCAACAAGGCCGCCGACCGCGCGCCGGAATTCGACTTCATGAGCGACCTGTTCCACCACATCTCCTGCCCAAACTACTACCGGGCGCCAGAAGGCATGAGCGAGGCGCAGTTCCTCGATTTCCTGGTGGATGAGTTCGAAGACAAGATTCTGACCATCGGCGCCGACAAGGTGGCCGCGTTCTTTGCCGAACCGATCATGGGCTCGGGCGGCGTGATCATTCCGCCGAAGGGTTATCACCGGCGCATGTGGGAAATCTGCCAACGCTACGACCTGCTGTACGTGGCGGATGAAGTGGTGACGTCCTTCGGCCGGCTGGGAAAATTCTTCGCCTCCCAGGAGGTGTTCGACATGCAGCCGGACATCATCACCACCGCCAAGGGCCTGACTTCCGGCTACCTGCCGTTGGGCGCCTGTATTTTCTCGGACCGCATCTGGCAAGTGATCGGCGAGCCGGGCAAGGGCCGTTGCTTTACCCATGGCTTCACTTACAGCGGTCATCCGGTGAGTTGCGTGGCGGCACTGAAGAACATCGAGATCATCGAGCGGGAAAACCTGCTGGCTCATGTCGAGGATGTCGGCGTGTACCTCGAACAGCGCCTGCAAACCCTGGACAGCCTGCCGTTGGTGGGCGACGTACGCTGCCAGCGCTTGATGGCCTGCATTGAATTTGTCGCCGACAAACACACCAAGGCGCTGCTGCCGGACGCGGTGAACATCGGCGAGAAGATCCACCTGCGGGCCCAGGCCAAAGGTTTGCTGGTGCGGCCCATCGGCCACCTGAATGTGATGTCGCCGCCGCTGATCATCACCCATGCCCAGGTGGACCAAGTGGTGGAGATCCTGCGCCAGTGCATCCTCGACACCGCCGAAGAGCTGCGCCAAAGCGGCGAGTATCAGGGCCGATGAGCCTGGGCGCCCCGGTGCTTTTGCCGGGGCCCTGGCCGGCGGGTAGACTGGCCGGCATGAGCCAGAACGCCGATCACTGCCCTGCCCCGTCCTTCCAGGTGCTTGAAGCCTGGAACGGCGCATTAGCCCACGCCTTCGCCAGCGTCGACGAAGCGACCTTCCTTGAACACCTGGCCTGCGCCCTCAGTGCGCTGACCCCTATCGAATCGATGATGATCAGCCTGGAGCGCCAGGGCCAGGCGCCGCACTTGCTCTACCAGCAAGGCATCCCCCGGCCGCACTATGAAGAAATCATCAACCGCTACTTTTCCCGGGGCTACCTGCTGGATCCGTTCTGCCTCGCGGTAGACAAGGGCCTGGCCGAAGGTTTCTACCACCTGGCGCAAATCGCCCCGGACGATTTCTTCAACAGCGAGTACTACAAGACCTACTACCTGCGCAGCGGTGGCGCCCAGGAGAGCTACTACATCGTTGACCTGTGCCCCAACAGCAAGATTTCCCTGTGCATGTTCCAGGGGCTGAGTGCCGGCCAGTTCAGCGATGAACAACTGGCGCTGCAACGAACCGCCCACCCCATCGTGCGTGAACTGCTGCGGCGCTTCGGCACCACGGGCGGGCTGTGCAAGGTGATCAGCGACGAGGCTTTCACCCAGACCCAGGTGCATCAGCAGATTGAAGCGGCGTTCATGCATTTTGGCAGCGGCGTATTGACCGTGCGCGAACGGGAGATCGCCCACCTGATCCTGCGGGGGCACTCGGTGAAATCCACCGCGCAGGTGCTGGGCATTTCCCCGGAAACCGTGCGCATGCACCGCAAGCATTTGTATACCAAGCTTGAAATCAACTCCCAGGCGGAGCTGTTTGCGCTGTTTATCGATTGGCTGACCCACAGCGGCGTAATGGCCCGCCACACCTGACCCACCATCCCCCCGGGCGCGGCGCTCGTGAGGCTACGGTTCATTCTTGGGGAACTTTGCCAGGAAATAACCACCTGAATCCGGTACGCTCACCGTTTTTACCCAAGGAGTTATCCCTCATGGCCAAAGCCACCGCCCGTCACATCCTGGTTGCCACCGAAGACAAGTGCAACGAACTGAAAGCACAGATCGAAGGCGGCGCTGATTTCGCCGAGGTTGCCAAAGCCAACTCGTCCTGCCCGTCCAGCCGTCAAGGCGGCGACCTGGGCTCGTTCGGCCCGGGCCAAATGGTCAAAGAATTCGATACCGTCGTCTTCAGCGCCCCGGTCAACACCGTGCAAGGCCCAGTGAAAACCCAGTTCGGTTATCACCTGCTGGAAGTGACCAGCCGTCAGGACTGATCCAGTCCGCACCTATGTTTAAAACAGCGGCCCGCCTTTTGGTGGGCCGTTGTGCATCTGTGACAGTGTGAAGACTGGCGAGGCGTACGCGCATAGCGTACAAATCCCCTTACCTCTTCACCCGGCGCCCAAGGCTGATAATGCGAGTCGCTTTTTCTACCCTGTTTTGCTCCACCCTGGCCCTATTGCTGGCCAGCACCGCCGTGATCGCCGCGCCGCAATCGGCACTGACCGTGTACGGCGAACCGGCCAAATACCAACCCGGGTTCACTCATTTCGACTACGCCAACCCCAATGCCCCCAAGGGCGGCAGCTTGCGGCGTTCAGCGATCGAAATCGGGCGCTACGACCATGTATTGCCCTATGGCGACAAAGGCATCGGCGTCAGCCAGGTCGACGGTTGGCTGTATTCGCCCCTGGCCCAGCGTTCCCTGGATGAGCCCTACACGGTCTACGGCCTGGTGGCGGAAAAGATGGAGCGGTCAGACGACGGTCTGTCCCTGCGTTTTTACCTGAACCCCAAGGCCCGTTTCGCCGATGGCCAGCCGATCACCGCCGAAGACGTGCGCTACACCTTCGACCTGCTGATGACCCAGGGCAGCCTGCGCTACCGCACGCTGTTCGCCGACGTCAAACACGTCGAAGTCGAAGGCCCGCGCCAGGTACGCTTCGACTTCTCCAGCAACGAAAACCGCACCCTGCCCCTGGATGTCGCCACCCTGCCGGTGTTCCCCGAGCATTGGTGGAAGACCCGCAACTTTGCCGACGGCGGCGGCTACGAGATTCCCCTCGGCAGCGGCCCCTACACCATCAGCAAGGTGGATGCCGGCAACACCATCACCTTCAAGCGTGACCCGAACTGGTGGGGCAAGGACCTGCCCATCAGCCGTGGCTTGTACAACTTCGATCACTTGAGCCTGGAATACTTCGGCGACACCGAAGTGGCGCGCCAGGTCCTGCGGGGCGGAGCCTACGACTTCAACCGCGAATTCTCTGCCACCGGCTACTCCATCGGCTACAACGGCCCGGCCCTCGACGATGGTCGCCTGCAGCGCGCGCACCTGGCCAAAGAGGCGCCGCAACCGGCCCAGGGTTACGTGTTCAACGTGCAAAAGCCAATGTTCAAGGACCGCCGCGTGCGCCAGGCCCTGGCCATGCTGTGGGACTTCGAGTGGGCCAACCGGCAGATGATGCGCAACATGTACATCCGCCAGCAAAGCTTCTTCTCCAATAGCCCGCTGGCGGCGACTCAACTGCCGGATGCCCAGGAACTGGCGATTCTGGAACCTTTGCGCGGGCAGATTCCCGACGAAGTCTTCACCCAGGTGTTCAAGGCCCCCACCACTGACGGCACCGGGATGATCCGCGACAAGCAACTGCAAGCCCTGGCCCTGCTGGAACAGGCTGGCTGGAAACCCGACGGCGACAAACTGGTAAATGCCGAAGGAGAGCCGCTGGAGTTCACCTTCCTCAACGCCCAGAACGGCCTTGAGCGCCTGTTGTTGCCGTACAAACGCAACCTGGCGCAGATCGGCATCACCCTCAATATCCGCCGTATTGACTCCTCGCAATACGTCAACCGCCTGATGGCCCGGGACTACGACATGATTGTCACCGGTTTCCCGGTCACCACCTCGCCGGGGATGGAGTTGTACAACTACTTTGGCTCGGCCGCCGCGTTTGATACCGGCGCCAACAACTACATGGTCCTCAAGGACCCAGCCGTGGACAGCCTGATCAACGGCCTGGTCAAGGCCAACACCCAGTCGCAGATGCTCAGTTACGCCCACGCCCTGGACCGCGTGCTGCAATGGAATTACCTGTGGATTCCCAACTACTACCCGCCGGGCACCTCCGCCGCGTGGTGGAACCGCTTCGGCCGCCCGGCCGTGGAAGCCAAGACCGATGAGGCCCTGGAAACCTGGTGGGAAATCAGCCCCACGCCGCTGACCAATGAACAGATGAAAGCCGAACTGACCAAACGCCCGGGAGCCCGCTGATGTTTGCCTATATCGTGCGGCGCTTGCTGCTGATCATTCCCACCCTGGTGATTATCCTGCTGGTGAACTTCGTTATCGTGCAGGCCGCGCCCGGCGGGCCGGTGGAACAGGCCATTGCCCACCTGCAAGGCATCGGTGGCGGTGGCGTCGGCGGCTCGTCTGCCGAAAGCCTCAGCAGCGGCTCACGGGCCAGCCGTGGCCTGGACCCGAAACTGATCAAGGACATCGAAAAACAATACGGCTTCGACAAGCCCGCGCCGGAACGCCTGTGGCTGATGCTCAAGAGCTATGCCCAACTGGATTTCGGCAACAGTTTCTTCCGCGGCAAAAGCGTGACCGACCTGATCCTGGAAAAGATGCCGGTGACCATTTCCCTCGGCCTGTGGGCCACCTTGATCACCTACCTGGTGTCGATCCCGCTGGGGATTCGCAAGGCGGTGCGCCATGGCAGCAGTTTCGATGTGTGGAGCAGCACCGCGATCGTGATTGGGTATGCGATGCCGGCGTTTCTGTTTGCGATGTTCCTGATCGTGGTCTTCGCCGGCGGCACCTCGTTGAACTGGTTCCCCGTGCGCGGGCTGGTCTCGGAAGACTTCGACCAGTTGAGCACCGTCGGCAAGATCGCCGATTACTTCTGGCACCTGGTACTGCCGGTCAGCGCCCTGGTGATCGGCGGCTTCGCCACCTTGACCATCCTCACCAAAAACTCGTTCCTCAATGAAATCACCCGCCAGTACGTGGTCACCGCCCGAGCCAAAGGTTTGAGTGAACGCCGGGTGCTGTACGGGCATGTGTTTCGCAATGCCATGCTGCTGGTGATTTCGGGGATTCCCCAGGCATTTATCGCGGTGTTCTTTGCCGGTTCGCTGCTGATCGAGGTGATTTTCTCCCTGGATGGCCTGGGCCGCATGAGCTACGAAGCGGCGGTTTCACGGGACTATCCGGTGGTGTTCGGTTCGCTGTTTATCTTCACGCTGTTTGGCCTCTTGATAAAACTCATCGGTGACCTCTGCTACACCCTGGTGGACCCGCGTATCGACTTCGCCGCGAGGAACGCCTGATGCTCAAGCTCTCTCCCGTGGCCCGCCGGCGCTTTGAACGCTTCAAGAAAAACCGTCGCGGCTGGTGGTCGCTGTGGCTGTTTATCGGCCTGTTTATCCTGACCCTCGGCGGCGAGTTGATCGCCAATGACAAACCCTTGGTGCTCAGCTACCAGAACGAACTGTATTTCCCGGTGTTCAAGCGCTACACCGAGCAGGAGTTCGGCGGGCAACTGCCCTTCCAGGCGGATTACCGCAGTGAATACGTACAGAACCTGATCAAGAAGGACGGCGGCTGGATGCTGTTCCCGCCGATCCCGTTCAGCGACGACACCCCCAACTACGAACTGACCCGTCCTGCCCCCAGCCCGCCATCGAGCGTGAACTGGCTGGGCACCGACGACCAATCCCGCGACGTACTGGCGCGGGTGATCTTCGGCGCACGAGTATCCATCCTGTTTGCCCTGGCCCTCACCGCCATCAGCGCTGCCATCGGCATCGCCGCCGGGGCGTTGCAGGGTTACTACGGCGGCTGGGTTGACTTGCTCGGGCAACGAATATTGGAAGTGTGGTCCGGCCTGCCGGTGCTGTATTTGCTGATCATCCTGTCGGGGTTTGTCGAGCCGAATTTCTGGTGGTTGCTGGGGATCATGGCGCTGTTTTCGTGGCTGGCCCTGGTGGACGTGGTGCGCGCCGAGTTCCTGCGAGGGCGCAACCTGGAGTACGTCAAGGCCGCGCGGGCCCTGGGGCTGGGGGACGGCAAGATCATCCGCCGGCATATCCTGCCGAACGCGATGACCGCCACCCTGAGTTACTTGCCGTTCATTCTGACCGGGGCGATTTCTACCTTGAGCGCCCTGGATTTCCTCGGCTTCGGTATGCCCGCCGGCAGCGCGTCACTGGGCGAGCTGATCGCCCAGGGCAAGCAGAACCTGCAAGCGCCATGGCTGGGGCTGACTGCATTTTTCACCCTGGCGCTGATTCTGTCGTTGCTGGTGTTTATCGGCGAGGCGTTGCGTGACGCCTTCGACCCACGCTCATGAAGGGCCCTGAGATGACTGAAAACCTGATCGAGATTCGCGATCTGAGCGTCGCCTTCAACGGCCAGACCGTGGTGCGCAACCTGTGCCTGGACGTGCGCCCCGGCGAGTGCCTGGCGCTGGTGGGCGAGTCGGGGTCGGGCAAGTCGGTGACCGCCCATTCGATCCTGCAATTGCTCCCCGAAGCCGGCACCGAAACCACCGGTTCAGTGCGTTATCGCGGCCAGGAACTGCTCGGCGCCTCACCCGCGACCCTGCAAAAGCTGCGGGGCAACCGGATTGCGATGATCTTCCAGGAGCCGATGACTTCCCTGAATCCGCTGCACAGCATCGAGAAGCAAATCGGCGAAACCCTGCTGCTGCACAAGGGCCTGGGTGGCAAGCAAGCCCAGGCGCGGATCCTTGAATTGCTGGAACTGGTGGGCATCCAGAAGCCCCAGGAACGCCTCAAGGCCTACCCCCATCAACTCTCCGGCGGCCAGCGCCAGCGGGTGATGATCGCCATGGCCCTGGCCTGCGAGCCGGAACTGTTGATCGCCGACGAACCGACCACCGCGCTGGATGTGACAGTGCAGCGCAAGATCCTGCTGCTGCTCAAGTCCCTGCAACAACGCCTGGGCATGTCGTTGCTGCTGATCAGCCACGACCTCAACCTGGTGCGCAGCATTGCCCAGCGGGTGTGCGTCATGAAGGCCGGGGAGATTGTCGAGCAGGCAGATTGCGAAACCCTGTTCTGCGCCCCCAAACACCCTTACAGCCGCCTGCTGCTGGATGCTGAACCGGCAGGCATCGTCTTGAATCACGAGGCGCGGGAGACGGTGTTGCAGGTGGATGACCTGAGCGTGCAGTTCCCGCTGGGCGGCGGACTGTTCCGGCGCAAGCAGTACCTGCAAGCGGTGGACGGCATCAGCCTGACGGTGCAGCGCGGCAAGACCTTGGGGATTGTCGGCGAGTCCGGCTCGGGCAAATCCACACTGGGCCAGGCGATTCTGCGGCTGCTGGATTCCAGCGGCACGATTCGCTTCCAGGGCGAGGCTCTCGAAGGCCTGACGCAAAAGCAGATGCAGCCGTGGCGCAAGCAGATGCAGGTGGTGTTCCAGGACCCGTTCGGTAGCCTCAGCCCGCGGATGTCGGTGGCGCAGATCATCAGCGAAGGCCTCGAAGTGCATGCCCCGTGCAGCCTCAAGGACCGCGAAGCCCAAGTGATCCGCGTGCTGGAAGATGTCGGCCTGGACCCCGCCAGCCGCCATCGCTACCCCCACGAATTCTCCGGCGGCCAGCGCCAACGCATCGCCATCGCCCGGGCTTTGGTACTCAAACCGGCGTTGATTCTGCTGGACGAACCCACCTCGGCGCTGGACCGTACCGTGCAGAAACAAGTGGTCGCCCTGCTGCTTGAGCTGCAGGAAAAATACGGCCTGACTTACCTGTTTATCAGTCACGACCTGGCAGTGGTGCGGGCCCTGGCCCACGACATGATCGTGATCAAGGACGGCAAGGTGGTGGAGCGCGGGCCGAGCGACGAAGTGTTTGCCGCGCCTCAACACCCCTACACCCAGGAACTCCTCGCGGCGGCGCATCCATGAACACCAGCGGCAGCCTCAAGGATTACCAATACGTTCGTGGCCTGGCGATCCAGTCGTTGTTCGAGATCATCGAGCAGTCCAGCGAAGGCACGGTGATTGTCGACGGTGACGCCAACATCGTCTGGATGAACGAGCGTTACGCCAAGCGCTTCGGCCTGAAAAGCGCCGACGAGGCCATCGGCCAGCCGTGCGAGCAGGTGATTTCCAACAGCCTGCTGCGCCAGGTGGTACGTAACGACCAGCCGATATTGCTGGATATCCAGGACACGCCCAAAGGCCCGCTGGTGGTGATGCGCCTGCCGATCCATGACGACGCCGGCAAGGTGATCGGCGCCATCGGGTTTGCGTTGTTTGATGAGCTGCGCAACCTGTCGCCGCTGATCGAGCGCTACCTGAGCATGCAGCAGGAACTGGCGTCCACCCGGTCGTTGCTGAGGTCACGGCAAAGCAAGTACAACTTCGCGCACTTTATCGGCACCAGCGCGGCCAGCCTGGAAGTCAAACGCCGGGCGCGGCGCAGTGCCAGCGCGGACTCGCCGGTGTTACTGCTGGGGGAAACCGGGACCGGCAAGGAACTGCTGGCCCAGGCGATTCACGGTGCATCGCCTCGGGCGCACAAAGCCTTTGTGAGCATCAACAGCGCGGCGATTCCCCATGATTTACTGGAAGCCGAATTCTTTGGCACCGCACCGGGCGCGTTTACCGGCGCCGACCGCAAGGGCCGTCCCGGCAAGTTGCAGATTGCCCAGGGCGGCACGCTGTTTCTCGATGAGATCGGCGACATGCCGCTACCGCTGCAAAGCAAATTGCTGCGGGTGTTGCAGGAGAAAGAGTTCGAGCCAGTGGGCTCCAACGAGATGATCCACAGCGATGTGCGGGTGATTGCCGCCACGTCGATGGACCTGGAAGCGGCGATCAAGCGCGGGGAATTTCGGGCGGACCTGTATTACCGCCTGAATGTGCTGCCGATCCAGGTACCGCCGTTGCGCGCACGACTGGATGATTTGCCGGCATTGAGTGAGGCGATCCTGGAGGAGTTGCGCAGCCAGCACGAGCTGGACCGGGAAGCGTTGGCGCTGCTGGCGCGGCACGCATGGCCGGGGAATATCCGCGAACTGCGCAATGTACTGGAGCGGGCGGCGTTGTTGAGTGATGACCTGGTGCTGGATGCCCGTGAAATTCGCGCGGCAATTGGTACGTTCAGTCCGGTTGAGCACCGTTCGGTAGAGACCGTTGAGGGCGAGAGTTTCAGTGCGGCCAGGGAGCGGTTTGATCGGCAGGTGATTGGGGCGGCGTTGAAGCAGTGTGAGGGGAATGTGGTTGAGGCGGCGAAGCGGCTGGGGCTTGGCCGGTCGACCTTGTACAAGAAGATGGTCGCGCTGGGCATCGCCTAGTCTCAAAACAGAGACATAATTCCAAATACAGAGAAAATCCAATGTGAGAGCGGGCTTGCTCGCGAATGCGGTGTGTCAGTGCATGAATTACTGCCTGATACACCGCATTCGCGAGCAAGCCCGCTCCCACATTTGATCTCCAACAGTCTCAAATTCGGGACAAAACTTGAGAACACATTCACAGGTCAATAATTTCTCTATATATATCAACAAGTTAACCACTTGGCACACATCTCGCTATAGCCCTTCTCCACCGCCTCACCCCACAAAAATAACAATCAGATGGAGACACACCATGAGTGTGATCATTGCCCTCGCAGCCCTGGCGCTGCTGATGCTGGCCGCCTACCGTGGCTACAGCGTCATCCTGTTTGCCCCCATCGCCGCCCTCGGCGCTGTGCTGCTCACCGACCCTTCCGCTGTCGCGCCCGCCTTCACCGGGGTGTTCATGGAGAAGATGGTCGGCTTCCTGAAACTGTATTTCCCGGTATTCCTGCTCGGCGCGGTGTTCGGCAAGCTGATTGAAATCTCCGGCTTCTCGCGCTCCATCGTCGCCGCCGCGATCCGCTTGCTCGGCACCCGCCAGGCGATGCTGGTGATCGTGCTGGTGTGCGCCCTGCTGACCTACGGCGGCGTGTCGCTGTTTGTGGTGGTGTTCGCGGTGTACCCGTTTGCCGCCGAGATGTTCCGCCAGAGCAATATCCCCAAGCGCCTGCTGCCGGCGACCATCGCCCTCGGTGCGTTCTCGTTCACCATGGACGCCCTGCCCGGCACGCCGCAGATCCAGAACATCATCCCCAGCACCTTCTTCAACACCACCGCCTGGGCTGCGCCGTGGCTGGGGCTGATCGGCACCCTCTTCGTGTTCTGCGTCGGCATGCTGTACCTCGCCCGCCAGCGCAACAAGGCTCAGCGGGCCGGTGAAGGCTATGGCACCAACCTGCGCAACGAGCCGGAGACCGCCGAAGACATCAAGCTGCCCAACCCATGGATCGCCCTGTCGCCGCTGCTGCTGGTGGGCATCATGAACCTGCTGTTCACCCACTGGATTCCGCTGTGGTACGGCAAGACCCACACCCTCAGCCTGCCGGGCATGAGCGTGCCGGTGCAGACCGAAGTCGCCAAGCTTACGGCGATCTGGGCAGTGCAGGCGGCGTTGCTGGTGGGGATTATCGTGGTGCTGGTATTCGGCTTCTCGGCGATTCGCAGCAAGCTCGCCGAGGGCAGCAAGAGCGCGGTCAGCGGTGCATTGCTGGCGGCGATGAACACCGCTTCGGAATACGGTTTTGGTGCGGTGATCGCGTCGCTGCCGGGCTTCCTGGTGCTGGCGGACTGGCTCAAGGGCATTCCCAACCCACTGGTCAACGAGGCGATTACCGTGACCCTGCTGGCCGGTATCACCGGTTCCGCCTCGGGCGGCATGAGCATTGCGCTGGCGGCCATGTCGGAGAGCTTTATTTCAGCAGCCCATGCGGCCAATATCCCTCTTGAAGTACTGCACCGGGTCGCGGCCATGGCCAGCGGCGGCATGGACACCCTGCCCCACAACGGCGCCGTGATCACGTTGCTGGCGGTCACCGGGCTGACCCACCGCGAAGCCTATAAAGATATTTTCGGCATCACGATCATCAAGACCCTCGCGGTGTTCGTGGTGATTGGTACTTTCTACGCCACCGGCATTGTGTGAGGTTGATATGACGACATTGAACGGCAAGACCGCCCTGGTCACCGGCTCCACCAGCGGCATCGGCCTGGGCATCGCCCTGAGCCTGGCCAAGGCCGGCGCCAACCTGATCCTCAACGGCTTCGGCGACGCCAGCGCGGTGATCGCCCAGGTGCAGGCCTTCGGTGGCAAGGTGGGGCATCACCCGGCGGACGTCAGCGACCCGGCGCAGATCGCCGAGATGATCGCCTACGCCGAGCGCGAGTTTGGCGGCATCGACATTCTGGTGAACAACGCCGGGATCCAGCATGTGGCGCCGGTGGACGAGTTCCCGGTGGAGCGCTGGGATTCGATCATTGCGATCAACCTGTCATCGGTGTTCCACAGCACGCGGTTGAGCCTGCCGGGGATGAAGGCCAAGGGCTGGGGGCGGATCGTCAATATCGCCTCGGTGCATGGGCTGGTGGGTTCGGTGGGTAAGGCGGCTTACGTCGCTGCCAAGCACGGGGTGATCGGGTTGACCAAGGTGGTGGGCCTGGAAACCGCCCAGAGTAATGTCACTTGTAATGCCATCTGCCCGGGCTGGGTGTTGACGCCGCTGGTGCAGAAGCAGATTGATGATCGCATCGCCACCGGGGTTGATCCGCAGCAGGCACAACATGACTTGCTGGCGGAGAAGCAGCCGTCCCTGGAGTTCGTGACGCCGCCGCAATTGGGTGAGCTGGTGCTGTTCCTGTGCAGTGAAGCCGGCAGCCAGGTGCGGGGCGCGGCGTGGAATATCGACGGCGGCTGGCTGGCCCAGTAAACGACGATTTGATCGTTCCCACGCTCCGCGTGGGAATGCAGCCCGGGACGCTCCGCGTCCCAAGAGCGGACGCAGAGCGTCCAATGAGGCATTCCCACGCGGAGCGTGGGAACGAGAGAGACTCACCTATGTCCGAAATACTCTGGCAACCCTCCCCCGAACGCATCCACAACACCCGGATGGACCAGTTCCGACGCTTCATCAATGATCGCCACGCCTTGCAAATCAGCGACTACCCGGCCCTGCACCAATGGAGCATCGACCAGCGCCCGGACTTCTGGCAGTCCATCGTCGAGTTCTTCGACGTGCAGTTCCGCACGCCACCGAGCGCGGTACTGATCGAAGACGCCGAGATGCCCAGCGCCCAGTGGTTTCCCGGCGCTACCCTGAACTTTGCCGAACACCTGCTGCGCCGTCGCGACGATCATCCTGCGGTGGTCGCCATCAGCGAAGACGGCCAGCGCGAACAACTGACCTATGCCGAACTGGCCCGCCACGTCGCCGGCCTGCAACGCAGCCTGCGGGGGGCCGGTGTGGGCGTCGGTGACCGGGTGGCCGCGTGCATGCCCAACACCTGGCAAACCCTGGTGGGCATGCTCGCCACCACCAGCCTCGGGGCCATCTGGTCGTGCTCTTCGCCGGACTTCGGTACCCAAGGCGTGATTGACCGCTTCGGCCAGATCGAACCCAAGGTGCTGATCACCTGCGCCGGTTACCGGTATGCCGGCAAGGTCATCGACCAAAGCAGCAAGCTCAATGAAATCCTCGAGCGGCTGCCGTCCCTGCAACAGCTGATCATCGTGCCGTATGCCCGCCCGCAGGCGCGTCCCGAGGATTATCAGACTCGGGCCAACATCGCGCTCTGGGACGACTTCTACAGCCCCGGCGGCGAACCCGATTTCGTCGCCGTGCCCTTCGATCATCCGCTGTACATCCTCTATTCCAGCGGCACCACCGGCGTGCCCAAGTGCATCATCCACGGCACGGGCGGCGTACTGCTCACGCACCTCAAGGAACACGGCCTGCACGCCGACCTGTCGCGGGATGACTGCCTGTTCTACTACACCACCTGCGGCTGGATGATGTGGAACTGGCTGGTGTCGGTGCTGGCCATCGGCGCCACGGCGGTGCTGTATGACGGCTCACCGTTTCACCCGGGGCCGGAACGCTTGATGGACTTGATCGACCAGGAAAAAATCAGCGTGTTCGGCACCAGCCCGAAGTTCCTCGCCACCCTGAAAAAGGCCGGGCTGCAACCGCGCCTGAGTCACGACCTGGGCAGCCTCAAGGGCTTGATCTCCACCGGCTCGCCGCTGTCGCCCCAGAGCTACGACTACGTGTACCGCGAGATCAAGCCGGAGCTGTGCCTGTCGTCGATGTCCGGCGGCACCGACATCGTCTCCTGCTTTGTGATCGGCAACCCGGTGCTGCCGGTGCGGCGTGGCGAGATGCAGTGCAAGAGCCTGGCAATGGCCATCGAAGTCTGGGACGACAAAGGTCGCCCGCTGATAGGCGAAAAAGGCGAACTGGTGTGCACCCGGCACTTCCCGGCGATGCCCATCGGCCTGTGGAATGACCCGCACCAGGAAAAACTGCGGGCCTCGTATTTCAGCCAGTTTCCCGGCGTGTGGGCCCAAGGCGACTACGCCGAACAACGGCCCAATGGCAGCCTGCTGATCCATGGCCGCTCGGACGCGGTGCTCAACCCCGGCGGCGTGCGCATCGGCACCGCAGAGATTTATCGCCAGGTGGAAAAAGTGCCGCAGGTCCTGGAAAGCCTGGCCATCGGCCAACGCTGGCAGGATGACGTACGGGTGGTGCTGTTTGTGCGGCTCAGCGACGGCGTGGAGCTGGATGACGCCTTGGAGCAGCAGATCCGCCAAGTGATCCGCGCCAACACCACGCCGCGCCACGTGCCGGCGAAGATCCTCGCGGTGACGGATATCCCGCGCACCATCAGCGGCAAGATCGTCGAACTGGCGGTGCGCAACGTGGTGCATGGCGAGGCGGTGAAGAACACCGACGCCCTGGCCAACCCCGAGGCACTGGAGCAATTTCGTGATCGCCCGGAGCTGGCAGAAAGATGAAACGTTTTAGCCCTTCAGCACTCATTTGAAGACAAAACCCTCAAGCATGCTATTTTTCGAGGGTGGAAAGCCGATCACTCCTCGCGGGATAATCGGCTTTTGTCATTCTTCAAGCGTTACGCGCAGGGCATTTTCATGAACGTATCACCCACCGGCAGCGAGGCCGCAGCACTGATTGCGCGGCTGGACTGGGCACGAAGCCCCCTCGGTGACGCCATTGATTGGCCGCAAAGCCTCCGCACAGCCGTCGACATCGTGATCCATTCACCCATGCCGATGCTATTGTTGTGGGGTGCCGAACTCACCCAGATCTACAATGACGGCTTCGCAATGCTGGCCGGCAACAAGCACCCTGGCGCCTTTGGCCAGCCTGCCGACCTGATCTGGCCGGAACTCAAGCCCTTCACCGACCCGATCTACAGCGCCGTCTTCGCGGGCCAGGTGCGCACGTTCACCGAGCAGCGTTTCGTGCTGCAACGCAATCACCGCGACACCGAGATCTGGCTCGACCTGACCTACAGCCCGATCCGCGACGAGCGTGGTGAGGTCGCCGGAATCCTGATCACCGCCATCGAAACCAACGAGCGCCGGCGCATCGCCCTGGAACTCCAGCAGCGCACCGAAAACAGCCTCAGGGCCCAGCGCGATACCGAACAGCGCCTGCAACTGGCCCTGGCCGCCACCGACGCCGTGGGCACCTGGGACTGGGACATTGGCGAAGACCGGTTTATCGCCGATGCACATTTCGCCCAACTGCATGGGGTTGACCCCTGCGATGCCGGCCTGCTGCCCATCAGCGACTACCTGCAAGGCGTGCACCCCGAAGACCGTGGCATGGTGGCCCGCAGCATCAAGCATTGCATCACCCACGGCACCGAATACGCCGAGGAATACCGCCTGCTGCAGGCCGACGGTGAAGTACGCTGGGTGTTTGCCCGGGGCCGTTGCTACAAGGATCACCATGGCCGACCGGCACGTTTTCTCGGCGCCGCCCTCGACCTGACCGAACGCAAGCACACTGAGCAGGCCCTGCGCCAAAGCCAGACCGAGCTGCAGTTGATCATCAACGCCATGCCGGTGCTGATCGGCTATGTCGACCACGAGCAGCGTTTTCGCCTGAACAACAGTGCCTACCTGGACTGGTACGGCATGACCCCGCAGGAGCTGTACGGCAAGACGATCCGCGAAGTCGTGGGCGACGAGATCTATGCCGGGCGCGTCGACAAGATCGAGGCGGCGCTCAAGGGCAAGGCTTGCAGTTTTGTCACCGTCACGCCGCACCATGACGGCCGACCCCGCCACGCGCTGATGAAGTACCTGCCGCGTTTCAGCGCTGACGGTTCAGTCAACGGTTTCTACATTTTTGTGATCGACGAGACCGAGCGCAAACTGACCGAAGAAGCCCTGCGTCACCTCAACGAAAACCTCGAAGAGCGCGTCAACCAACGCACCCAGGCCCTGGCCGAAGCCAACCAGCGCCTGCAAAACGAGATGTTCGAGCGTGAGCGTGCCGAAGACGCCCTGCGCCATGCCCAGAAGATGGAAGCGGTCGGCCAGCTCACCGGCGGCATCGCCCATGACTTCAACAACATGCTCACCGGGATCATCGGCAGCCTGGACCTGATGCAACGCTACATCGCTGCCGGACGCAGCGACGAGATCGGCCGCTTCACCGACGCCGCGGTGTCCTCGGCTCATCGTGCCGCTGCGCTGACCCACCGCCTGCTGGCGTTCTCCCGCCGCCAATCCCTGGACCCCAAGCCGGTAGACCCGAATCAGTTGGTGGCGTCCCTGGAGGACCTGTTCCGCCGTACCAAGGGCGCGCACATCGAACTCAAGGTGCAACTGGGCACCGACGTGTGGCCGGTGAACACCGACGCCAGCCAGCTGGAAAACGCCCTGCTCAACCTGGTGATCAACGCCCGCGATGCGATGCCCGACGGCGGGCAATTGTGCATCGAGACCGCCAACAGCTACCTCGACGGCACCGACATCACCACCCTGGAGCCGGTCAAGGCCGGCGACTATGTGATGCTTGGCGTGAGCGACAACGGCGCCGGCATGACCGCGAAGATTCTCGCCAAGGCTTTCGACCCGTTCTTCACCACCAAGCCTATCGGCCAGGGCACCGGCCTCGGGTTGTCGATGATCTATGGGTTTGCCCAGCAATCCGGCGGGCACGTGACCATTGAAAGCCAGCCGGGCCAGGGCACTTGTGTGCGGTTGTACCTGCCGCGCCTGCATGGCACTGCACTGGAACGCACCGTGCCCGCCAGCCACGGTGAAGCCCCGGTGGCCCTGGCGGGTGAAGCGGTGGTGGTGGTCGAGGATGACGCGGCGGTACGGATGCTGGTGGTGAATGTGCTGGGTGAACTGGGCTATACCGCGCATCAGGCCGCCGATGCGCGGGCGGCATTGCCGTTGCTGGAGTCCGACCTGCGGGTGGATTTGCTGGTGACCGATGTGGGCTTGCCGGGAATGAATGGTCGGCAATTGGCCGAAATCGCCCGGCAACACCGGCCGGCACTCAAGGTGCTGTTCATGACCGGTTACGCCGAGAAAGCCGCCGAGCGCCAGGGGTTCCTGGAGGAAGGCATGGACATGGTGGCCAAGCCGTTTTCGATTGACCTGCTGGCTAACAAAATCCGCAGCATGATCAGCTCAGAGGCCTGACTTCAGGCATAATCGCGCGCCGTTTCACATCAGGACCGATCAATGAAAGCCCAAGCCCGTCACATTCTGGTGAAAACCAGTGAGGAAGCCGAACAACTCAAGCAGCGTATTGCCAAGGGCGAAGCGTTTGACGTGTTGGCCAAGAAGTACTCCACCTGCCCGTCTGCCAAGCGCGGCGGTGATTTGGGTGAAGTGCGACCGGGGCAGATGGTGGGGGTGATTGATGCGGTGATCTTCAAGAAGCCTGTGAAGGTGGTTCATGGGCCGATCAAGAGCAAGTTTGGGTATCACTTGGTGCAGGTGTTTTACCGGGATTGAGCGGTGGGCTTTAGACCGCTATCGCAGGCAAGCCAGCTCCCACAGTTGACCGAGTTCTCTCTCAATAATGCGGTCAACTGTGGGAGCCGGGCTTGCCCGCGATCCGCCGCAGGCGGCCAGGCACCTCAATCTCGCGGAATCAAAGCACCCGGCACCTGAATCACCCGGCTCGCCAACCGATGCCCGGCCAAGGCTGCTTCCTGCGGCGAGCCGCCCTTGAGCCGACTGGCGAGATACGCCGCACTGAACGAATCCCCCGCCGCCGTGGTGTCGTCCACCTTCTCCACCACCAACGCCGGCACCTCGAATCGCTCACCTTCACAGCGAATCAAACACGCATCCGCCCCACGCTTCAGCACCACCTCAGCAATGTCTGGGTACGCCGCAAACACCTGCTCGCTGTCCTCATAGCCAAACAATGCGCGCTCGTCATCTTCCGTCAGCAAGGCAATGTCCACCTCGGCCAATACCCTGTGATACGCCGCACGCGCCGCGTCCACACTGGCCCACAGGCGTGGCCGGTAGTTGTTGTCGAACACCACCTTGCCGCCGCGCTGGCGGGTTTCGATCAGGGTTTCCAGCAAACGCCCACGGCCCACTTCGCCCAGTACCGCCAGGGTGATGCCGCTGAAATACACCACGTCGTATGCCGCCAGAGCCGCCAGGATCGGCTCGGCCGCCGGCGTGGTGAAGCAGTCGCGCACGGCCGCTTCGTTGCGCCAGTAAAGGAATTTGCGCTCGCCGTTGGCATCGGTCTGGATGCAGTACAACCCCGGCAACCGCCCGGGCAGGCGCTGGACCATACCCAGGCCCAGGCCTTCTTCGGCCCAGTGCTTGCACATGGCGTCGCTGAAACTGTCATCGCCCAGGGCGGTGACGTAGTCGACGGTGCTGGGTTCACCCAACTCGCGGCGCAGGTAGACGGCGGCGTTCAGGGTGTCGCCGCCGAAGCTTTGTTGCAGGCTGCCGTCGGCGCGGTGTTGCAGTTCGATCATGCATTCGCCGATGAGGGCGATGCGCGGTTGTGTGTTCATGTCTGGGGGCTCTCGATGTACTGGAGGGCCTCTTCGCGAGCAAGCCCGCTCCCACATTTGATCGCATTTCAACTGAAGGAACTCGGTCGAATGTGGGAGCGGGCTTGCTCGCGAAAGGCGCGACTCGGTCTAGAAGCAGGTATGCAGGCTTTCGATCACCTGCAACTGCTCATCCACCAAATTACCCACTTGCCACTTGTCGAAGGTCAGGCACGGGTGGGAAGTACCGAAGGAGATGATGTCGCCAATGCGCAACTCAACCCCCGGCGCAACCACCATGAACGCATGCTGGTCCATCACGGCTGTGACCTTGCACGCGGTCACGTCATCACCCTCGGCAGGCAGCACGCCTGCCTTGTAGCGTTTGAGCGGCACTGGCAGGCCGGCGTCGTAGGCGACGTCGCGCTTGCCCAGGGCGATCACCGCGAAGCCTGGCTCCGGCAGCGATTGCACGTGGGCCCAGACTTCCAGCGCCGGGCGCAGGCCTTCGTTGAGGTCGCTGCGGCGGTCGAGTACGCAGCACTGTGCTTCTTTGTAGATGCCATGGTCGTGCGCCACGTAGCTGCCCGGGCGCAATACGCTGAGGAAGCGGCCGGCGGCGTTCTGGGCTTCGAAGGATTCGGCGATCAGGTCGTACCAGGCCGAACCCGAGGCGGTGATGATGGGCTTGGCCAGGTCGAAGGCGCCGCTGTTTTGCAGGTCGACGGCGAGGCGCACCAGGGAGGCGGCGAATTCGCGGATGCCACTGATGGCGTGCTCGCCGTGGATCACCCCTTCGTAGCCTTCGATGCCGGTGAGGGCCAGCGCAGGCTGGGCCTTGATCGCCTTGGCCAGGTCGAGCACCTGTTGTTCAGTGCGGCAACCGCAACGGCCGCCGACCACGCCGTATTCGATCATCACGTTCAGGCGCAGGCCACGGGCGGCAAAGAACAAACCCAGGTCGGCCACGTTGTCCGGGTGGTCGACCATGCAGTGGAAGTCGAATTCGGGGTCGGCCAGCAGGTCGGCAATCAGCGCCATGTTCGGCGCGCCCACCAGTTGGTTGGCCATCAACACCCGGCGAACCCCACCGGCGTACGCGGCGCGGGTCTGCACGGCGTTGGCCAGGGTGATGCCCCAGGCGCCCTGCTCGATCTGCCGCTGGAACAGCGCCGGCATCATGCTGGTCTTGCCGTGGGGCGCCAGCTGCGCGCCGCTGTTGCTGACGAAATCCTGCATCCAGCGGATGTTGTGTTCCAGGGCGTCACGGTGCAGCACCAGGGCCGGCAGGCTGACGTCACGGACCAGATGTGCACCGATGGCGGCGGCGCCTTTTTCAACGGCATTGAAGGCAGACATAGCAATTTCCTATTCGTTGATGCGACGGGCCAGGTTGTTCGCGCTTTCGATCAGTACCCGGCGATAGTCGTTGTAGTTTTTGAGGGCATCGGCCCGTGGGGCGACGATGCACAGGGTCGCAATGCTGATGCCTTGGGCGTCCCGAACCGGGGCGGCAAAGCAGTGGGTGAAGGTGTCGGCGACGCTGTCGAAGGAGAAGAATCCGTCGAGGGTGGCCTGGCGGATTTGCCCGAGGAAGGTTTCCAGAGGCAGGCGCTGACCGTCCGGGAGGATGAAGTCGTCGTAGTCGATCAGGTCGATGATTTGCTGGTCGCTCAGATGGCCCAGCAGCAGGCGGCCGGAGGCGGTCCAGGGGATGGGCGCGTTCTCGCCGATGTCTGAGGAAATGCGGAAATGCCGCTCGCCTTCGCGCATCAGGGCCACGGTGTATTTGCGCCCATTGAGCAGGCACATCTGCGCCGTTTCGTGGGTCTGGCTGACGATTTCCTGCAGGGCGTGGTCGGCTTCACGGGTCAGGTCGAAATGGCGCAGATGGGCCTGGCCGAGGAAGTACAACTGACGGCCGAGGTAGACATGACCGTCCTTGCCGACGGTTTCGAGGATGCGCCGTTCCAGCAGCGAGGCCACCAGTTCGTAGACCGTGGATTTGGGGCTGCCGATGCCACTGGCGATATCATTCGGGCGCAGGGGCTGGCCGATCTCCTTGAGGAAATCGAGGATATCGAACGCCCGGTCGAGGCCTTTGGCGCGGCGTTTGATGGTGTCTTCGGTCATGGCAGTCGTCGGTCCCGTTTGAAGATGTAGCTATCAACACAGATCCCCTGTGGGAGCGGGCTTGCTCGCGAAAGCGGTGTGTCAGTGAATACATCTACAACTGATCCACCGCATTCGCGAGCAAGCCCGCTCCCACATTGGGTCTCCTGTGGTCTCAAGAGACGGGCATTTAGCCTTTTTTCTTGTAGGCCACGCAATCAATCTCAACCTTGCAATCGACCATCATGTTCGCCTGCACACAGGCCCGCGCCGGGGCGTGTTCCGGGTTGAAGTATTCGCCGAACACTTTGTTGAAGCTCCAGAAGTCCCGTGGGTCTTCCAGCCACACACCGACGCGCACCACGTCTTCCAGGGCGTAGCCGGCTTCTTCGAGAATCGCCACCACGTTGCGCATGGTCTGGTGCGTCTGCTCGACGATGCCGCCGGTGATGATTTCACCGTCCACCGCCGGCACCTGGCCCGACACGTACAACCAGCCATCCGCTTCCACCGCGCGGGCGAAAGGACGAGGCTGGCCGCCGCCGGCCGTGGCGCCGGTGCCGTAACGAGTAATGCTCATAATGGATCTCCTGAAACGAGTGAATTAAAAACGAATGTTCTTGAGAAATTCCGCCAGTCGCGGCGATTGCGGGCGTTCGAAAATGTCTTTCGGCGGCCCCTGTTCTTCAATGCGGCCCTGGTTCATGAAGACGATCTTGTCCGAGACTTCATAGGCAAACCGCATTTCGTGGGTGACCAGCAACATGGTCATGCCCTCTTCCGCCAAACCCTTGATCACACTGAGCACTTCGCCCACCAGCTCCGGGTCCAGGGCCGAGGTGACTTCGTCGAACAGCATCAGGCTCGGGTTCATCGCAATCGCCCGGGCAATCGCCACGCGCTGTTGCTGGCCGCCCGACAGCTGGCCCGGGAAGTGATTGCGGCGTTCCAGCAGGCCAACACGATCCAGCCATTTTTCCGCCAGTGCAACCGCCTCGTCCTTGCCCATCTTCTTGACCTTGAGCAGGCCCAGGGTGACGTTCTGCAAGGCGGTCAGGTGCGGGAACAGATTGAACTGCTGGAACGCCATGCCGGTCATCGCACGGTGTTGGGAAATCACCCGCTCCGGGTGGCGCACGCGCTTGCCGCCGACGTCGCTGTAGCCGATGGACTCACCGTCGAGGGTGATCTGGCCGCCCTGGAATTCTTCCAGCAGGTTGACGCAGCGCAGCAGCGTGGTCTTGCCCGAACCGCTGGAGCCGATCAACGTCACGACGTTGCCGCGCTGCATGCTCAGGTCGACGCCCTTGAGCACTTCCACCGGGCCGTACTGTTTACGCAGGCCGCGAATGTTCAGCAGCGGCTGGCTTTCATTTGAGGATTGGTTCATGGCAACGCCACCCGCTTTTCAATGTAACGCCCCAGTAATTCGATGGCGTAGTTGATGACAAAAAACATAAAGCCTGCGAACAGGTAGAACTCCAGGGTCATGAACGTCCGGGCAATGACCTGTTGGGTGCTGAGGAGCAATTCGGCCACGCCGATCACCGACAGCAAGGTGGACGCCTTGACGATTTCCGTGGACGAGTTGACCCAGGTCGGCAGGATCTGCCGCAGGGCCTGAGGCAACAGCACGTAGCCCAGGGACTGGTAGAACGTCAGGCCGATGGCCTTGCCGGCTTCCAGTTGCCCCTTGGGAATGGCTTGCAACGCACCGCGCACGATTTCCGAAACGTGGGAGCCGCAGAACAGCGTCAAGCCCACGGCACCGGCCTGGAACGCGGTGATCTGCCAGCCGAGTGCCGGCAGCATGTAGAAGCATGCCAGCACCAGCACAAACACTGGCGTTCCGCGGATCAGGTCGACGTACAGGCGAAACGGTACGCGCATCCAGAATTTGCCGTAGGTCAGGATCAATCCGGCAACGATGCCGATCAGGGTGCCGAAGATGATGGCCAGGGCCGAGCAGTAAACGCTGGTCTGGAACCCCGCCCAGAGGGTTTCCCGGGCGATCCACAACTCATGCAGCCAGCTGGGGGATTCGTACATGGGGGCTCCTTAGCGGCGAATCGCCAAACGCTGTTCCAGGTAACGGAGCAGCATGGCAATGAGGTAACAGGCAGCCACGTAGAGCGCGGTCGTGACCATCCAGGTTTCAATCACCCGGTAGCTTTCGACGTTGATCTTGCGGGCGTAATAGGTCAGCTCCGGCACCGCGATGGCGGCCGCGAGGGAGGTGTCCTTGAACAGCGAGATAAAGTTGTTCGACAGCGCCGGCAACACATTGCGCAGCATCACCGGCACGGTGATGTACGCGCGGATGCGCCATTCGCCCAGGCCGATGGCCAGGCCCGCTTCACGCAACCCCTTGGGAATGTTCAAGAGGCCTGCGCGGAATACTTCGGTGAGGTAGGCACCGGCGTACAGCGACAGGGTGATGATGAACGAGGGGATCTTGTCCAGCCGGATACCCAGGCTGGGCAAGGCGAAGTAGATCAACAGGATCAGCACCAGGATCGGGGTGTTGCGGATCACCGTCACATACACCGAGGCCACGATGCGCAGCGCGCGGTGTCTGGACAGCATGGCAAACGCCATCAACAGGCCGATCACGCAACCGATGGCGATGGACAGCAGTGCCAGTTCAAGGCCGAGGCCGAGCCCCGCCAGCAAGCTGGGGAAGTCGCGCCACACAGCGGCAAAGTTCAACTGATAGTTCATGGTCAGCAGTACCTGATTGGGGCGCCGTCAGCGACGCCCCCAGTGTTTACGAATTACTTGAACTCAACCGGGAAACCGATCGCAGGCTCTGGCAGATCCACACCGAACCATTGCTTGAACGAGGCCTTGTACATCGGGAACTCCACGCCGGTCATGGCTTCGTGCAGCGCGGTGTTGACGAAGTTCAGCCAGTCCTGGTCGCCACGCTTGACGGCGCACGCGTAGGTCTGGGGGCTCCAGGCGTAGGCCGGGCTGCGGTAGCGGCCCGGGTTTTGCACCATCAGGTACTTGACCGAGGACTGGTCCGTGGCGGCGGTGTCGGCACGGCCGGAGTTCACGGCCTGGTACATCAGGTCGACGCTGTCGTACTGGTCGACCTTGGCTTTAGGCAAGGCCTGGTGCACCAGTTCTTCGGCGTAGACGTTTTGCAGCACGGCCACGGTGACGCTGTCGCCGGCCGCCTGCAGGTCTTCGATTTCCTTGTACTTGCTGTTGGCCGGCAGCAGCAGCCCCACGCCTTCGCGGTAGTACGGCAGGGTGAAAGCCACTTGCTGCGCGCGGCTGGCGGTGACAGTGATGAACTGGCAGCTCATGTCGACCTTGTCGGTCAGCAGGTTGGGAATCCGGGCGTCGGAGGACTGCACCACGTATTCGACTTTGCTCGGGTCGTTGAACAACCCCTTGGCCACGATGTGGCCGATGTCGATATCAAAACCTTGCAACTTGCCATCCGCTCCCTGGAAGTGCCACGGCGCATTGGTACTGCCTGTACCCACGATCAGGTGCCCACGCTTGAGCACTGTATCGAGCTTGCTGTCCGCCGCTTGCACTGCGCTTGCGAGGGAAGCCGATGCGGCGAAGAGAAAAACACACGCTTTGAACACGGAAGGTCGGTGATGCATGACAAGCACTCCAGGGGTTGTGTATTCCGCTATACCGGAACTTAGTATGTAACAACGGAATAGACAGCAGAAAGTGTGCCACACGCAGTAACAGAAAAATATTGCGGGATTAATTTCTTTTTAAATCAACGGGATAAATTTGTATCGGCAACAAGGCACTGGGCCAGCAGCTGAAATCGGATTGCTACCGTTGGCTACACACCGGGGTGACAGGCCACATTTGGGTGCGGGTGCGGGTCGTTACCGTGCACACAAGCGGTGCGGCGGCCGTGAATGGAAGAATCCCGTGGCTGGGCTAGGCTTGGCAGATGATCGAGCCCCCAAGGAACGCGTTCAGATGAAGATCAGTCTTGTCCTTATGTTGTTGTCGCTGGCGTTTGCTAGCCAGGTGTTCGCCAAGGATGACCGGCGCGAATGCAAGGCCGAGCTGGTCAAGCTGAAGGCGGCGTTCAGTACGAACTACACCACGCAGAATCATCATGGGTATCGTCGGGCGAAGGATGCCAAGGATCAGGGCGACTATAAGCAGTGCGTGGGGTTGGCGAAGAAGGCTCGGGAGCGGGCGGAGCGCTGAATCCTTCGGGGCTGCGCAGCCCAGCGGGAGCAAGCTCCCTCGCCACAATGGACCAGTTGGAGGTGGGTACCTGTCAGTTTTGACAGTAGACGGTTTTGATCGCCGGGATTAGCGTGGGCCAAGCCTTTCGCTCAAGGAGATCATCATGGGAATTGCAACGGCGGTGATTGCCGATGCCAAGGCGTATCAGCAGGTGCTCAAGGCACACAAAACAGTGTTCATGCTGTTTGTTTCGCAGCATTGCCCGGCCTGCGGGGAAGCCGGGCCACTGTTTGAACGGATTGCCGGGAAATACGCCAGCTCCGTGAAAAGCCTGGTGCTCGACACTGCCCAAACCCCGAAGCACCCAGAGGTAACCGGCACTCCCACACTGCTGGTTTTCCAGAACGGCGAGATGGTCGAGAAGCTGAAGGGGTTCGACGAGAAGACCCTGAGCCAGACGTTCGCCAAGACCAGAATCAGTCCTCCAACATCAACCGCGCCGTCCCCGAAACCCGAATCGACGCACCCTTCTCATCGGTGATCAGCGCCTGCAAACGCGAACGGCTACCCATGTCCTCGCCTTGAATGATGTTGATGCACCCGTTATGCGGCCAGCCCAGGTCCCGCAGATAGCCGGCAAAGGCGGCGGTCGCGGCGCCAGTGGCGGGGTCTTCGTACACACCACCCACCGCAAACGGGTTGCGGGTGTGGAACAGTGTCGGGCTTTCTACAAACACCAGCACCACGGTGCCCAAACCGGCGTCGGTCATGTAGCGGCGACCGGCTTCCAGTTCATAGTGCATCTGGCTGAGCTTGGCGCGGCTGTCGAGCGCCAGCACCAGGTGGGAAATGCCGGCATGGATGATCGCCGGCGGAATGCTCGGGTCCAGGTCATTGCGGGTATAACCGAACAAGGTCAGGCCCGCGTCCACCAGCGCATCGTTGGCCGGTGCGCTGCGGGTTGGCGGGGATTGCAGGGCCGCTTCGATCAGGTCGCCTTCGCTGCGGCCGCTGACGGAAATATCGCCGTTGTTCAAGGTCAGGTGGAATTCACCGTCGCCCAGCGCCAGGCTCAAGGCCGCGCCGAGGGCGATGGTGGCGTGCCCGCAAAAGGCGACTTCGGACTCCGGCGCGAAGTACCGCACACGCCAGCCGTCATCCTGCGGGCAGGCGAATACCGTTTCCGAAAACCCGACTTCGTGGGCGATACGCTGCATTTCTGCGGCTTCCGGCAGGTTGTCACCGATCCATACGCCTGCCGGGTTACCGCCCTGGTTACCGTCACAAAATGCAGAAATCTTAAGCACGTCCAAAGTCATTCGGGTAACCCTTCCTTAACGGTTCAATGAGCGCCGATGCTATCCAAAGGCCAGCGCAGCGTCGAATGAAATTCACCCGTTAGAGAGGAGCCAGCAACACCTGAGTAACTCGCCGCTCCTCCACCGCTGCCACGGTCAGGCGCCACCCTTCATGTTCCAGGCTATCGCCGACGGCGGGGAGGCGATCCAGCAGGCTCATCACCAGCCCGGCCAGGGTCTGGTAATCCTCCGTCGCCACCGCCTTGAAGCCGGTGCGCTGGCGAATCAGGTTAAGGTTCAAGGCACCATTAACCCGAAAGCCACCCTCTTCCTCAACGATGTCTGGCCCTTCGACTTCACTCGCATCCGGCAACTCACCGGCGATGGACTCGAGGATGTCGGTCATGCTCAACACCCCGATAAAGTCACCAAATTCGTTGATCACGAACGCAATGTGAGTAGATTCCTGACGCATCTGCTCCAGGGCATTGAGAATCGAAAAACTCTCCAGCAGGTTGACCGCTCGGCGCGCCAAGTGCTCCAGGTTCGGCTCGTTACCGGCCAGGTATTCCTTGAGCAACTCCTTCTTGTGCACAAAGCCCAATGGCTCGTCGACATTACCGTTGCGGATCAAGGGCAGACGCGAGTAAGACGAATGCATCAGTTTCAGGCGGATAGTGTCGGGATCGTCCGACAGATCTATAGAGTCCACCTTCGCCCGAGGCGTCATCAGGGTACGGATCGGGCGTTCAGCCAGTTGCAGCACGCCACTGATCATCACCCGCTCACGCCGATCGAACAGCGGCCCGCCGTTGGCATCAGGGTTATCCAGCAGGTCGGCCACCTCTTCACCCACCTCCTCCACTGCCAGATTACGCCCGCCGAGCAAACGCATCACCGCATGGGCCGTGCGCTCACGCCTCGGCAGCGTGCCTTGAGCCGACTTCTTGCGGCGCGACCGAGCGATCTGGTTGAACACCTCGATCAGGATCGAGAAACCGATGGCCGCGTACAGATAGCCTTTAGGAATGTGGAAGCCCAGGCCCTCTGCGGTCAGGGCAAAACCGATCATCATCAGGAAGCCCAGGCACAGCATGATCACCGTCGGGTGGGCGTTGACGAAACGGGTCAGCGGCTTGCTGGCAACGATCATCAGGCCGATGGAAATGATCACCGCGATCATCATCACCGCCAGCTCATCCACCATGCCCACGGCAGTAATCACCGCATCGAGGGAGAACACCGCATCCAGCACCACAATCTGCGCAACGATCGGCCAGAACATCGCATAAGCCACGTTGCCAGTGCGCTGGGCCACATGCCCCTCAAGGCGCTCATGCAATTCCATGGTGGCCTTGAACAACAGGAACACACCACCAAACAGCATGATCAAGTCACGGCCCGAAAAACTCTTGTCGAACACCTCGAACAGCGGCTGGGTCAGGGTCACCAACCACGAAATACTTGCCAGCAAGCCCAGGCGCATCAGCAATGCCAGGGACAAACCGATCAGACGCGCACGGTCACGCTGCTCCGGCGGCAACTTGTCCGCCAGGATTGCGATAAACACCAGGTTGTCGATGCCCAGCACCAGCTCCAGCACAATCAAAGTCAACAGGCCGAGCCAGGCCGTTGGATCCGCTAACCATTCCATTTTTCAGTATCTCTTCAAGTTTTTCAGAATGCCGGGCACGGCAACGCACGGTCGAGGGACCGGGTAAGGGTAGGCAATCGGAAGACGGGATGCTTGGCCCGGAGGCAGGCGATCAGCGGGAACGGCGACAGTGCATGTCTTGGGGAAAGACGACTGGGAGGCTCCGAGAGGGTGTTCATGTAGGTCCTGTTGTGGAAAAAGGACTTGAATCGTACAGGCGAAACAGGAATTTCCTACAATGCAAAACTATTACAAGATCTGTAATGAATTGCGTGAAAGTCCCCTGAATAAAAAACATACCCTGCTTCAGTAGGAGCAAGCTTGCTCGCGATGGACGTGAACGATGACCCGGGAAGCCTGAGACCCCACAGTGCTCTCCGGTTTTTCGCGAGCAAGCTCGCTCCTACAGAAAGCGGCCTGTTCAGAACGGTCCTTTCGTCATCACCCGCTCATCAATAAAGCTGCGCAACATCGCAACACGCTGCGTATAGGCTTTGCTCAGGCAACTGACTTGGGCGCCGCAGGTATGCCGTTGCTTGAGCCACACAGCCTGATCATCCATCAACGAACCACGTCCTCCCATAGCCATGAAGTGCCGGTTGAGGTCATAAAGCAGCGCCATGGTCACGTCCTGATCATTGAGGGAGCGCGTGGCACAGATGGTTTTCTCGTCAGGCGCCTTCGCCCGGTCACAGTCAAAACTGGCCGCCAGGCTTGCAGGGCTGAGCCACAACACGGAAAACCCGGCGAGCACTGCAAATACCGCCGGTTTAATCAAACGAACTACCATGGAAATGCCTCCTGTAGGAGCAAGCAGTAAGCGGCGCCATCAGTGAGTTGAGGTTTTAAACTTTGCAAACGCATCCAGATAAGCTGCCTTCAACCCCACACTGACGGCATCGAGGGTAGCTGAATTGAAAGCCACTTTATCCCGCTGAATAAGCGTCTGGCCTGCGCCTTTTATCTTGATTAGTGAATGCCCGGCATATTTGACACCGCCGATATAGACCGAAAGCTCTACATCAGTTGCATAGTATTCGGGATCACTCCAGGTTTTTACGAAAACCCGATCAATCTCGACCCGGGTTTTAATGGACGATGTCGAATCAGACCCTATAGCCCGCTTGGTAAAGCCAACCCAATCATCAACAGGAACATTGGCCATCCCCTCGTAGAGGCTGACGATTTCGTGATTCGCGGCATGCCATACAATCTTGCTTCGCTCAGTACAGGGCCCACAACGCTCGTAGCCTGAAACCCCGACAATATCCGACTGAACAGCACTGTTCTTAATGCTGGCCAACTCCGCGTCAGAGGTATAAGAAGCGAAGTGCAACTGATTGGTGACGCAACCACCCAGCATCAATAAAACAGCGATCAGCAACCCTGCTTTCATACTAAATCCCTAGAAAAAACCACTGCATTAAGAATGTCGCGCCTACAGATTGCCGCGAGCCACACCCTGCCCAAACCGATAAATCGCCAGGCAATACCCAATCAACGCCACTGCCGCCAGCAACCCGCCGGCCGCGCCGACCCAGGCGAAACCAAAGTGGCTGCCCACCCAACTGCCCATCAACGCCCCGCCGCCAATGCCGATGTTGTAGATCCCGGAAAACATCGCCATCGCCACATCCGTGGCATCCGGCGCCAGCACCAGCACCTTCGATTGCAGCGCCAGGCCAAAGCCCATGATGGCCATGCCCCAGAACACACTCAGGGTCACCAGGTACGACACCTCGCCACTCAACGGCAACAACAACGCCAGGCACAGCGCGAGGATGGTCACCGCGCTGATCAGGAAACGATGGGGATTAAAGCGATGCACCAGGCTGAACAACAACGAACCGATGATCCCCGCACCGCCGAACACCAGCAGGATCAGGGTCACGGTGTTGCCACTCATGCCGGCAACACCTTCAACAAACGGCTCAACATAGCTGTAGGCCGTGAACTGCGCCGTCACCACCATCGCCGTCAGCACGTACAGCGCCACCAGTGCCGGGCGCTTGAACAGCAGCGGCAGGCTGCGCAACGAGCCGGAGTTCTGGCTCGGCAGCAGCGGCAAGGTGCGCGCCAGCCAGAACACCAGCCCGGCGGCAAACGCGCCGATCACCAGAAAGGTGGTGCGCCAGCCCATGGCTTCGCCCAGCAGGCGGCCGAGCGGAATGCCCAACACCATGGCCAGGGAGGTGCCGGTAGCGAGCAAGCCGAGGGCCTGCACCTGCTTGCCCTCCGGTGCCAGGCGCACCGCGAGGGAGGCGGTAATCGACCAGAACAACGCATGGGACAGGGCAATGCCGACCCGGCTGAGCATCAGGATGCCAAAGCTGGTGGCCACGCTGGACAGGATATGGCTGGCGATAAACATGCCGAACAGCACGATCAGTAGCTTGCGCCGCTCGACGTTGCGGGTCAGCAGCATCACCGGCAGCGAGGTCAGGGACACGATCCAGGCATAGATGGTCAGCATCAGGCCGACGCTGGCGATGGGCATGTCGAAGCTCGCCCCGATGGCACTCAGCAGGCCGACCGGCACAAATTCGGTGGTATTGAAAACGAAAGCGGCCAACGCGAGAGCGAAGACCGGTTGCCAGTTGGCTTGAGGTGTTGCGGCGGAAATGCTCATTGACAGGTCGTCGTACTCGTTTGCGCGCAGATCAAGCCGGCCCGATGCCGGGCCTTGAGCCGCGCGCAAAAAATAGTAACACGACGATTCAGGGATCGACTTGCCCCATCAGCTCGGGAATCGATTCCGGACGCTTGGCATACCGCTGGGCCAGCGCCGCACAGACCATCAACTGGATCTGGTGAAACAGCATCAGCGGCAAAATCAACACGCCCATACTCGCCCCGGCGAACAACACCTGGGCCATCGGTACACCCGTGGCCAGGCTTTTCTTCGAGCCGCAGAACAGGATGGTGATCCGGTCTTCCTGGCTGAAACCAAACGCCTTGCCCAGCACCGTGGACGCCACCAGCACCAGCCCCAGCAACACACAGCACGCCACCACCAGGCCGCCCAGCTCCCACAACGGAATCTGGTGCCAGATGCCTTCGTTGACTGCTTCACTGAACGCGCCGTAGACCACCAGCAGGATCGAACCCTGGTCGACGAACTTCAGCCAGGATTTGTTACGCCCCACCCACTCGCCGACCCAGCGACGGGCGATTTGCCCGGCGATGAACGGTAGCAGCAGTTGCACGCTGATTTTCAGGATCGCATCGACAGTAGAACCGCCATCGCCATGCACATTGAGCAGCAAGGTCACCAGCAACGGCGTCAGGAAGATCCCGAACAGGCTCGACGCCGCCGCGCTGCAGATCGCCGCCGGGATGTTACCCCGGGCCAGGGAAGTAAAGGCAATCGCCGACTGCACAGTGGCGGGCAACGCACACAGATAGAGCATGCCCATGTACAGGTCTTTGCCGATCAGCGGTGACAACACCGGCTTGAGCGCCAGGCCCAGCAGCGGAAACATCACGAAGGTCAGGCTGAACACCAGCAGGTGCAGGCGCCAGTGCCCGGCACCGGCGACGATGGCCTGACGCGACAGCTTGGCGCCATGCAGGAAAAACAGCAGCGCGATGGCCAGGTTGGTCACCCAGCCAAAGGCCACGGCGGTCTGGCCGCTGGCAGGCAGCAGGGACGCAAGGATCACCGTGGCCACCAGGGTCAGGGTGAAGTTGTCAGGTAAAAAGCGTGGGCGGGTCATAGGCCAATCTTCCAGGGGTTGCCAAGAGCATCGTCGCGACTCTAACGTAACGGCTTGTTACCGACTAACGCCAATGAGCCAGTAAATGCCGCCTAAAGGACATGACAAAACCGTGCGCCGCACCGTGCCCGGGCTTTCCAGCCTGCCGAGGCCGGTGTATGGCCGCACCGAATCCCTGCCCAACCGCGCACTGACCCGCCGCCACAGTCACCCGTGGGTGCAGTTGTCCTACGCGATATCCGGGGTGCTGGAGATCCAGACCAGTGTCGGGCGCTTCGTCGCGCCGCCCCAGCGGGCCGTGTGGATCCCGGCCGGCATGCCGCACCGGGTGTTCAGTTCGCCCCATACCGAGATGCGCAGCTTGTACCTGGATTGCAGCGTCACCGGCTGGGCGGCCGACCGCTGCCAGGTGCTGGCGGTGAGCAGCCTGTTGCGGGAGTTGATTCGCAGCTTCAGTGAATTGCCGGTGGAATATGCCGAGGACGGCCCGGATGGGCGGCTGGCCCAGGTTGTGCTGGACCAGTTGGCCGCTGCACCCCAGGTCGACCTGATGTTGCCGCTGCCCGCCGACAGCCGCTTGCGCCAGATTTACCGCAGCCTGAACCTGCACCCCGAGCAGCAAACCACCCTGGGGCAATGGAGCCAGAAACTGGCGGTCAGCGAGAAAACCCTCAGCCGGCTGTTCCTGAGCGACACCGGCCTGACCTTCCGCGCGTGGCGCCAGCGCTTGCGATTGTTAAGCGCCCTGCCCGCCCTGGAACAGGGTGAACGGGTGACCGATGTGGCATTGGCCTGTGGTTACGAGTCCACCTCAGCTTTTATCAACGCCTTCCGCCAGCAGTTCGACGCTACACCGGGCGAGTTCTTCCGCTGATCATCAGACAAAGAAGCTCCGGAGCGAAAACCGGATTTCCTGTGGGAACTGGATCTCCTATGGAACAGGGTTTCCTATGGGAACTGGTTCCCCTGTGGGAGCTGTCGAGCTTTAGCGAGGCTGCGATGAGGCCCTGTCAGGCAATAGAGATGTCGACAGTCAGGCCGCCATCGCAGCCTCGCTAAAGCTCGACAGCTCCCACAGGGAATCCAGTTAAACAGTTAAACAGTTAAACAGTTAAACAGTTAAACCTCGCTCACGCCTGCGCCTTGGCCAACACCGCCTGCAACAACACATCCGCCCCCGCCGTCGACCACTGCGGATAAATCTCCTCCGCCTCGTTATGGCTCAGCCCATCC
>NZ_JAEKFB010000013.1:0-24876 GCF_016650865.1 Pseudomonas sp. TH34
TCGGATGACTACGTCACCGGTGTCTGGTTGATCTGCTTCATCCCAACTCAGCATTGAATTGCTCCTTCGTGGTCCGTTTGACGGCGTGGGCTTCGATTCACCCAGCGTGTTCAAAAATGTGCGTTTTGCAGGCTTCAAGGCATTGAAATACAGCTCACAGTGTGGTCGGCATTCAGCGTTCTTGCACACTATGTAGTGGTTGTCTGTGTTTGTGGGCACACTATATGGGGTGTAACAACGATGGTCAACGCACAAGATGTACGGTCTTGAGTGGCTGGCATGACGTGGGTCAGCTATAAAGGCCGGGATCATTGACTCCAATCAGGACCTCAAGGGAATGAACAATCTGCTGATCCGCGCCGCCCGTCTGGAAGACGCCGAGGGCATTTTCCAGGTGCATAAAAACTCCGTCGAAAACCTCTGCAACGCCGATTACGGCCCGGACCAGATCAACATGTGGCTCGACGGCCGCTCGCCCGAGACCTATCGCGAAGCGATCATCGCCGGCAACTTCTGGCTGGCCTGCACCGATACGCTTCAGGGCTTCGTGGAAATCGACGGCCATGAAGTCAGCAAACTGTTTGTCCGGGGTGAAGCCGCGGGGCAGGGCGTTGGTGCCCGATTGCTGCGCGAGGCCCTTCAGCATATTGAAGCCGCCGGCCATCCCAAGGCGTACCTCGAAGCAACCCTCACCGCCGAAAAATTCTACGCTGCTTTCGGCTTTCGCAAGATTGGCGAGGGCACCTTCAGCCGGGGCAACAGTCCGGTGTCCATTGAGATCATCAAGATGGAGCGTGCTTTTCAGGGGGCATGAGAAAAACTCACACCCCCATGACTTTTAATGGTTACGGCCGCCACCCGGGCCAGTGCTAAAAATTCGCCAACCAGCTCCCCATAACAAAAAAGAGCGTTTGCGAAATGAAAGCACTTGATCTGTACATCGGCGAAGGCTTCGAAGGCCCAGGCGTCAATGCTGCCCACATCAACATCCTGATCGGCCCACGCAACGGCCCGGCCGGCCAGGCGTTCGCCACCAGCCTCGCATCGCCAAGCCAGGGCCATTGCCCGTTCATGGTGATTGCCCAGCCGAACATCCCGGTCAAACCCATGACCCTCTACGTCAACAAGGCCGCCATCGGCAGCGACTTGCACGGCAATGCCACCTGGGGCGCGTCCCAGGCCGGGATCGCCAAGGCGGTGCTCGAAGCCTTGCTCGACGGCACCCTGCCGCCGGAAGCCGAGGACGAGTGGGCCATCGTCACCGCCAACTGGGTCAACCCGGCCTGCGATGATCTGGATGCGGTCTACCTGAACAACTACAACGCCTGCCGCACCGCGATCCGCGCCGCCCTCACAGGCTTGCCCCACACCGCGCAACTGGCAGACGTGGTCAACCACATCAGCAACCCTTTCTACACGCCAAAAGCCTGAGGACATCCCCATGCAATACATCCGTTTGGGCAACTCCGGCCTGCAAGTCTCGCGCCTGTGCCTGGGCACCATGAACATGGGCACCCCGGACTGGAAACCGTGGATCTTCGATGAGAAGCAAAGCGAACCCATCGTCGCCCACGCCCTGGACAACGGTGTCAACTTCATCGACCTGGCGGACTTCTATTCCGCAGGCGTCGGCGAAGAAGTGGTAGGGCGCATCCTCAAGCGCGTTGCACGCCGTGAAGACATCGTGGTCACCACCAAGGTCGGCTACGGCACCCGCAGCGGCATCAACGCCAGCGGCCATTCGCGCAAGCACATCATGGACAGCATCGACGCCTCCCTGAGCCGCCTGGGCATGGATTACGTCGACGTGTTCATGCTGCATTACTTCGACGTGAACACCCCGGTGGAAGAAACCATGGGCGCCCTCAACGACATCGTGCGTTCCGGCAAGGCGCGCTACATCGGCGTGTCCACCATGCTCACCGGGCAACTGGCGAAAATCCTCATGGCCTGCGAACGCAATGGCTGGGTCAAGCCGATCAACATGCAACTGCAACTGAACTGTGCCTACCGCGAAGAAGAGCGCGAGATGATCCCGTTCTGCCGCGACCAGGGCCTGGGCGTCTCGGTGTTCAGCCCGCTGGCCCGTGGCTTGCTCACCGGTGAAGTGCAGTCGACCCGCAACCAGACCGACTTCTTTACCCAGCAGATGTACAGCGACCAGGCGTCGTTCGATATCGCCCACTCGGTGCAACGCGTGGCCCGTGCCCGTGGCGTGTCCAACGCGCAGATCGCCCAGGCGTGGGTAGCCAACCACCCGGGTGTGGACGTGATGCTGGTGGGCGCCGACACCACCGCGCAATTTGATAGCGCGCTTGCAGCCCTCGACACCCAATTGGATGCCGAAGAACTGCACGAGCTGGAACGCAACTACACGCCGTGCGATGTGATCAACGACTACACCGCCGGCAAACGCATCCTGCGCAGCGCCCGTCCGGGCCTGGACCGCTTTAACCTGATAGAGGCCGTGGCATGAACCCGCTGATTCGCACAGGCAATTTCATCGATGGCCAATGGTCCAGCGGTGGGCCGGTTTACCCGGTGCTCAACCCGGCCAATGGCGCGCAAATCGCCGAGGTGCAACGCGCCGGGGCCGAGGAAACCAACCTGGCCATCGCCGCCGCCAACCGTGCGTTGCCGGCCTGGCGCAAGCTCACCGCCAAGGAACGCAGCCAGCGCCTCAAGCGCTGGAGCGACTTGATGCTGAGCAACCAGAAAGACCTGGCCCACTTGCTCAGCCTCGAACAGGGCAAGCCGCTGGCCGAAGCCATGGGCGAAGTGGTCTACGCCGCGAGCTTCCTGGAGTGGTTCGCCGAAGAAGCCAAGCGCGCCTATGGCGACGTGATCCCGAGCCACAAGGCCCATGCGCGGATCATCGTGACCAAGGAAGCGATTGGCGTGGTCGCGACGATCACCCCGTGGAACTTCCCGCTGGCCATGGTCACCCGCAAGGTCGGCCCGGCGCTGGCGGCGGGGTGCACGATGATTCTCAAACCGTCGGAAGAAACCCCGTTGTCGGCCTTTGCCCTGGCGGTGTTGGCGGAACAGGCCGGGATTCCCGCCGGCGTGTTCAACATCGTGTCCGGCGATGCCGTGGCCATCGGTGGCGCACTGCAAGCCTCCAGCATTGTGCGCAAGCTGTCCTTCACTGGCTCCACCCGCACCGGCAAGCTGCTGATGCGCCAGGCGGCCGACACCCTGAAAAAGGTCTCCTTGGAATTGGGCGGCAACGCGCCGTTTATCGTGTTTGACGATGCCGACCTGGACGCCGCCGTCAAAGGCGCCATGGCTTCCAAATTCCGCAACACCGGCCAGACCTGCGTCTGCGTCAACCGCTTCTTCATCCAGGACGGTGTGTACGATGCGTTCACCCGCAAGCTGGCCGAAGCGGTCTCTGCGATGCGCGTCGGCAGCGCCCTGGAGGGCGAAACCGAACAAGGCCCGCTGATCAACGCCGCGGCCCTGGCCAAGGTCGAAGCCCACGTCGGCGATGCTTTGGAGAAAGGCGCCAAGCTGCTGTGCGGCGGCCGTCGGCATGCGTTGGGCGGGACGTTCTTTGAACCGACCATCCTTACCGAAGCCCACGGCGAGATGTTGATCGCCCAGGAAGAAACCTTCGGCCCGGTGGCGGCCTGCTTCCGCTTCAAGGATGAAGCCGAAGTGCTGCAACGGGCCAATGACACACCGTTTGGCTTGTCTGCCTACTTCTACAGCCGCGACATCGGCCGCGTGTGGCGCATGGCCGAAGGCCTGGAAGCGGGCATGGTCGGGATCAACGAAGGGATCATCTCCACCGAAGTCGCCCCGTTTGGCGGGATCAAGGAGTCGGGCCTGGGGCGTGAAGGTTCCAAGTACGGCCTGGAGGATTACCTGGAGATCAAATACCTGTTGATGGGCGGCCTCTGACCCATTCTTCCAAACAACAAAGATCCAATGTGGGAGCTGGCTTGCCTGCGATAGCGGCGGGTCAGTCACCCATTATCCAACTGACCCACCGCTATCGCAGGCAAGCCAGCTCCCACAAAAAAGCCCACACACCACAACCGGCTTGCCCGCTGTTACTCCGTCAAAAACAAAAATATGGAGAACAACATGTCCACCCCATCCATCAAGATCGATGACCTGCCCATCGGTCGCTTCCACATTAAAATCGCCGGCCTGACCTTTGGCGCGCACTTCACCGACGGCTATATCCTCGGCCTGATCGGCATTGCCTTCACCTTGCTCAGCCCACAGATGCACTTGGACGCCTTCTGGCAAGGCTTGATCGGCGCTTCGGCCCTGATCGGGCTGTTTATGGGCAGCCTGTTTTTTGGCTGGATCTCCGACACCCTCGGCCGGCAGAAAATCTTCCTGGTCAGCTTCGTCCTGATCACCGTTGCCTCGGTGATGCAGTTCTATGCCGAAACTGCCATGGGGCTGTTCCTCTGCCGCGTGTTGATCGGCATCGGCCTGGGCGGCGATTTCAGCGTCGGTCACGCGATGCTCGCCGAGTTCTCGCCGAAGAAGCATCGCGGTGTGCTACTCGGCTCCTTCAGCGTGGTCTGGACCGTTGGCTACGTGGCCGCGACCTTTGTCGGCACCGCCATGCTCAGCCTGGGCGATGACGCCTGGCGCTGGATGCTGGCCTCGTCGGCGATCCCCGCCGGGCTGATCCTGATCGCCCGCATCGGTACCCCTGAGTCGCCGCGCTGGCTGGTCAATCAAGGCCGGATTACCGAAGCCCGGGCCATCGTCAAGAAACACCTCGGCGAACACGTGGTGCTCGATGAGGAACCGTCGACGCAAACCCGCTCCGGCTATGGCGTGCTGTTCAGCCGTGAATACCGCAAGCGCACCGCGTTCAACTGCCTGTTCTTCGTGTGCATCGTGATGCCGTACTTCGCCATCTACACCTTCCTGCCGTCGATCCTGCAGAAGATGGGCCTGGCCGAAGGCTTTGGCACGGAGCTGATGCTCAACCTGCTGCTGATCATCGGCGCCTTGATCGGTATTTGGTGCACCGTGAAATTCTCTCGGCGGGGCTTCCTGATCAACTCGTTCATCATCCTGGCTGCAGCGTTGTTCCTGCTGGCGGTATTGCCGGGGAGCATGGCGTGGTTGATGGTGCTGACGTTCGGGGTATTCACCCTGGTGCTGTCGGCAGTGAGCAACCTGGTGGGCGTATTCCCGGCGGAGAGTTTCCCGACTGAAGTCCGGGCCAGCGGGATTGGCTTGGCGACGGCCGTCAGCCGCTTGGGTTCGGCAGTGAGTACCTTCCTGTTGCCGGTCAGCGTGGCTGGGATCGGCCTCAGCCCGACCATGGGCATCCTCGCCGCAATCCTGGTGCTGGGGGCGATCATCTCCTGGGCCTGGGCGCCGGAAACCAAGGCATTGACCTTGAGCCAGGCGTGCAAGGCCGAAGCACCGGTGTCAGGGATTGCTCACCCGGTTCAACCACTGCGTAAACAAGCGCACCTTGGATAGTCCCTGCTTGTCACTCGCCACATCCAGCCAATAGCCATACGGGCCGATCACCTCCACCGGGGTGATCGGCAGCAGGCTGCCATTCGCCAGTTCGCGCTCGATCATCTGCCGGTCGATCACCGCCAACCCACCGCCGGCCAGTGCGGTGTGGATCACCTGGTCCAGGGTGCTGAATTCCAGGCCCTGGTCCGCATCGATGTCTTCCCGGCCCATGGCCGCCAGCCAGTTCTCCCAGACCTTCAAACGCTTGCCGTCGTGCAGGATGTGCAGCAGGGGAAAGCGCCGCAGGTCGGGTGGCTGACCGTCGCTGAACAGTTCCGGGCTGGCGACTGCGATGTGACGCTCCATCACCAACAGTTCACTGCTGCAATGCGGGGCCGGTTCCAGGCCGAAGCGGATCTGGCAGTCGATTTCCGCCAGGCTCGCGTGGCTGTTCTGGTGGGTGACGCTGAGGTTGATATCCGGATAACGCTCGCAAAACCTGCGCAGGTGAGCGGACAGCCAGCGGGTGGCCCAGGTCGGCGGGGCGACGATGCGCAGGCGCTGGCGCAGGTTGGGCACGCGCACGGCGTGAAGGGCGCGTTCGATATGGTCGAAGGCATCGCTCAAGTGCGGGGAGAGGGCGAAGCCGGCTTCGGTCAGGGACAGGCCCTGGGGCGTGCGGATGAAGAGGGCGACGCCGAGGTAGTCTTCCAGCTGTTTGATTTGGCGGCTGACGGCGCCCTGGGTGACGTTGAGGCCCACGGCGGCCTGGCTGAAGCTGCGGTGGCGGGCGACTTCTTCGAAGACGCGGAGCATGTTGAGGGCGGGCAGTTGGCGCATGAAATGGATTCCACACCTGTTGTTTTTATGGTGTTTTTGGCGGCCTCTTCGCGAGCAAGCCCGCTCCCACATTTGATAGGCGCTGCGGTCAAAATGTGGGAGCGGGCTTGCTCGCGAAGGCGTCAGTGATGACGCCGCCTGTTTAGAAGTAGTACCCAATGTTCATATATAACTGATTCTCCCACTGGTTACTCCCCCCAGCCCCCAGGCTCTCGGTATAGCTGCTCCCGCCAATATACGGATCATTCTTGCCGATCAACCACTCCGTCGCTACCCACAATTTACTGACCGAAAACGACGTTCCCAAAATCACCCGCTGCGACGTCTTGAACTGATCCTCGGATTTATCAAACGCACTGTAGTTGGCATACAGCTTCACGCCGCTGATCTGGTCAAACAGGTACTTGCCGCCCACGTCGTAGCTCAAGTCCGCCACATACAGATTACCCCGGCTGGCCACGTTGAAGGTGCCGTCGTACCCGCCCAACGTCACCACACTGTCGGTGCCGGGGTTGCGTGGCGACATCTGCTGGCGTGCCGCCTGCAATTGCACGCCCCATGGCCCGTTCTTGCCCAGGTAGTGGATCGCCACCGCGTTGCGCCGGCCATCGTCGTTGGTGTCCTTGTTCTCCAGGGTGGAGGTCAGGCCGGAAAGCCCCACTTCCGATTTCCAACCACCCAGGTCCATGGCCTTGGCCACCCGCACCACCACGGTATTGCGTTCCTGGTTATTGCTGCCGTCGCCCACGTAGCTGTCGGCCTCGGAGATCACGCTGGAATAGGTCACGCCCTTGCTCGTGCCTTTGCCTTGCCACGCCGGGCGCAGGTAGTAACCGGCCTGGATGTTCCAGTCGCCGCTTTGCTGGATGTACTTGGCGCCCACCTGCTGCACATCCTCCAGGCCGATGACGTTACCCAGGGTCTCGTAGAAAGTGCTGCCGAAGTACGGCTGCAAACCAAACGGCACGGTGTTAAGGCCCACTTGCACCTGCTGGTCGGGGTTGAATTTGTAGCCCACCCAGGCGAACTTGGCGAACTGGATATCGCCGTAGTTCTTGGTGTACTGGTACGGGTAGGAGCGCCCGTAGAACCGGTACTGCGCCTCGCCGATCCAGGTGTCGGAGTTGTACTTGGCGCTGAGGAACGCGGTATCCAGGCCGAACTTCTGGATGCCGCGATCCGGGTCGTAGTCCCAACGGGCGCGTATGGCGCCGCCGAGGTCCAGGTTGTCGGTGACTTGCACGGCCATGGCCGGTGCCGCAAGGGCGCCGAGCACAGGGACCAGGGCGATGTAACGAAGGGTTGGTCGCATGGTTTTGCTCTCGTTATTGGTTATTTTTTGGCAACAGCAGCCCCTTGCCGCAGCGAACGCTGCGACGCGGGGTAAAGGGTTGGCTCAGTGCGCTTGCGGGCGAATCAGCCGCAGCGGCGGGCCGGCGGCGGGCAGCTCCGAGGCGCCGGGGGCGGCCGCCAGCAAGGTCTGGGTGTAAGTATTCCGGGGGCGCAGCAGCACTTGCTCGGCAGTGCCGTATTCCACGACTTCACCCTGGCGCATCACCGCGATGTAGTCGCTGATCTGCGCCGCCACCCGCAGGTCGTGGGTGATGAACAGGATGCTCAGGTTCAGGCGCTGTTGCAGTTCCGCCAACAGCTCCAGCACCTGTTTCTGCACCGAGACATCCAGGGCCGACACGCTCTCGTCGGCGATCAACACTTCCGGGCGCATCGCCAGGGCGCGGGCGATGCCGATGCGCTGGCGCTGGCCGCCGGAGAACTGCCGGGGCTTGCGCTTGAGGGCGTCGCGCTTGAGTCCCACTTGTTCCAGCAAATCACCGGCTTCGGCCCACGCATCCTTGGCCGACAACCCACGCAGTTGCGCCGCACGGGCGATGATGTCACCCACCCGATGCCGAGGATTGAGGGAGCCATACGGGTCCTGGAAAATCATCTGGATCCGCCGCCGATTGGCCGCCAGCGCCGAGCCGCGCAGGGCCAGGAAGTCGGTGTCGCCGACCCACACATGGCCACTGTCGCTGTCCACCAGGCGGATCGCCGCTTTGACCAATGTACTTTTCCCCGAGCCCGACTCGCCCACAATCGCCAGCGTCTTGCCCCGTGGCAATTGCAGCGAGACATTGCGCAGCGCCGCCACCGAGCTGCCGCCGACGGTGTAGGTCTTGGTCAGGTTCTCGATGCGTAATGCCAGTTCGCCGTCGACACTTGGCTTGTGCAACTCCGGGTGCAGCGCCGGCACCGCCGCAATCAGCTTGCGGGTGTAGGCGTGGGCCGGGGCGTTCAGCACCTGGTCGCGCTCGCCGATTTCCACCAGCCGGCCACCTTCCATCACCGCGATACGGTCGGCAATCTGCGCCACCACGCCGAAGTCATGGGTGATAAACAGAATGCCGTGTTGCCCGCGACCGCGCAGTTCACGCACCAGCTTCAGTACTTGCGCCTGAGTGGTCACATCCAGCGCCGTGGTAGGTTCGTCGGCGATCAGCAAATCCGGATTCATCGCCAGGGCCATGGCAATCACCACCCGCTGGCATTGGCCACCAGATAACTGGTGGGGAAAGCTGTTGGCGATGCGTGGTGGGTCTGGCAGTTGGGTGGATTCCAGCAACGCCAGCATGCGCTCGCGGCGTTCAGCGGCAGGCATCTGCGGTGCGTGAATATCGAAGATCTCTTCCACTTGCTTGCCGATGCGAATCGCCGGGTTAAGCGCCGCCATGGGCTCCTGGAAAATCATCGCAATACGGTTGCCCCGCAGCTGGCGCAAACGTTCCTCATCGAGTGTGCAAATGTCATCGCCGAGAAAGTCGATCACGCCTTCGGTATGCCGCAAACCCTTGGCGTAGTCGCCCATGATCGCCGCAGACAGCACGGACTTGCCGGAGCCGGACTCGCCGATCACGCAAAGGATTTCACCCTTGCGCACCTCCAGGCTGATGCCCTGCACCGCGTGGCTACGGTCGGCCCCCGGTGGCAGTTCAATGGACAGGTTCTGCACCCGCAGCACTTGTGTGGGGTTCATGCTCAACTCCTTGCGCCTTTCTGGGCGTGTTCATCCAGGCCGTCCGCCAGCAGGCTCAGGCCCAGCATCAGGGTGGAGATGGCGATGCACGGGAAGATCACCAGGTGCGGGAAGGCGATGGCCATGGCGCGGCCGTCGTTGATCATGCCGCCCCAGTCCGGGGTCGGTGGTGGCAGGCCGAGGCCGAGGAAGCCCAGGGCGCCGATCATGATCGCGGTGTAGCCGATGCGCAGGCAGAAATCGACAATCAATGGCCCGCCGCAGTTGGGCAGGATTTCCACCAGCATGATCCGCAGCGACCCTTCGCCCTGGGTGATGGCGCTGAGCACGTAGTCTCGCGAGCGGATGTCGATGGTCAGGGCGCGCATGATCCGGAAGATCGCCGGCGCGCTGGTGAAGGTCACCGCAATCAGGATATTCAGCGCCGAAGCGCCGAGGGCGATGATGATCACTATGTACAGCACCAGCACCGGGAACGACAGCACCGTGTCCGCCACATACGACAGCACGCTGTCGACCCAGCCGTTGAAGTAACCGGCGCACAGGCCCATGGCGATGCCGACGGCAAACGCGGTGAGGGTGGCGAGGATCGACCAGAACAGTACGGTGCGGGTGCCCCAGATCAGCCGCGAAAGAATGTCGCGGCCGATCATGTCGGTGCCCAGCAAGAAGCTCTGGCCGTTGTCGCCTGCGGTCATTGGCGTGAGTAAGGGCGTGAAGCTTTCCAGCGGGTCATGGGGCGCGATCCACGGCGCAAACAGCGCGATCAGCACCCAGCCGCCCACCAGCAGCAGGCCGAGCAGCGCCAAGGGATGTTTGAAGGATTGCAGGACATTCATTGGGCACCTCCGCCGAGGCTGCGCAGGGTGATGCGCGGGTTGAGCCAGGTGTAGGCCAGGTCCGAGAAGATCTTGGTGATGCCCACCACCACGGCACTGACCATCGCGCAGGCTTCGATCAGGTACACGTCGTGGTTAAGCGAGGCGGTGTACAGCAGCGAGCCGAAGCCCTTGTAGGCGAAGAACACCTCCACCACGATCACGTTCGACAGCAGCCACGGGATGTACAGCATGATCACCGTGACCGGCGCGATCAGCACATTGCGCAGGGCATGACGCAGCACGATGCGTGAGGTCGACGCACCCTTGAGCCGTGCAGTGCGGATGTACGGCGCCTGCATCACTTCCACCATCGAGGCCCGGGTGATGCGCGCCAGGTAGCCGATGCCGAACAGGCACAGCACCATCAACGGCAGCACCAGCTCCACCGCGCTGAAACCCTCGCTCATGCTGCTGACGCCGGGCAGCCAGTTGAGCCAGAACACAAAGATCGCCGAGACGAACACCGCGCTGGCAAAGTCGGGAATCGAGGTGGTGACAATCGACAGAAACGACACGAGGCGGTCCAGTACCGAGCCCTGGCGAATCCCGGCGAGCACGCCCAGGGTCAGCGCCACCGGCACCATCACCAATAAGGCCAGGCCGGCCAGCGTCAGGGTTTGCGCGAGGTTCGGCAGCAGCAGCTTGATCACTGATTCGCGAAAGTACACCGAGGTGCCCCAGTCGCCGCTGACAAAGTCCTTGAGCCACACCAGGTAGCGCCACACAAAGGGTTGGTTGTAGCCATGCTCCACCAGCCACGCCGCGCGCTGGTCGGCAGCGGAGTAGGGGCCGAGGACGTTGATCGCCACGTCTTCGATGTTCAGTTCCAGGGCCAGGAACACGATCAATGACACTGACAGCAGGGTCGCCACCAGCGCCAATAACTTGCGCATCAGAAAATGAGCCATGGGTGCATGCTCCGACTGTTCAAGGGATGCCTGCCCGAATGCGGGCAGGAAGCAGGACGCGCCTGAATCAAGCGCTCATCCACACACTGTCCATCGGGTAGAAGTCGGAAGGGTGCACCTGGAAGCCCTGGACCTTTTTGCTCACGGCGGTGAACTTGTCACCCCAGAACGGCTGCACGATCACGCAGGCGTCCTGCAGGATGCGTTCGACATCTTCCATCGCCACGGCGCGCTGTTTCGGGTCGATGATGCCCATGGCTTTGTCGAGCGCGGCATCGAACGCCGGGTCGCTGTAATGGCTTTCGTTCCAGGCACCACCACCGCGGTAGGCCAGTTCCAGGGACATCACGCCCAGCGGGCGGTGGGCCCAGTAGGTCAGGCTGAAAGCGGCCTTGTCCCAGATCGGCCAGTACTGCGCAGCAGGGATCACTTTGAGGTTGATGCGGATCCCGGCTTCCAGGCAGTTCTGTTGCAGGATCTGCGCGCAGTCCTGCTCATAACGGCCTTGGGTATTGCCGACGATCAGGTCAATGTCGATGCCGTTAGGGAAGCCGGCCTCGGCCAGCAGCTTCTTCGCCGCCGCCACATCGCGGTTGCGCTTGGGCAGCGGGAAATATTCGGGGTGGGAGGGCGCCACATGATGGTCTTCGCCAAGGGTGCCCATGCCGCGATAAGCGATCTTCAGCATCTGCGCGTTGTCGGCGCACAGCACCACGGCCTTGCGGATGCGCAGGTCGGTGAAGGGCTTCTGGTCGCAGGCCATGCGCATCACCACGGTTTGCGCGGATTTGCAGGTGAGCAACTGGGCACCGGGCAAACGCTTGGCCAGGTCCAGCTCGGCCACGGTCACGCGGTACAGCACGTCCACTTGCCCGGCTTGCAGGGCGGCGAGGTGAGTGGACACGTCGGTGCCCATGTCGACGTAGCGCAGTTCGTCGAGGTTGGCCGGTTTGCCCCAGTAATCGGCGCGTTTGGCGAAGGTCGCCTGCTTGTTCACCGCGAATGAAACCAGCTTGAACGGCCCGGTGCCCAACGGGTTTTTCGCCCAGTCGTCACCGGCCTTGAAGCTGCGGTGCACGATGGCGCAGGTGAAGGCATTGAGCATCTCCGGGATCGCCAGGATTGGCCGCTTGAGCACCAGGCGGAACTGGAAGTCGCTGACTTTCTCGAAGGCCTTGATGTCCTGGAATGCGGTGCGGTTCACCGACTTGGAGTCGGCGGCAATCCAGCGCTCGATATTGTGCTGCACGTCGTCGACGTTGAAGGTGTCGCCGTTGCTCCACTTCACGTTCTGGCGCAGGTTGAAGGTCCAGGTGGAAAGGTCTTCCGACGGGCTCCAGCTCTCGGCGAGATACGGGTGGGTGATGTTGTCAGCGTCGACCCAGGTCAGGTATTCCACCGAGTTGCGCAACAGGTTCGAGGCTTCGATCCAGGTGATCAGCATCGGGTCCTGGATTTCCTGGATGGCGCAGGCAAACCGCAGGCTGCCGCCCTGGCGCGGCTCGGCGGCCTGGGCGTCATTGCCCAGCAGTGCGGAGCCGAGAAAGGTGCTGGCGCTGGCGACGGTGATGCCCAGCAGCGCGGCCGTGCGCAGGAATTGGCGGCGGTTGATTTCGCCGCTTTGCACTTGGGCACACAGATCATTTACGGCTGGATGCGGCGCGGCGCCGTCCAGGGTGGTCAACTCTTTCATAAGCCTCTCCGGTACTTGCGAATGTGCGTTTTTTTGTTGAACCGCAAGGGTCAGTGGCGAGCGCCGGGCAGGCGCGACCGTGACCGCTGTGAAGCCGGCAGAAGAACAAGGCGCAACGAAGTCGGGAGGGTGGCAATGGGACGGGACATAGGGCAGCTCTCATGTTGTTTTTATTAGAGATGCCCGCAGTTTTGTCATTTGCGCAAAGATCGACAAACGACAAATTCTGCGTTGGAACGTTCTATAAACGCATGTTACTCACCGATCCCAAGCCCACCCATCGATCTAAGGCCATTCATGCGTGTGGCCCAAACTCACTCATGCGTAGCAGCTGTCGAGCCTTGGCGAGGCTGCGTTTGCGGTTTGCCTGATACACCGCTACGCAGCCTCGCCAAGGCTCGACAGCTGCTACCGGGGGTGTTTGTATCCTGGGGGTTAGCGCAACAAGCGCGGGTCGAACGGGTAGTCGGAGAGCAACTCGATGCCGTGTTCGTGGATGTAGATCTGCTCTTCCAGCTTGACCCCTTCGCCGCCGTCATCATGGCCGATGTAGCTTTCCACGCAGATGGTCATGCCGGCTTCGAACACGCCGTCGTAGCCCAGGGCATCAATGTCTTCGCGGTGCACCACGTAAGGGTATTCACCGGTCATGCCCACCCCGTGCACCAGGGCGAAGTAACGGTTGTTTTTGTAATGCTCGGGAATCTTCCAGGCCAGTTCCGCGTACTCCTTGAAACTGCGCCCGGCCTTGAGCATTTCCATATTGGTCTGCACCTGTTCGTAGGCCAGCTTGTACAGCTCCTGCTGCTTGGCGGTGGCGGCCTGTTCACCGCATAGAAAGGTCCGTGAAAAGTCGGCGTAATAGCCGAAACGCCCGACCACGTCAGTGTCCAGCGCCACCAGGTCGCCGGCCTCGATGGGCCGTGTGCTGCATTCCTGGAACCAAGGGTTGGTACGGGGCCCTGAAGACAGCAGGCGGGTCTCGACATAATCACCGTCGGTGGCGATCACGTGCTGGTGCAGGTGCGACCACAGTTCGTTCTCGCTGATGCCGGGGGTGAGCTTGCTTTCCATCAGCCGCACCCCGGCTTCGGTGGCACGCAGGCTGGCGCGGATCATCTTGAGTTCGTTCGGCACCTTGATGCAGCGCGCACGTTCCAGCGGTTCCTGGGCATCGAAAATCTGATAGCCGAGCTTTTGCAGTTCGAAGGCCGCGGCCGAGGTCGCGCTCTCAATGGCGATGCGTTTGCCGCCGCCGCATTTACGCACCAGTTCGTCGATTTCGGCGGCCCAGTCGGCGGTGACATTGCCCAGGAAACTTTCGCAGAAGTAATAGGAGATTGCTTTGGCCGGGCGCACTTCATCGACGGTGTTGAGGGTTTCGGCCAGGTGCAGGCAACCGCCGAACTCGAACACCACCACCGGGCCTTCGGCCGGGATAAACGCATAGCGGGCCGGGTTGCGCGCCGAGTACACCTGCATGTTGCGCGAGCCGGTGGCGTAGCGCATGTGGGTGGGGTCGAACAGCACGCAGGCGGCGTAGTCGCGTTTTTTCAGTTCGTTGCGTACCCGTTGCAGGCGGTCCAGCTGGATCTGCTGGATCTCGTCATAGGTAGGTTCGCAATCGGCGGGGTTGCGGTTGGGGCCGGACAGACTCATGGGGTGTTCCTCGCAGGGCAAAGACGGTTTTTTAGTTTTTTGAGAGGTGGAATCAGTCGAGCAACTGATCGCTGCGGACCAGGTTGCGTTCGGCTTGCAGATGGGCTTCGGACAGGCGTCCGTAAAGCTGCTTGGTGCGCTGGGCGCGGCCGATGATTCCGGGCTTTTCGGAGTAGGCGAAGATCGCCGTGTTACGCTCGGTGTCGCCTTCGACACGGGTGACCCGGTGCACCGAAAAACGCCCCTTGAAAATCTGCAAGTCACCGGGGTTGAGCTCCAGTTCCTTTACCCGCGAACGGTCTTCACCGCGCACCACCTTGCCCACTGCGCCGAGGTTCTCCTGGGTGCGGGAGCGAATCATCGGCGCGTACTCGAACAGGCCGCCGGCCTCGGGCTTCTGAGTCATCATGCTGACGATGAATTCATTGGTATCGAAGTGCCAGGGCTGCTCGGTGCCGTCGGGCATCACGTTGATCACCAGCCCCGCGAACGGGTCGGCGTACTCGTAGATTTCCGGTTCGTTCAGGCAGGCGCCGATAAAGCGTTTCATCATCGGCGATACGTACAGCCGGTGGATGATCGCGTCCGGGGCAATCATGTCGCGGGTCACAAAACCGCTGGTGCGCTCCATGAACGTGCGGCGCGGGTCATCCTGGGGCAGGGAAGCGTCATCTTCGGTGAAGTAGGCATTGACCTTGCGCACCGAATAGAACGTCTTGCCCGACAGCGCCAGGCCTTCCAGGCGTGCCTGTTCCAGCGCGGCGGGGCGCAGGAAGTTCTTCAGCAGGCAGCAACCGTCTTCCGCCAGTTCGGCCCGGGCGTGTTCGATCAGGGCCTGTAATTGAACATGGCCCGAATCATGTATGGGATACAGCTCGGTATTAATAATGTCGCTGATATCGCCCACTTCAGCGTCAGCAAGTTGAAGGCTCATGCAAGACTCCCGGAACTATCAGTTGGTGTTTTTTGGCTGACCCGATAGTTGCTGAACGAGGTGCAAAGTGGAAATTACAAGTTGTGATCGAATCCATCGGGGAGGGCGATAGTTATGTCGGGCGAACTGGATGGCACCCTGCTTAAAGTGTTTGTGGCAATTATCGAGTGCCAGGGTTTCTCGGCCGCCGCCGAGCGCCTGCACAAGACTCAATCCACCGTCAGCCAGAGCCTGCAGCGCCTGGAAGACATCGTCGGCACGCCGCTGATCCGCCGCACCAGCCGCTCGGTGGGCCTGACCCCCAGTGGCGAAACCTTTCTGATCTACGCCCGGCAGATCCTCAAGCTGCACAGCGAGGCCGTCAGCGCCGCGCAGTTGCCCAATGAACAGGTGTGCATCCACCTCGGCATGCCCGAGGACTACGCCGAGTATTGCCTGGGCGGGATGCTCAAGGATTTCCAGACGCAGTTCACCCAGGTACGGCCCGACGTGTGCTGCGAGATGTCCACGGCCCTGGTGGGGCGCCTGCAACGGGGCGAGCTGGATTTGGTGCTGGGGGTGGAACACGCCGGTTTGCAGGCGGGGGAATACCTGTGCGACGAGCCGCTGGTGTGGGTGGCGGCGCCCAGCTGGAGCTGCGTGGGGCGCCAGTCGGTGCCGCTGGCGGTGTATGCCGAGGGCTGTGCGTTTCGTGCGAATGCGGTGCAGGCGCTGGCTCAATCCGGGCGCTCGTGGCAGGTGGTCTACACCAGCCAGAGTCCGCGGGGCATTGCGATTGCGATCGAGCAGGGGCTGTCGGTCGGTGTGATGGCGCGCCGCCTGGTGCCGCCTGACTGGCAGATCCTGGACGAGCGCCAGGGTTTCCCGCCGATTGCGCCGGCACGCCTGATGTTCTGGCGCTCAGCCGGTTGCCAGGTGCCGGAAGTGGATGCACTGGTGGAGATTCTGCGCCGGCAATTGGGCCACTCAGGACATCTGGGCGGCCAGCGCCTCGGCAGTTTGTCGATGGGCCATGCGCTTCAGCAATAACAGGCTGGCCAGCACCCAGGCCACGATCCAGCCGTGCACCACCGCAAACTCGCCGGTGACTTGCAGCAGCCAGCCGCACAGCGCATTGCCGGTAGCGCTCGCCAGGCCGTAGCTGACCATGCTCAGGCTCACCACCTGCAGGCTCTGCACCGGGCTGAGGCGGGCGCCGACGTAAGCGGCCATCAGGCCCCAGCACGGGAAATAAAACAGCGCGAACAGCCCGGCCGCCAGCCAGCTCAGCAACAGGCTGGGATGCCCGAGCAAGCCGAGCATGCCGAGGCCAAACGCGCCGATACTCAGGGCCATCACCCGCAACGCACCCCAACGGTCTGCCAGCGTACCCAGCAGCAAGCCACCGATGACGCCGCCTATGCCGATCAACGTCCACATCGACCCGGTGACCGAGGCGCTGGCCTGCAACTGCTCGCTGACAAACGCCGAAAGGAAGTTCAGGAACGGCCCGCTGATGGCGCCGATAAACGCGCTGAGCACCACGATCTGCATCGCCACCGGTTGCGCCACACACAGCTTCAGCCACTGGCGCAGCACCTGACTCAGCGCAGGCGCCTTGACTTCCCGTGGCGCCGGTTCCTTGAGCGGGGCCAATGTCCATAAGGTCAGCAGCGTGACAACCAGCGTCAACCCGGCGCAGATCAGCCAGAACTGCCGCAGGGACAACCCTTGCAACAGCGCGATCAAAAGCCCGTTCAAGCACAGCGCAAAGGCCGACCCCGACGACGCCAGCCCCAATACCCGGCTGCGATGAGTGGCCGGGATCACCTCTTGGGCCAGGGCTGAAATCGCGTTCCAGTTCGACACCGCACAGGCCGACACCAGTGCCAGGCACAGCGCAAACGGCAATACCCACGGCGTGGCCACGGCCAGGGCCAGCAGGGCGGGGCTGAGGACGATGGTCAGGCGCACCATATTGCGCGGGCTGATCCACGCCGCCGCCAGGCCGCTGGCAATCGAGGCACCCATATAGAACAGCTGCAACAGCGCGGCGATCAACGCGGCCTGGCTATAGCTGAGCTCAAACCCCAGGCGAATCTGCGGCAACAGCGCCGAATACAGAAACACACTGAAACCGTGGGTTGTGGCGTTGCAGGCGGTAAAGACAAGGGCCAGTAAACCCATACTTCGCCGGGATGAAACGGATGCGCTGGACATGGCCACGACTCGACAAGTTAATCGCGAAAGAGAGAGGCGAAGTTATAAGAAGTACATCGGCAGACTAGCGTTTATCGTTTGGCGGCGACCAATGCTTAATTGTCTTAGTGTGCATGCGTTATTCGCATGCTATTTATGCGTGAGCGACGGGATACATCGATAAACGACACATTCGGTGCCTGGGGCGATTAATGCGCCGTCAACCCAGGGCGCTACCGCTGACCCGATACAAAAAGGTATGTTGTGCGGGTTATTTCCCCTGTGCTCCCGAGTGTCGTCCATGAAACGCAAAATGCCCGGTCTCAACGCCCTTAAAGCTTTCGAAGTCGCCGGCAGCACCGGCAGTTTTACCCGGGCTGCCGAGCTGTTGAACGTGACGCAGAGTGCGGTCAGTCGCCAGGTGCGCCAGCTTGAAGAACAGTTGGGCGAGGCCCTGCTGGAGCGTCGCCACCACCACCTGGAATTGACCAGTGCCGGGCGCGTGTTGCTACGGGCCTTGCACCAATCGTTCGACAAGATCGAGCTGACGGTGCGCAGTATCCAGCAGAAGTCCCATGCCAATCGCTTGCACATCAACGCGCCGCCGACGTTTACCAATCGTTGGTTGATGCCGCGGTTGGGGCGTTTGCGTGAGCAGCATCCGGAGCTGGAGCTGAGCATTACCACGCGGTTGCAGGACAGCCTGGCGGAGACCAGCACCCTCGATTGCGCGATTCGGTTTGGCGATGGGGAGTGGGATGGGTTGGACAGCTCGTTGTTGATTCAGGAGCGGCATATCGCGGTGTGCGCGCCGTCGTTGTATGCCCGGGAGTGGAGTGACGGGATTGATCTGAATCGCATGACGTTGCTGCATGTGCTGGCGCGGGAGGACCAGCGGTATTTGACCTGGAAGCATTGGCTGGATGCGGCGCGGATCAGTGGGGTGGATATTGAGGGTGGGTATGAGTTTGACCTGCTGGATTTGGCGATTCGGGCGGCGATCGATGGGTTGGGGATTACCATTGCGGATTGGCATATGGTGGCTTCGGAGTTGGCCAGTGGGCAGTTGACGCAGGTGTTGAATGTGCATGTGGAGGGGCATCAGTCGTATTGGTTGGTGACCCGGCCGGAGCAGACGGATACGCCGCAGTTGCAGGTATTTGCGCAGTGGTTGCAGGAGGAAATTTGGTTGGCTCAGCGGCAGTTGGAACCTTCTTTGGCGGCTGTTTGATTCGGTGTACATATCCGTTATTTAGGTAACGGCGACCTATGGTTCCGCTCTTACAGCGGGTCACTTTTGGCAAACGCCCCAAAAGTAACCAAAAGGTCTTTGCCCCACCACTCGGTGCCTCGCCTAGGCTCGGCATGCCCGCACTCCGGCACGCCTCCGCGGGCCGCCGCGACGGGCCATCCATGGCCCGGCGCGGCTAAATCGGCATCCTTGCCGATTTACCCGCTCCACCGTGCCTACTTGCGGCCATCGTGGTTAACGGGGCCCGCAGATCAAAATCAAAAGCAGATCAAAAGCAGAGCACAGCGGCCTACCGGCCGGCTTGAGTGTTAAAAGCCAGATCAAAAGCCAGAGCGAAAGCAGCTCTGTTTTTCTGTGGGCTTGCATGCGATGCAGACACCTCGGTCTTTCAGATACACCGAGGCGATGCCATCGCAGGCAAGCCAGCTCCCACATTTGGACCGTGCCCGCTTTAGCTTTTGATTTTGCTTTTAACACTCAAGCCGGCCGGTAGGCCGCTGTGCTCTTGATCTGCTTTTGATCTTGATCTTAGGCGCCCCGTTAAACCACGCTGGCCGAACGCAGGCTTTGGAGCGTGGGTAACCTGGCAGGACGCCAGGTTAGCCGTCCTGGGCCAGGGATGGCCCATGACGGCGGCCCACGGTCCAAAGCCGGAGTGAGGGCACACCGAGCCTAGGCGAGGTGCCGAGTGGTGGGGCAAGAGCGTTTTGCTTACTTTTGCGCTGTTCAAAAGTGAGCCGCCGTAAGGGCGGAACCAATAGCGGCCGTTACCTAAATAACGGATATACACCCATCAGCCGAGCCCCAACCGCCCATGCCACTGGGCAATCGACTCCTCCGGATACTCATCAAACTCCAGATCCCCCGGCCGAACACTCACCTCAACCCAAGGCGCCTTCGACCCCAACATCAAATGCGTATGCTCCGGCGGCACCGGCAGCGGCGTATCAATCGCCGAAGCAAACGGATGAATCAACTCCGGCCACTCCGGACTGAACAACCACAAGCCCGACCCACACTGCGAGCAAAAATGCCGCTCAGCCGTACTCGCATGCGCCCGACTATCCCCCGGCCCCTTCATCCGCGCGTGATAAATCGAAATCAACTTACGCCCCCGCACCCTCAGGCTCTTGGCATCCCCCCAAGATTGATCGCATACCCACCACCCCCTTGGGTCTTGCGACAAATCGAGCAATAGCATCGCTGATAGGGGTAGGGATGAGCACTCTCAAGACTGAACGTAACCGCGCCGCAATGGCAGGAACCTTCAAGCTGCATGACCAGATCTCCTTCGCAAAAGGTGAACGTTAGCTTAGGCGCCCGGCAACCGAGGCGGTTCCATCTCGGGCATCAAGGTCGCGATCAACGCACGAATGGTGCCGGGCAACGCCTCCAGCTCCCGCACCAGAATACTGCGCTCGCGTACAGCCCAAACCTCATCCAGCTTGACCGTCACCAACTGCATGGTCCGGCTGTGCCGCACTGCGGCCGACTCAGGAATGATGCCGATCCCGACGCCAGCCTCAACCATCCGGCAGATCGCCTCGAAACTCGACATCTGGATCCGCAACGACAGATGCTTGCCCAACCGCTCCACATGCTCACGCAGGAAACTCAGCAACGTGCTGCCGTCATGCAACCCGATATGTTGGTAGGCCAGGGTTTGCTCCAGCGTCACCGAAGGCAGGCCCGCCAGCGGATGCCCCATGGGCACCGTCAGCACCAGGTGGTCGGTGCTGAAGTGCAGCACCTGCAACCCCGACGCTTCCACTGGGCCGGCAATGATACCCATGTCGCTGGTACCGTCGAGTACACCCCGCACGATGTCCCGTGACAGCCGCTCCTGAAGGTCCACGGTCACGCCGGGACGCTGGGACAGGAATCCGGCCAGCACTTCGGGAAGAAACTCGGTCACGGCGGTGGTGTTGGCAAAAATGCGGATATGCCCGGCCGAATCGATGCCGTATTGGGTGAACTCGCTTTTCAGGTAATCCACCTGACGCATGATCAACCGCGCATGGTGCAACAGCCGTTCGCCCGCCGGGGTGATCTCCACGCCACGGCTGTCGCGGTACAGCAGGCGTGTGTCGAGCTGGCCTTCCAGGGCCTTGATCCGCGCACTGGCGGCGGCCGGCGAGAGGAACGCGCGCTTGGCGCCCTGGGTCAGGCTGGGGGATTCGGCGATATGGATAAACAGGCGTAAGTCAGCCAGATCGAAGTGCATGGAAGGCTCCGGGGGCAGCGACGAAGAACCCATGTGAGAGCTGGCTTGCCTGCGATAGCGGTGGGCCAACCAAAGCAGTGTTGACTGACAGGGCGCTATCGCAGGCAAGCCAGCTCCCACATTGATCATCCGGGTTCTTGAGATCTTTTTAGGGGCGATGGCGTTCAGCATAGCCGAACGCTGCTTTATTGAAATGCAAATTCTCAGAACGGCCAAGGCCCAGCATGATCCGGCTCAGATTCCCTGCCCGAGGACATGCACCTGATGAGCGCCACAGACTGGATCGGCCGTAGCGAAACAGCCCACGACCACTTGAGCCACAACCTGCTCAAACGCATCGCCGCCACCTTCGGCGAGGCGGTACCGGCAGATGGCGAGGCGGTTCCGCCCTTGTGGCAATGGTGCTTTTTCCAGGACCCGCTGCCCGAATCCGCCCTGGGCGGTGACGGCCACCCGGCCCGTGGCGGGTTCCTGCCGCCGGCGGATAACCGCAACCGCATGTGGGCCGGTGGACGCATCGAGTTCTTCCATGGGTTGCGTGCCGGTGAGGCAGCCACCCGTGTCTCGACCATCACCCAAGTGGAAGAAAAAACCGGCCGCACCGGCTCGCTGCTGTTCGTCACCGTGCGCCATGACTACTCCCAGGACGGCCGCCTGGCCATCCGCGAGGAACAGGACATCGTCTATCGCGAACCCACGCCGCCCAAGCAGGGCAGCGGTGACGTATTACCCGAAGGTGACTGGCGCGAAGCGGTCGACCCGACGCCAACCCTGCTGTTCCGCTACAGCGCCGTGACCTTCAACGGCCACCGCATCCACTACGACTATCCCTATGTCACCGGCACCGAGGGTTATTCGGGGCTGGTGGTGCACGGTCCGCTGATCGCCACCTTGAGCCTGCGCGCGTTTTGTCGGGCGAACCCTGGGGCCGCGTTGCGCCGTTTTTCCTATCGTGGCGTGCGGCCATTGATTGCCCCGCAACCCTTTGAAGTTGGCGGGCGCATCACGGCGCCGGGCGTGGCCGAACTGTGGGCGGGCAACGCTGACGGCCTGGCCCAGCGCGCCGAACTGCATTTCGAATAAACCTCCAAGAACAACAGGCGGAGAGCCGTTAATGAACCCGAATGACAACGAAGAACTGAATGCAATCCGCGAAGGCGTCCGCGCACTGTGCGCCGAATTCGACGCTGCCTACTGGCGCAAGGTCGATGAAGAAAAGAGCTTTCCGGAAGCCTTCGTCAAAGCCTTGACCGACGCCGGCTGGCTGTCGGCAATGATCCCCGAAGCCTACGGCGGCTCCGGCCTTGGGCTGGCGGAAGCCTCGGTGATTCTTGAGGAAGTGAACCGCTGTGGCGGCAACTCCGGCACCGTCCATGGCCAGATGTACAACATGTTCACCTTGCTGCGCCACGGCAGCGAAGCGCAGAAAAGCTTCTACCTGCCCAAGCTCGCCAGCGGCGAACTGCGTCTGCAGTCGATGGCCGTGACCGAGCCCACCACCGGCACTGACACCACCAAAATCAAGACCACCGCCGTCAAGCGTGGCGACAAGTACGTGATCAACGGCCAGAAAGTCTGGATCTCGCGGGTGCAGCATTCCGACCTGATGATCCTGCTGGCCCGCACCACGCCGCTGGCGGAGGTGAAGAAAAATCCGAAGGCATGTCGATCTTCCTGGTGGACCTGCGGGAAGCCATCGGCAACGGTCTGACCGTGCAGCCGATTGCCAACATGGTCAATCACGAAACCAACGAGCTGTTCTTCGACAACCTGGAGTTGCCGCTGGACAGCCTGATCGGCGAGGAGGGCAAGGGCTTCCGCTACATCCTCGATGGCCTGAATGCCGAGCGCACCCTGATTGCCGCCGAATGCATTGGCGACGGCCGCTGGTTTATCGAGAAAGCCAGCGCCTATGCCCGTGACCGCGTGGTGTTTGGCCGGCCCATCGGGCAGAACCAGGGCGTGCAGTTCCCGATTGCCGAAGCGCATATCGAGATCGAAGCGGCCGACTTGATGCGCTGGCGTGCCTGTGAGGAATACGACAGCGGCGCCAACGCCGGGGCCAGCGCGAACATGGCCAAGTACCTGGCGGCCAAGGCGTCCTGGGAAGCCGCCAACGCCTGCCTGCAAACCCACGGCGGCTTCGGGTTTGCCTGTGAATACGACGTGGAGCGCAAGTTTCGCGAGACCCGCCTGTACCAGGTTGCGCCGATCTCCACCAACCTGATCCTGTCCTACGTGGCCGAGCATTTGCTCGAACTGCCACGCAGCTTCTGAGGGCCCGACCATGAGCCATACCCAAGCGCTGTGCCGGTTCCTCGCCGAGTTGAATTACGAGCAGTTGCCGGACGACGTACTCGCCCGCACCGAAGACCTGTTCCTCGATTGGCTCGCTTCGGCGCTGGCCAGCCAAGGCGCGCATCCGATTCCGCTGTTTGAGCGGTATGCCCGCAGGATGGGCCCGGCCAATGGCCCGGCGCAGATCATCGTTAACGGGGGCAGCAGCAGTGCCTATTTCGCCGCACTGGTGAACGGTGCGTCGTCGCACCTGGTGGAGCAGGACGACCTGCACAACAGCTCCGTCTTGCACCCGGCGACCGTGGTGTTTCCTGCTGCATTTGCCGCAGCGCAAGACCTCGGCAAGTCCGGTCGCGAACTGCTGTTGGCTTCGGTGGCCGGTTACGAAGCCGGGATTCGCATCGGTGAATTCATGGGCCGTTCCCACTACCGGATCTTCCACACCACGGCCACCGTCGGCACCCTCGCGGCGGCTGTCGCGGTGGGTAAATTGCTCGACTTCAATCAAGAGCAATTCATCAACCTGCTGGGCAGTGCCGGCACCCAGGCGGCCGGTCTTTGGGAGTTCCTGCGGGATGCCGCCGACTCCAAGCAACTGCACACCGCCAAGGCGGCCGCCGATGGTTTGTTGGCCGCGTATTTGACGGCGGACGGGCTGACCGGTGCGCGCAATATTCTGGAAGGTGATCAGGGGATGGCGGCGGGCATGTCCACCGACGCAGACCCCGGCAAACTGTCGGATCGCCTCGGCAGTCGCTGGGCGTTGCTGGAAACCTCGTTCAAGTTTCACGCCTCGTGCCGCCACACCCATCCAGCCGCCGATGCGTTGCTGGACCTGATGCAGCGCGAGGGCATCAGCCATGAGCACATCACCCGCGTCGAAACCCGCGTTCACCAAGGCGCCATCGACGTATTGGGCCGGGTGACGCTGCCGCAGACCGTGCACCAGGCCAAGTTTTCCATGGGCACCGTGCTGGGGTTGATTGCCGTGCATGGCAAGGCCGGGCTGACCGAATTTCATGAGCTGGCGCTCACCGATCCCGCCGTATCGGCATTTCGCGACAAGGTCAGCATGACCCTCGACGCCGAGGTCGACGGGGCTTATCCCCAGCGTTGGCTGGGCCGGGTGATTGTCACCACGGTCGATGGTCGCGTGCTGCACGGCGCCATCGACGAACCCAAGGGCGACCCGGGCAACACCCTGAACCGCGCCGAGCTGGCCGACAAGTTCCAGCGCCTGACTCAATTCAGCGGCGCCCGCACGCCCGCGCAAACCGCCGGGCTGATCGAAAAGGTCTGGGATCTGCGCAACGCCACGTCCCTGGCTCACTGGCTTTAAGGAATCGTCATGACTGCTAATCAACGACCGTTGGACGGCATCACCGTCGTCAGCCTGGAACACGCGATTGCCGCACCGTTCTGCACCCGCCAGTTGGCCGACCTGGGCGCCCGTGTGATCAAGATCGAACGCCCGGGCGCCGGTGACTTTGCCCGAGGCTACGATGAGCGCGTGCGCGGCCTGGCGTC
>NZ_JAEKFB010000014.1:0-82041 GCF_016650865.1 Pseudomonas sp. TH34
CCCGGACGCAAACAACCACTCGGGTAACCCGCCGTCATAGCCGGGAACGTTCTGGGTCATGCCGGGAATAACCAGACGCTCAAGGGCCTCGGGCACATTCGACGGGGTGAGCGATGCAGTGTGGCTTTGGCTGGGCACGGTCAATCTCCTGTTCGGACGACGGCGCACCTTGAGCGAAATGGGTGCGCCTTTTGGAGATATCAAATACCCCTGAAATGCGCCTGGCTACTGTCAGAATTCACAGGTAGCGATTAGCCACCTGTGAATTCTGACAGTAGCCACAACGCGTCCATAAGTATTGGATGGGATCAGCGCCCAACGGCGACTCAACGAGGACTTTCATCATGCCCATGCATCGCCCATCCGCCGACCTCCTGCCTACCGTCGACATTCCACTGCTTCAGCCGCCCATTCCCGACGATATCGAGGCCGCCGATGGTGGCATTGGCCTGCGGCATATCGAACACCCGCTGCTGGTGCACATGGCGCGCCCGGAAAATACGCCGCCCGGCACGGTGTTCGAGCTGTACTGGGGCGACCCGCGGTGGCCGGTCGCGGGCAACTTTATCCGCGAGGACGATGAGGACCTGACGCGCATCCCGTTCATCGTACCCGTGGACCACATCCTCGAGGCGTGGGCCGATCCGGTGTATGCCAAAGTCATTCGCAGCAGCGGCAATAGCGACGAAACCGAACGCCTGCGGCTACGGGTCAACCTGCAGCGTCCTGGTGGGCGTGATCCCGATGACGAAACGCCGGGGCATCAGCGCCTGGTCTACGAACTGCCTCCGGATGTGCTGATCGATGGCGTCGACGACACCCGCGCCGCGCAGGGCGTCGAGATCGTGTTTCGGCATTGGGAAAACATGGCGCCTTATGACCTGCTGATTCTGGTTTGGGGTTCCGAGCGAATCGAACACCGGGTCCAGCCTGACGAGGTGAACACCGACATCCGCCTCACTGTCGACTACGCAAACATCGGCGCCGCCGGTAACGGCGAAGCGATTCCCGTGGGCTTCCAGGTGGAGGGAGCGACCGGTAATTATCCGGATGAATGGGCGCGCTGGTCGCCGATAACCTGGGTGGACGTGTACCTCGATACGGAGCGCCCAGAGGCCCCTTGGCTGACGTTCCCCGAGACTGAGCGGGACATCGAACTGGAGCAATTGGGTGGCCAGGCGGTAAGGGTGGGTGCGCGTGTCAGCAGCGCGGACGCCCGTGCGTATTCGGTCATCACGCTGGTGTGGGCGGGTACCGACAATGAGGGCGTTGCAGTGCCGCATCTGGAGAGTCAAAACCTGTCCGGAGGCAAGGCCTATTACTTCAATATCGAGCATGCTCTGGTGGCTGCACTGGCCAAGGGGACGGTGTACGCTTATTACCTGCTCCAGGGCGACGGATTGCCGGATAAACGCTCATACAACCGCCACCTGAGGATTCTGGGTGATGTAGTCAAATGGCCTGCTCCGACCATCGATCAACTGATCGGTGATTACCTTGAACCAGACCTGCCTGAGGCCACGGTGAGGTTTCCTGCCCAGGCGAGTTGGCCTGACGGCGCATTTCTGGACGTGATGGTGGTTGCGGAGGGGGTAGGGAGTCCCATTGTGCGTAGGATAGGCGCGCCGGTTGGCAACATCCCGATCACGCCCGAAGGCGAGATGCTCGTTATGGTACCTGACAGCATACTCAAGCATTTCAACGGTTACCCCACCGAGGTGTATTACGTTCTATCCCGCCAGGGGGCATTGCCTCAGGAGTCCTTGCGCTTAAAAGTCCATGTGGGCGAGCCGGTGCGGGAGCTGCCCGAACCCATTGTCGAAAAAGCGTACGACGGGGTTTTGAACCCGGATGATATTACGGAGTATGCCTGGGTGATTGCCCCGTTTACCGGCACATTGCAGGGTGACTGGATCACTTTGTACTGGATAGGTCCTGGCGCCAGTACCAGTGTCAGGGTTCAAGTGGGCGTAGACGGAGCCACCACTGAGCACAGCATTTTGATTGACTACATCACGGCCAATCTGGACGAACAGGTCAAGGTCTTTTACACCCTGGAACGTAGCCAGCAACGGCCCCGTTATTCCCATATCGCCACCGTGGAAATTCGCCAGGGCCTGGGCGAGTTGCCACCGCCGGGCTTGAGCCGAGCGACTATCACAGGCCCCGGTACTGCCACACTTGCGCCACTGGATGTACAGACCGGCACGACCTTGGTGGTGAGCTATGTCGGCATGCGCGACGGTGATTCGATTCAGGTCACCATGCAAGGTACTGCCGGTGCTGGTTCGCCGGTGATCCCCAGCAAACCGGGTAATGAGGCCACCAACCGAGTCGAGTTTGATGTTTCCAAGGCAGCTATTGCTGCGAACATCGGCAGATCCAGCACCTCAGTCCTATTCACTTACACGGTGGCGCGTAACGGAAAAAGCGAGCCGTCGCTGCCGCTGACGGTGACGGTGACCTCTATTCCAATGGGTAACTTGCCGACTCCCCGAATTAACAATGTCGCAAGCGGTGGAGTACTGGATGTTCCCAACTTGCCATCAACCGCCAAGCTCACCATTGCCCAATGGCCGTTTCAGTATACAAATATGAAAATCTGGCTGACGTATCGCTGTACGGGCGCCACACCCAGCTCGAATGTGATATGGGCCGGAGCAGCGCATGCCTCGACTAACGGGTTGGAATACGCCGCACCTTTGGCGTGGCTGGCGACGTGTCCAAGTAGGGGCACCGTTACCGTTGAGTTTAAAGTCGGATATATCCCGAATGCTACGGAGGCTCAGGCAGTCAGTTTTCCGATGACCACTACACTATTAAGGATTTTGTTTATCTTGAAGATAGTAACTTCAATAACCGCAATATAGGTGACTGGCTAGTGGTGGGGCACAGCAGCTGGGAATTCAGGGGCACAGCAGGGGCGTACTATTGGTATGGCGCCAGCGGATCTAATACGGCGATGTCGCTATATAAGCGTGTTCCGGCCAGCCTGATCCCCTCTGGTGGCACTTATGAGTTGACTTTTGATTATATGACTTCCTCCAGCAACAATTGGGCCGGAGCGTCTTGGACCAGTAACCTTTTTGATCAAACAAACCCATTTCCAGCATCCTCGTCCTGGAAAAGAGGCAGTTTGATATTTAGGCCTGTCTATACCGTTTCTCCAAACAGGGATTTCGTCAGAGTCGAAATTTGGATGAATGCCGGTTCTGGGTATTGGATGGCAGTGGATAATGTGAAAATCCGCAAATTATGAGTGTGCGCAGGTGCGGCGAGATAAGATTTTGTATCTCATGAAGTTATTTCGTCGCACACTTACTTTCAGCACTGCCCAAGAAGAGAGAAAACCTAAACGTCGCCCCACGCCCAGCCACCTCCACTAACCGAATCTCACACCCATGCAACTGCAATATCCGATGCACAATCCTCAACCCCAACCCGCCATCCCGTCGTGCACCACCAATCGTAAACGCCCGCAGGAATAACCCTTCCCGCAGTTCGGCATCAATCCCCGGCCCACTGTCACTGACGGTCACTTCCACCCGATCCCCCTTGGGCGCAAGCGTGACCTGAATATCCCCGTTCACCGGTGTATGCCGCAGCGCGTTATCCAGCAGGTTGGTCAGCACCCGTTCAATCAATCCCAGGTCCGCAAACACCGTTGGCACCTGCGGTGGCAGGGTGGCGCTCAAGACGATGCCGCGCGCCTCGGCGGTCAGTTCGAATTTCTGAAAGATGTCCTGCACCAAATCCGGCAGGGAAAAGCCCTCGATCACCGGCTGCACAAAACCATGTTCCAACCGCACCAGCTCCAGCAGCGATTGCGCCAAACCACCGACCTTGCGGCTCTGGTCCAGTGCAATACCCAGGTAACGCCGACGGTCTTTAGGGCTCAGGCTGGTGTCTTTCAGCGACAGGGTTTCCAGGTAGCCATGCAGCGAAGCCAGCGGCGTGCGCAGGTCGTGGGAGATGTTGGCGACCATTTCGCGACGTTCCTGGTCCTGGTGGGTGAGGGCGCGCCATTGCTCGCCCAGGCGGTTTTCCATCTGGTTGAAGGCTTGGTCGAGCACGGCGATTTCGTCCTGGCTCGACGGGGCAGTGGCCACGGGCTGCTGGACTTTCGGCGCACCGTTGATATCGAACTGGCCGACTTTCTCGGTCAGCAGGCGCAGGGGCCGGGTGATCCAGGCGAAGGCGGTCAAGCCGGCCAGCAGACACAGGAGCGCTACCAGGGCGATGGACCACAGCGCGATATTCAGAGCCACGCTGGTGGCGTCCTGGGCATCGAACAGGTCATGGGCCTCGCCCAGCAGCACCACGTACAGGTAGCCGGTTTGCTGGCCATTGACCTTGAGCGGCGCGGCGCTGAAAACCTTGAGCCCGTCGACGCTGCGCGGGTCATCGCCCACGATCGGCAACCGGGCGCCGCTGAGGAATCGGCGAATCGGCTCCAGGTTCACCTGGTCACGGCGCAAGTGCCCGCTGGGCGCGGCATTGCCCACCACCCGGCCATTGATGTCCAGCAGGTACACCTCGACACTCGGGTTCACCAGCATCAACTGGCTGAACAGGTTGCGCACCGCATCGGGCTTGAGGCCGTCGGCGTCCATCAACTGGGTGTCGCGGGCGATGTGTGCCGCGAGGTCGCGGGACAGGCCTTGCACCACCTCCAGTTCATGCATGTGGTTGGAGCGCACTTGCAACCAGGCCGAAGTGCCGCTGCAAATCAGCAGCAACAGCGCAAACACCAACGACAGGCGCTGGGTAAGGGTCAGCCTCATGACGATTGCTCGGCAAATTTGTAGCCACGGCCCCACACCGTGAGGATGCGCGCCGGGTTGGCCGGGTCGGTCTCGACCTTGGCCCGCAGGCGGTTGATATGGGTGTTGACCGTGTGTTCGTAGCCCTCGTGACTGTAGCCCCACACGGCGTTGAGCAGGTCCATGCGCGAGAAGACTTTGCCCGGCTGGCGTGCGAAGAAATACAGCAGGTCGAACTCCCGTGGCGTGAGGTCCAGGCGCTGGCTTTGCAGGGTGGCTTCGCGGGTCAGCGGGTTGATGAACAACTGGCCGAGGTCGAGGCTGCCGGCGTCCATCTTGAGGTTGCGGGCCATGGCATCTACCCGGCGCAGCAAGGCTTTGACCCGTGCCACCAGCTCGGGCATCGAGAACGGCTTGGACAGGTAGTCGTCGGCCCCCAGCTCCAGGCCGAGGATGCGGTGCAATTCACTGGAGCGGGCGCTGGTGATGATGATCGGCGTGTAGCGCGTCATGGCTCGGGCGCGGCGGCAGATTTCCAGGCCGTCGACGCCGGGCAGCATCAGGTCGAGGATCAACGCATCCCAGCCGCCTTGTTCCAGCAGTTGCACGGCCTCGTTACCGTCGGCGCTGTGCACCACCTCGAACTGCTCGTCCCGCAGGTGCAGGCAGATCAAATCGGCAATGTGCGCATCGTCCTCGACCACCAGGACACGTTTGGGCTGATCCATTGGCAAAACCTTTTCTCGTGATTCGCGCATTGTGCGGGTTTTGCAACAGTGTAGTTATCACGAATTGTTTAACTCTGCGTGAGGATTCCGCGACCAGACCGGGCCTAACCTTGACTCATCGCAATGGCATAAGTACGCAACCCCATTGTGGCGAGGGAGCTTGCTCCCGCTGGGGCGCGAAGCGGCCCTGAAAGATGGGCCTGCTGCGCAGGCCAGCGGGAGCAAGCTCCCTCGCCACAGTTTATTTGTCAGCCATAGGGGGTTCGACAGCCATCAGCACTTGTGTGAGGAGAAAGTCATGTATACGCGTCGTCAAATGCTGCTGGCCGGTGGCGGCCTTGGGCTTGCGGTAATCGCCGGTGGCCTGCTGCAAAAAATCAATGCCGGGCCCGCCCTGATTGCCGAAGCCGAAGCCGCCGAACATTTCGAAGTCAGTCACACCGACGCCGAATGGCGCACCCTGCTGACCGCCGAGCAATACGCGATCCTGCGGGAGCAGGGCACCGAACGCCCCTACAGCAGCGCCCTCAACAGCGAGCATCGCAACGGCACTTTCGCCTGCGCCGGTTGCGCATTGCCGCTGTATGCCTCTGCCACCAAATTTGAAAGCCACACCGGCTGGCCGAGTTTCTGGCAACCCCTGGAAAACGCTGTGGCCAGCCACGTCGACACTTCCTTCGGTGTGGAACGCAAGGAAATCCATTGCCGGCGCTGCGGCGGTCATCAGGGCCATGTGTTCGATGACGGCCCGGCTCCCACCGGCCTGCGCTACTGCATGAACGGCGCAGCCATGACGTTCACCGCGGCTTAATTCGATGTCTTCTTATAAGGGAATACCCCATGTGGCTTTTGGTTCTCGCGTATCTGGGCGGCGTGCTGACGATTGTCAGCCCGTGCATCCTGCCGGTTCTGCCTTTTGTCTTCGCTCGCACCGGGCAGCCGTTTTTGCGCAGTGGCTTGCCGCTGCTGCTGGGGATGGCGATGACGTTCGCCCTGGTCGCCTCGCTCGCGGCGGTGGGCGGCGGTTGGGTGGTGCAAGTCAATCAGTACGGTCGCTGGCTCGCGTTGCTGTTTGTTGCGCTATTCGGGCTGACCTTGCTCCTGCCCAGTCTGTCCGAACGCCTGACCCGGCCACTGGTGGCGGCGGGCAGTCGCCTGTCGGAAGCCGCCGGGGCCGATTCGCGGCCCCGGCCGGGCGCTTCATTCCTGATCGGCGTGGCCACCGGGCTGCTGTGGGCTCCGTGCGCCGGGCCTATCCTGGGGTTGGTGCTGACGGGCGCCGCGCTGCAAGGCGCCAGTATCGGCACTACCTTGCTCTTGCTGGCCTACGCGGCAGGCGCTGCCACCTCCCTGGCCTTGGCGTTGCTGGTCGGCGGTAAAGTCTTTGGCTTCATGAAGCGTTCCCTGGGCGCCGGTGAATGGCTGCGCCGTGGCCTGGGTGCATTGATGCTGGCGGGTGTGGCGGCAATTGCCCTGGGCCTGGACACCGGCATCCTGGCACGCTTGTCGACGGCCTCGACCGGTGGCCTGGAACAAAGTCTGGTGGAAAAACTCAGCGCCAAGCATGAACAGAAGAGCGGGGCGATGATGGCCGGCGGCGCGATGATGGCTGCCAACCACAGCGACACGTTGCCGGTGGAAGGCCAGTTGCCGGCGCTGGACGGCGCTGTGCAATGGCTCAACTCCGAACCCCTGACCGCCGAGGCGTTGAAGGGCAAGGTGGTGTTGGTGGATTTCTGGACCTACTCCTGCATCAACTGCCTGCGCACCTTGCCGTACGTGAAGGCCTGGGCCGAGAAGTACCGCGACCAGGGCCTGGTGGTGATCGGTGTGCACGCTCCGGAATTCGCCTTCGAGCGCGACGTGAACAACGTTACCAAGGCCATGAAGGACTTGGGCATCACCTACCCGGTGGCCATCGATAACAACTACAAGATCTGGCGCGCGTTCAATAACCAGTACTGGCCGGCGCATTACTTCGCCGACGCCAAGGGCCAGATTCGCTATCACCACTTTGGCGAGGGTGACTACGCCGAGTCCGAACGGGTGATCCAGCAACTGCTGCGTGAGGCGGGCGCTACCAAGGTGGCGGGCGGCTTGATCGAAGCGGACGCCAAGGGCATCCAGGCCGCACCGGACATGAACGAAGTGCAGTCGCCGGAAACCTACCTGGGCTTCCAGCGTGCCGAGAATTTTGTCTCCACGGGCACGTTGGCTACCGACAAGGTCGCCAACTACCCGGTAGCCGGCAATCTCGCGCTGAATAACTGGACCCTGGAAGGCCAATGGAACGTGGGCGGCCAGCAAGCCACCCTCGCGGCGGCCCACGGCAAGATCGTCTACCGCTTCCATGCCCGTGACCTGCATCTGGTGCTGGGGCCTGGCGCCGACGGCAAGCCGGTGCGCTTCAAAGTGACTATTGACGGCCAGGCGCCGGGGGATGCCCACGGCACCGACGTTGCTCCGGATGGCAGTGGCACGGTGACTGAGCAGCGCTTGTACCAGCTTGTTCGCCAGCCGGGCGCGGTCAAGGACCGGACCTTCACCATCGAGTTTCTAGACCCGCAAGTGGCGGCCTACGCCTTTACCTTCGGCTAACCCATAGCGAAATTTTGCAGGGTTAACCCGATCAATGTGGGAGCTGGCTTGCCTGGGATAGCGGTAGTGAATTCAACATCGCTATCGCAGGCAAGCCAGCTCCCACCGTTGACCGCGTTTATTCTGATGTTTCGGAGTGACTGAGATGAAACTGTTTAAGTACTTACCCGCCCTGGCGTTCGCCGCCTTTGTCGGCCACAGCTCGGCGTTCTCTTTCGGCCCGTCCGACGACGCGGTGGTGATTGCGCCGCCGGCCATGGACCTGCCGGCAGACTCGAACAACCTGCAAACCGCCGTGTTCGCTGGCGGCTGCTTTTGGGGCGTGCAGGGCGTGTTCCAGCATGTGCTAGGGGTGAAAAATGCGGTCTCCGGCTATGACGGCGGCGCGGCCAGCACCGCCCAATACGACAGCGTCAGCGGCGGCGATACCGGCCACGCCGAATCCGTCGCCGTGACCTACGACCCGGGCAAGGTCAGCTACGGCAAACTGCTGCAGATCTACTTCTCGGTGGCCCACAACCCCACGGAACTCAACCGCCAGGGCCCGGACAGCGGCACGCAGTACCGCTCGGCGATCTTTGCCCAGAATGCCGAACAGCAAAAAGTCGCCCAGGCCTACATCGCCCAACTCGACGCCGCCAAGGCCTTCGACAAGCCGATCGTGACCCAAATCGAAATGGGCAAGGCCTTCTACCCGGCGGAGTCCTATCACCAGGACTTCCTGACGGAAAACCCGTCCTATCCGTACATCGTGATCAACGACCTGCCGAAGGTGGCCCAGCTGAAAAAACTGTTCCCTGAGCAGTACCGCGCAGAACCGGTGCTGGTGAAAAACCAGTAGACATTCAGCCCTTGGCTTTCGCCAGGTAAGGCGCCAGGCGCCGGCCCATTTCCTCACCCAGGGCTTGCAGCCCGCTCAAGGGGCGGATCATCACTTCAAACTCGATGATCTGCCCTTGTTCGTTAAAGCGAATCAGGTCGATGCCCTTGAGCTGCTTGTCACCCACGCGTGCGCTGAATTCCAGCACCACGCTTTGACCATCGGCGGTGGCCAGCTCACGGTGGTAGGTGAAGTCTTCAAAGACGTTGAACACGGTGTTGAGGATCATCGACACCACGGGCGCGCCGGGGTAGGGCGTGTGGGCCATGGGCGAGCGGAAGACTGCGTCGGGGGCCAGCAATTCGGGGAGGGCCTTGAGGTCACCGGCAACGAGCATGGCGTGCCAGCGCTTGAGGCTGTGGGCGGCCTCGGGAGATAGGTTCAGTTGTTCGGACATGGTGGGCACCTGTTCTTATGATGGGCGGGGCGTTGCACCCCACCAACATAAGAGCGGCACCAGGGCCGGATCAATGATCCAAATTGACAGTTACATGATTGAGCCGCACATCACAGCCGTCACGATCGTTCCTGCGCTCTGCGTCCGCTTTTGAAGGCGTGACGCGGAGCGTCAACGGATTCATTCCCACGCGGAGCGTGGGAACGATCACATCAGACGACTTCAAGGTAGGAGCTATGAATCGCCCGCGCCAACTCCCGCACGGTATCGATAAATTCCGTCAGCCGGCTGTGGAGTCCGTCTTCCAGAATTTCATCAATCCCGGTATACCGCAGCCGCGCCTCAAACTCCGCCGCCAAACGCTGGGCCGTACGCCCATAGCTCCCCGGCAGGTCCGCGAGGATATGGCTCAACTCTTCAATACACGCATGCAACGAGCGTGGTACATCGCTGCGCAACAGCAACAATTCCGACACCGACCGCGCGTTCAACGCATTCGGGTACAGCTCGGTATACGCCTCGAACGACGACAATGCCCGCAGCAGCGCACTCCATTGGTAATACCCGCGTGCCGAAAGGTCGCTGACTTCCTCGGACTCTTCCCCAAACATCTCATACCGCGCGTCCAGCAACCGCAAGGTGTTATCCGCCCGCTCGACAAAGGTGCCCAGCCGGATAAACCGATACGCGTCGTTGCGCATGATTGTCCCGGATGTTGCCCCGCGGAACAGGTGCGAACGCTGCTTCACCCAGTCGCAAAAATGGCTGATGCCGTGGCGGGCCAAGCCGCCGGCCGCAATGCTGCGCATCTCCAGCCAGGTGGCATTGAGGTTTTCCCACATGTCGGCGGTGATCCGCCCACGTACCGCGTGGGCGTTACCCCGCGCAGCCCGCAGGCAGTTGTAGATGCTCGCCGGGTTTTCCTCGTCGAGGGCGAAGAAATGCAACATGCGCTCGGCGTCCAACTGCTTATGGCGCTCGAGGTAGCTTTCCAGGGTGCCGCTGCTGAGCAGCGACATGGCCAGCTCGTCGAGCCCGTCACTGCGCCCGGCCTGGGGCATCAACGACAGCGAATAACTGACTTCGAGCATGCGTGCCAGGTTCTCGGCACGCTCCAGGTAACGGGACATCCAATACAGATCTGCGGCGGTTCTACTCAGCATATTCAGCCCTCCACCACCCAGGTGTCCTTGGTTCCGCCGCCTTGCGACGAGTTGACGATCAATGAGCCTTCGCGCAGTGCCACGCGGGTCAAGCCTCCGGGCACCAGGCGGGTTTCCTTGCCCGAGAGCACGAAGGGCCGCAGGTCGATATGTCGTGGCGCGATGCCGTTTTCGACAAAGGTCGGGCAGGTGGACAAGCTCAGGGTCGGTTGGGCGATGTAGGCGTGGGGTCGGGCCTTGATGCGTTGCCGGAAGTCTTCGATCTCGGCGGCGGTAGAAGCGGGGCCCACCAGCATGCCGTAACCGCCGGAGCCCTGGGTTTCCTTGACCACCAGTTCCGGCAGGTGGGCGAGCACGTGGGACAGTTCATCCGGTTTGCGGCACTGGAAGGTCGGCACGTTTTGCAGGATCGGCTCTTCATCCAGGTAGAAGCGAATCATTTCCGGCACATAGGGGTAGATCGACTTGTCATCCGCCACGCCGGTGCCGATGGCATTCGCCAGCACCACATTGCCCGCGCAGTAGGCCGCAACCAGGCCGGGCACGCCGAGCATCGAGTCGGGGTTGAAGGCTTGCGGGTCGAGGAACGCGTCGTCGATACGGCGGTAGATCACATCAACGGCCTTCGGGCCATCGGTGGTGCGCATGAATACCTTGAGGTCGTGCACGAACAGGTCCGCGCCTTCCACCAGCTCCACGCCCATTTCCCGGGCCAGGAACGCATGTTCAAAAAACGCGCTGTTAAAGCGGCCCGGCGTCAGCACTACCACGTTGGGGTTGTCCAGGCGGCTGGAGCTTTTCAGGGTCTTGAGCAGCAGGTTGGGGTAGTGGTCCACCGGGGCGATGCGTTGCTTGGCGAACACCTCCGGGAACAGGCGCATCATCATCTTGCGGTCTTCGAGCATGTAGCTCACGCCGCTGGGAGTGCGCAGGTTGTCTTCGAGCACGTAGTAGGTGCCGTCGCCATCGCGCACCAGGTCGACCCCGGAGATGTGCGAGTAGATATCGCGGTGCAGGTCGAGGCCAACCATGGCTTTCTGGTAACCCTCGTTTCCGAGGACTTGCTCGGCGGGGATGATCCCGGCCTTGATGATGCGCTGGTCGTGGTAGATGTCGGCGAGGAACATGTTCAGCGCATTCACCCGCTGGATACAGCCGCGTTCGATGACGCTCCACTCACTGGCAGGGATGCTGCGGGGAATGATATCGAAGGGGATCAGGCGCTCGGTGTCCTGCTCGTCGCCATACAGGGTGAAGGTGATCCCGGCGCGGTGAAACAGCAGATCGGCTTCACGGCGGCGCTGGGCCAGCAGTTCTGGCGGCGTATTGGCCAGCCAGCGGGAGAATTCCTGATAGTGCGCACGGCAAACGCCTTGTGCGTCATTCATTTCATCAAAGAAAGATCGAGCCATTCCAATTACCTTGTCAGTGCCGGGACTAACTGCGCTTTGGCACTGCCGCTTTAGAAAACGCATTTTTTTATGAGCCCGTGGCTGATGGTGCCAGCAGGCCTGGTCCTTACTTTCTTTTGGGGTGGGCTCTGGGTCGAGAGGTAACGATTGCTCCTGTATCCGGGCAGATGAATGGATAAAGCAATGCCTGTGCCGAAACCCCTGTAGGAGCGAGCTTGCTCGCGAAAAACCTGAGAACACCCCGTTCAGTCAGGATGCCAGCGGTATCGTTGATGCCCTTCGCGAGCAAGCTCGCTCCTACAGGGGGCGGGGCGTGCTCCAAATTGGCGCATTAACAAACTTGAACTTCGCGCCGGCCTGATTCTTCTAAAGGGTCTCAGTCCAGCACGGAGCACGGATGTGCCCAGAATCATTTCACCCGACACCCCGGAATCGAGCCTGACCGACCACAGCGAACACAACGCGAAGATTTTCGGCTCACCCAAGGATCGTCTCGATTTCTACCGGCGCGAGATCCAGTACGAAACCAGCATCCTGGCCAACCGTACTGACGCCTACCTCACGGCGCAGTCGTTCCTGGTGATCGCCTTCGTTTCCGGCATGGGCAACCTCAATCCGGAATGGGGCAAGCTGTTCACCCTGGTGGTGCCGGTATTCCTGGCCCTGCTGGGCATCCTCAGTTCCCTCAACGCCTGGCCGGGCATTCGGGCGGCCTACGACATCATCGATCACTGGCACTACAAGCAGAGCGAACTGCTGCGCAGCGAGCCGGTGATGGGCATGGCCTATGATGAGTCGCCGCTGTTTTCCGAGATGGAGTCGTCCCACAAGGGCTATCGCAAGTCGCTGTTGTTCTCGATGCGCGCGCCGTGGCTGTTCATGGTGTTCTGGGTAATCCTGGGGGCCTATGCGTTCTATATCCAGGTGGACAATCCCGGCTCATAAGCAATTGGAACTTCACCCACCCGCACAGGACCTTACCTTTACGCAGTCTGCGTTTTCCAACAGAGGTGAGCCATGAGCACAGACAACGACCCGCAAACCAGCAACCGCAACGATCCTGCCATCGACCGCGGCGAACCGGCGCCAGGCACCGCGGCCGACGCACCGAAAGACCCGAAGCCTGCCAGCGACCCAACGGCCAAGGAAAACGACTACAGTCCTGACTTCAAGCCCGAGCGCGAGCCCAAGCCTGAAACCGATGCCGATATCGATACCCAAGGCGGTTAGAGGAGACGGTCATGTCAGTTGAAATTGATGAAGACGATGAACTCAATGACCCGGGCAACGAAGACCCGGGTTCATTGATGGATGATGCCGAAGTACCGCTTAACGACCTGGATGATGCCGCCGACGTCGGCAATATCGAAAACCAGGAGTAGACGTCATTGTTGTGCCTGGGCACGTCGTTCATACCACACCAGCATCGGCTGCGTGCTGAGACCATGAACGACGATGCTCAGGGCAATGACTGACAGCGTCAGGTTCACCGCCACCGCGCTACTGGTTCCCACCAGCCCGTGGTTGATGGCGTAGAACAGGTAGTAGATGCTGCCGATCCCGCGAATCCCGAACCAGCCCACCAATCCGCGCTGATGGCCATTGAGCAAGGTGCCCCAGGGTATCGACAGCACGCTGAGGGGCCGGATCACGCAAAACAGCAACGCGCCCACCGCCAGTGCCCGCCAGTCCCAATGGCTGACCAGTACCACCCCCAGCAGGGTCACTAGAAACACTTCCATCGAACGCTCCACCAGGCCGCCGAAGGCGAGCATATCGCCCATCATCACCCCAGCGGCGATCTGCGTGTCTTGCAGTTGCCCGACGTCTCCATGCAACGCATGCTCCGGCTCCACTTCCATGTGGCCAACCACGGGCTGGGCGAGATGCTCGGCGGGGGTTTGTGAATTGCCGGTGGACTTGAACTCGGCCTGGCGCAGCCCGAGGCCGGCGGCGAATACCGACAGAAACCCATAGCCGCCGATGGCTTCCGCCACCACGTAGGCCAGGGCGATCAGGGCCAGCGTCAGGTAATCATTGGGTGACAGTGTGCTGTCGGCATTGGTAATGCGCATTTTCAGGGTGATACGACCGATGCCCCGGCCCATCCAGTACCCCACAAGCAGCCCGGCAGGTACGGCCCAGAGCAGGTTTTTCAGGACCCAGCCGCCCAGCCAGTCACCGTCGAAGCCGCCGTGCTGCATGAAGATCAGCGCAAAGATCACGAAAGGGAAGGCCGTACCGTCGTTCAGTCCGGCCTCGCCCGAGAGGCCGAAACGCAGCGAGTCATAGTCCTGAGCGTTATTCACCTGGACCAGGCCCGCGAGCACTGGGTCGGTGGGCGCCAGAATCGCCCCCACCAACAGCGAAACGCCCCACGACAACCCCAGCAGCCAATGCAGCGCCAGGCATGTGCCGAGGATGGTCAAGAGCATCACGGGCCCGGCCATCCCAAACGCAATGCGCCAGGTTCGGTGCTTGAGGGGCAGGCGCAATTTCAGCCCGCTGACAAACAGCGAAAACAGCACCGCGACTTCCGTCAGGTGTTCCATCCAACGGGCAGAGCCCTTGATGTCCAGGTGCAGCAGGTCCATGCCCAACGGGCCGATGCAGATACCCAGTAGCAGGCAAACAGCCGAGGTAGTGACCGGCATCCAGCGCAGGTAGGAGGAGGTGAGGGCCAGGATGAGCAACACTGCGCCGAGTACGGCCATCCATAAAATAAAAGTCATCGAGCATGCACCAGGCCGTGGTCTATCCCGGTTTGAGGACCACGGCCTGGAACAGGTTCAATGTGATTCCAGCCACGGCGAGCTGGTGGTTTTCAGACGGATCATGTCGATCAGTTGCCGCAACCCCGGCTGCGACTGCCGGCGGCTCGGGTAGTACATGCACAGCGGCGCGCCGATGCAGACCCAGTCGGGCAACACCTGCACCAGACGGCCGTCTGCCAGTTCCGACAGCACGCGATTCTCCAGGCAATAGGCGATGCCCACGCCTTGCAGCGCTGCGTCGACGATGGTTTGTGTGTCGGCCGCACTGAAGTGGCCAGGCACGTCGAGACGCTGCTGGCGGGGGCCGTTGCCCAGCTCCCATTTGTAGGTGGTCTTGTCGCCCAGGTACATGCGCACGCAAGAGTGCGCGAGCAAGTCCTTGGGTACCGAAGGCGTTCCGGTCTGCTTGAGATACGCGGGGGAAGCGACCATGATCCAGCGCAGCTCGCCCGTCAGCGGTACGGCGACCATGTCCTGGGGCACCGTGGCGCCATAGCGGATACCCGCGTCGTAGCCTTCGGCGACGATGTCGAGCATGCGGTCATCAATCATCACGTCCAGGCGCAATTGCGGGTAAGCGCGGGTGAACTCACCCAGGATGGGCGAGACAAGCAACACCGCCGCATCCCGTGGCACGTTCAGGCGCAGCCGGCCGATCGGCGCCTCGCGGTACAGTTCAAGGGTATCGAGGCCGTCCTGAATCGTCGCAAAGCCGGCACTGAGTTTTTCCGCGAGCACCACGCCCGCATCGGTGGGCTCCACCGCACGACTGGTGCGGTAGAGCAACTTGACCCCCAGGCGGGTTTCCAGGTTGCGCATGGTGTGGCTCAAGGCCGAAGTGGTGACGCCCAGTTCATGAGCGGCATGCCGGAAACTGCGGCGGCGGATGATCGCCATGAACACATTCAGGTCGGCCAATTCGGAACGGTTGAACGCAGCCATATCAAGCACCTTTTGTGGGGTTTGGGTTGCACGCGCCGTTGAGCCCGATTCAACCTCGGATGATCTAGAGTAATCGTTTTTTTACTGATTGTTTCTGGCGGAGGCTTTTTTCATGAGTATCGAAACCATCAAGATCCCGGGCATCGACAAGGCCGTTTCGCGGATTGCCCTGGGCACCTGGTCCATGGGCGGCTCGATGTGGGGCGGTGCCGACAATGAGGTCTCGATCAAGACCATTCGCCACGCGCTGGACAGCGGCATCAACTTTATCGACAGCGCGCCGGTGTACGGCCTCGGGCTGTCTGAAGAACTCATCGGCCGCGCCCTGCACGGTGTGCGCCACAACGCCGTGATCGCCACCAAGGCCGGGCTGCAATGGGACGATGGCACCGTGCGCCGCAACGCCACGGCCCAGCGCATCCGCAAGGAAATCGAAGACTCGCTGCTGCGCCTGGAAACCGACTACATCGACCTCTACCAGATTCACTGGCCAGACCCGCTGGTGGCCCAGGAAGAGACCGCCTGCGAGCTGGAAAAACTGCGCCGTGAGGGCAAGATCCTGGCCGTGGGCGTGAGCAACTATTCGCCCGCGCAAATGGATGACTTCCGTCAGTACACCCACCTGGACACGGTGCAGCCACCCTACAACCTGTTCGAGCGGGCGATCGACAGCGACATCCTGCCGTATGCCAAGCAAAACGCCTTGGTGGTGTTGGCCTACGGTTCGCTGTGCCGGGGCCTGCTGACCGGCAGCATGCACGCCGCCACGCGCTTTACCGGTGACGATGTGCGCAAGCTCGACCCGAAATTCAAGGCGCCACGCTTTGAGCAATACCTGGCGGCGGTGGCGGCATTGGACGTGTACGCCCGCGAATGCCACGGTAAGTCTGTGCTGGCCCTGGCATTACGCTGGGTGCTGGACCAGGGCCCGACGATTGCGCTGTGGGGCGCCCGTCGCCCGGAGCAACTGAAAGGCATCGAGGACGCATTCGGCTGGCAGCTGAGCGCCGACGACCTGCAACATATCGACCGTATTCTCGCCAGCACGATAAAAGATCCGGTAGGGCCGGAATTCATGGCCCCTGCTCAGCGTTAACCTTTGCGACAGGGATGTCTGCGGTTGCAAAACAACAGAAGACATCCCTTTGGCGTTGAGGTTTTTGGCATGAAGCGCGGTACCGTATTCAAGACTGTCGGTGGTTTGTTGTGTGTGGTGGCATTGGCGGGCGCCTGGAAGTGGCGGGGCAATCCCGATGCGCTGTGGCAGATCGTCAGCCGCCAATGCGTGCCTGATCAGAACCAGCACCACAATCCCAGCCCGTGCCTCAAGGTCGACCCGGCGAAAGGCTTTGCACTGCTCAAGGACCTCAACGGCCCGTATCAGGATTTGCTGATCCCTACCGATAAAATCACCGGCATCGAAGACATCGCGCTGACCCGGAACCTGCTGCCCCATTACTTCGCCCAGGCCTGGAAAAACCACGATGTACTCTCCGCCGGCCTGCAAACACCGATTGCCGACCGCTTTGTGTCGCTGGCGATCAACTCGCGTTATGGCCGCTCGCAAAACCAGCTGCACATCCATATCGCCTGCCTGCGGCCCGACGTGTTCAACGCCCTTAACGAACGCGCCGCGACCCTCAACGAGCAATGGCAAACCCTTCCGGTAAAACTGCTGGGGCACACCTATAGCGCCCGCACCATGTCGGCAGCGGACTTCGACCTGCGCGACCCGCTGGCGATCTTGAATGAGTACGCGCAGGCCCGGGGTGACGCCATGGCCAGCTACAGTTTGCTGCTGACACCGGGTGCGAACGGCAACTTCGTGCTGCTGACCACGCGGTTGACGCTCAAGGAGTGGAACCTGGCGTCTGCCGAAGAACTGCAAGACCATCAGTGCAACCTGATGGGCAAACCACCACAACGACCTGTTTTAGCTGTTAACGACATCCGGTGAAATTTGCCGTTGAACGAGTGTTCAGTTTCAATTATGTTGGCTGCACCCCCTGCCTGGTAACAGGCGGGCTTGCGCTTTTTCTGATTGAACGAGAGGCACTGGCATGCGGTTTTCACCCTTTGTTGAGCGAATTGCAGGGCAGGGCGTAGCCGCCTGGGACATTCACCACGCCGCCTTCCAGGCCAGCAGCAAAGGCGAAGACATCATCATCCTGAGTGTCGGCGATCCGGATTTCGCCACCCCCTCGTTCATCACCGACGCCGCCGTCGACGCCCTGCGCCAGGGCGACACCCACTACACCGAAATCCCCGGCCGCCCGGCACTACGCGACGCCATCGCCGCCCGCTACAGCCAATCCCTGGATCGCCCGCTGAACGCGGAAAACGTCATCACCGTGGCCGGCGCGCAGAACGCTTTGTTCGTCACTTCGCTGTGCCTGTTACAGGCCGGTGATGAAGTGATCGTCCTCGACCCGATGTACGTCACCTACGAAGCCACGCTCAAGGCCAGCGGCGCGACGCTGGTGCGAGTGCCGTGTTCGGCCGATTCGGGTTTTCGCCTCGACCCGGCACTGCTGGCCGCCGCCATCACGCCTCGTACTCGGGCGATCTTCTTCTCCAACCCCAACAATCCCACCGGTGTTGTGCTCAATCCCCAGGAGCTGCAAGCGATTGCCGACCTGGCAATCGAGCATGAATTGTGGGTGGTGGTGGACGAGGTCTACGAAAGCCTGGTGTTCGATGGCGAGTACCATAGCCTGGCGGCGCTGCCGGGCATGGCCGAACGTTGCATCGTGATTGGCAGCCTGTCCAAATCCCACGCCATGACCGGCTGGCGCATCGGTTGGATCATGGCTGAACCTGCCATGGTCGCCCACGCTGAAACCCTGGTATTGAGCATGCTCTACGGCTTGCCAGGGTTTGTGATGGAAGCCGCGACGGCTGCCGTACTGGCCCACGACGAAGTCACTCAAGGCATGCGTGAAACTTACCGTCGCCGCCGAGACCTGTTGGTGGCGGGCCTCAGCGGTTGCCCGGGCATCCACGTACGCGCTCCGCAAGCCGGCATGTTTGTGCTGGTGGATGTGCGGGACACCGGCCTCAGCTCCCTGGATTTCGCCTGGCGCCTGTTCCGCGAAGCGGGGTATCCGTGCTGGATGCTGCGGCGTTCGGCGAGCCGGCCCAGGGCTTTGTGCGGCTGTCGTTCACCCTGGGTGAAACCCGGCTGGCGGAAGCCTGTGAACGCATCAGCCGCTTCGTCGCCAAGCTCGCTGCTGAACCACCCATAGCGCCTGCGGCGAAAATCATCAGCGTGCAGCCGGTTGCGGCGAAGAAGATGATCGAGGTGCTCGACCTGCACAAACGCTTCGGCAATATCGAAGTGCTCAAGGGCATCTCCCTGACGGCCCACGAAGGCGAAGTGATCTCGCTGATCGGCGCCAGCGGCTCGGGAAAAAGTACCTTGCTGCGCTGTATCAACATGCTCGAAGTGCCGGACCAGGGCAGCATTCACGTCGACGGCGAAAGCATCAAGCTCAACTACGGCCGGCCCGGCGCACCGCTGGTGGCCGACGCCAAACAGCTGGTGCGGATTCGCTCGACACTCGGCATGGTGTTTCAGAATTTCAATCTGTGGCCCCATCGCACGGTCCTGGAAAACCTTATCGAAGCGCCGATCCAGGTGCTGCGGGAAAGCCGCGCCGAAGCCATCGAACGCGCCGAAGCCTTGCTCGACCGGGTAGGCCTGGCCGCCAAGCGCAACGAATACCCGGCGTTCCTCTCCGGCGGCCAGCAGCAAAGGGTGGCCATCGCCCGCGCCCTGGCCATGCGTCCCAAAGTCATGCTGTTCGACGAACCCACTTCGGCCCTCGACCCGGAACTGGTGGGCGAAGTGTTGCGGGTGATTCGTTCCCTGGCGGAAGAGGGCCGCACCATGATCCTGGTGACCCATGAAATGGCGTTCGCCCGGGACGTGTCATCCAAAGTCGCGTTTTTGCACCAAGGTCTGATCGAGGAAACCGGCTCGCCGGACTCGGTGTTTATCGACCCACGCAGTGAACGTTGCCGGCAGTTCGTCAACGCGCATCAAACTCGCTAACTCCAAAAAAGACGGGGCAAGATCATGAAATCCAAACGATTGGCAAAGTGGTTGAGCAGTGCAGTGTTGATGCTGGCGGCAGGTACGGCGTTGGCGGCGGAGAAACCCATCGTGTTCGCGGTAGCGGCGGAACCCTACCCACCGTTCACGGTGAAGGGCGGCAACGGTGAATGGTCCGGCTTTGAGGTGGATCTGATCCACAAGCTTTGCGGCTTGATGAAGGCTGAGTGTCAGATCAAGGAAGTGGCGTGGGACGGGATTATTCCTTCGTTGCTGGCGAAGAAAATCGACGTGATTTTCTCCTCGATGTCGGTCACCGAAGAGCGCGAAAAACAGATCGCTTTCAGCCGCGCCTACTACGACTCGCTGCTGGGCATTGCCGGCCCCAAGGGCACCACCGTCGAGGTCACGCCGGCGGGGTTGAAGGGCAAGATCATCGGCGTGCAGATCTCCACCGTCAGCGCCAACTACCTGAAGAAGTACTACGAGAACATTGCTGACCTGAAGTACTACGACACCCAGGAATCGGCCAACGCCGACCTGATCGCCGGGCGCACCGACCTGATGATGGCCGACGGTGTCGCCATCGCCATGATGGTCAAGACCCCCGAAGCCCAGGGCCTGGCGGAAATCGCCGAAGTGCCTTACGACCCGATCATCGGCCGCGGCGTGGGGGCCGGCCTGCGCAAGGAGGACACCGAACTCAAGGCCCGCCTGGACAAGGCCATCGGTGAGTTGCTGGTGAGCAAGGACTACGCCGACCTGTCCCAGAGCGTGTTTGGTGTGTCGGTCAGCCCGTGCAAAAGAGCCGATACCCCAGCGTACGTCAGCAAGGTATGTGACAGCCCCTACACAAACTAACCCGGTAGAAAGGGAGTGCTTGTGGCGAGGGAGCTTGCTCCCGCTGGGGTGCGAAGCGCCCCCCAAAAATGGGCCTGCTGCGCAGTCCAGCGGGAGCAAGCTCCCTCGCCACAGGGTCACTGCGTGTCATCGAAATAGGGAGCCGCGATGTTCGATCTACTCAACTTCAGCGAGCAAGGCTGGGGCAATGCATTGCTCAAAGGGTTATGGATGACCCTGCAGATCTCCGCAGGTTCGTTTGCGGTGGGGCTGTTGATCGGCCTGGTGGTGGCCTGTGCCAAACTCAGTGCACCGCGCCCGATAGCCCTGCTGATGCGCGGTTACACCACAGTCTTTCGCGCCGTGCCCGAGTTGCTGCTGATCCTGCTGCTGTACTACGCAGGCTCCATGGGCCTCAACGCGCTGATGCTGTGGCTGGGGTTTGCGCAATTCAACATCAGCGGCCCGCTGGTAGCCGTCCTGGTGCTGGGGCTGGTGCAAGGCGCGTACGCCTCGGAGATTTTCCGCGCGGCGATCCTCGCGATTCCCCACGGCCAGATCGAAGCGGCGCGGGCGTTTGGCTTGAGCGGCTTTGGCCTGTTCCGTCGGGTAACCCTGCCGATCATGGCGCCGTACGCCCTGGCCGGCATGTCCAATTTGTGGATCAACCTGATCAAGGACAGCGCGCTGATCAGCGTGGTAGGCACCAACGAACTGCTGTACACCGCCAAACAGGCGGCGGGCTCGACCCGGCATTACCTGTTGTTCTACCTCACGGCCGCCGCCTTGTATTACCTGGTGACATTGGCCTCCAACTACCTCTCCGGGCGCCTGGAACGACGTATTCGTCGCTGGATGCCGGTTGTCGAGTGAGCCGCACATGCCTGAGTGGATAAGTTATTACGCAGGACTGATCGCCAAAGGCTTGCAGACGACCCTGTCGTTGCTGGTGATTTCGGCAGTGCTCGGCTTCGCGTTGGCGGTACTGGTAGCGCTGGCGCGGCTGTCACGGCGCAAGTGGCTGGCCCGCTGTGCGCTGGGGTACACCAGTGTGCTGCGGGGCACGCCGTTGCTGATCCAGATCTACATTTTCTACTACGGCCTGGGCAGCCTGTTTGCCCAGTTCCCGATGATTCGCGGGAGTTTCCTGTGGCCGTTCCTGCGGGATGGTTACTGGTACATCGTGTTTGCCCTGGTGTTGTCAGTGGGCGCGTACGTCGGTGAAGTGATTCGCGGCGGCCTGCTGGCGGTGCCCAAGGGTGAGATGGAAGCCGCCTCGGCGTTTGGCATGACGCCGCGCCAGGCCCTGTTGCGGGTGCGCTTGCCACGGGCCATGCGCCTGCTGCTGCCGACCCTGGCGGGGAGACGGTGATGTTGCTCAAGTCCACCGCACTGGCTTCAACCATCGCCGTGGTCGACCTGCTCGGCGCCGCCAACGTGGTGCGCGCCCAGACGTTGCAGATCTACCAGCCGCTGCTGTTGGTGGCCGGGGTCTACCTGTGCCTGACCTTTTTGATTGAAGCCCTGTATGCCGTCGCCGAGCGGCGGGGCACACCGTTGCGCAGGTATGCCGGATGAAAACCGATCGCTCGTTGCAAGGGATTGCCCTGTGCTCGCTGGCCTATGCGTTCCTGGCGTTGCAGGACGCCGGGATCAAATGGCTGGTGGCCGACTATTCAGTGTTCACCATCCTGTTCTGGCGCAGCCTGGTGGTGGTCGCCGCGTGCGTGATCGCCGGGCGCCTGGGTTTGCTCAAACGCGCCTGGAACTCGGTCAGCCGCAAGCTGCTGATCATCCGCGGCATGCTGTCACTGCTGGCCTGGCTGCTGTACTACACCGCCGCCAAGGACCTGACCCTGGCGGAGATGACCACCCTGTATTTTTCCGCGCCGATCATGGTCACGCTGCTGGCGGCGCTGATCCTCAAGGAACGCGCCAGTCGCGGCCAGTGGATTTCGCTGATCATCGGCTTTGTCGGCGTGGTGATCGCCTGTCGCCCCAGCAGCATGGTCGACCCGCTGCCAATCGCCCTGACATTGGCCGCCGCGCTGTGCTGGGCATTTACCTATATCCAGTTGCGCCAGGTGGACGACAACACTTCGGTGCTGGAGCAGATGCTGATCACCAATGTGGTGTTTGTGATTTGCATGGCGGTGACGCTGCCCTGGACCCACACACCGTCGCCGACCCCGGCGTGGCTGGGCATGCTCGGCGCCGGTCTGGTGGGCGGCATTGGCCAGTTCCTGTTGTTTGCGAGTTTCCGCCGGGCCACGGCGACGCTGTTGGCGCCGTTTGAGTACACCGGCTTGATCTGGGCCTTTCTGCTGTCGAGCCTGGTGTGGGGCACGGTGATGGACGTGTCGCTGATCTTCGGCGCCGCGCTGATCGCCGTCAGCGGCACCCTGGCCATGCTCAGCGCCCGGCATCACGTGTCACAAGACGTGGTCGGCGCCGAATGCTCCGTGACGCAGCCCTTGTATCCAGCAGCGGCAGATGTGCAGCCCGTTGCCGGGGCTGAAGGTGCCGGGGTTGAGGCACCACTCAAGCCAGAGTCCGTCGAGCATCGCCGATAAACCGATGGCGGCCAGGCGCGTGTCGTGGACCACGAAGCCTTCGCTCTGGGCCAGGTCGTCGAGCAATTGACGGATCAGTTCGAGGTAGGCGCGGTAGCTTTTTTCATGGGAGTCATTCACGTGTTCCGAGTGGCGGATCAAGCTCCAGAACACCACCCAGACGCCCAACAGTTTCGGGTCCATCACCCGCGAGGAAAACGAACCGGCGAGAAATGCATCCAGCCGCGCTGCTGGGCCCTCGGCCTGGTCGACTTCCTGCCAGAGGGCGGTGGTCAATTCGCTGGCCAGCTTGTGATAGGTCTCGGCGATCAGTGCATCGATGCTGCCGAAATGGTGATTGAGCAACCCCACCGAAACCCCGGCTTCAGCGGCGATGCGCCGCACCGAAATGCCGGCATGCCCGTCCCGGGCGAGGCTGGTGAGGGTGGCGGCAATCAGCAGGTCGCGACGGTCTTCGGTCACAGGCACATCCCAGATGGTTGAACGTGTGTTCAATATATACCTGCAGAACCAACAAGAGGAGGGCAACGGCATGGCAAAAGACCTTTCGTGGCAAGTCCCCGGCGATTCCGGGAACACCCTGCACATCGGCGCCTGGCGCTTCGAGGGTGACGGCAGCGGGCCTCGGGTGCACCTGCAAGCGGGTGTGCATGCCGATGAAATCGCCGGGATGCTGGTGTTGCATCAACTGCTGCCACGGTTGCAGGCGTGTCAGGACCGGGGGCGACTCAAGGGCTCGGTGACGGTGGTGCCTCAGGCTAATCCGTTTGGCATTGGGCAGTTTCGCCAGGGGCGGTTGTTGGGGCGGTTTCATGAGGCCACCGGGCAGAACTTTAATCGGGCGTTTGATCATTCATTGGCCATGGAGCGGCCGGCGAGCAACTTGGCGCAATGGCAGAAAAGTCTGGTGCAACTGGCGGCTGATGCGGAGTTGGTGCTGGATCTGCACACTGATGATGAGGCGCTGCCGTATCTGTATATCCATCGCAGCTTTTGGCCTGAGGGCAAGGTGTTGGCGGCGGCGTTGCAGGTGGATGTGGTGATTGTCTGGGACGAGGGCGGTGATGGGTCGTTTGAAGAGACGATCATTGATCACGGGAAGCCGCGGTTGGCGGCGACGATTGAATTGCGTGGACAGGCGGATGTGAGTGATGCCTTGGCCGGGCGGGATGGTGACGGGATCTGGGGTTGGCTTTGTGCCAGTGGGGTGATTGATGAGGCGCCGGTGATTGCGCAATGGCGGGGGCAAGTGGTGGACATGGGCTGTATGGAGACCATTCTGGCGCCGTGTGCCGGGGTGTTGGTGTTTGAAAAAGGTTTGGGCGAACAGGTGGAAGAGGGTGAGCGGTTTGCGCGGATTATCCGGCGGCCTGGGGATCCGGATTCTGAAGTGGTGCTGCATGCGGCGCAAACCGGGCGGATGGTGACGAGGCATCGGGAGCGGTTGGTGTCACAGGGTTCGGTGGTGGCCAAGTTTACCGGGACGCGGTTGTCTGAGGGTTACAGCGGGGGGGTGTTGGATCCTTAGGCGGGAGTACATATCCGTTATTTGGGTAACCTAAGATCAAAAGCCAGATCAAGAGCACAGCGGCCTCCCGGCCGGCTGAGTGTTGAAGAGCAAGATCAAAACCTAAAGCGGGCACGGTCCAAATGTGGGAGCGGGCTTGCTCGCGAAGGTCGTTAACGATGACGCTGGCATTCTGGATGAACGCGGCGCTCTCAGGTTTTTCGCGAGCAAGCCCGCTCCCACAGAAAAGCAGAGCCAACAAGTTGCAGAAGCGGGTGGGGCTGTTCGAAGTCAGTGGGGCTGCGGCCTGACCAGGCCGCGTTTTTCCAGCAACAAGCGCTCCAGTTCTTTCATCGGCAGCGGCCGGCTGAACAGATACCCCTGGATCTGATCACAGCCGGCTTCCCGCAGAAACTCCAGCTGTGCCTGGGTTTCCACACCTTCGGCGACCACTCGCAGCTTGAGGCTGTGGGCCAGTTCGATGATGGTGCGGGTGATCGCCGCGTCCTGGGGGTTGCTGGTGACTTCGCGGATAAACGCAATATCGATTTTCAGCGTATCAATCGGGAACCGCCGCAGGTAAGCCAGGCTGGAATAGCCGGTGCCAAAGTCGTCAATGGAGATCTTCACCCCCATGGCCCGCAGGCGTTGCAAGCTGGCGATGGTGTGTTGGGTGTTCTCCATCAACGAGCCTTCGGTCAGTTCAACCTCCAGCCAATGGGCCTCGACGCCGGCATTCGCGAGTGATTGAGCGATATCGGCAATCAGGTCGCCCTCGATCAATTGATGCCCGGAAACGTTGACCGACACTTCCACCGCACCCACCGCGCTGGATTGCCAGGTCGCGATCTGACGGCACACGTTGTCGATCACCCAACGCCCTAGCGTGACGATCAGCCCCTGGCTTTCCAGGATCGGTATGAACACCGCCGGAGACACTGCACCGTAACCGGGCCGGTCCCAGCGTAGCAGGGCCTCAAGGGCACACACCTGACCGTTGGCCAGTTCGACCTTGGGTTGATAATGCAGCACGAATTCTTCGCGCTCGACGGCTAGGCGCAGGGCTTTTTCAAGGTCCAGGCGCGCCAGGTCATGCACATTCAACCGCGAGGACTCCTGTTGGTGGTGTTTAAGTTGCTGCTCCAACAACAGGCTATGGTTTTTCAACTGATCGCCGTGGGCCTTGAGCCGCAGCAGGTTGCGTACCCGTAGCCACAACTCGACCCGTTCCACTGGTTTGCTGATGAATTCTTCAGCACCGGTTTCCAGGCCACTGAGTCGCGCACTGGATTCGCTCAGGGCCGAGAGCATGATGATCGGAATGTTCGCCGTGGCCTGGTTGCTCTTGAGCTGGTTGGCCACTTCGTAACCGTCCATGCCCGGCATCATGATGTCCAGCAGGATCAAGTCTGGCGGCCGTTGCGCCACCAACTGCAAGGCTTCTTCACCACTGGCGGCACTCACGGTCTGGTAACCCTCGTGACGCAGCAGGGTTTCCAGCAGCTTGCGTACCTGGATTTCATCATCGACGATCAAGAGCGTTGCGGGTTGGCTGGCCATGGAGAGGACTCAAGTCGGAGGCGTAATGTTCTTTTGCAGCAGCGTATCGATTACCTGGTACAGCTCTTTGTAGCGCAGTGGCTTGATGATGTAGGCATCGCAGCCGGCCCGCAGGGTTTTGTCGCGGTCTTCCTTCATGGCCATGGCGGTCAGGGCGATCACCGGGATGTGGGCGGTGTGAGGGTCCTGCTTGAGCAGTGACGTGGCCGCCAGGCCGTCCATGCCGGGCAACTGGATATCCATCAGGATCAGCGCCGGTTGTTTTTCCCGGGCCAGGGTCAACCCGGTCTCGGCATCGGCCGCCCACAACACGCTGTGGCCGGCGTTTACCAGCAGCAAGCGGGCGAGGCGCATGTTGGCTTCGTTGTCTTCGACGATCAGGATTTCGGCCATGGGGCCTCCGCATCCGCAGCGCGGTGCAGTGGCAGCCACACCACAAATCGCGCGCCGGCACCTTCGCGGCTGGCCACGGCGACACTGCCGCCGTGCAGGTCGGTCAGTTGCTTGACCATCGCCAGGCCCAGACCCGTACCTTCGAATTTGCGCGCCAGGCTACTGTCGATCTGGCTGAAAGCCTTGAACAGCTTGCTCATGTCGTGCCGGGCGATACCGATGCCGGTGTCGCTGACGCTGAATTCCAGGAACTGTTGGTGCTCGCTGGGTTGCAGGGCAAAACCATAGGTGGGCCAGTCGCCAGGAACCTGCCCGACTTGTGCACGACTCACCTCGCGCACTGACAGGGTCACCGAGCCGCCGTGCTCGCTGAACTTCACCGCATTGGCCAGCAGGTTGTAGATGATCTGCTTGGTCTTGCGCAGGTCGAGTTCCAGGGTGCCGAAGTCGTCCTGGCATTCAAGTTTCAACTGGATGCGTTGCAGCGCGGCCTTTTCCCGCACGATCAGCAGGCTGTTGGCCAACAACCCTGCCAGCTCCACGGCCTCCAGTTCCAGGTCCATCATCCCGGCCTCGACCTTGGACAGGTCGAGGATGTCGTTGATCAGCGACAGCAAGTGTTGGCCGCTGGTGAAGATGTCACCAATGTATTCGCGCTGGATATCGCTCATGTCGCCCACCAGGCCGTCCTTTAGCGCCTCGGAAAAACCGATCACGGCATTCAGCGGCGTGCGCAACTCGTGGGACATGGTGGCGAGGAATTCGGACTTCATGTGGCTGGCGTGTTCCAGCTCCAGGTTCTTCTCTTCGAGGGCACGCTCAAAGCCTTTGCGTTGTGCCTCTTCCTGCTTGCGTGCGGTGTTGTCGGTGCCGATCAGCAGGTAGCCGATGATCGCGTCGTTGCGGTTGCGCAGGGCGGTGACCGAGACCATCGCCGACAGGCGACTGTTGTCCTTGCGGATATAGGTCAGCTCGTAGATGTCCTCAATACCCCGGGAAGCCTTGAACACCAGGGCTTCGAAGCCGGGCGTGATCGGTGTGTCCAGTTCCAGGCTGAGGGCGGCGGCGCGGGTGATCAGCTCGGCGGGGTCGGAAATGTCGGCCGGTGTGACGCGGTTCAGCACATCGGCGGCGGCATAGCCGAGCATGCGTTCAGCGCCGACGTTGAAGATCTGGATCACGCCTTTTTCGTCGGTGGCAATGCTGGAGAAGTAGGCGCTGTTGAAGATCGCGTCTTGCAGCGCGCCGGTCTTGAGCAGGGCTTTCTGGCGTTTGAATTCGACGATTTTCTCGGCCCGGGATTGCGGCTCGATGGGGCTGTCGGCTGAAGAATTGTCCATCGTGACGTGTTCCGTGAGCTTGAGGCCTGACGCTGCCCAAACGCAGCGCCGCAGAGCATGCTCACAGAAGATCGCGCAGGCACGATGAGGAGGAGATGATGTCTTTGGACGATAGCAGATTAACAGCAAACCACAGGGGGTGCGGTGGCCAAAAGCAGTGCCTTTTTCGAAAAATCACCCAACTGGATAGATTCCGATGAACAAGGCGCGATTTTGTGTGCGCTTAACCGGTCCAGATCGCCGATTGAACATTTATTCATCAGGTGAAACGTTTAATCAAGCGATAAACGGCTGACGCAAGCGCTTGCGTAAGCAAATATATCTGATTAGAGTCGGCAGCAGTCAGGTCTGCCGATGGCTGTCATCGGCAAACGCTTGAACACAACAATAATAAAACCAGGAGCTCAGTCATGAGCCTTGAACCCTTGCTTGAAATGCAGGGCATCAGCAAGACCTTCAACGGCCTGCGGGTGCTCAAGAACGTCAGCCTGAAGGTCTACCCCGGTGAAATCCACGCCTTGATGGGTGAGAACGGCGCCGGCAAATCGACCTTGATGAAAATCCTCTCCGGTGCCTACCAGGCCGATGACGGCGGCACCATCCTCATCGATGGCCAGCCTGTCGCCAGTTACAACCCAGCCTCCGCCAAAGCCCTTGGCATTGCCGTGATCTACCAGGAACTCAGCCTGTGCCCGAACCTCACGGTGGCCGAGAACATCTACCTGGGCCGTGAACTGCGCCGTGGCTGGACCATCGACCGCAAGGGCATGGAAGCCGGGGTGGCTGAAGTGCTGGCAAGGCTCGGCGCGGAGTTCCTGCCCACCACCCGCGTCGCCAGCCTGTCCATCGCCGAGCGTCAGCTGGTAGAAATCGCCCGGGCGCTGCATGCCCACGCGAAAATCCTGGTGATGGACGAGCCCACCACGCCGCTGTCTTCCCGGGAAACCGACCGCCTGTTTGCGCTGATCAAACAGCTGCGCAGCCAAGGCCTGGCGATCATCTACATCAGCCACCGCATGGCCGAAATCTACGAACTGTCGGATCGGGTCTCGGTGCTGCGGGACGGCGAGTACGTCGGCGAACTGGCGCGGGACGTGCTGTCGGCCGAGGTGCTGGTGAAGATGATGGTGGGCCGCGACCTTTCCGGTTTCTACAAGAAGGAACATGCCGCCTACGACCCCGGCCAGGTGGTGATGCGTGTGCGCGACATGGCCGACGGCAAGCGCGTGCGCAATTGCAGTTTCGACCTGCACGCCGGTGAAGTGCTGGGCATTGCCGGGCTGGTGGGCGCTGGCCGTACCGAACTGGCGCGGCTGATCTTTGCGGCCGACCCGCGTACTTCGGGCACCCTGGAGGTGGTCGGCAAGACCGTGACCCAACTGCGCAACCCGGCGGATGCGATTCGTGCCGGCGTGGTGTACCTCACCGAAGACCGCAAGGCCCAGGGCCTGTTTCTCGACATGAGCGTGGCCGACAACATCAACGTTTGTGCCTGTGTGCCGGATGCCCATGCCGGTGGGGTGCTCGACCGTGGCCACGCGGCACAACGCTCACGCGATGCAATCAAGTCCCTGTCGATCCGCGTGGCGTCGGGCAAGGTCAATGTCGGCAGCTTGTCCGGTGGCAATCAGCAGAAGGTGCTGCTGGCCCGGCTGCTGGAGGTCAAGCCTCATGTGCTGATCCTCGACGAACCCACCCGTGGCGTGGACATCGGCTCCAAATCCGAGATCTACCGCATCATCAATCAGTTGGCCAAGGCCGGCGTAGGCATCGTGGTGATCTCCAGCGAGTTGCCGGAAATCATCGGCACCTGCGACCGCGTGCTGATCATGCGCGAAGGGCAATTGGTAGCCGAAGTGGGCGGGGCATCGGGGCTGGATATTTCCCAGGAGGCGATCATCGACCTCGCCACCGGCAGCGAGCAGGTGGCCGCCCATGGCTAATTCAACTACGAGCGGGAGCAACACCATGACTGTGGCAACGATCGGCAAGGCTGAGCGTATTCGGGAACTGATGCGCACGGTGGGCATGCTGCCGGTGTTGGTGCTGCTGTTGGTGGGCTTTGCCCTCGCCAGCGAAAACTTCATGACGGTGCAGAACCTGTCGATCATCACCCAGCAGGCGTCGGTCAACGTGGTGCTGGCGGCGGGCATGACCTTTGTGATCCTCACGGCGGGCATCGACCTGTCGGTAGGCGCGATTCTCGCGGCCTCGGCCGTGGTCGCGCTGCAAGCCTCGATGTCGCCGCAATTCGGCATGTTCGGGATTGCCGCCGGGGTTGGCTTCGGCCTGTTGCTGGGCCTGGTCAATGGCGGCCTGATCGCCTTCATGCGCCTGCCGCCGTTTATCGTCACCCTCGGTGCGCTGACGGCCATGCGCGGCTTGGCACGCCTGTTGGCCGACGACAAAACCGTATTCAACCCGGACCTGCCATTCGCGTTTATCGGCAACGACTCGGTGCTGGGCGTGCCGTGGCTGGTGATCATCGCCGTGGCCGTCATCGCATTGTCGTGGTTCATCCTGCGGCGCACGGTGATGGGGGTGCAGATCTACTCCGTGGGTGGCAACCCGGAAGCGGCGCGGTTGTCGGGGATCAAGGTGTGGAAAGTCCTGCTGTTCGTCTATGCCATGTCCGGTGCCCTAGCCGGCCTCGGCGCGGTGATGAGCGCGTCACGCCTGTTCGCCGCCAATGGCCTGCAACTGGGGCAATCCTATGAGCTGGATGCGATTGCCGCGGTGATCCTCGGCGGCACCAGTTTTACCGGCGGCGTCGGCACCATCGGCGGCACGCTGATTGGTGCCCTGATCATCGCGGTATTGACCAACGGCCTGGTGCTGCTGGGCGTCTCGGATATCTGGCAGTACATCATCAAGGGCATCGTGATCATTGGCGCCGTAGCGCTGGATCGCTATCGCCAGTCCGGTGCGCGGACCTGATTTCACTCAAACAACAATCACAAGAGAGTCATCATGAACTTCAAACGCATGTTTCCTGTTGTCGCCTCCCTGGGCGTTGCCGTGTTGATGTCCCAAGCCGTGGAGGCCCGTGAACTGAAAGCCATTGGCATCAGCACGGGTTCCCTGGGCAACCCGTATTTCGTGACCCTGGCCGACGGTGCCACGGCCCGGGCCAAGGAGCTGAACCCGGCGGTCAAGGTCACCTCGGTGTCGGCTGACTACGACCTGAGCAAGCAGTTCTCGCAGATCGACAACTTCATCTCGTCCAAGGTCGACCTGATCCTGCTCAACGCCGTCGACCCGTCGGCCATGGCCTCGGCGATCAAGAAAGCCCGTGACGCCGGGATCGTGGTGGTGGCGGTGGACGTCGATGCGAAGGGCGTGAATGCCACGGTGCAGACCGACAACGTCGAAGCCGGCAAGCTCGCCTGCCAGTTCATCGTCGACAAACTGTCGGGCAAGGGCAACGTGATTATCCAGAATGGCCCGCAGGTCACCGCCGTGACCGATCGCGTCAAAGGCTGTAAAGCTGCGCTGGCCAGTGCGCCGGATATCAAGGTGCTGTCTGATGACCAGGACGGCAAAGGCTCCCGCGAAGGCGGCTTGAACGTGATGCAGGGCTACCTGACCCGCTTCCAGAAAATCGACGGCCTGTTCGCGATCAACGACCCGCAAGCCATCGGCAGCGACCTGGCGGCCAAGCAGCTGAAACGCAGCGGCATCATCATCACCTCCGTGGACGGCGCGCCGGACATCGAGAATGCCCTGAAGACCGACACCCTGATCCAGGCCTCTGCCAGTCAGGACCCATGGGCCATGGCCCAGACGGCCGTCAACGTCGGCAATGACATTCTCAATGACAAACAACCCGCCGAAGCGGTTACCCTGCTGGCGCCAAAATTGATCACCCGCGACAACGTCGGTTCCTATAGCGGTTGGTCCAGCAAACATTAAAAGAACCCAGGAGTGAGCACCGTGGCAACCATGGAGGATGTGGCAAGAATTGCAGGGGTGTCGACGTCGACGGTTTCCCACGTCTTGAACGGCACCCGCAAGGTCAGCCCGGACACGGTGCAAGCGGTGCAGAGCGCGATCCGGCAGTTGGGCTACATCCCCAACACGCTGGCGCGCTCCCTGGCTCGATCCACCACCAATACCATTGGCGTGGCGATCTCGGCGCTGTCCAACCACTACTTCAGTGAAACGGTGCACGCGATTGAAACCGAGTGCGCCAAACACGGCTACATGATGCTGTTTGTCGATACCCACGACGATCCCGAGCAGGAGTTGCGGGTGGTTACGACGCTGCACCATCGACGGGTGGACGGCATTCTGCTGGCGCCGTCTACCGGTTCCCTGGCCCTGGAGTACTTGCAGGCCAATGAAGTACCCGCAGTGCTGGTGGACCGGATGATGAGCGACCGTTTCGATCAGGTCGGGGTGGAAAACACCTTGTCGACCCAGGTTTTGGTGGCGCACTTGATCGGGCACGGCCACCGGCGGATCGGCTTTATTTCCGGGCGGGCGGGGCTGGGCACTTCCAGTGAGCGCGTGGCCGGGTATCAAGCCGCGTTGCTTGCGGCGGGGTTACCGTTTGATCCGCAGTTGCTGGTCAATGGTGGGTCGAGCAGCGAACCTGCACGGCAAGCGACGGCGCAGTTATTGGCCTTGGACACACCGCCCACGGCGATCATGGCGGGCAACAACCTGATGACCCTCGGTGCGATGCATGCGTTGCGCGATGCGCATATCGATGTGCCCGGGCAAATGGCTTTGGTGGGTTTCGATGATTTTGAATGGGCGGATTTCTTTGTGCCGCGCCTGACCCTGATCGCGCAGCCGGTCCAGGAACTGGGCGCCCGTGCGGTCAACCTGCTGCTTGAGCGCATGGCGTCGCCCAAGCGTAAAACACACAGCGTGCGGCTCGCGCCCACCCTGAAGATTCGTAATTCATGCGGCTGCCCCTGATATGAACAACCCGGTTTCCCTTGGCATTGATCTCGGCACCTCGGAACTCAAGGCGATCCTGATGGACGAGCAAGGCCGCGTCCTCGCTCATGCGGGGGCGCGGCTGACGGTCTCGCGCCCGCACACAGGCTGGTCCGAGCAGGCGCCTGAGGACTGGTGGCAAGCGTGCCTGAAGGCCCTGGACCAACTGCGCATTGATCAGCCGGATGCCTATGGCCGTGTCGGCTGCATCGGTTTGTCCGGACAGATGCACGGGGCGGTATTGCTGGGGCAAGACGACCGGGTGTTGTACCCGGCGATTCTCTGGGATGACTCCCGTGCCATGGCCCAGGCTGAAGCGTTGGGCCGTGAGTTTGCCGGCATCACCGGTAGCTTGCCGATGGCCGGTCTCACGGCGCCCAAGCTGCTGTGGTTGCAGGAGCATGAGCCGGCGGTATTCAGCGCCATTGATTGCGTGCTGTCGCCCAAGGACTATCTGCGTTTGCGCTTGAGTGGTGAGCGCGTGAGTGATGTGTCTGATGGTGCGGGGACGTTGTGGCTGGATGTGGCCAACCGGGAATGGTTTGAACCGATGCTGCAGGCCACGGGTTTGCGGTTGGCGCAGATGCCACGGCTGGTGGAAGGCGGCGCGGCCAGCGTTTGTTTGAATGCTGCGGCGGCGGGGCGACTGGGCTTGGCTGAGGGCCTGGTGATTGCTGGCGGTGGCGGGGACAACCCGGTGGCGGCGGTGGGCATTGGGGGGTGAATGCGGGTGATGCGTTTATCACGTTGGGGACGAGTGCGGCCATCGTGGCGATTACTGGTCACTCGGCGGGGAATCCGGCGAGTGCGGTGCATAGTTTTTGTCATGCGTTGCCTGGGCGTTGGTACACCATGGGGGCGATGTTGGCCGGGGCCAGTTGCTTGCGTTGGGTGACGCGGTTGACGGGGTCGGTTGATGAGCAGGCGTTGTTAGATCGGGTGCAGGCCGAGTTGCCGATCGGGCAGGTTGTGCCGGTTTCCAATCCGTTGTTTTTGCCGTATTTGGCGGGGGAGCGTACGCCTCATAACGACCCGCTGTTGCGGGGTGGGTTTATGAATCTGGGGCATGATTGCACGCCGGCCATGTTGGGTTATGCGGTGATGGAGGGGGTTGGGTTCGGTTTGTTGGATGCGCTGAGTGCGGTGCAGTCGGCCGGGGCCTCGGTGGGGGCTTGTGCGTTGGTGGGGGTGGGGCCCGCAGTGAGTATTGGGCGCAGTTGCTGGCCAATATTCTTGGGCGGGAGATCTATACGTTGCATGGCAGTGAGTTGGGGGCGTGTATTGGTGCGGCGAAGTTGGGGTTTGTGGCGATTGGGCGGGGTGGGGCGCTGTTGCAGGCGGGGATGCCGGTGAAGGCGCGGTTTTTTCCGGATGGTGCTCAAGCGGGTGTGTTGCAGGCACGTTATCGGAAGTTTCAGGGGCTGTTGGGGGCGGCTAAGGCTTTGCACGATTAGCTAAGTTTTGGGTGTATATCCGTTATTTGGGTAACGGCTGCTATTGGTTCCGCTCTTACAGCGGCTCACTTTTGAAAAGCGCAAAAGTAAGCAAAACGCTCTTGCCCCACCACTCGGCACCTCGCCCAGGCTCGGTGTGCCCTCACTCCGGCTTTGGACCGTGGGCCGCCGTCATGGGCCATCCATGGCCCAGGACGGCTAACCTGGCGTCCTGCCAGGTTACCCACGCTCCAAAGCCTGCGTTCGGCCAGCGTGGTTTAACGGGGCGCCTAAGATCAAGATCAAAAGCAGATCAAGAGCACAGCGGCCTACCGGCCGGCTTGAGTGTGGTGAAGCAAAAGCCAAATCAAAAGCTAAAGCGGGCACGGTCAACTGTGGGAGCTGGCTTGCCTGCGATGGCATCACCTCGGTTTATCTGAAAAAACCAGTTGTCTGCGATCTATGTAGCAGTCTCGGTCAATATCCAGTCGCGGAACGCTTGGACTTTTGTCAGCTCGCCGCACTCTGGCCGGTAGACCACGTAGTAGGCGAGGGCCACGGCGCTTTTGACTTCGCCAAACGGCCGGATCAGACGCCCGGATGCCAGGTCGTCGCGCACCATGACGCTGCGGCCCAACGCGATGCCTTGTCCTTCGATCGCGGCCTGTACCACGGCCGCTGAGTTGTTGATACGCAGCCCGTGGCTGGCATCCGTTCCCGTTTGCTCCATCGCGTCCAGCCAGGTTCGCCAGCTTGGGAAGCTGGGGTCGCCGGCCATCGAAAGGTCGTGAATCAGCGTGCACTGTGCGAGCGCTTCCAGGCTGAGCTTGCCGTCCGCCAGCGCTGGATAGTTCGGGGAGCAGACGGGAAAAAGGTCTTCATCCATCAACTTGATCGCTGCTAATCCAGGCCAATTACCGGCGCCATAACGCACGCCGATGTCGATACGCTCGGTGAGGAAATCCAGGGTCTTGAGGTTGGTGTTCAGCAGTACGTCGATTTCCGGATGCAACTGCTGAAAACGCTCCAGTCTGGGGAGCAACCATTTGCCGGCGAACGCCGGGCTGACCGTCACGGTCAGGTCGGTACTCTGTGACGCTTCCTTGAGACGTGCCAATCCCACTCGCAACCGATCAAAACCCTCGCGGATATCCGGCAACGCAGAACGGGCCACGTCCGTCAGCAACAGTCGGGCATTGCCGCTGCTGGCGCGGGTGAATAACGGCAGCCCCAGCCAGGATTCCAGGCTGCGCACTTGTTGGCCGACGGCGGCGGAGGTGACGTTCAGCTCTTCGGCCGCCGCAGTGAAGCTTTGATGCCTGGCCGCTGCTTCGAAAGCACGCAAGGCATTGAGGTATCCAAGTGGGTTCATCTAAAGAATTTCTTTAATGGCGACGAAAGAGATCTGGTTTGTTGGCCTGACGCTGAATCGCAAGAATAGCAGGCAATCCAGCGATACAAGCTACAGACGCTGGCAAACCATACGCTCAGGGGTTATTCGTCATGCAAAGGTTTTCTTCCAAAGTTGTGATCGTCACCGGGGGCGGTTCGGGGATCGGTAAAGAAGTCGCACGCCGTTTTGTGGAGGAGGGGGCGAATGTGGTGATCGGTGGTCGTGATCTCGCGAAGCTGCAGCGTGCTGCTGAAGAAATCGATCCGAGCGGCACTTCGATTCGTGCGTTGGCTGGCGACATCGCCAACCCGGCGACTGCCCAGGCGCTGGTAGACGAAGCGGTAAGGGCTTTCGGTGGTGTGGATATCCTGGTCAACAACGCCGGAGTGTTCCGCCCCAAACCGTTCCTCGAAGTGGATGCCAAGGAATACGACTGGTTTCTCGACACCATCCTCAAGGGCAAATTCTTCATGGCCCAGGCGGCGGCGAAAGCCATGTTGCAGCGTGGCGGTGGTGTGATTGTGCAGACCGGTTCCCTGTGGGCGATCCAGGCCATTGGCGCTACACCGTCGGCTGCGTACTCGGCGGCCAACGCCGGGGTGCATGCGCTGACCCGTAACCTGGCTATTGAACTGGCGTCGTCCAACATTCGCATCAACACCGTGGCACCGGCCGTAGTGGAAACTCCGGTGTATGGGACGTTCATGGACGAAAACCAGGTCAAGGAAGTGCTGCCGACCTTCAACGCTTTTCACCCGCTGGGGCGCAATGGCCAACCGGCGGATATCGCCCAGGCCATCCTGTTCCTGGCGTCCAGTGAGGCTTCGTGGATTACCGGGACCGTGTTGCCCGTCGATGGCGGCGTGACTGCCGGGCGTAACTGATCGAAAACTCAGCCTGTGGCGAGGGAGCTTGCTCCCGCTGGAGGGCGAAGCGCTCCCACGATTTTTCGGGCCGCTGCGCAGCCCAACGGGAGCAAGCTCCCTCGCCACAAAAAGCCCTCCAGCCCAGGTTTAGACGTTGGCAGCCAGTTCGCGTAGCACCTTGAGCAATGTGGTCTCACCCATGACCACGTCCGCCTGCTCAAAGCAGATCCAGCCTTCGTTGAACCCATCAATCATGCGCATGCGCGGCATTGGATTCTGCGCGCCTTGCTCACGAAACATCGGCTCCCACGCATCGCGAGGCACCACCTGTGCAGTCACACCGCGACCAAGCACTTCGGTCAAGGTGCGGGCGATGTCGTTCGGGCTGACCCTCTGACCTTCCAGCTCAACCACACGGCGGCCAGTCCAGTGTTGCTGCAACAATTGCGCAGCGAGGCGCCCGACGTCGGCGGTGGCGATCATCGGTACGGTCTTATCCAGCGGTTGCAGGAAGCTGTGGATCACTCCGTGTTCGCGGGCCGTGGCTACGTCGTAGGCGGCGTTTTCCATGAACCAGCCCGGGCGCAGGAAGGTCACCGGCACGTTCAACGCGCTTAGCGCCTGTTCCATCAAGGTGCGTTGGGTTAGCAGATTCAGGTGCTCGGCCTGGGCGCCGATGGTCGACAGGCACACCACTTTTTGCGGTACCGCCGCCTCGATGGCTTGGGCGACGGCGGCAATCACCTTGCGCGCCTCGGGGAAGCCGGGCTCCGGGTCGAAATCCGATGGCGGTAGGATGAACACGCCGGTGGCGCCCTTGAACGCTTCGGTGAGGGCAGCGGCGTCGTCCATATTGGCGATGGCGACCTCGCAACCAAGGGCGGCCCATTCGGCGCCTTTGCTGGCATCGCGAATGACTGCGCGCACGGGTTGACGATCGTTGAGGAGAAAGCGCGCGAGGGCGCCGCCGACTTTGCCTGTGATTCCGGTGATGACATACATGGTGTTTACGCCTGTTGTTCCAATGGGTGGATCAAGCATAAACACCGCTCTGCGTTGACAGAATAGCGATCCAGTCACTGCATCAGTGACTCAGAATCATGAATCACCCAGTGGTGGCAACCGGCGTTTTACCGGGGTTTTCTTGACGATGGCGGTGTTGGTTTCGGCGTAAGCGTTGAGTCGGTCAAGCAGTGTGTCCAGTTGGTCCATGGTGCGCACATGCAGGCGTGCGATGAAGCAGTCATCGCCGGTCACTTTGTCGCATTCGGTGAACTCGGGGATCGCCTGGATCTGGCGCTCCACTTCCTGCAGTTTCCCGGGACGTGGCCGGATGCGCACGATGGCTTGCAGCAGATAGCCAAAATGCTTGGGGTCAATGTCCACGGTGTAGTTCTTCAAGACGCCGCGCTCTTCCAGGCGCCGCAGCCGCTCGCCGACGCTGGGGGAGGAGAGGCCGGTGATGCCCGCCAAGGCCTTGAGGGACAAGCGCGAATCATCCATCAGCGCGGCGATCAGTTGCTGGTCAATGCTGTCAATCATGGTCGCTCCGAAAGCGATTGCTCAGGTTTGCCTAATAAGAATAGGCGAAATGCAAGGTTCGCCTTATTTAGAATCTGGAGTCGCTACCGGCCAGATTGCCATAATTGAGCCTCACTTGAGGAGCTCAATCATGGACAAATCCATACGTCGCGGTTCATGGGAAATGGTCGCCGCCATGCTCATCTCCGGCACCATCGGCTGGTTCGTACTGGTGTCGGGTGTGCCGGTGGTCGAAGTGGTGTTCTGGCGCTGCGTGATCGGCGCGCTGACGCTGCTGGTGGTGTGCGGGTTGCTGGGCTACCTGCGCCTGGACTTGCTGAGCTACACCAAGCTCGGGCTGGCGATGCTCAGCGGCGTGGCGATTGTGGGCAATTGGTTGCTGCTGTTCGAGTCCTACGCCAGGGCTTCAATCTCCATCAGCACGGCGGTGTATAACGTCCAGCCGTTTATGTTGGTGATGCTGGCGGCGGTGTTCCTGGGGGAGAAAATCACCGTGCAAAAACTTGCCTGGTTGAGCGTGGCGTTCGTGGGAATGCTAGCGATTGTCACCGCCCATGGCAGTCAGCAAAACACCGGGGATGACTATTTGATGGGTGTGGCGTTGGCCCTGGGCGCGGCATTTCTGTATGCGATTGCGGCGCTGATCATCAAGCGCTTGAAGGAAGTGCCGCCGCATTTGATGGCGTTGATCCAGGTGACCACGGGCGCCTTGCTGCTGGCACCACTGATGCAGTGGCACAGCCTGTCTGCCTCGATGGATGCTTGGGCGGCATTGCTGACCTTGGGCGTGGTGCATACCGGCTTGATGTACGTGCTGCTGTATGGCGCGATCCAGAAGTTACCGACGGCAATCACCGGCGCGCTGTCGTTTATCTACCCGATTGCGGCAATCTTGGTCGACTGGATTGCCTTTGGGCATCGCCTGGGCTGGTTGCAATGGCTGGGCGTGGCGGCGATTTTGCTCGCGGCGGCGGGGTTGCAGCGGGGTTGGTGGTGGCGTTCGAAAACAGTGGTGAGCATCACGCCGTAGCATGACGCTCACCCGCGACTCAGTGTGCGCCGCGCGGGATGGTCTTGAGCAGGTCATCCGGGCTGATATAACCCACCACGCTGCCCGGTTGCGGCAGGCCGAGGATGTGGCCCTTGATCTTGCCGATCACGTGCATCTCGCAAGGCTTGCAGTCGAACTTCAGCGTCAGCACTTCGTCGCCGTGGATCAGCTGCATCGGTGCCACTTTGGTCTTCACCCCCGTCACACCCTTGGCCTGTTTAGGGCACAGGTTGAACGAGAAACGCAGGCAGTGCTTGGTGATCATCACCGGCACTTCGCCGGTTTCTTCGTGAGCTTCGTACGCCGCGTCGATCAGTTGCACGCCATGGCGGTGATAGAAGTCGCGAGCCTTCTGGTTGTAGACATTGGCCAGGAACGACAGGTGCGATTCCGGGTACACCGGCGGCGGCGTGGTTTCCGCCTTGCGGCCGCCCCGTGGATGAGCCTGAATACGCGCCTCGGTCAGCGCCTCGATCACTTCACGGCGCAGGGCCTTGAGCTGCGAATTCGGGATGAAGAACGCCTGCGGCGCATCCAGCTCGATCGCGGTGGCGTGGTACTGGGTGGTGCCCAGTTGGCCCAGCAGGTCGCGCAGGGTTTCCAGGGCCTGTTCCGGCTTGTTGGCCACGCCAAACGGGCCGGGCAGGGCAACGCTGGCGCTGATGCCTTCTTCGCTGGTGACGGTCAGTTCCAGGCGGTCTTCCTGCAGGCGAGCCGCCCACGACACGCCGATACGGCGCTCGGCGGAGGTCTTCAGTAACGCCTGCTGCCAGTTATGGTCCAGGTTGCGGTTCAACGGATGATTCGGCCGCAGTTGATGCAGGCCGGCCGGCATCTCATTGGGCTCGACGCGGTAGCGGTAGCGCTTCTCACCGTCTTCTTCGAACTCGCCTTTTGGCTCGGCGATGTTCGCGCGGAAACCCACCACTTCGCGCTTGATCAGCACATTGAGGCCGTCGCCATTGGACAGCGGCTCATGGGTGACCACTTGCAAGTCACGCTTGCCGGCTTTCTCCACCACACCCACCGGCAGGCCGGTAAAGGTTGGGGTGTCGAAGGCGCCAATGTCGACCTTGCGGTCGGTGACGAAGTAGTCGGTGCTGCCACGGTGGAAGGTCTTTTCCGGGTCCGGCAGGAAGAAATGCGCGGTGCGGCCGCTGGAGGCGCGAGCCAGGTCCGGGCGGTCTTCGAGAATCTCGTCCAGGCGCTGACGGTAATAGGCGGTGATGTTCTTCACATAACCCATGTCCTTGTAGCGGCCTTCGATCTTGAACGAACGCACGCCGGCATCCACCAGGGCGCGCAGGTTGGCGCTCTGGTTGTTGTCTTTCATCGACAACAGGTGCTTTTCAAAGGCAACCACACGGCCCTGGTCATCCTTGAGGGTGTAGGGCAGGCGGCAGGCCTGGGAGCAATCGCCGCGGTTGGCGCTGCGGCCATTCTGGGCGTGGGAGATGTTGCACTGGCCGGAGAAGGCCACGCACAAGGCACCGTGGATGAAGAACTCGATGGCGGCATCGGTTTCATCGGCAATCGCCCGGATCTCTTGCAGGTTCAGCTCACGGGCCAACACCAGTTGCGAGAACCCGGCCTGGTCGAGGAACTTGGCCCGGCCCAGGGTGCGGATGTCGGTCTGGGTGCTGGCATGCAGTTCGATGGGCGGGATATCCAGCTCCATCACCCCCAGGTCCTGGACGATCAGCGCGTCGACGCCGGCATCGTAAAGCTCGTGGATCAGCTTGCGCGCCGGCTCCAGCTCGTTGTCGTGCAGGATCGTGTTGATGGTGGTGAACACCCGCGCATGGTAGCGCCGGGCGAACTCCACCAACTGCGCGATATCGCTCACGTCGTTGCAGGCGTTATGGCGCGCGCCGAAACTCGGGCCGCCGATGTACACGGCGTCGGCGCCATGCAGAATGGCCTCGCGGGCGATGGCAACATCGCGGGCAGGGCTGAGCAATTCCAGGTGATGCTTGGGCAAGGACATAGTTTTTTAGTCAGGCTTGTCACGGAGGCGGGCATTGTAGCTGCGAAATGCGCTATCGACATCTATCAAGCCTACGCGTGCTCCCAAATTGGAATGCATTCAACGGTGGGAGCCGGGCTTGCCCGCGATGCAGACACCGCGGTGTATCAGTGACACCGAGGCGATCCCATCGCAGCCTCGCTGGGGCTCGACAGCTCCCACATTTGATCATCGTTGGTTGATATAGAGCGTTTGGCTCAGCCCTTGGCGGCCATCGCCGTGACTTCCACCCGCATGCCTTCGACAGCCAGCGCCGCCACGCCCACTGCTGCGCGCACCGGCCAAGGCTTGGCGAAGTAGCGTTTGTAGACTTCGTTGAACGCGGCGCGGTCGGCCATGTCGGTCAGGTAGATGGTCAGGTGCATGACCCGGTCAATCGAACTGCCGGCACGTTCGAGCGCAACCTTGAGGGCTTGCAGGGTGCATTCGCTTTGCAGGGTGATGTCGCCAAGCTCCAGGCTGCCGTCGGCGCGGGTAGGGATTTGCGTGGAGACGAGAATACCGTTGAAGCCGATGACGTCTGAGGAGATGGAATCCGGGTCGAGGTCGGGGGTGAAGGCGAGGTCGTGGTTGGACATTGGGGCTCTTTCTTTAAGTGATAGAAGTTGATGCCAGTTTAATTGAACGTCGCTAAAAACCGTTAGACTTACCAGCTATCTCAACACGATTGCAAGGAAGCGACCCTGACATGCTTAAATATTCCTCTGTGTTTCCGGAAGTCGATGCAAATCGGCGGCATAAAATCTTTAACCGTTTGTTGATCGGATTCGCTGTAGTCGGACTCATTGGAGCCCCGTTTTCTCAACGGGAAGTCTATGGTTCGACGGGCATGATCCTGGCCAGCCTGATGTTACTCGTGGGGGTAGTTGGATGCTCGCAGGACCGATTCATAAAAGGGGTGATCTTGATCGGTTTGGCCGTCTTTTTTCAGCTGTTGTACTTGCCAAGGTACTTTCCTCTGCTTGAGGGGAAAGAACTCTGGCAATCTGTTGAAAACCAAAAAGTCGAGATGTTCAAGCTCATGATCACCATCGCTTGCGGTGGCGCTGGGGGCAGCCTCATTGCTGCACACGCTGAAGTAAGTTCCAACGACCATCCCAAACCTGCCGAGTCGAATACGCAACAAACGCGCATCGACTACACAAGCCAACTGGATGCAATCGTCAAAAACGCTGAAGCGATGAATACCAAAATCAATGGGTTGATGTGTATGTGCGGTGCTCTGTTTGTGATCATCGCGCTACTGCTGCTTTTTCGATCAAACTGAGAAGACCCGTCGCCGGCCTCTGCGCTACGGCGAATGTTTAACTGGCTGGCCGTAAAGAACCAGTGAAGGAACGATTAAACTCGATTAATTAAAATTCACTACGCATGCGCGCACGCTGCTGTAGTTTTAACCCTGTCTTAGCCGCTCTGCTTCGACAAAATCCTTTGGTTTGCCGCCGCAGTCTCTGCGGCGGATTTTTTATATTGGATTAAGTTCACAACGTATAAAAAAGTTCATGACTTTCATCTTGCTTGCTTTCAGCGAAAGCCTAGCGCCTCGGCGACTGAAGCGTTGACCGGGCCCGCGGGTATCCAGGTTTCGGTAAAGCGGGTAGAGGCACATTTCAGCAGAGGATCCAGCCGAGGAACTTTTTCAAAATAGTCAGTATCAATAACGTTCACTGAAATCAGTAGTTCATGCAAGTTGACGCCCCTGGCTTCCACGTAGGTTTGATCGTCAGCGTCGAACGACGCTACCAGCGTTCTGATAGACCGGGTAAGTTGCTGCTCTTCATCCAGCGCCATCGCCAACATCGTCAACGCATACTCTCTGGAAATACCCGCACTTAATCCTGAAGGGAAAAAACACAACAAGGAGGCGAAGTAGCCTCGCTCGGCGGTTCGGCCGGAGGAAGTAATGTCAGCCAGTGAGAGCGCATCTCGCAAGCCACGCACTCGATAGGCGGCGCCCGGGCTTTTTTCATAGTTGGCCACGGCCTGCGCGAAATCCCCCGGAGACACCTCATCGACGTGGCTTGAAATATCCACGTCTTTATCGATCAGTGTCCTGCCGTAACAATAGACGGCCTGGGCAAGGTTCAGGCTCCAGAAAGACCACACCACACACAAGCTTTTCAGACCGTAGCGGTTTCTCGACGTACAGATAGTTCTGATCAGGTCTATGTCCCAACTTGGATACAGGTCTTGGGCGCAGACGGCATCGTCAGCCACAAATGCCGGGCGCAAAAACGAACCAGGAACCACCAGGCAGAATTCCTTGATACGCTCCATGAATATGGAAGAAAACGCTTTTTCAGTAGCTAACTCGTTAGCGAACGACACCAAATCTTCTGCGGCCGCATTGGCCGCTTCAAGATTGTCTTCGCAATACCTCACCGTCGTATGCAACCCCGCAATCCGCGAAGCGCCGGGCTCTGTCAGGACGTGCTCTGGTCCAAATTCAGCAACCGGCAAGACCAGCGAACTCGCAATTCTGGGATAACTTCTTGGAAACCAGCGAAACGCAAGGATCCAACCGGCGGAAGTTACGGTGGAGATCAAGTGTCGTTCGATATCATCACTGTCAAATATCTGATAGTTGAACGACGGGTTGTTATCTTTCGTTTGCCGCAGTTTTGCCTCTAGCCCGGAGGAAGGGGCCGGAGCATAAAAGCCGATGAATTTCTGGCAACCCCATTGCTGCATATCACCGAGAGGTGAGTCCTCGGCACTGCGCGGAACAGAGCCGTTTGTGTAGTTTTTGCAACTGACAAGCCAGCGCTCGGCGCCCACACGGATCACGAGATCGGCACCATCATCTGGCCCGCGACCTACAGTCTTCTCAACGACCGCTGAAAAAATAGTCACGAAGAAGTCCCTGGCGAACTTTTCAAACGCGTCGACATCCGTTGAGGGCGACTTCGAGGGCGGGATTTCAGAGAAGTCCAGTAAAGCCAATTTGATCTCACTCTATAGCATTGATAAGGCCGTCAGGCAGACGGGAGCCTGCCCCATTTCGCATAACTGCTGTGCAGCATAAGGGATTAATTCACCACCGCCGAATGCCTATAGTGCTTTCACCGCCGCAGCGCCCCATGGGCCGTTGCGAAATCCAGCCGTAGATTGAGGTGATCATAATGAATAGCGAATTCAAGCCTGATGTGACCGATACCCAACCCCTGCACCTGCTCGACGCCGAGTACTTCGAATACAGCAAGGCCGCGAACCCCATCAGCGCCAACCTGATCACTCGCATTCCCTACCACAGCTTTCCGGCCTCGCTGTATGACAGCGGCCCGTCCCGGGTGGTCCCGCTGGACCTCAGCGAGGCACTGGGCTGCGAAGGCCCGGCGACCGGGCCGGGGCTGTGTGCGAACTTCATGCGCCTGAACGCAGGCGACACGCTGGAGCTGAAACCCAATGCCACCTCACAAGTGTTTTATGTCATTGCGGGGCAGGGCGTTGTGGTCCATGGCGAGCACCGCATCGACTGGACCAAAGGCTGCTTCATCGCGCTGCCAGGCCTGCAGCAAGCGCAGTTCAGTGCATCTGAGGATGCGCGGCTGTACTACGTCCACGATGAGCCGCTGTTGCGTTACCTGGGTGTGACCCGCAGTACCGATCGCTTCGTACCGACGCTGTATCCCGCAGAACTGGCCAACGCAAAGCTGCGTGAAGCGGCCGATGATCCCCGCGCCCAGGACCGCAGCCGTATCAGCATCCTGCTGGGCAATCGCAACTTCCCGCAGACCCGAACCGTGACCCATGTGCTGTGGGCGATGTACGGCATCCTGCCGGCCGGGTCGATTCAAAAGCCTCACCGGCACCAATCGATTGCGCTGGATTTCATCATCGACTGCCCAAAGGGTTGCTACTCGCTGGTGGGCACCGAACTGGACGCCGATGGGCAGATCCGCAACCCGGTGCGGGTCGACTGGTCGCCTGGCCTGGCGTTCGTCACCCCGCCAGGCTACTGGCATGCCCACTTCAACGAGTCCGACACGGAAGCCTTCCTGATTCCGATCCAGGACGCCGGGCTGCAAACCTATCTGCGGTCGCTGGATATCCGCTTCAGTTGAGACGTTTCCAGTGCGGTGTTTCGCCCAGCTGCTCGACGATAAAGTCGATGAAGCATCGCACTTTGGAAGACACGATGCGCTTGGGTGGATAGACGAACCACACCGCCGGTTCGCGGCCGGCGATCCGGACAGTCCACTCCGGCAACCACACCACCAACTCGCCGGCTTCAACAGCCTTGGCCACCAGCCAGTCAGGCAGCAAGGCAAACCCCAGGCCTTGTTGTGCGGCGATCAGCTGTGCGTCGAGGTCGTTGATGCGGATAGCGTCTTTATGCAACAGCGGCGACAGCTCATGCCCGTTGGCAAACGCGATATCCGCCGCGATATCTCTCCCCAGAATCACCGGCAGCGCCGCCAGTCCCGAAGGAACGGAGGGCGCCGGATATTCCCGGCAAAACCCCGGGCTGGCCACCAGCCGGTAGCGCTCATCGCAGATCTTGCGTGCCTTCAACGTGGAATCCGCCAGGGTTCCAATACGGATCGCCAAGTCCGCACCGGCATGAATCAGGTTGACGTGGCTGTCGTCCAGCACCAGTTCCAGCTTGATCTGCGGGTAGCGGGCCAGGAAGGCATTCAAGGTGGGAAGGACATGGTGGCGGGCAAAGGCGGGCGGCAGGTTGAGCTTGAGCACGCCGCGTGGCTGTTCGTTCAGTGCGGAGGTGGCGGCCTTGGCTTGTTCGAGTTCATCCAGTACCCGGCGTGCGTGCATCAGAAACGTCTGGCCTCCCTCAGTCAGGTGCAGCGTGCGTGTAGAGCGGTTGAACAGGGCGATGCCGAGGTCCTGTTCAAGGTCCTTCACGTAACGGGAAACCGTGGAGGCCTTGATGCCAAGCCGGTCGGCGGCGCGGGAGAAGTTATTGCCCTCGGCGGCTTCGACAAAGGCGGTTAACGCAGCGAAGTAATCCAAGGGCGGCCTCGATCTTGACGGTGGGTTGCCTGGCCTACAGCGGCGTCAGCACATTCATCACGGTGTCCAGCGCGACCCGGGTATCGTCCAGTTGCACCAGGGAGGCATGCCGCGCGCCGAGGGCGTCACGGTTCTTGATCGCCGTGAGGATCGCCTTGTGCCGGGGCAGGCTGAGGCCCTGGATGTCGGGGCGGCGGTTGGTGATGTTGATGGACTCGCGAAGTGGCAGCGACAGCATATTGCACATGTAGGCCAGCAAGTCGTTGCGGGTCGCATCGGCAATTGCGCGGTGGAAGTCCAGGTCGGCCTGTAACAGCGCGTCGTGGGTATTGGCGGTTTCCATGCCGAGGTAGGCTTTTTCGATGGTAGCAATGTCGTCGTCGGTCGCGGTGGTCGCAGCCATGGCGGCGATTTCCGGCTCGAGGATCCGACGTACACCGGCCAGGGTGTTGAAAAACTCGCTGTGAGGTGTCGACTGCATCAGCCACGACAGCACGTCCGGGTCCAGCAAGTGCCACTGCACCCGAGGGCGCACCACAGCGCCGACCTTCGGCTTGGAAATCACCAGACCCTTGGCGCTCAGCACCCGAGTCGCCTCACGCAATACCGAGCGGCTGACCTTGTACTCCTCGCACAAGGTGGCCTCCATGGGCAATCGTTCTTCCGGCTTGAAGCGTCCGGAAACGATGTGCATGCCCAAGTCCTGAACGATTTGGGCGTGCATGCTCTTGCGCGGCTTGGTCGGCTGCTGATCCATAACAGGGAGGCTACTCTGGCGAAATACGCGGCATCATAGCATTGCTCCCGTCCCAATTAGTGGGAATGACGCGGCACTTCCGCACCACGGCAGCCCACCAGGAAGTCGAAGTCGCAGCCCTGGTCTGCCTGCAGTACGTGGTCGATGTACAACTGGCGGTAGCCCCCGACAATCAGCTGTTGGGGCGGAGCAAGGTCGGCCATGCGCGCCGCAAGTTCGGCGTCCGGGATGTCCAGGTGCAGGCGGCCATTGGCGCAATCGAGCTCGATCCAGTCGCCTTCCTTGACCGTGGCCAATGGGCCGCCGGCCGCCGCTTCCGGTGCCACATGCAGCACCACGGTGCCGTAGGCCGTGCCGCTCATGCGTGCATCGGAAATCCGCACCATGTCGGTCACACCCTGGGCCAGCAGTTTGGCGGGCAAGCCCATATTGCCGACTTCCGCCATGCCCGGATAACCCTTGGGCCCGCAGTTTTTCATCACCAGGATCGAGTTGGCATCCACGTCCAGTTCCGGGTCATTGATGCGTTCCTTGTACATGTCGAAGTTCTCGAACACCACGGCGCGCCCGCGGTGCTGCATCAGCTCGGGGCTGGCGGCCGAAGGCTTGAGTACCGCACCCAGTGGCGCGAGGTTGCCCCGCAGCACACAAATGCCACCGTCGGCGCGGATCGGGTTGTCGAGGGTACGGATCACTTCGTCCTGGCCGTAGATCGGCGCTTCCCGGGTGTTTTCGCCCAGGGACTTACCGTTGACGGTCAACGCGTTCGGATGCGGGATCAGGTTGGCTTCACCGAGGCGGCGCAGCACCGCCGGCAGGCCGCCGGCGTAGTAGAACTCTTCCATCAGGAAGCGCCCGGACGGTTGCAGGTCGACGATGGTCGGCATGCCACGGCCCATGCGTGTCCAGTCGTCCAGGTCGAGCTCGACGCCGATACGCCCGGCGATGGCTTTCAGGTGAATCACCGCGTTGGTTGAGCCGCCAATGGCTGCGTTGACGCGGATCGCGTTTTCGAACGCCTCCTTGGTCAGGATCTTCGACAGTTTCAAGTCTTCACGCACCATCTCCACCGCACGCATGCCGGACATGTGCGCCAGTACATAACGCCGCGCATCCACCGCCGGAATCGCCGCGTTGTGGGGCAGGGAAGTGCCGAGTGCTTCGGCCATGCAGGCCATGGTCGAGGCGGTGCCCATTGTGTTGCAGGTGCCTGCCGAGCGGGACATGCCGCCTTCGGCCGCGAGGAAATCGTCGAGGGTGATGGTACCCGCCTTGACCTGTTCGCTGAGCTGCCATACCACGGTGCCCGAGCCTATGTCCTGGCCCTTGTGCTTGCCGTTGAGCATCGGCCCGCCGGTGACAACGATTGCCGGCACGTCGCAACTGGCGGCACCCATCAATAGCGCCGGGGTGGTTTTGTCACAGCCGGTCAGCAGCACCACGCCGTCGATGGGGTTACCGCGAATGGCTTCCTCCACGTCCATGCTGGCCAGGTTGCGGGTGAGCATGGCGGTGGGGCGCAGGTTCGATTCGCCGTTGGAGAACACCGGAAACTCCACAGGAAAGCCGCCCGCTTCAATCACCCCACGCTTCACATGCTCGGCAATCTGGCGGAAGTGCGCGTTGCAGGGCGTCAGTTCCGACCAGGTGTTGCAGATCCCGATGATCGGTTTGCCATGGAACTGATGATCGGCAATCCCCTGATTTTTCATCCAGCTGCGGTACATGAAGCCGTTTTTATCGGCGGTACCAAACCAGCTGGCGGAGCGCAGGACGGGCTTTTTCTCGGACATGGTTGACTCTCTTATTGTAAGACTATATTGATCTAATCCTGGCTTAACATAGGCGTAAATTCGAGGCTTTGGAAGTGTTGTTGATTAAATAGTATTACTATATAGTCCGATTCAACGAGGCCTGGCCCTGGCGGTTTTTCGCGAGAGGCGACCCGCAACGCTCTATAAAAATAACAATCGGAGACTGCTCACATGAGCCAGGAACAGCGGCTGATACGTCGCATCACGCTGAAACTGATTCCCTTCCTGATCTTGCTGTACCTGATTGCCTACGTGGATCGCTCGGCCGTGGGCTTCGCCAAATTGCACATGGGCGCGGATGTCGGCATCGGCGATGCGGCGTATGGCTTGGGGGCAGGGCTGTTCTTCATTGGCTACTTCCTTCTGGAAATCCCCAGCAACCTGATGCTCGACCGTTTCGGCGCGCGGCGCTGGTTCGCGCGGATCATGGTCACCTGGGGCGCCATCACCATCGGCATGGCATTCGTCCAGGGTCCCCACAGTTTCTATGTGATGCGCTTCCTTCTGGGCGCCGCCGAAGCCGGGTTCTTCCCGGGCGTCCTCTACTACATCACCCAATGGTTCCCGGTGCGCCACCGCGGCAAGATCCTCGGGTTGTTCATCCTGTCCCAGCCCATCGCCATGATGATCACCGGCCCCGTTGCGGGCGGCTTGCTCGGCATGGACGGGATTCTCGGCCTGCACGGCTGGCAGTGGTTGTTCATCGTCATCGGCACCCCGGCGATCCTGCTGACCTGGCCGGTGCTGCGTTATCTGCCGGACGGCCCGCAACAGGTCAAATGGATGGACCAGGCCGAGAAGGACTGGCTCACCGGCGAGCTGGCCAAAGACCTGCAGGCCTACGGCCAGACCCGGCACGGCAACCCGCTGCATGCGCTGAAGGACAAACGCGTATTGCTGCTGGCGCTGTTCTACCTGCCGGTGACCTTGAGCATTTATGGCCTGGGCCTGTGGCTGCCGACCTTGATCAAGCAGTTCGGCGGCAGCGACCTGACGACCGGGTTCGTGTCGGCGGTGCCCTACCTCTTCGGGATCATCGGTTTGCTGATCGTCCCGCGCAGTTCCGATCGCCTGAATGATCGCTACGGCCACCTCGCCGTGCTCTACGTGTTGGGCGCCATCGGCCTGTTCCTCAGCGCCTGGCTGACAGCGCCGCTGTGGCAACTGGCAGCGCTGTGCCTGGTGGCGTTCGCGCTGTTCTCCTGCACGGCGGTGTTCTGGACCTTGCCGGGACGTTTCTTTGCCGGCGCGAGTGCGGCGGCGGGCATCGCCTTGATCAACTCGGTGGGCAACCTCGGCGGCTACATCGGGCCGTTCGTGATCGGCGCCCTCATGGAGTACACCGGCAACCTCGCATCGGGCTTGTACTTCCTGGCGTGCGTGATGCTGTTCGGGGTGGTGCTGACGGGGGTGGTCTATCGGCTGTTGGAGCGCAAGCACGTACTGCCGCCGGACCAGTTCGCCGCCAGCGCCCGTGGCGCCACCCGTACTTAATTGGCAATCAGGAGAAGACTCATGGGTTTAGTGCAGTTTGAATTGAGCAACGGCGAACGCCGGGTGGGCGTGGTCGAGGGTGATCAGGTACGCGAGGTGCACGCCGCACGCACGGTACGTGACCTGGCACTTGCCGCCATCGAGGCCGGCGTCACCTTGCAACAGCAAATAGATCACCTCGGCCTGGGCGAGAGCCACGACTACGCCGAACTGCTGGCCGGGCACAAGATCCTGCCACCGCTGGATCACCCGGACCCGGCGCACACGCTGGTCAGCGGTACCGGCTTGACCCACTTGGGCAGTGCGTCGGCGCGGGACAAGATGCACCAGAACGCCAGTGACGAAAGCGCGATGACCGACAGCATGCGCATCTTCAAATGGGGCGTGGAGGGCGGCAAACCGGCTTCTGGCCAGACCGGTGTACAACCGGAGTGGTTCTACAAAGGCGACGGCAGCATCGTGGTGCGCCCGGGCCAGCCGTTCCCGTGGCCGGCGTTTGCCGAAGACGCCGGCGAAGAGCCGGAAATTGCCGGGCTCTACGTAATTGGTCACGACGGCAAGCCGTATCGCCTGGGCTACGCGGTGGGCAACGAGTTTTCCGACCACGTGATGGAGCGCAAGAATTACCTGTACCTGGCCCACTCCAAACTGCGCAGTTGCAGCTATGGTCCCGAGTTGCGCCTGGGTGAACTGCCCCAGCACCTGGCGGGCACCAGCCGCATCCTGCGCAACGGCGAGGTGCTGTGGCAGCACGAATTCCTCAGTGGCGAAGCCAACATGTGCCACAGCCTCGAGAACCTTGAATATCACCATTTCAAATACACCCAGTTCCTGCGCCCAGGTGACGTGCATATCCACTTTTTCGGCACCGCAACCTTGTCGTTTGCCGACGGCATTCGTACCCAGCCAGGCGATGTGTTTGAAATCAGCCAGGCCGAATTTGGCGCGCCCTTGATCAACGGCATTGCCGTGGCCAATGGCGGCGCCGCACCTGGCGACATAGGCACTCTTTGAAGGAGACAGACATGACCCGGATTTACGGCCACAACTACATCGGCGGCCAGCGCAGCGCTACCGGCAGCGTCACGCTGCACAGCGTCGACGCCACTACCGGCGAAGCGTTGCCCTATGATTTCTACCAGGCGACGGCGCAGGAAGTCGACGCGGCAGCCAACGCCGCAGCAGCGGCTTACCCGGTTTATCGCAGCCTGAGCGCGCAGCATCGTGCGTCGTTCCTGGAGGCAATAGCCGATGAGCTGGACGTCCTTGGCGATGACTTTATCGCCTTGGTCTGCCGCGAAACGGCGTTGCCCGCCGGGCGTATCCAGGGCGAGCGCGGCCGCACCAGCGGCCAGATGCGGCTGTTCGCCAAGGTGCTGCGGCGCGGTGATTTCTACGGGGCGCGGATCGATCTGGCGCTGCCGGATCGCCAGCCTTTGCCACGCCCGGAATTGCGCCAGTACCGCATCGGTCTCGGCCCGGTCGCGGTGTTTGGGGCGAGTAATTTTCCCTTGGCCTTTTCCACTGCCGGTGGCGACACCGCCGCCGCGCTGGCGGCCGGCTGCCCGGTGGTGTTCAAGGCCCACAGCGGCCACATGGCCACTGCCGAGCGGGTCGCCGAAGCGATCATGCGGGCGGCGCAGAGCACCGGCATGCCCGACGGCGTGTTCAACATGATCTTCGGCGGCGGGGTGGGTGAAGCACTGGTCAAGCACCCGGCGATCCGCGCCGTGGGTTTCACCGGCTCGCTCAAGGGTGGCCGGGCCCTGTGTGATATGGCAGCGGCACGTCCGCAACCGATCCCGGTGTTCGCCGAGATGTCCAGCATCAACCCGGTGATCGTCTTACCCCAAGCCCTGCAAACCCGGGCAGACACCATCGCCCGCGACCTGGTGGCGTCGGTGGTGCAAGGGTGCGGCCAGTTCTGCACGAACCCGGGCCTGGTGATCGGGATTGCGTCGCCAGCGTTCACTGCCTTCACCCAACAGGTCGCCCAACTGATCGGCGACCAGCCGGCGCAAACCATGCTCAATACCGGCACCTTGAGCAGCTACGGCAAAGGCCTGCACACGCTGCTCGCCCATCCTGGCATCGAGCACCTGGCGGGCCAGGCGCAAGCCGGCAATCAGGCGCAGCCACAGCTGTTCAAAGCGGATGCCAGCCTGTTGATCAACGGCGATGAAGTGCTGCAGGAAGAAGTGTTCGGCCCCACCACCGTGTTCGTGGAAGTCGCCGATCAGGCGCAATTGAGTGCCGCGTTGCACGGCCTGCATGGCCAACTGACGGCGACGATCATTGGCGAGCCGGCGGATTTCACCCAGTTCGGCGAGTTGACGCCGCTGCTGGAACAAAAAGTCGGGCGCATCCTGCTCAATGGTTATCCCACCGGCGTCGAGGTGTGTGACGCGATGGTCCACGGCGGGCCTTATCCGGCGACTTCCGATGCCCGTGGCACCTCGGTGGGCACCCTGGCGATCGAGCGTTTCCTGCGACCGGTGTGCTTTCAGAACTACCCTGATAGCCTGCTCCCCGACGCGCTGAAGAATGCCAACCCGTTGCGCATTCAGCGTCTGGTAGATGGGCAGCCGTCGCGCGACGCGCTGTAACCCGTACCACCTGAAAACAACAAGAAAGCAGGAGGTTTCATGTCGTGGAATGCCGTCACACCGCACCGCGCTCGGCTCGGCGAAGGCCCGTTCTGGGACGAGCAGGGTCAGGCGCTGTATTGGGTGGATATCATCGGCCAGCAGGCGTTACGCCTGAAAGACGGGCAACTGCACACCTGGCAACTGCCTGAGCCCGTCTCGGCTTTTATCCCGTGTGCCAGCGGCGATGCGCTGGTGACCCTGAGCAGTGGCGTGTATCGCCTCGACCTCGATTCGGCGCCGAGGGATCCACGCCTGACCTTGCTCTGCGTCGCCGATCCGCAACCGGGCAACCGTGCCAACGAAGCCCGTTGCGATGCCCAGGGCCGGCTGTGGCTGGGCACCATGCAGAACAACATCGGCGCGCACGGTGAAGATTTGCCGGTGCTGCGGCGTTCCGGCGGCCTGTTCCGGGTCGATGCCGACGGGCAGGTCACGCCGCTGCTGCAGGGCTTGGGCATTCCCAACACCTTGCTGTGGAACGACGCCACTACCCACGTGCATTTCGGCGACAGCCTGGACGGCACGTTGTATCGGCACGCGATCACCGACGATGGTCAGCTTGAACCCGCGCAGGTCTGGTTCGGGCCTCACTCCCGGGGTGGCCCGGACGGCTCGGCCATGGACGCCGAAGGCTATATCTGGAACGCCCGCTGGGACGGCAGTTGCCTGCTGCGACTGACGCCGGACGGTGAAGTCGAGCGGGTGATTGAGCTGCCGGTCAGTCGTCCCACCAGTTGCGTGTTCGCAGGCCCGGACCTCAAGACCTTGTACATCACCAGTGCCGCCAGCCCGCTGAATCACCCGCTGGACGGCGCGGTGCTGGCGATCGAGGTCGATGTGCCGGGGAAAATCTGTCACCGCTTTGCAGGATAACCAACAGGCTGTTTAACGCATTCAAATACAACAACAAGGAGTCACCCTATGAATCGTCGTCGTGGTATCCGTTCCCTGTGCTGCGCCGCTGTGGCGGTATCCGCCGTCAGCCTGAGCAGCCTGTTGCTGGCGGCCGAGCCGGTGAAGATCGGCTTTCTGGTCAAGCAGGCCGAAGAGCCCTGGTTCCAGACCGAATGGGCCTTCGCCGAAAAGGCCGGCAAGGACAAGGGCTTTGAAGTGATCAAGATTGCTGTACCCGACGGCGAGAAAACCCTCTCGGCCATCGACAGCCTGGCGGCCAACGGCGCCAAGGGTTTTGTGATTTGCCCGCCGGACGTGTCCCTCGGTCCGGCCATCATGGCCAAGGCCAAAGCCAATGGCTTGAAAGTGATCGCCGTGGATGACCGATTTGTGAATGCCAAGGGCAACTTCATGGAAGACGTGCCGTATCTGGGCATGGCCGCCTTTGAAGTGGGTGAGAAGCAGGGCAGTGCCATGGCCACGGAAGCGAAAAAACGCGGCTGGGACTGGAAAGACACCTATGCCGTGATCAACACCTACAACGAACTCGACACCGGCAAAAAGCGCACCGACGGCTCAGTCAAATCCCTGAAGGCCGCGGGTATTCCGGACGACCACATCCTGTATGCAGCCCTCAAGACCCTCGACGTCCCCGGCAGCATGGACGCCACCAACTCGGCACTGGTGAAACTGCCCAGCGGCGCGAAAAACCTGATCATCGGCGGCATGAATGACAACACGGTGCTCGGCGGCGTGCGCGCCACCGAAAGCGCCGGCTTTGCCGCCGCCAATGTCATTGGTATCGGCATCAACGGCACCGACGCCATCGGCGAGCTGAAGAAAGCCAACAGCGGCTTCTTCGGCTCCATGCTGCCCAGCCCGCACATCGAGGGCTACAACACCGCAAGCATGATGTTCGAGTGGGTCACCACCGGCAAGGAACCACCGAAGTACACCGCGATGGACGAGGTGACGCTGATCACCCGCGAGAACTTCAAGCAGGAACTGGAAAAGATCGGTCTGTGGAACTGAAGACCGCTGACGTTCCCCGGCGGCCCTGCTGACAGGGCCACCTGACCTGTGTGACGAGGTGGTTATGCACGCGCAACAGAAACAACCCGACAACACCGGTGCCAGCTTGTGTTTCAACGGTATCGGCAAGGCGTTTCCCGGGGTCAAGGCGCTGGATGGCATCAGCTTCAGCGCCCACCCGGGGCAGGTCCACGGCTTGATGGGCGAGAACGGCGCCGGTAAATCCACGCTGCTGAAAATCCTCGGTGGCGCCTATGTGCCGAGCACCGGCAGCGTCCAGATCGGCGCGCACACCATGGCCTTCAAGTGCGCGGCGAACAGCATCGCCAGCGGCGTCGCGGTGATCCACCAGGAGCTGCACCTGGTGCCGGAAATGAGCGTCGCCGAAAACCTGTTCCTCGGGCATCTGCCGGCCAGCTTTGGCTTGATCAATCGCAGCGCGTTGCGCCAACAGGCGTTGGCATGCCTCAAGGGCCTGGCGGATGAAATCGATCCCCAGGAGAAGGTCGGCCGCCTGTCCCTGGGCCAGCGCCAGTTGGTGGAAATCGCCAAGGCGCTGTCCCGTGGCGCCCATGTGATTGCGTTCGACGAACCCACCAGCAGCTTGTCAGCGCGGGAGATCGACCGCCTGATGGCAATCATCGGTCGCTTGCGGGACGAGGGCAAAGTGGTGCTGTACGTGTCTCATCGCATGGAAGAGGTGTTCCGCATCTGCAACGCGGTGACGGTGTTCAAGGACGGCCGCTACGTGCGCACGTTCGAGGACATGAGCACCTTGACCCACGATCAACTGGTGACCTGTATGGTCGGTCGCGACATTCAGGACATCTACGATTACCGGCCCCGTGAGCGGGGGGCGGTGGCCCTCAAGGTCAATGGCTTGCTGGGCCCCGGCTTGCGTGAACCAGTGAGTTTCGAGGTGCACCAGGGGGAGATTCTCGGACTGTTCGGGTTGGTGGGCGCCGGGCGTACCGAGTTGCTGCGGCTGCTGGGCGGTCTTGAGCGCAACAGTGCCGGCAGCCTTGAGTTGTGCGGCGATGCGCTGCGCCTGCGTTCGCCCCGTGACGCCATCGACGCCGGTATTTTGCTGTGCCCCGAGGACCGCAAGAAGGAGGGCATCGTGCCGCTGTCCAGTGTCGCCGAGAACATCAACATCAGCGCGCGCAGTGCCCATTCGCGCTTTGGCTGGTTGTTGCGCGGTGGCTGGGAGAAAGACAACGCCGCCACGCAGATCAAGGCGCTGAAGGTCAAGACGCCCACGGCGGCGCAGAAGATCATGTACCTGTCCGGCGGCAATCAGCAAAAGGCGATTCTCGGGCGGTGGCTGTCGATGCCGATGAAAGTCCTGCTGCTGGACGAGCCCACCCGGGGCATCGATATCGGCGCCAAGGCCGAGATTTACCAGATCATCCATGACCTGGCGGCTCGCGGTATTGCGGTGATTGTGGTGTCCAGCGATCTGATGGAGGTGATGGGCATTTCCGACCGCATCCTGGTGCTGTGTGAAGGCGCGATGCGCGGCGAGATGAGCCGCGAACACGCCAATGAATCCAACCTGCTGCAAATGGCCCTGCCGCGCCAACGCGCCGCGAGCCAGGGGAACTGACGAGGTGACTATGACAAGCCAAAACACGGCTGTGCCCACGGCGCGCAAACCGCTGGACCTGCGCAGCCTGCTCGACAACTGGGCGATGCTGATGGCCGCGGTGGGGATCTTCGTGCTCTGCACCTTGCTGATCGACAACTTCCTGTCGCCGCTCAATATGCGCGGCCTTGGGCTGGCGATCTCAACCACCGGGATTGCCGCGTGCACCATGCTGTATTGCCTGGCGTCAGGGCATTTCGACCTGTCGGTGGGCTCGGTGATTGCCTGCGCCGGGGTCGTGGCGGCGATCGTGATGCGTGACACCGACAGCGTCTTGCTCGGCATCGGTGCCGCACTGCTGATGGGCCTGGTGGTGGGGTTGATCAACGGAATCGTGATCGCCAAGTTGCGGGTGAATGCGCTTATTACCACGCTGGCGACCATGCAGATCGTGCGCGGCCTGGCCTATATCTTTGCCAATGGCAAGGCGGTGGGCGTCTCCCAGGACGGGTTCTTCGTTTTCGGCAACGGCCAGTTGTTTGGCGTGCCGGTGCCGATCCTGATCACCATCGTGTGCTTCCTGTTCTTCGGCTGGCTCCTCAACTACACCACCTACGGATGCAACACCATGGCCATCGGCGGCAACCCGGAAGCCGCGTTGCTGGCGGGGGTGAACGTCGATCGCACCAAGATCATCATCTTTGCCGTGCACGGAGTGATCGGCGCCTTGGCCGGGGTGATCCTTGCTTCGCGCATGACCTCCGGGCAGCCGATGATTGGCCAGGGTTTCGAATTGACGGTGATTTCTGCCTGCGTGCTGGGCGGGGTGTCGTTGAGCGGCGGGGTCGGCATGATTCGCCACGTGATTGCCGGGGTGCTGATTCTGGCGATCATCGAGAACGCGATGAACCTGAAGAACATCGACACCTTCTACCAGTATGTGATCCGCGGCTCGATCCTGCTGCTGGCGGTGGTGATCGACCGTATGAAACAACGCTGATCCTTGGGGGGAGCTGCGATCGTTCCCACGCTGTGCGTGGGAACGATCAAGCTGATTCAGTCGGCGGAGAATTTCAGCACGGTGTTTTGGGTGTAGGTCTGGCCGGGATCCAGGCGGGTTGAGGGGAAGTTCGGCTGGTTAGGCCCGTCAGGAAAATGCTGGGTTTCCAGGGTAAACGCACTCCAGTGGGCATAAGGTTTGCCGCCTTTACCCTTGATCGAGCCGTCGAGGAAGTTGCTGGTATAGAACTGCACACCGGGTTCACTGGTATACAGCTGCAAGCGCCGACCGGACTGCGGGTCACGAACGTCGGCGGCCAGTTTGCCGATATCACCCTTGGCATCCAGCACCCAGTTGAAGTCAAAGCCGCCTTGTTTCGGCTCGGCGAATTTCAGTTGGGGATGGTCGTCCTTGATGTGCTGGCCGATAGCGGTGGGCTTGAGAAAGTCCATCGGTGTACCGGCCACCGGGGCCAGTTCACCGGTGGGAATCAAGGTGCTGTTGACCGGTGTGTAATGGCTGGCGTGCAAGGTAGCCAGCTGCTTGAGCACGTCACCTTTACCGGCGCCGGCGAGGTTGAAGTAACTGTGGTTGGTGAGGTTCAGCACCGTGGGTTTGTCGGTGGTGGCCTTGTAGTCGATGTGCAGTTCGTTTTTGTCGTTGAGGCTATAGGTAACATCCACTTTCAGGTTGCCGGGAAAACCCATCTCGCCATCTTTCGACAGGTAGCTCAGGGTCACGCCCACAGAGTCATCTTGCTTGACCGGCTGGGCTTTCCACACGTGCTTGTCGAAACCCTGCGGGCCGCCATGCAGCGAGTTCGGCCCATCGTTGAGGGGCACTTGATAGCGTTTGCCGTCCAGTTCAAAGCTGCCCTTGGCCAGGCGGTTGCCAAAACGGCCGATGGTCGCACCAAAGAACGCGGTGCCGGCCTGGTAGCCCTGGACGTCATCGAAGCCCAGTACCACGTCGGCGAACTGGCCGTGTTTGTCCGGTACCTTAAGCGACTGCAACACAGCGCCGTAGGTGATCACCGTGGCTTGTACGCCATGGCTGTTGCGCAACACGTACTGCTCGACGGCGGTGCCGTCATTGGTTTTGCCGAAAGGTTTGTGTTCGCTGGACAGGCCAGCCGCCTGAGCGCCAAGGCTGGCCATCGCCAGGGAGAGGCCGAGGCCGGTAAGCAAGAATCGGGATTGCCGCATGACTGAGCTACCTTTATTGTTGTTAATTAAATAGTTCTACTATTTATTCGGCTGCAAGGCTGATTTATAGCCAATATCGCGAAACATGCAATATAAAATAAGACTAAATACAGCGGAGTGACTGCCCCATGAACACTGCAAAACAGCCCGGCGCCCAAGCGATGTACCCGGACCTGCGGGATAAAACCGTGTTGATCTCCGGTGGTGCTTCCGGGATCGGCGAGTCGATGGTGCGTGCCTTCGCACGTCAGGGGGCCAAGGTCGCGTTCGTGGACCGGGCGCAAGGGCAGGGCGACCGCTTGGCGGCCATCCTGTCGGCCGAGGGCCATGCCGTCGAATTCGCCCATTGCGACATCACCGACGAGATCGCTTACAAGGCCGCGATAGCGTGCCTGGCGCAGAGCCTGGGGCCGATCGACGTGCTGGTGAACAATGCCGCCAACGACGTTCGGCACACCCTGGATGAAATCGACTCGGAGCGGTTCGACCAACTGATTTCGGTCAACCTGAAGCACGCATTTTTCGCGGCCCGGGCGGTGGTGCCGATGATGAAGGCCGCCGGCGGAGGGTCGATCATCAACCTGGGCTCCATCGGCTGGATGATGGCTTCCAGCGGCTACCCGGTATACGCCGCCAGCAAAGCCGCTGCCCACGGCATGACCCGGGCCCTGGCGCGGGAGCTGGGCCCGAGTCGAATCCGGGTCAATACGCTGGTGCCGGGCTGGGTGATGACCGAGAAACAACTGGCGATGTGGGTGGATGACGCGGCCCGGGAATTGATCGCCCGCAGCCAGTGCCTGCCGGGCAGTGTGGAGCCGGAACATATCGCCAATATGGCGCTGTTCCTCGCCTCTGATGTATCGGCGATGTGCACCGCACAGAACTTCATTGTGGACGGTGGCTGGGTCTAGGCCGGGGAAGGGACGCCATCCCGGATGCAACGAATCGTCGCCCGGGGCCTCATACAGTAACGACCGGTGGTTCACATGCAGCCATCGCAACCGACTACTTCATGGGTTCAGGTGATTGATTTATGACGGACGCCGATAAGAAACATGTGGCCTGGCTGGTAGAACAATCGATGCTGCAGGCTGCGAAGCAGCGCGCCAAGCTCTACTCGGGGCAGGGCAGGTTGTGGCAACAGCCGTATGCCCATACCCGGCCCCGTGATGCTTCAGCCCTGTCGTCGGTGTGGTTCACGGCCTACCCGGCGTCCATCGTCACCCGTGAAAACGGCAGCGTACTCGAAGCCCTGGGGGATGAGACTTTATGGCACGCGCTGTCAAAAATCGGCATCCAGGGCATTCACAACGGCCCATTGAAACGCTCGGGCGGTCTTTCCGGCACCGAGCACACACCCACCATTGACGGCAATTTTGACCGCATCAGCTTCGACATCGACCCGCAACTGGGCACCGAAGCCCAGCTGCAGGCGCTGGTCCGCATGGCCGCCGCGCACAACGCGGTGATCATCGACGACGTGATTCCGTCCCACACCGGCAAGGGCGCGGACTTCCGCCTGGCCGAGATGGCCTACGAAGACTATCCCGGGCTCTACCACATGGTGGAGATCCGCGAAGAAGACTGGCCGCTGCTGCCCGACATCAGCGAGGGTCGCGATGCGCAGAATCTCAGCCCGCAGCAGGTCGACGTGCTCAGAGACAAACACTACATCGTCGGCCAGTTGCAACGGGTGATCTTCTTCGAACCCGGGGTCAAGGAAACCGACTGGAGCGCCACCGATATGGTGATCGGCGTAGATGGCAAGCCCCGGCGCTGGGTGTACCTGCATTACTTCAAGGAAGGGCAGCCATCGCTGAACTGGCTGGACCCGACCTTCGCCGCGCAGCAGATGATCATTGGCGACGCCTTGCACGCCATCGACGTGATGGGCGCGAAAATCCTGCGCCTGGATGCGAACGGTTTCCTCGGTGTGGAACGGAAACTGGAAGGTAACGCCTGGTCTGAAAGCCATCCGCTGTCCATCACTGGCAACCAGATCCTGGGGGCGCGATTCGCAAGGCGGGCGGTTTCAGTTTCCAGGAGCTGAACCTGACGGTGGACGACATCGCCGCCATGTCCCACGGCGGCGCCGACCTGTCCTACGACTTCATCACCCGGCCGGCGTATCAGCACGCCTTACTGATGGGCGACACCGAATTCCTGCGCCTGATGCTGCGGGAGATGCACACCCTGGGCATCGACCCCGGCTCGCTGATCCATGCCTTGCAGAACCATGACGAGCTGACCCTGGAACTGGTGCACTTCTGGACGTTGCACGCCCATGACACCTACCTCTATCAGGGGCAGACCTTTCCCGGCGGCATCCTGCGCGAGCATATCCGCGAGCAGATGTACGAACGCCTGACGGGCGAACACGCGCCCTATAACCTGAAGTTCGTGACCAATGGCGTGTCCTGCACCACCGCCAGCATCATCACGGCAGCGCTGGGCATTCGCGACCTCGAGGCGATTACCCCGGCGGACATCCAGCAGATCCGCCAGATTCACCTGCTGCTGGTGATGTACAACGCGATGCAACCGGGGGTGTTTGCGCTGTCCGGCTGGGACCTGGTGGGCGCACTGCCTTTGCCGGCGGAAGAGGTGGCCCACTTGATGCTCGATGGCGACACACGCTGGATCCATCGCGGTGCCTATGACTTGGTGGACCTGAACCCCGACGCGGAGCAATCCGCCGGGCAGATGCCGCGTCCGAAAACCTTGTATGGCAGCTTGATCACCCAACTGGCCGACCCGGATTCGTTTGCCTCGCAGTTGCAAAGAATCCTCGCGGTGCGCCGTGCCTATGACATCGCCGCCAGCCGCCAGATCCTGGTGCCGGATGTGCAGCACCCGGGACTGTTGATCATGGTGCACGAACTGCCGGCAGGTAAAGGCACCCAGATCACGGCGCTGAACTTCGGCGCGACGCCGATTACTGAAACCCTGCACTTACCCAATATCGCGCCAGGGCCGGTGGTGGACATCATCAATGAGCGGGTGGAAGGCGATCTGACGCCCGAGGGCGATTTCACCATCACCCTGGATGCGTATGAAGGCTTGGCGCTGCGGGTAGTGAGTAGTTCGCCAATGAACTACTGACAGTGCGTGACTAGTTGTAATAACGTCTTCCCGGCACGTGTACGGAAATTTCTCCTGCGTGCCGAATTATCGCTTTAAACCCAAGAGTTTTCATAAACTCAGGTGGGATCTCTCTCCATTCTTATTCCGGAACTGTCTCATTATAGTTCGTGTGCTTGAGTTGACTTATACCAAGCGCTGGAATCCCCAAAGATATGGAGTTTAGATTTATGCGGAAAATTAATCTGATTAACAGCATGATTGCTGCCTCACTGCTTTCAGTTGGCGTGGCTCACGCCGATGCAACCATTGTTAATGGCGGTACCATTCACTTTCAAGGTGAAGTTGTTAACGCTGCCTGTGCCGTCGATACGGGCTCTGCTGACCAAACCGTACAACTGGGCCAGGTAAGAACCACAGCACTGAGCGCGAGCGGCCAGTACAGCACCCCTGTTGGCTTTAATATCCAGTTGAATGACTGCGATAGCGGGGTTTCAAGTCAAGCATCCGTCGCCTTCACCGGTGTAACTGACCCTACCAACGCCCTGGCACTGGCTCTGGAAAGCTCCGCAGCCGGCGCTGCCACCAACGTCGGCGTCCAGGTACTGGACAGCGCAGGTAAGCCTATGACGTTCGACGGCGCTACGTTCGGCAAGCAGTTGGCCCTGAGTGATGGCACCAACACCTTGCCGTTCCAGGCACGTTACATCGCGACAGGCCCAGCCACTGCGGGTACTGCCAACGCCAACGCCAACTTTAAAGTGCAATACCAGTAACAACCCGTTGACAGGGATGTGCGCAGGCCAGGGAGGCCATTTTTCGCAGAAAATTCGTGTTCGCCTACAAGATTGACGTGAAAAAATGATGATGACTACAAAGACAACTAGAGCCCTGATCGTGTTGGCGGTGGTTTTACTCGCCAATCGCGCGGAAGCAGGCGTGGCCCTTGGTGCGACGCGCGTTATTTACCCTGCCGATCAGAAGCAAACGTCGTTAGGCTTAAGCAACAGCAATGATAAAGACACTTTTCTTATCCAGTCATGGGTGGAGAACAGTGACGGCAAGAAAGACGGTCGTTTTATAATTACACCGCCGTTGTTTGTGATGCAGGGAAAAAAAGACAATACGTTGCGCATTGTCGATGCCACCAACAGTAGCCTGACGAAAGATCGGGAAAGTTTATTCTGGATCAACGTAAAGGCAATTCCGTCTGCAGACAAGGCGCAACAAAAAGACAATACGCTGCAACTGGCGATTACCAGCCGGATAAAGCTCCTGTATCGCCCACGCGCCCTCAGCATCTCCCCGGAAGACGCGCCGGGAAAGTTGACCTTCAAGCGCAACGGCAAATCGCTGGTTATTACTAATCCAACCCCTTACTTCCTGACCATCACGGAGCTGAACGCCGGCACACAGGCACTGGAAAATGCCATGGTTCCGCCAATGGGGTTTGTGAATGTGGACCTGTCTGGCAGTACAAGCAGTTCGATTACTTATCGAACGATTAACGATTTCGGCGCGTTGACTGCAGTGATGAAGGGAGCGCTTCAGTAAACACTGTTGCGCGAATCAAACCTTGATTATGGATCTTGCATCAGGCGGGTAAATCCAGAGCTAGCATGGAAGTTTTTTGTGCGGGAGGGGCTATGTCGTACCTGGGTTATATAACTGGCGATAACGCAAAATGAAAAATGGAACCCGGGATTCAGTACTTCAACGATTACTGTTGTCACCTTTGGCATTGCTTCTGGTAGGCCCCGTTTTTTCTGCGCGTGCAGACAACTATTTCAATCCTCGCTTCCTGTCCGATGATCCTGCATCAGTCGCGGATCTATCCGGCTTTGAAAAAGGCTTGGAGGCGCCTCCCGGCACCTACCGAGTCGATATCTACATGAATGACGGTTACAGCGCGACCCGGGACATTACCTTTGATAAAAGCGCCAATGGGCAGCAACTGGAACCGTGCCTCACGCGCGCTCAACTCTCGTCCTTCGGCGTCAATACGTTAGCCGTGCCCGATATTGTGGCGATGAAGAGCACCGCCTGCGTTCCCTTTACACGGCTTATAACCGATGCCTCCAGTAGGTTTGACGTTGGGTTGCAGCGGCTTTACCTCAGTGTTCCCCAGGCATTCATGGGAAGGCAAGCCCGTGGCTACATTGCGCCTGAGCTATGGGATGACGGCATTACGGCGGGCCTGCTTAATTACAACTACACCGGCAGCGAAGTACGCCGCGAGCAGGGCGGAGTGTCCAACTATTCGTACCTTAGCCTGCAAAGCGGCCTCAACCTGGGCGCCTGGCGCTTGAGGGACACCAGCACGTGGAGCTACAGCCATGGCGTGGGCGTAACGGAGAACCAGTGGCAACACACCAACACCTATCTGGAGCGGGGCATTTCCTCGTGGCACAGCCGATTGACCCTGGGTGACGGTTACACCGCTGGAGATATCTTTGATGGCATTAACTTCCGAGGCGTCCAAATTGCCTCGGACGACAACATGCTTCCGGACAGTCAACGAGGTTTTGCACCTGTTATACGCGGTATTGCGCAAGGTACTGCCAAGGTTTCGGTGAAGCAGAATGGGTATGAAATCTACCAGACGACAGTACCCCCGGGGGCTTTTACCATCAACGACATTTATGCGCCCGGCACCAACGGCGACTTGCAGGTCACTGTTGTAGAGGCTAATGGTTCAACGCAGACGTACACGGTGCCTTATTCATCTGTGCCGATGCTGGAGCGTGAAGGTCAAGTGAAGTATTCGCTGACAGCGGGGCAGTATCGCAGCGGCAACACGCAGCAAGACAAACCGGAGTTTCTTCAGGGCACTGCATTATGGGGCTTGCCGCATGACTGGACCGTCTTCGGAGGCACGCAGTTCTCGAACAACTATGACGCCCTGAACATTGGCGTGGGTAAGAACCTGGGCGACCTCGGCGCGATATCGGCCGACCTGACCCAGGCCCGCGCAACGTTGTCTGACGACACCCAGCATCAGGGGCAGTCTTTGCGGTTTCTTTATAATAAATCCGTTAACCAGTGGGGTACCAACCTGCAACTGTTGGGCTACCGCTACTCAACGAGAAACTTCTACACGCTGGCTGACACGGCCTGGAGCCGCATGAGTGGCTTCACGGTGGTCAACCAGGATCAGTCTGTTCAGATAACGCCGCAAATCACTGATTTCTACAACCTGAACTACAGCAAGCGGGGTCGCTTCCAGGCCACGTTGACGCAACAGGTGGGTAAGGCTTCTACGGTATATTTAACCGGTAGCCAGCAGAGCTATTGGGGAACGAGGCAGTCAGACGAGCAACTCCAACTCGGGTACAACAGTTCAATAGGAGACATCAGTTGGGGAGTGAACTACAGCCTGACAAAGAGCGCTTGGGCAGACAATAAAGATCAGCAGTTGGCTTTCAACATCAGTATTCCGTTTAGCCACTGGATGCGTTCGGACAGTCATTCCTCCTTTAAAAGGACCAATGCCAGCTTCAATACATCCAGTGATCTGAAAGGCCGGGATGCCAGCACGGCTGGGCTCTATGGTACGTTGCTTGACGATAATAACCTCAGTTATAGCGTGCAAACGGGATACGCCAGCGGTGGTAACGAAGACGCGTCGAAAACCGGCAACACTGCGCTGAACTATCGCGGCGCTTATGGCAATACCAACATCGGCTACAGCACCAGTGAAGACTACAGCCAGGTGTATTACGGCGTCAGCGGTGGCGTATTGGCGCATGCGGATGGCGTGACCTTCGGTCAGCCGTTGAACGACACCGTGGTACTGATAAAAGTACCGGGGGCGGATCACGTCGCAGTCGAAAACCAAACGGGTATAAAGACGGACTGGCGCGGGTATGCGCTGCTCCCCTATGCGGTGGATTATCGTGAAAACCGGATCGCTCTGAACACCAACTCCCTGGCCAACAACATTGAGCTGGAAGACCCGATATTAAGCGTCGTGCCAACGCGCGGGGCAGTCGTGCGCGCCGACTTCAAGGCCCGCGTCGGGATGAAAGTCCTGATGACGCTGAGCCACAACGACAAGCCCGTACCGTTCGGCTCAATCGCGTCTTACGGCGAAGGCCTCGCGGGGAGCATCGTGGCCGATGGTGGGCAAGTTTATCTGACCGGCCTGTCGCCGACCGGGCAGATCAACGTGAAGTGGGGCGATGCTTCGAACGAACGATGCACCGCAACGTACAGCCTGCCGGTAGAGAGCCAAATGCAGGCCTTGAGTTATGCCTCTGCGGTATGTCGCTAATCGAAACAGGAGCGGGCCACCCCATGAACAAATATCTTTCTTTTCTGTGCCTGATTCCGTGCCTCGTAAGCAACGCTTACGCAGCGGACACTACCATCACTATCAAGGGTTATCTTAAAGGCAATACCTGCTCAGTGTCGGTCGATTCCAAGAGCTTTACTGTGGACCTGATGAGCAACGCGACAAAACAGCTCAACCGTGTGGGGGTAACCACTGTTCCGGTGCCGTTCAAAATCATCTTCGACAAATGCGGCGGTTCAACAACTGCAGTGAAGGTTAGCTACGACGGGGTATTAGATAACGATAATGGCACTTTGCTCAAGCTTGACGGTGGCATCAGTGCCGCCAGTGGCATGGGTATACAGATACTGGACAGTAACAAAAACGCAATTCCGTTACATTCGGGCATGCCATCACTCAGCTGGACCAACCTGATCGCTGGCCAATCAAATACGCTGGGATTTTATGCCTGCCTGATGGCAACGCGTTCCCCTGTGACGGCGGGAGTCGTGAGTGCGACGGCTAATTTCACTCTAGAGTTTCAATAAAGGGTCAGGGAATGAACGGTATAAAACCTGCGCTGTTGACAGCATTATTGCTGGTTGCCGGGGTCATGAACACTTATGCGGCAGACGTGAACATTATCGTCAACGGACGCGTTGTGGCGCAACCTTGTACCGTCTTGGCACCACCGGTGGTAGATCTGGGCGATCAGTTTGCCACCGACTATAGCCAGGCAGGATCACGTTCAGGCTGGTACCCGGTGACGCTGAGTTTGACTAATTGCCCGGTGGGAACATCAGGAATAACCGCGACGTTTACGGGCCCCGCTGACGATACGGGCTATTATCAAAACCAGGGGGATGCTCTCAATCTTCAACTGGAGTTGCAGGATGCCAATGGCAACAATTTAAACAATGGCAACTCGTCTACTGTTCAAGTTAATGAGTCGACGCAAGCGGCAACTCTATCGCTGCGGGTCCGGGCGTTATCCGTCAAGGGCAATGCACAACAGGGCAGTATCCAGGCTTCGATTAATGTTACATATACATACTCCTAGTGAGAGTTGACGAGATGAAGAAAAACGCCAGCGCCACACTGCTGTTTCTGCTGTTCACATTAATCATTTCGAATAGTGCTTTTGCCCTTGATTGTCAGGCGCAGGGAGTGAACATGCACGTATTCAATGGTATCGGGGGAAGCTTCAATATCTACGTGAATTTGGATTCACCCGTTCAGACAGGACAAACCATTGTGGTGCCTCTTGGCAACTACATACAATGTAGTAACACGTTTGCCACGTCTGATGGACTTGATACTGTCAATGAAGTATTCATTCAAAACGCTAATATTTCGGGGCTTTTGAATTATATTTCCGGAAAAATTTCGTATCCAGGGAGTCAGGGTAACGAAACTCAGTATGATCTCCCCACTACGAGCACCCTGCCTACATTTATGGGTTTTATTCGAGACACCTCTATCCACCCGTTTAATGCCACACTGTATTTCAATGTTAACGGTAGTGGAGCATCTGGCGTTGTAGTCGGTGCAGGTCAGATGCTGGCCACACTGACGATGATAACTAGAACCTACACTGACCAGAGTCAGATTGCGGGCAGTGGGGGCCAGGGTGTGGGCTATAGCACCGGCCCTCCCATTACGTGGAATATCTATTCCAACAATGCAGTCGTTCTTCCCAACTCAGGCTGCGATGTGTCATCAAATAGCATGACGATAGCTCTTCCAGATTACCCAGGAACTGCGGCAATTCCGTTAAGCGTGCACTGTGCACAAAACTTAAATGTCTCCTATTACCTGACAGGCACTACGACAGATAGCGCTAACAGCATCTTTAATAACGTGGCTTCCACGCCCGCCGCAGCCGGCATTGGTGTGCAGCTATCGAATCGTAATGGCGTCATCTCAACCAACAGCAATATCTCACTGGGTTCGGTTGGAACCAGCCCCGTAGACCTTGGATTGACGGCGTCCTATGCGAGAACCAATGGACAGGTCGTCGCAGGCAATGTGCAGTCCCTGATCGGCGTAATGTTCATTTATCAGTAGATGCCTCCACTGGCGGGTTCATCGACCTGGGCGTCGAAGCCGACGAATAAAAGCCTTCTGCCATACCCTCGGAAATTTCCGTGCGATATGCAGGAAAACGGCTTTCGTAATTCGTCAATAAAGACGGCAGCATGGCCGCAACGAAAACAAGGCCTGTACCGACATGATTTCTTTAAGAATCCTCGTACTTGAGGATCGCCTGCCACGCCGCAAAGCCATTACTCAGATGTTGGCGGAGCTGGGTGTGCGCGCGGTTTTCCATTCAGCCGAATGTGACAAAGCCCTGGACCTCATCACCCGTGCAGAAGGCGTGGACATTGTCATCTGCGACTTAAGCCACGAGAAACGTGGCTATTTCGATTTCCTGTTAGCCGCAGGACGGGCACGCCTGGTCAATGCGCTGGTTTTAGGCTCGACGCTTGAGCCTCAGTTTTTGCGCGCGGTGGAGTGTATCAATCAGTTTTCACAGCTCAGGCTGATCGGCGTGATGGGGCCTGACGCGCCCCTGCATGACTTGAGCTCGATTCTGCGTGACTACATCAAGCACAAAACCTTAGCACCGTTGCTGGCCCCGGACTCCTTGAAGTTGCCTACCGAGTCCGAGGTTAGAAAGGGCCTGGAAGCGCGAGAGTTCAAGGCGTGGTTCCAGCCCAAGTTCGACTTGCGTACCGGAGCCCTGTGCGGCGTGGAAGCGTTGGCGCGCTGGGAGCACCCGACCCGTGGCTTGTTACTGCCCGGTGAGTTCCTGCCGGCAGTGCTGGCTTACGACCTGATCGACGAGATGTTCAAGCAGGTTTTCGCCCAGGGGCTTGACCTGCTGGTTGCGCTGCGTGGACGTAATATCACGCTGCAGGTTGCGTTCAACCTCCACGCCTCGCAATTGGCCCGTTTCGATTTGGCGCTGCACATCGAAAACGCGTTGATCGAGCACGATCTACCCGGCTGCGCACTGATGTTTGAGTTGGCCGAAAACGGCCTGCTGGATATGTCGGTGGCCACCCAGAAAAGTTTGCTGTGTTTGCGGCTACTGGGATGTGGCTTGTCCATCGACGATTTTGGCACAGGATTTTCCTCGTTGACGCTGCTGTGCCAGTTGCCTTTCCAGGAGTTGAAACTCGACAGTTCGGTGGTGCAGGATTTGTCCGACCTGCACAGCAGGGCCATGATGCTCAGCACGATTGCGTTGGCCCGGGCGCTGGATATCAACCTGGTGATCGAGGGTGTCAGCAGCCAAGAAATACGTGACCAGGCCTTCGCCATGGGCGGGACCTTTGCACAAGGTTTTCACTTGGCCAAACCCATGAGTGCACGCCGCTTGAAAGAGTGGCTGGAATGACTCAGTCAATCTGAAAATCACAACGCGCGAAGGGCAAAATAACCTGCATTGTTCAGGTGCGGTTGGACTAGACTTTGCCGGTGTAGTCGCTTGCCTCCCTCTACGCCTTCTCGTTTCGTGATCTGTGTCCAGATAAACAGAATAAGTGAGATAGATATGCGCAAGGCGCTGGTAGTGGACGATCACCCGATAGTTCGGGCGACGGTCAAAATGGTCTTGAAACAGGAAGGTTTCGAAACGGTGGTAGAAGCGGGCGACGGTGCCGACGCCGTGCAACAGGCACGCCAGGAGTTGCCGGATCTGGTGGTGCTGGATATTTCGATGCCCAAGCTCGATGGGCTGGAAGTCATCAGGCGCATCGTCGATCTGAATATCGCCACGCGAATCCTGGTACTGACGTCCCTGGAAGCAGGTTTGTATCTCAAGCGTTGTATGAGTGCCGGTGCTGCCGGTTTCCTCTCGAAAATCGACGACCTGGACGACTTGCGTCGCGCTGTCAAAGTGCTGATGTCCGGCTACACGCATTTCCCCAACCTGGCGATCGGCTCGGTTCGTCGCAGTGACGTCGAAATGAATGAAGCGCGGGTGATCGAAAACCTGTCGGATCGCGAACTGGTGATCCTCAAGCACCTTGCCCTGGGTCTCAGCAACAAGGAAATCGGCGACTCCATGCTGCTCAGCAACAAAACCATCAGCACGTACAAGACTCGACTGCTGGAGCGCTTTGAAGTGACATCCGTCGTGTCACTTTCGGAAGTGGCCAAGCGCAACAGTATTATCTGATGAAGGCCGCCAAAACGATTGTTGCCGCGCTGCTGATGGCCGGGTTGCCGATGCTGGTACACGCCGAACCGCACATCGCAGGGACTTCCGACTTCGAACTCGACATGGTGTTCCGTACCCAGGGTAAATCCACGCTCTATTGGGGCATGGTGCTTGCAGGGGTGGGTTCCATCATCTGTTGGCACCTTGCGGTGATGCTGTGGCGACGCAGGGCCGATGACCCGCGCCGGGTCCTGGCAACCTTTGTCGCCAACATGCGCCTGATGCTCGATAACGTCCCGCGGCCGGTGTTCATCCGAGATCATGAGGGCCGGCTGGTCGCGTGTAACGACAGTTACCTGGACTTCCTTTCCATGGACCTGGACCAGGTGATTGGCAAGCCAATTACCGAGTTGCAGTTGATGCCGCTGTCCGAGTCCCGGCAGTACCATGAGCATTACCTGCGGGTCGTGCGCGACGGCATCCCGATGATCGGCAGCGGTAGCCTGGTGGCGCCCTACGGTGAAACGCTGGCGCTTTTCTACTGGATTTTCCCGTGTTTCAACTCGCGGGGGCGAGCGGTCGGGGTGATTGCGGGATGGGTCGATGTCAGCGACCGCGAGAAGTTGATGATTCAGTTGAAGGCCTCGCAAAAAGAAGCGGACGACGCCAACAACGCCAAGACCTTGTTCCTGGCGACCATGAGCCATGAAATCCGTACGCCCATGAACGCGGTGCTGGGCATGCTCGAAATGGCCACCAAACGCGCCGAGCAAGGCATTATCGATCGGGTGTCACTGGACATTGCTTCCAGCTCGGCCAACAGTCTGGTGGATTTGCTGGGAGATATCCTCGACATCGTGCGCATCGAATCAGGTCAACTGACGCTGGCCCCGAAAAGAGCGAATTTGCATGACGAGGTACTCAAGGTCGCGCGCATCTTCGACGGTGTGGCACAGCAAAAATTTCTCGAACTGCAGATTGAACTCGACCCCCAGGCCGACTGCGACGTGCTCGTCGACGCCATGCGGGTCAAGCAGGTGTTGTCGAACCTGCTGAGTAACGCGATCAAATTCACGGTTAAAGGCCAGGTGCGTTTTTTCCTGCGCTGCACACCGGTTGTGGCCGGCTCCGAGCTGGACCTGACGATGAGTGTCATCGACACCGGCATTGGCATCTCGCCGGAGGATCAGGCCCTGTTGTTCAGCCCCTTCACCCAAGTCGGCCAACCAGCGGAAGCCATGCGTACGGGCTCCGGGCTGGGCTTGGCCATTTCCCGCAAGTTGTGCGAGATGATGGGCGGGCAGTTGACCTTGTCCAGTGAGCTGGGGCGCGGTACCCGTATTGATGTTGCGTTGCGCTTGCCAGTCCTTGAGAGCCTTGGTCCGCCGATCGTGGATTCGATAGCACCGGTAGTGCGTGCGAAACGCTTGAGCGTATTGGTGGTCGACGACTATCCGGCGAACCGCCTGCTGCTTTCCCAGCAGCTGACTTACCTGGGGCATGACGTCAGTGATGCGGAGGACGGTGCACATGGCCTGAGAGCGTGGCGCCAGGGTGCGTATGACGTGGTGATCACCGACAGCCATATGCCCATCATGAATGGCTACGACCTGGCCCGCGCTATCCGTGACGAAGAGCAGCGTCAAAACTCGAAACCCTGCGTGATCGTAGGCTTGACCGCCAATGCCCAGCCGGAGGAGAAACAGCGGTGCCTGAACGCCGGAATGGACGATTGCCTATTCAAGCCCATCCGGCTCGGAGAACTGAGTGCCCGATTGACTGTCATCGAGCCACTGATACATCCGAATGAAGCGCCAATAGCGATGGTGGGGCAGGGGATCAACCTTGACTTGACCTCGCTGATTCAATTGGCGCGGGGCGACGAAGAGTCGGTGAACACCATCATCAAGAACCTGGCGCTCAGCCTGGAAGAGGACATGGGCGTGTTGATGCAATGCTATGCGAACAAGGACGTCGAAGGGCTGGCAACGCTGGCACACCGGATAAAGGGCGGCGGCCGGATTGTCGGTGCGCAGAACGTGCTGATTCGTTGTGCGCAGTTGGAGGCGGCCTGTGAAGAGGCGATGCCTGCCCAACTGACTGCCGCCACCCTGGCCTTGGAGCAAGCCATGATCTCACTGAAAGCGGCCTTGATTGCCCTGGTGTGAAATGGGGTCACACCCGATGGGATGGAGGTTCGGAAATTTCCGAATGAGCAGGAAATTTCCATTGAGCGTGTAGGTTTTTTCCAAAGGCCATTAGGAGCAATCCTAAATACACGGCGGGGGCGGGGCGCAATAATTTACCTGTCCCCACCACCTGTGTAAAAGCCGCCATGTCTTTCCTACCGATACGCGTTCTGGTAATCGAAGAACAGCCTTTCAAACGACTTATCGCCACCCGCGTTTTTCAGGATCTCGGTTGTGAAGACGTGGCGGCGGTGGCTGACGGGGCTGCCGCGCTGGAGATACTGGCACGTACTGGCCCGGTGGATATCGTGTTGTGCAGCTTGAAACTGCAATGCACCCAGGGCCTGTCTGTGATCGAGGACCTCAGCCGTGGCGGCTTCCTGAAGGCACTGATCATTTGCAGTGTGTACCCGGCGAACTTGCACGGGGCCTTGGACCGGATGCTGTCGATGCACGGCGTGAAAGTGTTGGGGTATGTCGATACGCCCGTGCGCGCCAGTGAGTTGGGCCCGATGGTCGGTGCTTTCCTGGAGTCGGTTGCCGTGCGCAGGACCGACGTTTCCAACTCGATCAATTTGAAGTGGTTTACTCAGTCCGAATTGAAAAGAGCGATTCTGGATAATGAGTTCAAGGCGTTTTTTCAACCAAAATTCAATCTGGTCACTGGTGCGGTCGACAGCCTGGAAGCCTTGGCGCGGTGGGACAACCCAAGCTATGGCTTGTTGTCGCCTGGCGACTTTTTGCCATTGTTAAACAGCTTCTATTTGATGGACGATCTGTTTTTCGCGCTCTTTGAACAGGGCTTGATGATGTGGCAGGAAGTCCTGGCAACCGGGCGCCAATTGAACGTTGCATTCAATCTGCAGGCAGAGCAGTTCAGCAATCCGCAATTGGTCACCGGCATTAGTCTGTTGATTGAACGCTATCAGGTACCGGCGCCCTGCCTGACCTTTGAAATCACCGAGAGCGGTTTGCTGGAAACGTCTCCTGCGGTGCTGGAAAGCCTGATCCGTTTGCGGATGATGGGCGCCGGGTTGTCCATCGACGATTTCGGTGTGGGCTTCTCTTCCCTGGAGCGCCTGTGCCAACTGCCGTTTACCGAGATCAAACTCGACGGCAGTTTCGTCCAGGACCTGGACGGCAACGCTGCCAACCGCGCGATTGTCAGCAGCACCCTGGCATTGGGCGCGGCGCTGAATATGTCGGTGGTGGTGGAGGGCGTTGAAACCGAGAACCAGCGTCAGTCATTGATCAAGCTGGGTTGCGTCCAGGCCCAGGGTTATCTCTGTGCACGGCCCATGAGCGCCAACCGGTTGTTGCTGTGGCTGGACTCACAGCGCGCGTCCATCAACAACGTCTAACTGCATTTCATCTATTCGGCCGAACGCTCGCCGTCTCCCTGTCTGGGCGTTCAGTTTTTCTCGAGGGGAAGGAAGGGTGTTTCATGGCTAATCCAAAGCTGCGTATTTTGTTGGTTGACGAAGAACATTCCAGGCTGCTGAGCATAGAGAAGAACCTCTCGGGACTTGGCTACAGCCGTGTTGCTCCGTTGACATCGCTACGGGACTTGCTGGCGATACTGGATAACGCTTTATCCACGTTTGACTTGCTGATTATCCACCAAGCCGTGCTGGATAATGCGGGCGAGGTACTTGAACACTCCGTGCGAAGTTCTTCTGCGATCAAGCATCTACTTGTTTACCAGGGTAATACGCTGCAGGTTCTTTCCTCTGTTGAGTTTTCGCCATCCCCCATGCGCCTTTCGCTGCCTTGCCCGCCGGATCGGGAGTCCATCAGGCAAGTGATGGGCTTTATCGACAGTGTAGATTCACATGAGGTCTACGGTAAAACGCGGGTGTCTGTCTAGTTGCAATCCTGCCAACTTGCAATATTCATTTCGGTGGAAATTTCTTTGTCATGGCAGGATCTTTCCTTAAGCACAAAGAGATATTTAGTCTTGAAGGAGCTTACTCGAAAAATGACCATTCACCGTATGTAAGGTATGCAATCACAGTGTGAGCGTGAATAGCAAGCCAAGCATTCCCATGAATGATTATTCTGATTTTATGAGGCAACTTATGATTTGTGTATTCCGCAACTTCGCTCTCGCCGCACTGACCTCGGCCGTTATAATGCCTGTCGCGCAGGCTTCCGATGGCACTGTTAACTTCGGCGGTTTGCTGCTTACTACTACCTGTACGATCAGTGTGAATGGCGGTACCAGTGTGGGCACCGTCACGCTGCCGACGCTCTCGACCGGGACACTGGGCGCCGCTGGCGCTACTGCCGGTAGAACAAACTTCACTATTGGGCTGAGTGCCTGTAACAAATCCATCACTACGTTCTTGAATGGTCTGGCGGGAAACCCTTTATACGGAGTAAATACGACGTTATCGAACGCTTACGCTTATTTTGAAAATGGCGCCGGCGTCGATCCAGTTAGCAAAAATATACTTAACGCCAGCGGCACGGCCACCGGTGTGCAGTTGCAGTTGGTGGGAGCTAGCGGCTTGGTGATCAAAGCGGGTGACAGTACGCAATTGCAGGTCATCGGTGCCCCGATCAGCGGCGGCCTCGTAGCCGGCCAAACCGCCGTGATGAATTATGCCGTTCAGTACATTGCCACCGCTGCAACCACACCGGGCAGCGTTGTGGGGTCAGTCACTTACTCGATCGCCTATAACTAACGCATCCAGTGGCTTTAGATCGGCTATCGGCCATCAAGTCCCTGGTGTATTTATTCCATTAGTTATGCCCTTCACCTGGGAAATTAGAAGCTTGCGGAAAAAGCCAGGCCCGCCTTGGGAAATTTCCGAAGATATGGCAGGAGCTTTCAAATTGAAGGGCTTCATTAAAAGAAACATCATTCACTCCGTGCAAAGCGCACCGCCATATTGCAAATGCAAATGGCCCGCAGGGCATTACTCTTATTAATAATTCGTTGAGGCAACTTATGAACCGTACCTATATCGCTCTCGCGGCGCTGACTTCCGCACTCGTGATGTCTGCTGCACAAGCGTCTGATGGCACCATCAACTTTACTGGCCAACTGACGGCTCAGACCTGCACCACCAAGGTCAATAACACGAGCAACGTCGGTACCGTCACGCTTCCGACGTTTTCCATCGCGTCGCTGGCTACTGCAGGTGCCACTGTTGGTGCCACCAACTTCACCATCAATCTGAGTGCTTGCACCGGCACTATTGCGACCACCGCTGCGATATTTGAAGCGGGCTCTGGCGTTGACCCAACCACCCAAAACATTCGTAACACCGGTAGTGCCACCGGTGTGCAGCTGCAGTTGCTTGATTCCGCCGGTAAGGTGATCAAGGCCGGTGATACCAGCCAGGTCGCTAACACCGCGCGTACCACTATGACCGGTACCACTTCAACGCTGCCGTACGCTGTTCAGTACATCGCCACCACCGCAACTACCGCGGGTACTGTCCTGGGTTCGGTTACTTACTCGATCAACTATCAGTAAAAGTTACACGGTCAGCGCATCTTTCAGGACCTGGAAGATGCGCCGACGATGTTGGGAGAGAGTGATATGCAGCGTAAAAAAGCCTGGTGTCGTTATGTCGTGATGATGGCGGCCCTGCTGGGTTGTTCCCAGGCGATGTCTTCGGTCGTCATCACCGGCACCCGTGTGATTTTTCCGGCGGATAAAAAGGAAGTCACCGTCAAGATTAACAACAACGGCACCAAGCCCGTACTGGTTCAGTCGTGGATTGATAGCGGTGATCCCGCGTCCACCCCAAGCAATTCTTCAGCGCCATTTGTGATTTCGCCACCGGTCTCCCGGGTTGATGCTGACAAGGGGCAGAGCCTGCGCCTGATGTTTACCGGTACTGCGCTGGCTTCAGACAAGGAGTCTGTGTTCTGGCTCAATGTGCTGGAAATTCCGGTCAAGGCCACCAGCGATCAAAACATGCTGCAAATGGCCTTTCGCTCGCGAATCAAAGTGTTTTATCGGCCAGCGAATTTACCTGGCACACCGTCAGCGGCCATCGAGGCGCTGCAGTGGAAGGTTGTTGCGCAACCCAATGGTACCTATGGGCTGCAGGCCTATAACCCAACGGCGTTTTACGTTTCACAAAGTGACCTGGTGCTGGTTAACGGCGGCCAGCGAATACTGAGTGAGGCGGGGATGATTGCGCCCGGTGAGACCCATATCTTTGCCTTGCCCGGCCTGAAGTCGATGCCGGCACCCGGCGCCAAAGTTGAATACAGCGCCATCAATGATTACGGCGCTCTGGTTCCTACCCACGAACCCGTCATGCCTTAGGCCTATCAGGCCTTAATCGTTTTTCACCCTCCGTCGTCCGGGTAATTTATGACTACGCTGTCTCTTCTGCGCGCGCGCCGGAAGGAAATCGCTTGCGCCCACGCCATCGATTTGCCGGTTTGGGGTCGCCGAACTTTACTGATTGTCAGTGCATTGTTGATGCCTTACGCCATGGCTGAAGACGTGCAGTTCGATAACTCTTTTCTTCCGGCAGGCTCGAGCGGAATTGACCTGACGCTGTTCCAGAGCGGGAACCCGGTGATGTCGGGTACGTACCGTGCCGACATTCTGGTGAACTCGAACCTGAGCATGCGTCAGGATATCCGTATCGTGTCCGACGCCAAGGGCAGGAACCCCAGGGTCTGTGTCGACACCCGGATGCTGGAGCTGATGGGCGTAAACGTAGAAGCCCTGTCGCCGACGGCAACTGCCAAGCTGGCGACTGACCCGTGCCCGGTCATCAATGAGCTGATTGACGGTGCCACGGCGCTGTTTTCCACCGACACGCAGCAACTGGACTTCAGCATTCCGCAGGCGGCCTTGCGGCGTAACGCCCGAGGGTACGTCAGCCCTGAATTATGGGACCGCGGCGTGACCGCAGGGATGCTCAGCTATGACTTCAACGCCAACCACAACAAAACCCTTTCAGGCACTGACGATTCTGCATATCTCGGCTTGAACGCGGGGCTGAACGTGGGTGACTGGCGGTTGCGGCACAATGGTTCGTTCAATTGGGACCGCCTGACTGGCAGCAAATACCAGGAAATCAACACCTTTGCCCAACGTGACCTGACAGGCTTGAAGAGCCAGCTGACGGTAGGCGAAGCTAACACCAGCGGCGAGATCTTCGACACTCTGGCCTACCGTGGGGTCGAGGTGGCTACCGATGACCGCATGCTGCCGGATGCATTGCGTGGGTACGCGCCCGTGGTGCGCGGTATCGCTCGCACCAACGCGCGGGTCACCATCAGCCAGGGCGGCAATGTCTTGCTGCAGACCACGGTGGCGCCCGGCGCCTTTGTCATCGATGACCTGTATGCCACCGGCTATGGCGGCGACCTGCAAGTGAACGTGCTGGAAGCCGACGGCACCCAGCAAAGCTTCATCGTGCCTTACGCCTCGGTCAACCAGTTGCTGCGTCCTGGCACCTCACGTTTCAGCGTGACAGCCGGTGAAACCCGCAATAACTACATCAGTAAACAGGTTGAGCTGCTGCAAGGCACTTACCAGTACGGCCTGGCCAACTCGCTGACCGGTTATACCGGTGGCCAGGCCAGCGATGGTTACCTGTCGGTGCTGGGCGGTATTGCATTTGGCACACCCATCGGCGCCTTCGGGGTTGACGTGACCCATGCCCAGACCGAACTGCGCTCCGGTGACCAGCAGGGGCAGAGCCTGCGCGTGTCTTTCAGTGAGAATGTCCAAAGCACCGGCAGCAACTTCTCCCTGGCGGCTTATCGTTTTTCCACCAGCGGTTACTTCGATTTCAACAACGCCGTGCTGTTCAGGGATGCGGAACAGAACGGTACCGACACCAGCCAGTTTGGCCAACCGCGCAGTCGCCTGACCCTGTCCCTCGACCAAAGCCTGGCCAACTGGGGGCATTTGTCGTTGAGCGGGTTTACCGAGAACTACTGGAACCAGCCGGGCCAGGATATCCAGTACCAGATGGGCTACACCACACAGATCGGGCGGGTAAGCCTGGGCTTCAACCTCAGTCGCAGCCGCTCCGGCCTGGCCGAGATGCAAACCACTGAATTGTTTACCGTGAGCATGCCGATCGGGTTCGGGTCCTCAAGCAATACACCGCAGTTCTCGGGCCGTTTGGCGCGCGACAGCCAGGGTAACTACAGCCAGCAGGCGAGCGTGAGCGGCAGTGCCGGTGAAGATCAGCAATACGGCTACAGCCTGACGGCAGACCGTGATGGCGCGAGCCAGTCGACCGACACTTCGGTCAGCGGCCAATACATGGGCTCCAAAGCCCGGGTCAACGGTTCCCTCAGCGAAGGCGATGGCTACAGCAGCCTGTCCCTGGGTGGTGGCGGCACGATTGTGGTCCATCCAAAAGGTGTGACGTTGACGCCTTACACCGGTGAAACCATGGCGGTAATCAGCGCCCCCGGTGCGGCCGGCGCGAAGGTGGTGGGTTATCCAGGCCTGCGGCTCGATGGCAACGGTTCGGCGGTGATCAACTATCTGCAGCCATATCAGTTGAACGAGATCGCAATCGACCCGGACGGTATATCCCAGGACGTCGAGCTGAGCGAAACCAGCCAGAAGATCGCCCCCCGGGCGGGTGCCGTGGTAGCGGTGGACTTCGCCACGGTGCACGGGACGGCCTTGTTGTTGAACGTGCGCTTGAAGGACCAGAGTCCGTTGCCGTTCGGTGCCACCGTAGTGGATGACGCAGGTAACCCGGTAGGCACTGTAGGGCAGGGCGGGCAACTGTATGCACGTATCAAGGACGGCACACAAAGCCTGCTGGTCAATTGGGGTAAAGAGAGCGGTCAGACCTGCACGCTGAAAGTGCCGGCCCTTAAAGAGCAGGGTCAGATATTGAAGGGCAACGCGCTGTGCCTGAGTGCTGGGTCATGAGGTACGCGGCGAATGCAGCGATGCAGTCTTCAGTCAACTATACGTGCAGAGGTAATTCCATGAAGGTGCTTTATTCCCTGATCGCCGCTCTGGTGTTGTGTGGCCTTGCGCAGTCGGCCCAAGCGATCAATTGTGTCTACATCAATGGTAACAAGGGGTTTGTAGGCACGGCCGCATTGCAGATCAGCTCCCTCAGTGTGCCGAGGGATGCGCCAGTGGGCACAGTGCTCTATCAGCAGAACTTCAATCAGAGCGGTGCAGGCGCCGACTTCAAGTGCCTCAGTACCGGCGGGGCGGCAACCTTGAACACTCTTTTGACGCTGAAGAGCACGTTGGCCAATACCGGTTACAGCGCGGGACCTTACGCCAGCTTCGTCTATCAAACAGGCGTAGCGGGCATTGGTGTCGCCTGGGTTAACGGAACATCGGTGCAAACTGCTGCCGTCAGGGCAGCGATTCCAAATGGCTGCGCATTGTCGGGAAGCGCCGACTGTTTCATATCCGGCCTCAAGATTGCGCCAGCAACCGGGATAGTGCTGATAAAGACTGGGCCAGTGGGAACGGGCACAATCAGCGGCAGTTCGCTGGGTACGCTGGAACAGGATTTCTCTGTTCCCAATAGTGCTACCTCTGTCGCCAACAAAGTGGGGCTGACCGGCAGCATCAACATCGTCGCCCTGACCTGCATGACCTCGGACGTTAACGTACCCATGGGCACCAACAAGATTGCGTCGTTCAGCGGGATAGGTTCGGCCAGCACGCCGGTGAACTTCATGATCAGCCTGACGGGTTGCCCGGGGTTTCCAGGCTATTACGGCAACACCAGTTCGATCCCGACAAGCTCGCAATCGGCGGTCATCAGTGCGGGCACCCTCGTGCCCAATACCCTCAGCCTACGGTTGGACCCGGTCGACACACCGATTGATGCCACCCATGGTGTGTTGAGTCTGTCGGCGGGTGCAGACCCGGCGACGGGTGTCGGTCTACAGGTGCTTGATGCTTCAGGCGCGCCTTGGGCGCTGTCCCAGAATCAGTTGCTGAACCTTCCGCTGGCCGCTGGCACCACGGCGTTGAACATCCCGTTGAGCGCGCGTTATTTGCAAACGGCCGCCACGGTGACAGCAGGTTCAGCCAACGCTGTGGCGACTTACACCATTATCTATCAGTAACCACGCCTGGCTCCTCATCCTGGCCAGGGACCGGCCGTTCAACCTCCTGATGGTGCGTTGAACCAATAAACATATACATCGCCGGCACCATGAACAGCGTCAGCACGGTACCGATCGACAACCCGGCAAAGATCACCAGGCCCATGTCATGCCGTCCCGCAGCTCCGGCACCGGAGGCCCACACCAGCGGCACCACGCCCAGCACCATGGCCGCAGTGGTCATCAGGATCGGCCGCAGACGCACGCCGGCAGCTTCTTCTATGGCCTCACGCTTGCTGTGACCGGCGCGCTGCAGCTCATTGGCGAACTGCACGATCAGGATCCCGTGCTTGGTGATCAACCCCAGCAACGTCACCAGCCCCACCTGGGTGTACACGTTGATCGAGGCAAACCCCATGGTGATAAACGCCAGCGCGCCGAAGAGTGCAGGGGGCACCGAGAACAGGATCACCACCGGGTCGCGGAAGCTCTCGAACTGGAAGGCCAGGGCCAGGTAGACGATCAGGATCGAGAACATCAGCAACCCGAAAAACCCGCCGGACTCCTGCATGAACTGGCGCGACTCGCCGGAAAAGTCCGAGGTGTAGCCCGAGGGTGCGACGTTGGTGAGGATGGTGTTCAATTTCGCCAGCAGTTCGCCTTGGGCCACGCCACTCACACCCGACAGGGTCGCCGAGTTGAGTTGCTGGAAGTGGTTGATGGATTCCGGCTGGGTTGAGGTTTCGATGTGCGCCACGGTGCGCGCCTGGATCATGCTGCCGGATGGGGTGCGGATGTAGTAATCGAGAATCTGGTCCGGGTTGAGCCGGTCAACCTGCAACACCTGGGGAATGACTTTGTACGAGCGCCCGGCCGTGGAGAAGTAGTTCACGTAGTTGCCACCGAGTGCAGCGGACAGCGCCGCACCGACGTCGGCCTGGGTCATGCCCAGTGCGGCGATTTTTTCCCGGTCCACCACCAGCTTGGCTTGTGGCTTGTCGAGTTTCAGGTCCATGTCGGAGAAATAGAACAGCTGTTGTTTCTGTGCCTCGGCCACCACGGCCTGTGCGACTTCGTTGAGGTTTTCCACCGAGTCGGTGGTGGTGATCACGAACTGTACCGGCAAGCCTTGGGCGCCCGGCAGCGATGGCAGCGGGAAGGCCGCGATGGTGGCGCCGGGTACCTGGTTCCATTTCTGCTGGAGTTCCAATATCAGTTCAGCTTGGGAGCGCGAGCGGTCGCCCCAGTTTTTCAGCAGCACACCGCCCAGGCCCTGGTTGAGGATGGGCAGCCCGGTCAACTGGAACATCTGCGCGTATTCAGGCTCTTTGTTGGCAATCTGGAACGCCTGGTCGGCAATCCGCTCCATCTGCTGCGGCGAGGCGGTGGGCGGTCCTTTGATCTGCATGAACACCAGCCCCTGGTCCTCGGTGGGCGACAGTTCGCTTTTTGCGGTCATGCCGCTGGCGGCCACCAGCAGGAACAGCACAAAGCCAAACGTCACCAGCACCGGCCACACGTTCAGGCCCCCTGAGAGCACGCGGTGATAACGACCCCGCAACCAGTCAAAGTACTGATCGAGCTTGCGGGCGAAACGACCTTCTTCCTGCCCGGTCTTGAACAGCCGGGAAGTCATCATCGGCGAAAGCGTCAACGCCACCACGGCCGATACAGTCACGGCACCCGCCAGCGAGAAGCAGAACTCCTTGAACAGCGC
>NZ_JAEKFB010000015.1:0-30647 GCF_016650865.1 Pseudomonas sp. TH34
TCGATAGCACCATTGGCAGGCAGTTTGGCAATAGCAATGGCACTGCTGGATCTGGCGGCAACCTCATTGGCCAGCAGAGCGGCAGCATCATCGGCAGCCAGATCGGCAATAAAAATGGCAATAGCCTGGCCAACAGCAATACCCGAAGCGTAAGCATCGGCGGTAGCATTACCAGCATCAATGGCGGCAATGTCTCGCCTAACGGCAACGTACCAACCGTGCACTCCGACACGCTGTCGAAAAACCTGGCAAACACCAACATCGAACTGGCCAGCAGCCAGGGTAATCTGTCAGTTGAAGCACCGATCTCCTGGAACAGTTCCAGCACTCTTGGACTGACATCCGAGCGCGGTAATGTGCAGGTCAATGGCGCTCTGAACGCCAGCGGTGCCAATTCCGGTGTGCAACTGAATGCCAAGCAGGGCAGTATCCAGATTAATGAAAATATAGCATTAACGGGGGCCGGCTCTAGCCTGGAGCTCAACCAGCGCGTTAATAACGGTCACTCCATCAAGGACGGTAAGGCAGTGACATTGTCAGGCGACGACGCCACGTTCCGCGTGAATGGCCAGTCCTATGATGTGGTGCAAAACCTAGATCAGTTGCGCAAGATCGGTGACAACATGGCTGGCCGATACGTACTGGGTAACGCCATCAAGGGCACCGGGAGCTTCGAGGCCATCGGCGATGGCGCGGCCCTGACAGGCGTCCTAGACGGTCTGGGTAACGCCATCAGCGACCTTTCCATCCATGGCAGTGCAGGTGGTGTAGGCCTCTTCGCTGCGAACGCCGGGCAGATCAACAACCTGAACCTTGAGCGCATCTCGGTCGACGGTGGTTCATCACCTCAGTACAACACCCAAGTCGGCACACTCGCCGGGATTAACCTTGGCACCATCCAGAACGTCAAGGCTAATGAAGTTCAAGTAACCGGCTCTTCCTACCTGAACTCTCTCGGTGGCCTGGTAGGTGTCAACTTGGGTGGCACCATCGGAAACTCTAGCGTCAGGGGACAGGTAACGGGAAACCAGAACACGTTTGCCATGGGCGGCCTGGTCGGTGAGAACGTCGCCAATGCCAATGGTATGGCGCAGATCATCAATAGCCGAGCCAACACACTTGTTACGGGACAAATGGCGGCAAGCACTTCTTACTATGGAAACAGCGCGGGCGGTCTCGTTGGGCTTAACGAAGGAGGAAGCATTGCCAACTCCAGCAGCCAGGGTTCGGTCAATCTGTTCGGCGACAACCTGAACATCGGGGGGCTGGTAGGCCACAACATCGGTAACATCTCGAACGCCCAGTCCTCAGCCAGTGTTTCGGGCGGTAAAAACAGCCTGATTGGCGGCCTGGTCGGCCTTAACCGGCAAGGTTCGATCGCCAACTCCTCGGCCAGCGGCCAGGTGAAAGGCAGCGCGACGCAAGCCATCGGTGGGCTGGTAGGGAAAAACCTGGCCAACACACTCTCGAATGTCTCAGCAACTGGCTATGTCAGTGACGCATACAGCGGCAATGTTGGTGGTCTGGTTGGCAACAACGCTGGCGGCGTAATCGCCAACGCTACGGTCAGCGGCACTATAAGCGGCGGCAACAACGCCAATGTCGGTGGCCTCGTGGGCAGCAGTGCAGGTGGTTCCATCACCAACGCTACGGCCAGCAGCACCGTAACCGGTGGAAACAATGCCATTGTCGGCGGCCTGGTTGGCTACAGCCGTAACACGGCCATTACCAACGCCACCAACTTCGGCACGTCGGTTGGCGGAATGGGGTCTACGGTAGGTGGCTTGGTAGGCAACCTATCGGGCGGGCGGGTTGATAACTCCCATACCAAAGGCAGCGTCAGCGGTGCGCAAAGCAGTCGTGTCGGCGGCTTGGCTGGCATGAGTTCCGGCCAGATCAGCACCTCTTCGGCCTCCACTACCGTGGAGGGTGGCGACTACGCCAACCTCGGTGGTCTGGTTGCGGTGAACACAGGCTCTGTCATGTTGTCATCAGCCAGCGGCAAGGTCGACTTCAAGGCGAACTCCGGGCAGGTTTACGGAGGGTTGATCGGTCAAAACTTTGGTCAGCAAAACCTCAATAGCGTTTCCGGAGCAGCGCTCGGAGTACCAGCAATAGGCCGAAACTTCCGCTTCTAACGTCACAGCACACAGGGTAAAAAAAATGGCCTGGCATGCGAAGCATGTCAGGCCATTTCGATTGTTACTCAAGCTACTTTGCGACCGTTGCCATGCTGTTAGTGACACAACACAAACCTTCGTACACGCTTAATCTACAGTGGCATTTTTTCTACAGAGTTACTCCCCCGTGCTTCTGAATGTACCTTGCGGAAGACGCCTAATCACGAGGTTTGCGGTGTGAGACAACAAGTCTGTGGGCTCGCCGCAATCCCCACACAATCAGCACGCAGAAGGTCAACAGAAGCGGAACAGCCGCAATATTGATCACTTTCAAGGTGCGCCCGAGGTTATCGATATCGGCATTCAACTGGTACTGAACCTCGCGTAGCTCCTTGCGAATTTGCACTTTTTCATGAATGAACTGACGGACAGCCATCTGCTGTTCAGCACTCGATATCAGTGGCTTGTCTTCGTGCGTTTCCTGCAATTGCGCCAGCTTGAGTTCTGTCTGCTCAAGACTCTGCTGAAGTAGGTAGTATTTTTCTCTGAGCCTGGCTTCGGCATCTCGCTGCAATTGCTCCACCCGAACAAAGGGACGGCTATAACGACCACGAGAGCGAACACTGTTCAGTGCGTCAGAGCCGGACAAGTTGTCCAGCGCGTTGATCACAAAGAATGCATTGTCTGCCCAAGGGCGCGGAGCCGGGCGACCGTCGACCTCCTCCAACTCCACCCACATCCTATCACTCAGCAGGTCCGTATCGGCGACGACTATCAGATTGATCTCCTGCGCCTGTTTAAGACCGTCCCGGTGTCCATCGATGCCGCTCGGAAACGCTGATTGTACGGCTCCCTGAATTCGAGCCGCGATGACACGCGGTTCACTATGTGGTGTCAGCTCACGCATCACCTCTGCAGAAGCGTTTTGACTGTCGAAACGGGCCGTATCGAATGCCATGGCAACGTCGGAGCTGCGCATCAAGGGGATAAAATTGGTGGTGGCATTCTCGATCGGCTCAAGTATCCCGGTAGTCGACAGGTTGATGCTTTCCAATCCTGCCGTACTCAGATCATTTTGATTCAGGCCAGGGGCCGGTAACTCAAGAGTGAATGGCCGAAGTACTGCGGGCGGCCCCTCCCTCGCGCCGTCGAATAGCGCGTAACTACCGTCCCCCAAAATAGAGTCTGGCAACATCCGTAATCCCCACGCCTTGAAGAGAGTTGCCAAGTCAGAGGATCTGTCCTTGCTGGTGATACCGAAATATTCTGAACCAGGGTCCTGTTCACTGAGGGGGTCGACAAAGGCGAGCACCTTGCCGCCCGCCAATACGTACTGATCAATGGCGTACTGCGTCGACTGTGGCAGGTGCTTGGGATGCAGTAGCATCAGCACGTCGATGTCTTCAGGTATCTGCATGATGTTGCTCCTCAGATCCACCAGGTCAAACTCCCGGCGAACTTCCTTGATCAACATCCAGGGTTCGCTCTTGCGTTGCGACTTGACATCGAACCCTCCATTCACCGGCAAACTCGAAAGCAATCCCACCACCGGTCGTTTTGGCTTTTCCAACGTTTGCAGTAGCCGACTGATGTCGTACTCAAGGCGATCTTCCTGGTCCAGTGGAAAGAGCGGGATTATCTGAACATTATTCTGCACATCGGTACCGACCAAGCCGAAGTAGATTGGTGCAGCACCAGGCCCCATCTGTGCGGCTTGAAGGCCGAATCCATTTGCCCTGTCTTCCTCTTCAGAAAAAGGTTGTGGGTCAATGATCCGGAGGCGAATCTTGCCCTTGGCCTCGTGTTCGTAAGCTTTCAATAACTCCTGGACGCGCGTGGCGTAGCCGCGCAGTGGCACGAGCCCTTTAGTAGCGCTGTCGGAATAGAAAAAGTAAAGGTCGATAGGCTGATCCAGGCCACTGAGGATCTGCCTTGTACCACTACTGATGGAGTAAAGCTTTTGCTGGGTCAGATCGATGCGGGCTCCTGGGAGCAACAACCCTGTACTTATATTAAAGGCCAGAAACAGCAAGGCGATCAGAAGCAGGCCGAAGCAGGAGTAAATTAGACGCTTCATGGCTACTCCTCATTCGGCCTTTTTCAAATTGACCACCACGGCGGTGGCCACCAGCCAGGCGAAGATCCCGCTGATGAAGTAGAGCAGGTCGCGTAGGTCAATCACCCCTTTGCTTATCGCATCAAAGCGGGTCAGGAAACTCATCGAGGCCAGAAAGTCCAGCAACCATTGAGGCGCCCATGGATCGAACACATCGAGAATCAAGGGAAACCCACTGACGATAAATATGAGACACACCACCAAAGTCAGGATCAGCGCGATTACCTGACTCTTGGCTAGTGCCGACATGCAGCAGCCAATCGCCAGGTAGGACCCTGCCAGCAACCAACTGCCCAGGTAGGCAGTGAGGATCGCACCGTTATCTGGGTTGCCCAGATAATTGACGGTGATCACCATCGGTACGGTCAGGAGCAAGGTGATCCCGACGATGACCCATGCCGCAAGAAATTTCCCGACCACTGCGTCGAAACAAGTCACAGGAAGTGTCATCAGTAACTCGATACTGCCGGATTTGCGCTCTTCGGCCCATAGCCCCATAGCCAATGCAGGAATAAGGAAAAGGTACAACCAAGGTTGAACACCGAAGAAAGGCGCCAGATCAGCCTGATTACGCTCGTAAAAGTTGCCCAAATAGAAAGTGAATGCACCCGATAGAATCAGAAATATCTCAATGAATACATAAGCCAGCGGCGTGGTGAAATAACTGGTCAACTCACGTTTGAAAATTGCAGGTAGCTGTCTCATACCATTTCTCCCTGAGTCAGACGTTTGAAGACTTCGTCGAGACGGCCCTGCTCCAGGTCCAGCTTTTTCATCTGCCACCCTTTGGCGGCAATCAGCGCGCTGATCTGAGGGAAAATCACCTCGCCAGGCCGAGCCAGCACCGTAAGGCTCTTCTCGGCGTGGTTCTCCTCAATGCCAGCGACGCCTGGCAATACCGCAAGGGCAAGCAGGTCCAATGGCCTGTCAGCCTGCAGTGTCACAGCGTGATGATAACGACAGCGGCTTTCCAACTCTGCTGGAGTGCTATCCGCCAGTAGCCGGCCATTGTTAATGATCAGCGCGCGGCTGCAGATCGCCGACACTTCCTCGAGAATATGAGTGGAGATAATCACTATCTTGCTCTTACCAAAACCCTGGATCAGTTCACGCACCTGCTGTTTCTGATTCGGGTCCAGGCCGTCCGTGGGCTCATCGAGAATCAGTACCTTGGGATCATGCATGATCGCCTGAGCCAGTCCGACCCGACGAGTAAACCCCTTAGACAAGGTCTCGATGGTCTGCCGATAGACCCCGCCAAGCTCCAACAGATTTATTGCACGATCCACACGTTCTTGCCTTTCCGAGCCTCTATAACCGCGGACACCTGCAATGAAGTCAAGAAAGCCCATTACAGTCATATTGCCGTAACAGGGCGCTCCCTCCGGCAAGTAGCCCATTTGCCGCTGTGCATTCAAGCGTTGGGTACGAATATCAAACCCTAGAATGCTCGCCGAGCCGGAGGTCGGTGAGATGAAGCCCGTCAACATTTTCATGGTCGTGGATTTACCGGCACCATTTGGGCCAAGAAACCCCAACACCTCCCCTGGCTCAACTTGGAAGGAAAGGTCGTTGACCGCAATTTTTCTTGAGAAACTCTTGGTTAGGTTGGATATGTTGATCATGGTTTTCGAATTCAAAAAAGAGAGTGAGGTTGTTGAGTCGCTGCACGCCACTCATTCAAAGGTGGCGGCTCATAGGAGAAAAAATCATCAATAACGAACGACTCTTGAAAAGCCGATCACCCTGACGAGGCCAACCACAATAAACGCTGTTTATGGGTTCGCTGATTTAGATAATGACTATCAGATAAATCCTTAAATAATTCAGATGTGTCCCCTCGATTGCCAGCGAAGGCTTGCATATCTTTGCAACAATTTCCTTGTATTCTGTCGCGCAAAATACTTACGCTTATTTACGGTGAACTTATGCTTGTAAGAACTATCTCTATAACAAATGACAACCAAGACTTGATGACGGCTGCTGTGCTTTGTAGCTTCGTCATCCCGGAGACCCAGAAAAACTTTCTAGCGTACACCCTGAATGAGGAGGTCAACGAGACGGACGCGCGCGCCTACATGACATCACTGCTGAAAGAAGGTGACAGTTACACTTTGGGTGTGTCCATTTCAGACGAAGACGCGCAAATGGCGATGTTCGTATTCAGCCAAACTCTTCGAGAGGCGATGACCGGTAAACGACGAACTTCAGATATCCACTATCATCTTCTGGACCTCACCAACCAAGTGGTGCTGCCAGCCCCGCTGAAGGAGCACCACTCTTTCAATATCGAGAAGGAGTGGGCTGTTAAACTTTTGGGGTTCGAGCCATCCGTACACTTTGGGCCGGCCATTGAGCTTGACGCCACCATTAGGCTTGGCGATAGCGAAACAGAAGCGGCGGCCGGCGAATTTGTGGAGCACGCTTTAGTAAGGCTGGACAACCAAGAAGATATGGCAAGCGCTTGCGGGGACATCCCCTGCAGGAGCGAGACCCGTGAAATAGTTGTGTCACCGCCAGAGTCCGGCTCAACTTATGAGGAAGCCACCCCTTCCATCCGTGATACGTCGAGCTATGAGGCTGAACAATTCCTGCGCGACGTGCAAACGACTCTAGAAACATTTTCCACTATTGCCCTGAAACTGACACAACAAACATCCTTGGAATCCAGAGAGTTAAGACTACAGGGCCTGGAGCTTCTACTAGGTCAAAAACAAGAGCAATTATTGCTAAATCAGCAGCGCGATGATGAGCTATTGGAGCAATATGTCCTGCGCGAGGCGGAATTGAACGCTCGCGAGGAAACGCTAGATCGCAAAACCAAGGAACTTTCAGAACAGCTCAAACAACTGAGCGCTACAAAGAAAAAACTCAACGACCTATTTGACGGTTTTGATGTCTCGACAAACTAGCCCTACCCAGACTTTTTTTGCCTCAGACGGACCATGCTTCGATGGCTGTCTCCGCTGGTGGCTTTCTTGCTGTGACGTGTCTGCTTCTAGGAATAATCGCGCACTATGTGGCGGTAGGTGTAGTTAATCTAGTCGCATTTTTTTCGGATATCGAAGTTAGTATCGAGAACCCAGCGGGCCCTGGATTGTAAAGAAATATCTTTGCATGCCATCAATACTACTATTCCCATGAGAGAAGACTACTGGCCAAGTTAACTCAATCGAATTGACCGATTTTGGCCGACTCATGCCTCACCTGTACCTAGGCCGAGGTCAGTAGGGTCCATCGTCACTCCATGTCTTGTAGTTCTTCCGGTCCGGGAGTGAGAGATTAGATAAGACTTTTCAGCAGAACATCAAGAATAGTCCTACATCTATTATGCTAAATTCATGCAATTAATATCCATGGATATAAGGTGCTAGTCAGAAGGAATATTCATTGCTAATCATAGCCAGGACGCCCAATAAACGCCTATACATCGGCGACGAAATCCAAATCAAAGTGATCAAGGTCGAAGGCGACACCGTGTCTCTAGGTGTCAACGCGCCAAAAAACATCCGGATTGTTCGATCAGAGCAAGACAGAAGATCCTTCGATGAGGGTTCTATAGCCTCCGTAACGGAGGCCTTAAAAAAAACCTGCCGAGGGTGAGCACAGAGATGAGCCTTCATGTGCTCGCCTACAACCTCAAACGAATGATGAGCATCTTCGGCACAGCAGGACTGCACGAGGCGATCAGGGCGTGAACCCAGCCGCTTGGCTCGCCAGTTAGTAGTCGTTTGGGCCGCTGGCGCGGCCCAAACGGCATTACGAACTTCTATGTCACTGACGAAGCTAATTCTCGCTTCCGCGCGCTGATTCCATAGGCACCCCTCGCAACTCTCAGTTTTCGGGGTGTTTAGCGCGCTCACACAGCCTGGGGCGTTTTCTGCCTGTCAGGATCGACCGAAAACCATTGTGCATTGCCGCCGTTCGCTTCTGGCCGAAATTGGCCAGAAGCACTCATTGCTGATTAACTACTCTCGCCCCAGAAGTAATCTGCCTGGGTCCGGTTCTGGATGGAGCCATCGTTTCAAATTGAAATTGCCAATATACGTTATTCATTTGTCACTTGGTGGTCGTTGACGTGAATTCCCCGAGCGCGGGCACCTTCCCTTCAGTGTCAGGCAAACCTAGAGAGAACTTGACAGGAAAGCGCACTGCAATAGCTGCCTCTTCGGCAAACTCACGCAGTGTGCCGCGTGCGCGGACATGCGTATCGCAGAATAATTCACTGGCTCTGAGTACGGACGAGAACGGCAGATCGACGTCAGCCAAGTACTGGCTCCACTTAGCCAGCGTTTTGCTCAGGAAAATCTGCTTGAGCAATTGATTGACCTCTTTCTTGCACGCCAGACGCCCGATTCTGGTGGAGAATCGCGGGTCATTGAGTTGAGGAAAGGCTTCGCCAAGGCAATCGCACAGGGTTGTCCAGAATTTGTTTTCGAGAATGCCCAAGACGATGTAACGGCCATCGCGGGTTTCGAAAATGTCGTTCTCCGGCATCACCATGGGCGACATCACCGGGTTCTTCTCGAAGCTTTTGGCCAGCCAGGCGCTTGGGGCCGTCCAGGACAGAATGCTGTCATGGATCGACACGTCCAAGTGCTGGCCGGCACCGCTCTGCCTTGCACTCATGATTGCCACCACCAGTGACAGGGCGGCATAACTAGACGCGGCATAGTCCGACACGCGCACGCCCGGGCGAGCCACCTTGCTCTCGACCTGCGTAGGCGCAGCCCAGTACCCGGCCATTGCGAGGTAGTTGAGGTCATGACCGGCGTGAGCCGAATAGGGCCCGGTCTGACCAAAGCCGGATATGGAGCACATGACGATCGCCGGATTGACCTTGACCAAATCGTCGTAACCCAGCCCCAGGTTTTTCATCACGCCGGGACGAAACCCTTCGACAACTGCATCACAGTCACGAACCAGATCAAGGAACGCCTGCCGATCCGCGCTGTCGTCCAGATTCAATGCCACTGAGCGCTTGTCGCGATTAAACTGGGCAAATATCGCATTGCCCAGTTCACGGGAGGTATCACCCGAGCCGCGCCGCTCGACCTTGATCACATCGGCGCCCAGTTGCAGCAATAACGATGTCGCATGCGGGCCAGGCAACAGCTGACTGGCGTCGATAATTTTTACATCTTTGAGGCAGGACCACTCGGGCTTCATTTTTATTCCCCATCGTTACGGAGACAGCACCGCAATCAGTGTCGCCAGAGTTATCAATGAAACAAAGATACTCAACAGCACTATCCGTCCGGGGCTGGCCAGCCGCTGCGCAGACGTCAATGCGATAACACTGCTGGCGTAGCGGCGCCTCTGACCCAGTGCAATGAGCAGCGCCAGTCCTCCTGCCGACAGTGAAATCAACAGCGTCAGGACGGTGTGCTGCGACAGGCAGCGCAACGCATGCGCAGCGACCAAGAAAAACGCCAGTTGGGTTCGCCGCCAGGCCAAGGCAGTACGCTCCGCCTGCAGGCCTGCATCGGTCACACGAGTCTCCAGCACAGGGCAAACACTACGACGGTCACGGCGGCGCAACCGAGCGATAGAATCGGAATCACCGACGGCATCGGCAGTTCGGCGCCGTGGCGCAATGCGCGCTCGACGCCAAGCCAGCGCCAGAACGCCCAGACACTGACCAACAGGCTCAGACTCAACAGCATGCAGACCAACAATACCTTGCCATTCTCGTTCAGCACCGTGGATGTGAATGCCTCCACCGCAACACCGCCAGCGAGCAACGCTAATGCAGTGCGGATCCAGGCCAGAAAGGTCCGCTCGTTGGCCAGGGTGAAGCGCGGATCAGGTGCGTGCCCGCCACTCGGAATGTAGCGACTCAGGTTGAGCCTGGAACCGAAAAGCTTCATTCAGTGACCGCCTCTTGAACGGGTTGCGTGATATATGAACCGAGGGTTCCGGCCGTTGCAGGGCCCATTCGGGTGGAGCATCAAAGATGCAAGTTTGTAGATTTGTTTTTACGCCGGTACAGCAACTTACCGCATCAAATTGTAGTATTAGCCGGTCGTTGCGGGCATAGTAAAAAGCTGTTTTCACTTCGGCAAATATCAACTTTCAATACTTGCCATAAAACTTTGGCATGCCCCAGGAACACCTCCATGACGTTGAAACAGCTGCGCTATCTCATCGCCATTGCCGAAGCCGGAAGCTTCTCGGCTGCAGCACGCCGGGCCTACATTGCCCAGCCTGCGCTAAGCCGGCAGATCGGCTTGCTGGAGGAAGAGCTGGAGGTGCAGTTACTGGAGCGTCTGCACGATGGCATCAACCTGACCGACGCCGGCCGGCGCCTTTACGAAATCGCACGTTCGGTGGTGCAGACGGTCGACTCGGTCAAGGACGAACTGGAGTCGACCAAAGGCAATCCGAAGGGACGCGTGGCCATCGTCATTCCTGTCACCGCATCCGCACTGCTGCTGCCACTGATCATCACTCGTGCCAGTGAAAAGTTTCCTAGCATCGAACTGACTGTGCGCGATGGTTTGAGCCAGGAAGGCGGTGAAGCGATCGAACTGGGCAAGGTCGATTTCGGTGTGGTGCCGAACGCCGAGGAACTGGAGCACGTGCACGCCGATCCGGTGTTCACTGAAGGGCTGTACTGGTTGGGCGTTCCACCAACGCCCGGTGTGGGCGATGTCATTACCTTGGCCAAGGCTGCTGCCAGCCCGCTGGTCATGGCGCCGCGCAGCAGCTCGCATTTGCGCCGCCGCGCGGAGCAGGCTGCCATGCAGGCCGGTGTCGAACTCAATGTGGCCTACGAGCAACAGACCGCTCAAGGGCTCAGCAGCCTGGTGCGCTCGGGGCTGGCGGCGACTATCTGTAACTGGCCCGCTGTCGAGGAAGGCACGCAGCAATGCGCACTGCGAATTATCGAGCCGAGTGTGCAGCGCACCATCGCCATTGCTCACTCAACCCATAAGCCCCTGTCCTTCGCCGCCTCGTGCATGCGCGACCTGGTTCGCTCGATCCTCGTTGAAACCGTGCAATCGGGTCGCTGGAAAGGCCAGTTGATCGAGAGCCAATTGCCTCAGGAACAGGCTTGAGCACGCACGGTGACGACAGGCAGTTCACGCTGTAGCCGCGCGCGTGAGCGTTGCGGGTTCATTATGTACAAGCCACTCAAGCCGGCAATCACCAAAATCGCACCACAGACCACAAACCCATGGGCGTAGCCCTCACCGTTGATGCCGGTAGCGCCTTGCACGAGATAGCCGGTAACAACCGGAGCGGCCAGCCCAGCCAGTGATCCGCATGCGTTACCGATGGCCAGTATGCTACCGCGTTGCCCGCTGGGCACGACTTCAGCCAGCATCGCCGGACCGATCGAATACATCACCAGTGCCAGCCCACCACTGAGCGTCAGGCAGGCCATTCGCTCTACCACCGAGAGCTCGGGCAATACCAGTGCCGCCGCCAGCAGCCCGCTCAGGATCAGGCACAGCGAAACGAAAATGCCTCGTGCAACACGTGAAGGCAGACCACGGCGTAACAGACGCTGGGACCACCACGCCATAATCAGACTCAGCGGCGTGGTCACCAGCACAAAAACGCCGAACAACCGCCCGGCGCTCAACGAGGCCATACCCAGGCCTTTCTCCAGATAGGCAGGCACCCAAGTCAGGGTCAGTGCCAGTGACCAGTTGGCCGCAAAGTGGCCGACGTAGTTACCCAACACCGTGGGATCCATCAGCAGCCGACGATAGGGTATGTGGTCTGCATCCGGCTGCGCAGCATTCACCGACACCCGGTCCATTTGCCCTTCGCGTCCAAACCGGTACCAGATGAGGCACCAGATCAGGCCAACCAGCGACAGCACGGCAAAGTTTGTTCGCCAGCCATAATGCGTGCTGATCCAGGGGATCAACAGACCCGCTACCAGCAGGCCCATGGCACTGCCCGAATGCAGCAAGGCCACCGGCAGGCTGCGTTTGTTATCCGGGAACCACTTGTACAAGGCATGAGTGGCCACCGGGGATGCCGGGCCCTCGCCGATCCCCAGCAACACCCGGCAGGCAACGATCGCCCACAGTGACGTGGCGATCAGCATCGGTAACTGGATCAACGCCCAGAACAAACCCATGCCCAGCAGCAGCATCCGAGTTGGCTTGCGGTTGGCGATAAAGCCGCCGACCACAGCCGAAATCGAAAATAGCCAGTGCAGTGCTCCTGCGACCAGTCCGAACTGGGTCGGGGACAGCTGCAGTTCTTGCATCATCGGCACGGCGATCAGGCCGATGACGACCTTGTCGAGAAAGTTCACCAACATCATCACGGCGAGCAGAGCCGCAATCGTCCAGGCTGCCATTGGTCGATAGGCTGATTCAACACTGAGCATGCAATACCCCTGATTATTGTTATGTATTAGTCGCCTGCCGGAGGCAGGCGTTGCGGGCCAGCCTCAGTTGGGCATCAAGATACCCTTGGCGATGGTGTTGCGCTGGATCTCGCTGGTACCGGTGAGAATCCGCATCATTCGGGTCGCCCGGAACAACCACTCAACCGGGTTGCCACGGATCAGGCCGGCACCACCATGTACCTGCACAGCACGGTCGACGATGCGGAACGCGGTTTCCGAGGCGAACACTTTACACATGGGGGCGTGTACCTTGATATCACCACCGGCATCGTTCAAGGCTGCCGAGGCGTACATCATGCTACGTGCTGCCAGCAACTCAGTGGCCATGTCGGCGATCATGTGGTTGACCGCCTGAAACATGGCAATCGGCTTGCCGAACTGAGTCCGCGTACGTGCATAGTCGATTGACAGATTCAACGCTAACCCCGCCATCCCCAACATGGTCGGACAATGCAGCAGACGGTTGAGGGTAATGCGCCCCATCGCCAGCTTAAAACCGGCCCCTTCCTCACCGATGCGGTTTTCCATCGGCACCTTGACGTCGCACAGTTCAATGTTGCCGTGGCTGCCTGCGCCAGACATGACCTGATAGTCCGAATCGATTTTCACGCCAGGCGCCTTGAGGTCAACAAAGAAGGCAGAAATACCTGCCGCGCCCTGCCCCGGTCCGGTAACCGCCAGCAACACGGCAATATCGGCGTAAGGAGCACCGGAGATGTAGCGTTTGGCGCCGTTGAGTACGTAGTGATCACCATTGAGCCGAGCGCTGGTTTTGATGGCGCTGGCGTCCGAACCGGCCTCGGCTTCAGTGAGGGCGAAGCACACGGCTTTTTCCGCACGACACACAGGCTGCAAGAACTTCTCAACCTGCACATCGCTGGCCACACGAAACAGATGGCCGATACGCGGCGGCCCGCTCAACTCGCCCAGCACATGAGGGGCGAGCATTGAACTGGTCAGAATGGCCGACTCTTTGACCGCGCACAGGTCGACCACACTCAACCCCGCCCCGCCAAGAGGCTCGGGCAACATGACATTGTAGAAACCGAGTTCGCAGGAGCGTTTCCAGACATCGGCGAGGATGGCCTTGGGATAAGCTTCCCCCCATTGCAGTTGCTCTTTCTTTTCCAGCGGGATGATTTCGTCACGGATGAAGGCACCCATGTCACTGATGATGCGTTTGGCTTTTTCGCTTGGTTCGATCATGTCTAATTCTCTTCTGTGGTTTCAGATCTTGCGATCGCTGTTCTTCCAGTACTCGTCACGAACCAGGCGGCGTACTACCTTGCCGTTGGGGTTCTTCGGCAACTCGTCGATGAAATCGACACTGCGTGGTTTCTTGAATCCGGCAAGGTGTTGGGCGCAGTACTCAATGATCTGTTCCTGGTCCAGACTTGCTCCGGACTTGAGCACCACAACGGCCTTTATCGCCTCGCCCCACTGTGGGTCTGGTACGCCGACGACAGCGGCTTCGAAAATCTGTGGAAGGCTGTACAGCACTTGCTCGACTTCAGTGGGGTAAACGTTGAAACCGCCGGAAATGATCATTTCCTTTTTGCGGTCGACGATAAACACGTAACCCAGTTCATCGACCGTGGCCAAATCGCCAGTCAGGTAGTAGCCGTCGCGCATGACTTCTGCCGTTAATTCCGGCGCCTGCCAATAGCCCTTCATGATGTCCGCGCCCTTGACCACGATCTCGCCGATCTCACCGGGTTTGATGTCTTCGAATTGCGCGTCGACTACCCGCAGATCGGTTTCGAAATAACAGCGTCCGCAAGAAGCAAGCCGCCGAACATCGCAGTCCTTGACGAGATGATCCTGCTCGGTCAGCACGGTCACCAACGAGCAGGTTTCCCCCGCGCCATAGCCTTGCGCCAGAATCGGCCCGAACACCTCGATGGCTCGCTGAACCAGCGCCGGAGCCATCGGCGCAGCGCCGTACATCACCAGGCGCAGGCTGCTGAGGTCGAAGCGCTCCACATTCGCGAAATTCACCAAGCGGTTGACCATCGCTGGCACCAGGAACAAGCGCGTCACCTGCTCTTGCTCAATGGTGCGCAGCAACAACTCGTCGTCGTAACGTTCGATCAACAAGTTGCAGGCGCCGACCGCCAGCAACGGCATGATCTGCATTCCGCTGGCATGGGTAATCGGCCCGACGTGGGCCATGACGTCATCAGAACCCGCACCGCGAACCGGGCTGGCCAGGCTTTTGCGTATCAGTGCCTTGCGGTTGCCGAAGGTCAGCATCGCGGCTTTCAACACACCAGAACTACCGGAGGTGTAATGCAACACGGCCAGATGATCGTCGTCCGGATCAGCGTGTACCGGGGTCTCCGCGCCCATCTCCAGCACGGCATCATAGGAAACATCGCCACCGGTCTCGGCCAACGCGATCACCCATTTCAAATGCGGTAGTGCTTGCCGGTACGAAGCCAGCGCACTGGCGAAATGGCTTGTGGTAACGACCGCCTCACTGTGCGAGTCATTGAGAACCCTGATGATTTCCTCAGGGGACAACCGAGCGTTGATCGGCACTTTGACCATTGCGTTTTTATAGAAAGCAACTTCCGCTTCGACCAGTTCAGCACGGTTCATTGCCAACATCGCAACATGCGCGCCCTGCTTGAGGCCCAGCTTCAATAATCCCGATGCAAGGCGATTGGTGCGTGCCTCCAATTGCGCATAAGTCAGCCGTTGCCGTGTATCGATAACGGCCAAATTATCGGGCCAATAACGCGCACTTCGGCTCAGTATCTTTGCGAGGTTCACTTTTAATTATTCTCCGAAGTAGATCGAGGGCGACCGATCTTACAAGCGGAGAAAAAATGCTCGCCAATACCACTGTTTGATGAGCACCCATAACAAAACGGGATAGGGCTGAGCGCGAAATTCCGTGCAGCCACGTGCAAAAGTCGCTACAGCCACTTCGCCATATTGCTTGGCGTCGCCTCCTCCCTGAACAGGTCGATCAACCGGCAGCAGACCGGGGACAGATAGCCTCCGGTGCGGGTAACCAGCCCTATCCGCCGATTGAACTCAAGGCCATCGACCACCAGATTCAGCGGTTCCAACCCGGCCGAACGGGTCATCTGCCCACACCGCGATATCGTCAGAATGTTGGTACCGTTGATCAATTGAAACAGGGCCTCACTGCTGAAGTCCGCCTCGATGCGCAGCAACGGCTGCGCCAGTCCATTTCGGTGAAAGGCATCTTCCAGCGATTGCCGGATAACGATATGGCCTTCCGGCAGCAGCCACTCCTCACCCTGTAAGTCGCTCAAATCCAGGCGAGGCCTTGCCAGCAATGGGTGTCCTGTATCAGCCACGACAGCGAGACGATCTTCGTACAAATACTCTGTGGCGAACTCGGGCGTGACGCCGAGTAACGGCATCGCCACCACATCGATCTCGCCGCTGCGCAATGCGTCCAGCAACTCCTGGGCCAGGCGGCGACGCAGACGCAAGCGGGCGGCCGGGCGTTCGCGCAACAGACGGCGGCAACTGGCGACCAGCAGACCATCGGGAAGCGATGGCGAGTACCCCAATCGCACGGCGCCCTGTTCGCCCGTTCGAATGCTGCGCATCTCTGCCAGTGCATCGTCGTAGTCGCGGCGCAGACGCTTGGCTCGTGTCAGAAATTGCACACCCGCCTGGGTCACCCGCATGCCAGTGGAGGTTCGTTCGAAAAGCATGACCCCCAACAAGGTTTCAACCCGGCGCACGGCTTTGGTCAGCGAAGGTTGGGTGAGGCCCAGCATATCGGCGGCCTTACCGATGGTGCCGCATTGCTCGACAGCGATCACATACTCAAGGTCACGTACGTCCATGGCATTCCTGTTGGTTATGTATCTATAGCTAGTGATGCATTGCGCTTATGTATATCCCGCTCTCAGACTGGAATCAATGTCCAGCCCGTTTGATCCAGTCGACGCTGGCAACACCTTGGCGACCCACGCCATCAGGAGATAACAAAAAAAATGTGCGTCACGAAAAATGAAAACAACGTTGCAGCAAAACTGGCAGCAAAGTCCTTAAAATTACTTCCCGTCCTGTTGTTTACTGCGATCAGCGGGCAGGCCGTTGCCGCTGTAACCACTACCGATCCAATTCAGTTGGGTGTGATGCAGGGATTTCCACCGGCGATGGATAAGCGCGTGAACAAACTCAATGCTTTTGAAATGCCCAATTTGCGCTGGGCGCTGCGTAATGCGCGATCAATGTCGCCCACCACCGGCATCGACCGGGGTCCAACCGCCCTGCCGCTGATCCCTGGCAATCGGCTCGCCCTGGATGAGCTGAATTTCAAGGTGGGAGACGCATTGCTGACCTTGCCGGAATATCTACAGCAAACTTACACCGATGGTTTCATTGTCCTGCAACGCGGCAAGGTGGTGTACGAGCGCTACCTGGATTCATTCAGCCCTCGGCAGTCGCACATCTGGGCATCAATGACCAAGTCAGTGACGGGGTTGCTTGCCGCGAGCCTCATCGCAGAAGGCAAGATGGACCCGACGGCCCGACTGGCGAGCTATGTCCCCGAGTTGACCGGCACGCCGTTCGGCGAAGCCACCGTGCAACAGAATCTCGACATGCAGGTTCGCGCCATCTACCCGGTCAATCTGCCACCCGATCTGGGGCTGTTTGCGGCGGCCGGCATCCTGCCTCGCCGAGAGGGCATGCCCGACAATATCTATGACTTTCTGAAAGTGGCGACACGCCCACAGGAATCTGCCGACACGGACATCTGGTTCTATCAGAACGGTTCGCCTGAAGCGGTCGCCTGGGCCATGCGCAGAATCACCGGGAAAAGTTGGTCGACGCTGGTTTCGGAACGCATCTGGTCCCGTTTGGCAGAGGACGATGCCTACGCTCAGGTGGATCAATTGGGTACCGAAATGGCCAGTGGAGGCATGAGCAGCACCCTGCATGACGTCGCTCGATTTGCCGAAGCCGTCCGTCAAGCCGCCGCTGCACGACAGGCCGACGACCCGTTTGCGCAGGCCGTTCAACTGGCGTTGAAGCCCAATGCCAACCAGGCCCTGATCGAAGGCAATACGAACGCCAAGGAGCGAGCGGGCTATTCCTACAGGAATTACTGGTATCAGAAGAATGACGGTGACGGCTCCGTCGAGGCGGCCGGTCGCTTTGGCCAGCGGATCTATATCAACCCCAAACGAGAACTGGTGATCGTCAAGATGTCCTCCGCACCGGACATGGCGCCCAGGGCTACCAGTGCGAACACCACCGCACATATCGCAGCGCCAAAAGTTGATAGCGTCACGGCCTTCAACAGCATGGTGAGCGCCCTGCTCCCAGCCCTCAAGTAACGATCCATGCCGACCCTCTCGGGCTGGCCTGACCCCCGGTTCTACAACTCAACGGTACCTGGCGTCCCCGCGCCAAGTGTGTCGGCGGGCTTCCTATAACAATAATTAAGAGGCTGACCTCATGGGCTCTCCATCAAGCGGCGGCATTGCGCGGCTCCATCGCCTGCAACTCACCGGCCTGTTCCTGACACCTCTGGCCTGTGCCCTGTGCAACTACGCCAGCGCTGCCGACTTCACCTGGGGTGAAATCAGTGGCCGTTACAATGGCAGCCTCAGCCTGGGTGGTGTGTGGAGCGCCGAGAAACCCAATGCCGATAACATATTCCAGGGTAACGCCAACGCCATCGGTTACGGTAAACCCGGTGAGTTCAACCCCAGCGGCGGTCGTACTGGCGACGACGGGCGGCTGAACTTTCGCAAGCGCAACCTGGTGTCCTCACCCGTCACCCTGCTGGGTGAAATGGAACTTAACTGGCAAAACTATGGCGCCTTCATTCGCGGCAAGGCTTGGTACGACTACACCCTGAACAACCGCGAAGTCGACTTTGGGCACTCTTCCAACGGTTACCAACCCAACAGCAAGCTCGATGACAGTCACTTTGACGAACTCGCCAAGTTTCAGGGGGTTGCGTTGCTGGATGCTTACGTGTTCGGTGATTTCACCATTGCCGAGCATCCCTTGAATGCCCGGGTGGGCAACCAAGTGATCAACTGGGGCGAAGGCCTGTACTTCCAGAACGGCATCAACGCGATCAATCCCGTCGACGTCGCTGCCTTGCGTCGACCCGGTTCGCAGGTCAAGGAAGCGTTGCTGCCGGTGCCGATGCTGTATGGCAACTTCGGCCTGACGGACAGCCTGAGCCTCGAAGCGTTCTATCAGCTGCAATGGCGGCGCACGGTGCTGGAAGGTTGCGGCACCTACTTTTCAAGCAACGACTTTCTCCCGGATGGTTGTTTCGGTGTACCTCGTGGCGGAGCGAACGATCCAGCGAGTTTTGCCAACGACCAGATCATCCGCCGTACCGGCGACAACGAACCCTCCGACAACGGTCAGTTCGGTTTCGCATTGCGGTACTTCGCTGATCAGCTCGACACCGAGTTCGGCGCCTACGCGATGAACATCCATTCACGCACTCCCTACACCAGCATCACCACGGACCTGCGCCCTGGTCCAGGAGCTGGCTGGATCGCAGGCAGACAAGACACCAACGGCACCTACTTCGCCGACTTCCCGGAAGACATCCGCATCTTTGGCTTGAGCTTCTCCAGCAACCTGTGGGGGACGTCAGTCTTTGGCGAATACAGCTTCCGACCCAACCAGCCGGTGCAACTGGCCAACGGCGATCTGATCCCAGCCTTTGCCGGCAACCCGGTGCAACTAAGCCAAGCGATCGGCCAGAACATCACCCTTGGTGAGGATGCCATCAACGCCGCACCTGGATCGGTCTACAACGGTTACGACCGGCGCAAGATCTCGCAGCTTTCGTTGGGGTTCCTCAAGTCGCTGCCCCAGGTGCTGGGCGCCGATAATCTCAACCTGATTGGCGAGGCGGGTATGAAGTACATGCACGACCTGCCCGACCTGAATGACCGTCGATATGCCAAGGGCGACCTTTATGGCTCCGACCTGGCCAATGGCAACACGATCGGCTGCGCCCTCGGGTCTCCGAGCCAATACCGGAATCGAGGCTGTTCCACAGACGGCTACACCAGCAAATTCTCCTGGGGCTATCGCCTGCGCGCTCAACTCAGCTATCCGGCGCTGCTGGTCGGGATCAACGTCTCGCCGTTCGTGGCCTTCGGTCAGGACGTCAAGGGTTGGTCCTACGATGGCGTCTTTTCCGAAGGCCGCCTCCTCGGGTCGGTCGGGACAAAATTCGACTACCTGCAGGACTACTCGGCCGAGCTCTCCTGGTCGGCCAGTGGCAACACCCCCTTCGCCAGCACCGACAGGGATTTTGTTTCTCTCAGCCTGCGAATGGGCTTCTGATTGATGAGGTACTCCATGAACACCACTTTGTTTCACGCCACCGTACTGGGCACTCTCCTGAGTTTGGGCAATGGTTGTGTCCTGGCCAACGTAGACGCCAGCGAAGTCGCCCGCCTGGGCCAGGATCTGACGCCCACCGGCGGACAAAAAGCTGCAAACGCCAACGGTAGTATTCCGGCCTGGACCGGTGGGCTGACCCAGCCACCGCCGGGATTCCAGGCCGGCCAGGGTTATGTCGACCCTTACGCCAGTGAAAAACCGTTGTACAGCATCACCCAGACCAACAAGGCGCAGTACGCTCAAGTGCTCACTCCCGGCTACCAGGCCATGCTGGAGAAGTACCCTGACTTCAAAATGCTCGTTTACCCCACCCACCGCACCGCTGCCTTGCCGCAAAACGAGTACGCAGAGATAGTCCGAGAGGCCCCGAAGATCTCACTGGCTGACGGTGGTAATGGTCTGATCGGCTATGAGAGGAGCAGCGTGCCTTTCCCCATTCCTCACTCAGGTATCGAGGTATTGTTCAATCACTTCGTTCGGTACCGCACCGTTGGCTATGAATACTTCCCCACGGAAATGGTGGTGCAGAGCAATGGCAACTTCACCCCGATCCGTCGTGACGTAAAAGTGATGATGGCCTCTGCCATGGGCAATCCCGAGCCGAACCGTTTGTACTACTACCTTGGCAAGGTCATCTCGCCCGAGAGCGTAGCGGGTGGACAGACGCTGATCCACGAACCCATTGACCAGACCCAGGAACCACGCCTGGCATGGAGTTACAACCCGGGCCAGCGCCGCGTGTTGCGCGCGCCCGAAGCAGCCTATGACTCCCCGGTCGGCACCTCGGAAGGTTTGCGCACTTACGACGCCATCGACATGTACAACGGTGCACCGAATAAATACGAGTGGAAGCTGATCGGAAAGAAAGAAATGTTGGTGCCTTATAACACCTACAAGCTGGCGGGTCGCTCACTCAAGTACAACCAGATCATCCAGCCCAATCACCTCAATCAGGACATGCTGCGCTACGAGATGCATCGCGTCTGGGTGGTAGAAGCGACCCTCAAGCCTGGAGAGCGACACATCTACGCCAAGCGCGTGTTTTACGTCGACGAGGACAGCTGGAGCATTCTTGCTGCCGACCTGTACGACGGTCGCGGTGATCTGTGGCGCATGCAGGAAGCCCATACGTTGCAGCGTTATGACGTGCTCTCGTGCCTTCAAATGAGCGACGTTGCCTACGACCTGCAAGCACGCCGCTATGTGGTGTACGGACTGGAGAACGAAGAGCGCAGCACTCAGTTCGGCATCAGCAGCAAGATTGCCGATTTCAGCCCGGCGGCATTGCGACGGTCAGGTCACTGAGTTGCCTGCCCCATGACACCGGGCTGGTCATGTACGACCCCAGTTATTCCTCCCGAGACATCTGCTATGAAAATCCCCACCCGCTCGACGTTGGGTCTGCTCGTCGGGTTGACTACCGCCGTGCTAACGACCTCCCCCTTTGCCGCGCCAATAGCCGATCGCCTGGAGCGCGCCTCCCGGGTATCAGCGAGCGTCAGCCAGGCGCCACTCACCGCCATCCAGCACCTGGGCAAACGTCTGGTGATGGTGGGAGCAGACGGCCACATTCTCCTGCGTGAGCCAAACGGCCAACTTCAACAGGCCAAGGTGCCGGTGGACGTGCTGCTCACCGCCGTACATTTTGTCGACAATCTCCAAGGCTGGGCGGTGGGTCATGACGGCGTCGTGCTGCATAGCAGCGATGGCGGACAATCCTGGGACAAACAACTCGATGGCAGGACTATAAATGCCTTGATGCTCGCGTGGGCCGAGGCCGAGGTGGCACGCCTGGAACAGGCTTTAAGCGCCGATAACCCTGGTAGCGATGAACAACAGCTGGCATTGGATAACGCCCGCTTCGCCCTCGACGACATCAATGCTGGTGCCGCTGCCGGACCTTCCCGGCCGCTGTTGGATGTATGGTTTCGCAACGCTCGGGAGGGCTGGGTGGTCGGCGCCTATGGCATGGTTTTGCACACCCGCGACGGCGGTCAGCGCTGGGATTATCTGCCAGACCTTGACAACCCGGAGCGCCTACACCTCAACGCCGTTCTGGGGCTGGTCAACGGTGATCTGCTGATTGCTGGCGAAGGCGGACGCCTGTACCGACAAGTCAACGGTCAATGGTTGGCAGCGCAACAACTGACACCCGCTTCGCTCTACAAACTCATGCAACTGCGTGATGGGCAAATCCTGGCCATGGGCTTTGGTGCCAGCCTGTTCTCCAGCCGCGACCAGGGTCAGCACTGGCAGGCCATCCCGTTGCCCATCAAGGCCAGCCTCTATGGTGGCGAACAACTGGCCGACGGCAGCTTGTGGTTGACCGGGCAAGCCGGCCTGCTGCTGCACAGTACCGATCTGCGGCAGTTCAGCGTCCATCAGAGTGCTAACCGGGGCGCTTGGCTGGGCGCCGTGCCTCTTGACAACAAACAGTTGGCGCTTGTCGGTAACAATGGCCTGCGCATCCTGACAACAGATGAATTGAAGGAGATGCGCAGATGAACTCCCGTTTGCACCTCAACCCACCTTCGCAGAAGCTGGAAAACGCTGAACCACGACTGCTGGATTTCATCGAACGAACGCTGTTCCATCATCGCCTGGCAGTAGTGTTTTTCTTCCTCGTTGCTTCCTTGCTCCTAGGTTACCAAGCCCTCGCATTGCGCCCGGACGCGAGCTTCTCCCGGATGATTCCGAGCAGTCATCCCTTTATCCAGAATTATCTGCAGTATGAGGAAGTACTTCGGCCACAGAGCAACGTATTGCGGGTGCTGCTGGAAAATCCCAAGGGTGAGATCCTCGATCCGGCGTTCATGGAAACACTGCGCGAGGTCAACGACAGGATTTTCTATCTGCCTGGTGTCGACCGGGGGAAGCTCAAATCGTTGTGGACCCCTAACGCGTTGTGGAGCGAGGTGAATACTGAGGGGGTACGCGCTGGCCGAGTGATCCCCGACGCGTATGATGCGAGCGCCGAGTCGCTGTCCCAGGTACGGCAGAACATCTTGCGTGCCAACATGTTGGGCAGCTTTGTGGCGAACGACTGGCGCTCGACGATCATCCGTGTGCCCCTGCTCGACAACGACCCACAAACCGGAAAGCCCCTGGATTACGGGGCTTTCAGCGAAGCGTTGGACAAGCATGTGCGTGAACACTTCAACGCGCAAGGCGCGACCGTTCGGGTGATCGGGTTTGCCCAGATTGTCGGTGACCTGCTGGCCGCAGCCAGCGATATTGCGTTTTTTTTCGCCATCACCGTCGGGTTGATCAGCATACTGCTGTACTTCTATTGCCGCTGCTGGCGCAGTACCGCCGTCGCTGTACTAACCTGCCTGTTGACCGTGATCTGCCAGCTCGGCCTGCTCAGACTACTGGGTTACGGCCTGGACCCGTATTCAATCCTCGTGCCCTTCCTGATCTTTGCAATTGGCATCAGCCATGCCGTGCAGAACATCAATCTGATGATGAGTGAAATGGGCAATGGTTGCGGTGCGCTACAAGCATCGAGACGTACTTTTCGCACCCTGTTCATTCCGGGCAGCACTGCACTGCTGGCCGATGCAGTCGGTTTCATCACCCTGGTGGTGATCGACATCGGCGTAATTCAACAGTTGGCCGTGACCGCTAGCATTGGCGTGTTCATGGCAATCTTTACCAAAATGTTCCTGCTACCGGTGCTGATGTCCTATGTCGGCATAAGCCCTCGTGGCTTGCGTCAACAGCATGAGCGCCGCGACTCCAGCTGGCCGATCTTCCGCAGAATCTCGGGCGTAACGCGTAAACCGGTTGCTATCGCTTTGATTCTTGCGAGCCTGGTGTTACTGGGCCTTGGTTACCATGCGCGCCAGGGCCTACAAATCGGTGACCTGGATGCCGGCGCACCGGAATTCCGCCCGCAAGCTCGATACAACCAGGACAACGCCTACCTGCTCTCCCACTACAGCACCAGCACCGATGTCTACGTACTGATCTTCAAGACACCACCTGAGCAATGTTCGCGCTTCGCCGCGGCCGACCTGGCCAACCAGTTGGAAAGGCGTTTGCTCGAAGTGAAAGGAGTCGAGTCTGTGCAGTCGTTGTACGGCACCATGCGCTTCAACATCGTTGCGCGTAACGAGGGCAACCCGAAATGGGCCGAGTTCTCCCGTGACCAGTACGTGATGAACAATGCCCGCTCTGGGGTAGCCGCAGAACTGGTGGACACGAACTGCAACATCGCTCCCATCAGCCTGTACCTGGCCGACCATAAGGCACAAACACTGAGTCGCGTCGGTGAAGCCGTCGAGCTGTTCAACAGCGAGTACGACACCGGCGAGTTCAAGATCCTTCAGGCAGCCGGGAGCGCCGGGATCGAGGCCGCCACCAACCAGGTGATCAAACACTCGGAAAAGCTGATGCTGCTTCTGGTGTTCGTGATTGTTTCGCTGGTGGTGCTTTGCGAGTTCAAGTCGATCAAGGTCACTATCGCTCTCATGACACCGCTGTATTTGTCGACCGTGCTGTGCGAGGCCGTGATGGCGCAAATGGGCTTGGGCGTAAAAATCGCCACCCTGCCAGTGATCGCACTCGGTGTCGGTATCGGCGTTGACTACGGCATCTACCTGTACAGTCGTATGGAAGGTTTTCTGCACCAGGGGATGAGCATGCGCGCTGCTTATTTCGAAACGCTGAAGACCACAGGAACTTCGGTTGCATTTACCGGTGTAACCTTGGCAATTGGGGTCTCCACCTGGGCCTTCTCTGAATTGAGGTTCCAGGTTGATATGGGGCTTTTGCTGGTGCTGCTGTTCATCTGGAACATGATCGGGGCGCTGATTCTGATGCCAGCGTTGATCGCGGTTCTGGTGACATCGAGGTCAGACACGTCCGGCAAAGTCGTATAGAGCGGCCCCAGCAGCTAGAGATCAAGAGTTGACACAAATATCGAGTCGGCAGCGCCATGCTGCCGATATCGGATGTACGGTTAGGTCGAAAGGCGCCCTTCCTAACTGGCAGTTATCGGCTAATAGCACCGGTAGCGTGCGACAGCAATGAACCCAAAAACCGTCGTCAACTCACTTATCAAAACCGGGACCAAAGCCCCCAGGACAAAGTCCGACCTTGGTATCAGCTGAGGATCCCTCCCAGAGCCAGTCGTTTTGCGGGGGTAAAAGTAGAGAGAGTCGGTTTCATGGCCAAAATCGCCATCAAAGAACTCAAGTCGCTGACCGCCAACGATGCCGGTCGAATCTCAGTCCGTAAGGACGGTGTGTCAGTCAGCTTTTTCTATCGCTATCGCTGGGGCGGGCAGAACAAAGAGTACGCCTGCGGCGTCCTGGCCGCGCAGATCCCTGACGGACATTCGCAAGGCACGAAACCAGGCCAGGGAGCTCATTGATGAGCAAATCAATCCGCACGAGCAGAAGAAAACCGCCAATGCACAGGCACAAGTAGAGGCCGAACAAGTAAAAACGACGGAGGTGCAAACGCTGACCGTCCAGGATCTGGTCAAGGCCTAGATGTTGGATGGTGTCGCGCCTATAGACGGAAATGCCGAGTTGCAACGACTCTTTAACGAGGACCTTTTGCCAGCACTCGGCAAGACCGCTGTGAGCAACGTCTCCGAACACGATGTTCGGTCGCCGATCCGCACGGTGGTAAACCGCGTCGCTCACCGGCAAGCCATCAGTTTTTTCGCCGACCTCACTCAGATGTTCAGCTGAGCCAGAGAAATTCAGCCCTGGCGGGCCTTATTGCTTGAGGGCGATCTGATGGAACTGGTCGACATCTCCCTATTGACTCCTGCCAACTACGAAACGGGAAGACGCCGCATTTTTTCGCCGGCTGAGCTATTGGAACCTCACAACCGGATCCAACAAATGACCGCAGGTTACGACGCCCTCCCCACGGACCAGAAATACGACGGCATTCGACCGCTAAAAAAGAAAACGTAGCTCGCGCTCTGGATCAGCCTGGGTACGTTGTGCCGGATTGGTGAGCTGCTCCAGGCCGAATGGAAGGATGTCGATCTGGACCGGCAGACCTGGTTCCTCCCGAGCGAATACGTCAAAGGCGCCCGGGGCAAGAAACAGGACCGCCATTGAACGCATCCCTAACTCGAGCTCTTCATCGCATAGCAAACCCTTTGATCCGTGCCTGCTCGATCCTGTCCATGATCACTTTCGGGTCTGCAAATACCTCCGCTTTTTCAATGCCCCCCCGAGCGCGATGTCGTAGCCAAAAGTATTGACATTGCCCCGCAGTCCGATCGCGCTGCCTATGAGCATTTTTCCACGTGGTTCCCGGCTTGCGATGGGCGATATTTGGCCGGTATCGACGGCCGTGTAGACCTGCCCCCCACACACACAACGTAGCCATTGCGACTTCATTACGCCAGGTCCAGCCACCCGGGCCGGCAAGCGTGGTATTGCCGTCGAAGCCGCGCACCGTGTAGCGGCCATCAATCTGTAGGTATTCGGTAGAGGGAGCTGGCGAGTACTTAAAATTAACCGTGCTCTGATAGCCAAGAGGTTCTACGTCGACGAGAGAGGCCGTATCCACCGCAGCCTTCGCAGTGAAGATCCGATAACGTCCGTTCCAGTCCTGCTCCTCATAGAGGCACCTGGCGATGCACTCATGCCTGGCAGGCTGCCCCGAGATCCCAGTTCCAAATCCAGCGTGCTGCGATTCAGCTTTTCAAGATGGGCGAAGCTGAATTCATAGCTGGTGATATCCCGATACAACTGGAGAAGTTCGGATGAGCTGACCCGGCCACAACAGCAATAGCCGCCAACAAAAGTTATAAAGAAAAATCGGGGCTATCTCTATGGCGACTGGATTTGGAGCTCGTGCGCTACTGACGAGCTCAAGCACTTTGGGAAACGTGATAACAGCCAGCCGAGCCTTTCGAAAAGCAGTGCATCAAAATACTTATAGCTTGAGGTGGCGCTGGTGTATGAGAGGGCGCTCTCAAAGCCCCATTTCTATTCACAATTAATTGTAATCAAGAACAATACTCATGACTGCATTGGCAACACCAGGCTTAATTTCTCCTCCCGTAGGAACATATTTTGCTTTACCTGAAAAACCATAAATTTCTCTTGTAGCTTCTGATCGTTGCCAGTCGAGTTTCAATGCATTGCCTAGGCTGAAGGGAAGTTTGATATCTTTGGAGCTCACCAAAGATATTTTTACTCCGGATGCCGCATTCATACTGCCGGCCCCTAAAAGGTTCAGGGAGCCATCAGCTGGAGAATCACCCAGGAAATACACCTTCACTGGAGGGCGCTTACTGGCTGAAAGCCCAGTACATTGGACATTGAAGGAGAATAATTTTTCGGAAGCTATACCTGATTTCACCTCCCCAACAAAAAATTTTCCCATGGGAACATTTAACGTCGAGTCTGTGAGCGCACACATCATGTATACATTATTTGATACTGTTGACGATATTTTCGCATTATAAGTTAATTGCGGCGCCCCAGGAGGTTTGCCTATGATCTTAATATTTACGTCAAGCTTGTTATTTCCTATACCCGAACCGATTCGTACAAGCTGTAAAGTCCCCGCATGGGGAATCGAAAATATCCATGGCGAATTCAATCCTTTCTCCGGAACCGGGTATTCCGTTGGCACATAATAATCCGGAGCCATCCAACCATCGAGCTTAAGTCTTACTCCAATACCTTCAACGTTGGTTTTATAGACATTTGGGTAACTTGATAGCTCCATGTTACCAGCGTCCACAAAAGAAACAACGTCACCAGGGCCACACTGCATAAACAGCTGTGATACTTCGCCACTTTTGCTCTCTGCAAGTACCCCTCCCATGGGAACCAGTGCCAGATTTATGCTGCTAGGAAAAGTAAAGTTGTAGGTCACACCAGCAGGGCCAGTACAGGAGGCAAAAGCCATCTGGGGGAAAAAGCACGACAGAGCAACACATAAAAACCAACATTTCATTGACTTCACCTTTAAAATAGGCACAAAAAACACCGAGAGCATCCACAAAAGCATTGACAACTCATGCAGAAAAGATTTGTATCACATCAGTTAAATATATTTGCAGACAATACTAAATCGCTCATAGGTCAATTTTTTGTCCGCCCCTGGCAGTGCATAGTTAGCACTACATGCATCTTTGCCCCAGCGAATATCAATTTTCCCCTTATCTTTGATACCGAATACCAATAGCCGAGACGTATTGTCGACTATACCGAGACTCTTACCTTGCTCGTCGTATGCCTGAGCTCCGAATGGAATCTTCTTTCCAGTATCCAGGTTTAGGTCGAACTGCATACGGCGGCCTGACTCCGCAGCGAATGTGGTTCTGACGATTGCACCACGTGTTGGCACTACCATCTTGGAGTTTTCGGGGATCTCGGTATCACTGCCGAGGGTGTTGGTGTCCAGATTCAACCAGTTGTACCGATAAGGCTGCACATAAGGAACAACCGCGTAGCCACTGTCGTTGGTCCTGATCGAGGTCGAACTGTCGATGCCAACCCCGCTGATATCGGGCACTTCAATCAAGGCAAAGGTTTCCCCCACCGGCTGGCCGAACGTAACGCCACCACTGTGGAGCACAACGGAACCGGAAGCACCGAGATCCATATGTTTATTGTCTACACTCTGATTATAGTTGGCGTTCAACTTCGAGGTCGGCGTATCCCAACCAACTCCGAATCCGCTGGAGTGACCACTTTGCTTACTGTAACCGGCCTGAGCTGAATAATTGACGGTATTCTTTTCATTGAGATAGCCAGAGATACCGCTTTGCAAACTGGAATCACCGTGCTGTGAGGAAATAGCACTTGAATAGATACGGTGCGAGCGGGAACTGCTACCCAGCGGGATACTGACAGACGCGGTGAATTGTGTATCCGAGCGCTCGGTGGAGTCAGTGCCTTGAGTCTGGGATACGGCAAAGCTGTAGCTGGTGGTGGAAACATTACCGCTATAGCCGGCCTGCCAGCGCCTGGTACTCCCCGCCATGTTCCAATAATTGGTTTCACCCAGACTGATAAAAAGAGAACCGCGTTGGGACAGCGTCTGGTTAACGTTCATATCGAAACGGCTCTTCTGCCGTCCGTAACGCTGCCCGCTGACATAGTCCGTATCCTCTACATGCTGGCCGAAGGTACGATAGCCATCGGTTGAATAGCGGTAGCCGACCATGGTAAAGGTGGTGTCTGTGCTATTGAGGGTTTTAGAATACAGAAAGCGGGCACTCTGACCCTGGTTCTTTTTGCCCCGCTGGTCCTCGGACGTACTGTTAGTGACGTCGAAGGAAACCCCGCCTAAGCTGGAGTTGATCCCCAATCCCAGGTTGAGCGCAGTGTATTTCTGGGCAGCGAGCAGTCCACCATAGCTCGTGAAGTTATTGGACATACCGTACACCAGGGTGCCTTGGGAAAACTTGGGCGAGGACTGGCCCTCGGTACTGTATTCACCCGCAGCAAGACTGTAGCGCAGGCTACCGCGCCGGGTCATGACCGGCAGATAGGAATAAGCCTGGGTATAGTCCCGTTCACGACCATCGGCCTCGATGATCTTGACCTTGAGGTCCCCATTGGAACCGCTGGGGTAGATGTCGCTAATCTCGAAGGCTCCGGGCGATACTGTAGTCGAGTAAATTACATAACCGTTCTGCCGTACTTCGACAGTCGCGTTGGTTTCAGCGATGCCCCGCACTACCGGCGCATACCCCTGCTCGTTATCCGGCAGCATCCCGAGGTCAGTGGCCACTTGCGCGCCGCGAAAGCGTACACTGTCGAATATATCGCCCTGAGAGTACAGCTCCCCGATAGCCAACTTGGCCTTGAGATGGGCGATATCGCGCTCGGCATAGCTACGGTTACTACTGAATTTGTTACGCATATTGGTTCCGCCAGACAAAGAGGATTCATTGCGAAAGCGCCAGCCCTTCAGGTTGAATCCGTTGCGCAAACCTATATAGCGGTAATCGCTGCGATAGCCCTGACTGATGTTGCGGTTGAAGTTGGTCTGGTAGTCCGTATAAAAAGCAGTAATTCCCTGATCCCAAAGTGTAGGGTCTACATAACCGCGAGACTGCCGCAGAATATAGGCATTGGGGATACTAATTCGCAGGGCGAGGCTCGTGACATCGAAGTCTACCGACGCGCCTTCTATCAGGGCCGCGAGATCCAGTGACAAAGCATCGTCGCTATTCGCCGGAATAATGTTTTCTTTTTCAAGACGGGCGATATCAACCCCCAATACCTTCAGCATGCCGAGTTGAATTACCGGTTTGACCTCAGCACTGCCAGCATCGGCACTGAAGTTGACATCCTGACGTTTTATCAATATCTGGTTCAGGTAAATATCAACGCTATATGAGCCCGGCAGTACAACGCTGCCCTTTTCAAAGTACTGGAGCTCGATCGGTGCTCCCCCCTTACTCAAGAAATCCTCATTGAATTCGACTGGGTAAGCATCTGCAGGGAGCACCAGCCCAAAAACTATAAGATATGGCGCATATTGAAAAGCCACTATCTTAAAATTGAGTTTCTTCCTGAATAAATCCATATAATTACCCTTCAGGTAACTTCTCAGCCCTGACTAAAAAGAAACCCTTCAATTGAACATATAAAGATAGAAGCTACGAAGTGCGGAAAAGTCGAGCGTGTGTCATCTCAATTTAATTGGACAACGT
>NZ_JAEKFB010000016.1:0-23617 GCF_016650865.1 Pseudomonas sp. TH34
TCCGCTAATACGACTGGCGGTGAAGGTGATGCTGGAAAAGGAAGGCCATACCATTCTGGCCGAGGCCGATAACGGCGTGGATGGCCTGGAGATCGCACGCAAGCTGTTGCCTGACCTGATCATTCTCGACCTGAGCATTCCCAGGCTGGATGGTTTTGCGGTGATTTCCCACCTCAAGTCCATAGGCCTAGCTGTGAAGATCTTGATCCTGACCTCGGGCGATTCGCGGAATTTCGCGATGCGCTGCCTGCAGGCCGGGGCGGCTGGCTTCATTTGCAAGGACGACAATCTCGAGGAATTGGTGGGCGCTACGAAGGCAGTACTGTCGGGATACTCCTATTTCCCCGAGAGCACTATTCTAATGTTGCGAGAGAACGTCCAGGCCGCCAATCAGGAAAGCACGCTTATTGCACAGCTTTCCGACCGAGAAATTACTGTGCTCAAGCTGCTGTCCCAAGGCTTGGGTAATCAGGAAATCGCAGAAAGCTTGGTAATCAGTCATAAAACGGTCAGTACCTACAAGGTTCGTCTGCAGAGAAAGCTCAATGCATCGAATCTCGTAGCCTTGGTGGAGATGGCCAAGCGTAACGGCATCGCTTGAAAGCTGTTGGGGCCCCCGGGATGCCTGTTGTGGGGCAATCATGAGGTGCGCAATTCGAACGTGATTCCCACGACCATGCGCCCAAGACTAGCCTTGCCGCAGCGAGCGCGGAGCTGGGCGTGAAGTCTCATGCCGGAACCTGTATGGGATGCCTGTCTGAGCGAAGGGGGCGATACCTGGTTTCATCGGTTCTGCATCAGCGAACAACAAGTGATGCAGGCAGCCGCTAGTTGCGTTTTTGGCCAGGCTGCGCTTAATCGCTTGCCGTCAAGTTTTGTAAACTCATCTCTCTGGCTGGTCATCTTCTTTGCCGCTCAATCCTCTTCCTTGCCCCCCTTACAGCGTCGACTCCGGCGCCCCAGGCCCTGATCGTGCCACTGATAACTTTCAGGTCCGCTCAAGTCCGTCGGAATGCCTGCCACCAACCTCGGGAGTAATCTAAAGGGCTGCATTAAAGAGTTCGTTATATGACTTTGCCGGGGGGCATGTGCAGTCAGAACTCAAAAAATAGCCGTCTTCCATTATTTAAAGCAGTGCTCTTCGATGGCTGGAGTATTGGTGATTTGGTTGGATTGTTCTACAACATGTAGAGGGTTTTTTTCAAAGTTTTATATATTCAATGGAATTGATTCGGTGTGTAGGATTTATACCGGCATCTTGTAGGATTTGTCTTAGGTGTCTGAGTGAAATGGCTGCTTTTTCGAATGCCCAATTTGTCTTTTAATTATCTCAGTGGTTCGTAGAGAGCTCACTTTAAACCAGCTCCATATTGGGGCATCAATAAACAGACATATAGAGTTCGATAAATGAAAATCAGCCAACTGCTTCTGGCTCTGGGGATGAGTGGTGTAATGGTCGGTGTGGCATCTGCTGCTCCACTGCCTGCTAATACTGTTTCCAAGAAAGTTACCCTGACTGCTCAGATCAACGATGCCATCTTCATTTCCAAGCCGGATGGTTCGACTTGGTACAGCACTGAAGAGCTGGATGCCAATGACTACACGCAGAAACAATTCACCAAGACTCTGCCTGTTCGCATCTGGACCAAGAACGCCGAGTTCAACACGTCGCTGGCTCAGCCGCTGAAACTGTCCAATGGCAGCTATCAGATGGCAAATGCCAAGGTAGTGTTGGGCAGCGCCCAGGGTGAAAAAGAAATCACTTTCGGTACTGCTCAGAAGATCACTCAGGTCCTAAGTACCGCTGATGGCTATGACGAAATTCATGACGTGAAGATTACCGTCGATGCTCCAGCTAAGGTTGGCACTCTGAGCACCAACGGTAGCTACAGTGGTGATCTGGTAATGCTGTTCGAGCCTGTCGCTGCTGCCGATCCTAAGCCGTAATTACTCCATGTGGTAGGGCCTCGACCAGTTCGGGGTCCTTTTCAGAAGGTCTCTATCTTAAAGAAAAAATAGCATGTTTGCCTATCGCTACCCGTTTCGACTAAATAAGCTTTGGCTGAGTACGCTTCTGGCTGTTTCATTCCAAGCAGGAGCCCAGGTTAAAGTATCTTACGGTGTGCCGGAAGGCTTTAGTGCGGCTGAGATGGATAACGGTGCAAAATATATGGCTACCTTCAATGGGAGGACGCTACCTGGGTTCACAACCTACTCTCCTATAGACGGTAAGCTAGTATTTGACTCGGTTGGGTATGAAGAGAATGGAGTATCCCTGCAGGATATAGAAGTTATCCGTAATGTGTTGTCTCAGGTGGACTATAAGCTCTGTCACAATGGATGTGATTTAAAAGCGGGAGAGTACTACGTCACGATTGACAAGTTGCGCCGTTCGCTCGTTATTCGCGATTCGCGCAATGACTATCTGGCACCCACTACTACATGGGGGTTGGTCAATAACCAGGCATTGGATCTGCGTGCTTCTTCAGAAGGCTATCGAGCTCTGAACCTGGCGGGTAATACCTGGTTGGGTATGCCTTCGCGTAGCTTCGGCTATATGAACTGGTTTGCTAACCAAACCCAGACGCGTAATTACAGAAGTCGTAGTCAGGGAGTTTCGTCCTACTACCTTCAGAAGAATTTTTCGAGTACCTATTTACGGGCCGGCAAGCAGAACAGTATCGACTATGCCTCAGGCTCGGTCAGCACCCTGCTTTCACCGAGCTTCGACCAATTTTTGACCTTTGGCAGCCAGGCCTATTTGAATGCTGACCGCAATGCGGGTTCTCTGATTCTGTATTCCACGTCCGAAGGTAACTATGAGTTCTACCGCAACGGTCGCCTGATCCTCAAGCGCCCAGCGGCGCTGGGGCGTAACGAGATCAGTTTCGTTGACCTGCCCGGCGGCTATTACCCGGTCGAAGTCCGTTTGGTTGACCGCAACGGTAACCTGGTGACCCAGGAAAACCGTCAGATCAACAACGTTAACTTCAGCGCCACCGGCAGCGGCAACACATGGAGTGTGACCGCAGGTAATGAAATGAACGGAGGAGGGCAGTTGGTTCAGGGCTCGATGAGTCGCAATATGCGTCAGTTCTATTTGAACGCATCCGCCGTAAGCGGTGGTCAGGGCAGTTGGGCGAGTGAAGTGAACGTCACGCGTCCGAGCAAGATCGGCAACGTTGATATCAACCCGACGTTGGGTGTATTGAGCGGTGAGCGCACCACTGGCGGTTATCTCAATCTATCGATGACCAACGACACACTGGGCAGCCTCATGGTGAGCCGCTATCAGAACAACAGTGTGTCGCGCTTCTATTGGGGGGCTCCAAGTAGCAGCCTCTCCTATAGCCGGAACGTGGGAGGAACCACCTTGGCCTACAACTACCAGAAGTACAATCGAGGTGAATCGCAACAGGCCGAAGTGCGCTGGAACTATCGCCCAAACGGGCTGTGGTCGACGTTCTCGGTTGGTGTTCAGAAAGATGGCTACTCGCAGGCCAAGGGCAGCTACGGCGTGTATTTCAACATGACCTGGATGCTGGATAACGTTCAGGCCAGTTTCAGCGCGTCGCAAAACCGTGGGCAAACCCAATTGAGCGGCGACTACCGCAAGGATTTCCAGGACAGTTTTGGTACCTCGACCACCGGCGTGACAGTCAGCCGCATCGATAGGCGCAACAACGTCAACCTTTATGGCAGCCGCTCCGGTACGCGAGGAGACGCGTCCCTCAATCTGGGGCATAGCGACACCGCCAACAACTTGGACATGAACTACCGCGGCATGTTGGCTGCCAGCGCCGATGGGATCGCACTGGGTCGTTACAGTAATAGTGGCAGTGCCATGTTGCTCAAGACGCCAGATGTTCCGGGTACCCGATACGGCTTCAGCGTCGAGGGCAGTCCAGTTGCAGGTAACGGCACATACGCGATCCCGCTCAATAGCTACAGCGACGTTACCTTTGCAAGGGTGCTGAGCAGTGGTGAAGACATGGATATGAACATCGAGGTGCCGGCGAATATCGTCCGTGCCCACCCGGGCCAGGTGTATGCAGCGCAGGCCAAGGTCGATATCAACATGATTTACAGCGGCTTCCTGGTGGACGCCAGCGGCCGTCCGATTGGTGGGACGATTCTGGAAACGGGCGACATTGCCCATCCCAATGGCCTGTTTTCGATATTCAGCAAGTCGGTGCTAGCGCAAATCACCGTCGATCAAATGGGGCGCCGCTACAGCTGCGACCTGAGAAACGCAACCGGCAACTATTACCACTGCCTGTAATTGATCATCCGAAGAGGAATGAACCATGAAATTGCGAACCTCCCTGTTCATGCTGATCGGCCTGGTGCTTCTGGCCTCAGGGCCGGTGCAGGCCGAGGGCCAACTGATGGTGATGCCCGCTACCACGCGGGTCTTCAACGCCCATGAGCAGACCGTCACCGTGAAAAACATGGGAGATGCGCCGCTGTATCTCTCCATATCCCTGCAAAAGGTCATGAATCCGGGCCTGGTACCGGAAACGAAGGTGGATCTGGGTCAGCTTGAGCACCCCGGCGTGCTCGCCAGCCCGGAAAGACTGACGTTGGGCCCGGGCCAGAGCCGCAAGGTCGGCCTCAAGTCGCTGTTCGAACCGGTGGATGAAGAGCTGTACCGTCTGTATATCGTGCCGGTCAGGTCGTTGAAGGTAGACGATGCGCCCAAGGACAAGATCAGCGCACCGATGTCGGTGGCTATTGGCTACGGTGTATTGATTCGGCATATGCCGCCTCCGGACAAGCAGCGCAGCGGGTGGAGCCATAGCTGCGACACGAGTGGAATAACCTTGGTCAACACCGGCAATGTGCGCTATGTGTTGTCGGAGGTAGGCAAGCGTGCAGAGACCGTTGCTTTGTTCCCTGGGACTTCTCAGCACTTCCCCGGCAAGACGCTGAGCCTTCGGGACAACCAGGTCCGGACGCTGGATTGCACGTGATGAAGCGCACGACAGGCTGTTTGTTGGGGCTGTTGCTGGCCCTATTCGCCATGCAGGGCATGGCGGCGGGAGTACTGAAGCTCTCGCGTACCGAGCTGAAGCTGGAGCCCGGTAAACCTGCGCCCGAACTGTACGTCGAAAACACCGGGGATACTCAGCTGTACCTGGAGGTGGAACAGAAGCTCCTGCTCAACCCCGGGCAGACTCCCGAGCATCTGGTACCGATCCAGGAGGTGGAACGACCAGAACTGCTGGTCACGCCCGGTCGATTGGTCCTGGCGCCTGGACAGAAACACCGCATGGTGATCAAGGAGCTTGAGCTTCCCTCGCGAACCCAGATATGGCGGGTGACTTTCCGCCCCAAGGAACGGTTGGTCATCAATGCGGGCGGAGGTGCGCCGCCCCCTCTTGTCGTCAGTGTCGGCTATGGCGCAGTGATCTATCAGTTAAGCAGTGATGGAAAGTGATGAGCGTATGGCCCCCTAAATATCCCAGTGGCGACCTCATTTGCTTTTGTATATGGCTGGAACGCCATAATTAAAAATAAAAGTAATGACTGTATTTTATGATTATATTTCTCGATATGTAAAATGGTTGTAGAGAGCCTCGAGAAAAAACAAATAATTTAATACCGAAATATTTAGCGCACACTCTAAGTGCGGAGACTTGAATCCATGCGCTTGAAAAGTATTTACCTTGAGTCCAAGATGATTATTAAATTAGTTAGTTATGTACCTTTGTCAGTTTTTGTAGCATTGATTTCGTGTGAGGCACATGCGTATGCATTAAAGCTTGACGATATAAGTAATTCTTATTCGAGCTGTTATTTTCAGGATAATGGCAATGGGACCAGTACACTATCGACTGTTATCGATTATAAAACGGCGACAGGGCATACGGGCGGGACTACATTCAAGACTCGAGGAATCTTGCTTTATAGCTACGATAAAAATGGATCGGCGGCAAATTCAACACCGGTGAAATTTGTCACCATGGATGGAGTGGCGAGCAGTAACATCATGGTAGGTTCAGGTTATTATATGTATTTCGTCACGCCATCTACTACCCTTCCTTGGAGTATTAGCGCCCCAGTTGCTGTTTCAGTCAAGCTCACTGTTTCTAATAGTTCAATAGCTGCTTGGCCTGCGCTTTCCATTCGGGCTGGTAACTATACAATGGGCGATGATGTTGGAGAGATCAAGGGCGCAGCTTATATAACTAGGGACAGAGATAATGGTGGAAATTGCATAGTAATTACCGATCCGGGAAAACCACCGCCGCTCGATATAAACATCACCGTATCCGCACCAGACTGGGATGTGGGTGATCTGCAGCAAGGTGAGTCCGACACGACGCTCAACCGTACTGACCAACAGCTTTGTTTCAGCTACAACGCGGGGGATGTTCTAAACGAGAAGTTCATCATCAGCGCCAGCAACGCCAATGGTGTGTTGAACAACCGCTACCAGCTCCGACATCTGTCAGATACTTCCCAGACGGTGCCCTACAGCCTGACGCTGGACAGTGGCAACACGCGTCTGCAGCTCCCGAATAACAGCACAGCGATTCCCCTTGATGGCGGTAACCGCACCTGTTTTGTGCCCACATTCAGAACCGAAGTTGGAAAGACTGTGAAAGAAGGCGACTACAGCGACGTGCTGACCTTCACTCTCACCACGAAGTCCTAGGAGGCTATAGCGATATGAAAAGACAAACCTTCGTGTACCTATTCCTGGCACTAGGATTGTTACCAACGTTGGCGTCGGCTGCGGTGATACTTAAAGGCAAGACCAGCAGCAAGGTGACAGCGCATGTCAGCCGCCCCAACAATCTGTTTGTGACCGACGATAACGGGGGGTGGTTCGAACAAGGGCTGGAAATGCAGCAGCTCGGTGGTTGGGATACCCCTTACGAGGTAGGCGCTCGGCTGCGAGTGGTTTCGAGCAGTGGTCTGTTTCAGGTGCGTCTGGACGAGCCCTTGCAGATACGCAACCAGGCCAACCCCGCACTGGTGTTCCACACGCCGAGCGTGCGGCTCGGAACGGAAGGCGAGAATCTGAAACTCCTCGCGGTCGGCCAAGGCACTGAGTTTCGTAATCCGGCATCGCCCTCGGAAGGGGACGACTCTATTGGTTACTATGAGTTGGCGATATCAGCTTATCCTCCTGAAGGCAGCTTCAAGGATAATACGGGCACCTATAGCGGGGTTCTGTCGCTAACCTTCGAACCGGTGGTGATAGAGCCCTGAGCGATGCCCATGCAACTACTACCCTTCAAGGAGAAGTGAACATGCGCTTGTCCGTTTTTTCTGCTTTGCTTGTATTGCCTTTCCTGGCTATCCCCGCACCGGCTTTTGCGCTGATCGACATTTTCCCCAAGGAAATCGTCGTACGGGACAAAGCGACTACTGTCCAGGTCATCAATAATGGTGACCGTCCGGAGTATGTATCCATCACCCTGTCACGTCTGCTCAATCCCGGGGCGCAGGTGAGCAGCGAACGGCTGGAACCTATTGCGCTGATGAGCAAGCCGGTGCTCTATGCTTTTCCTTTTCGCATTACATTGGCTCCCGGGCAAAGCAAGACCATTACCTTGAAGCCACTCGCGGCGGTCGATCGGGAGCAGGTTTACCGTCTGGACGTCAAACCCGTCATCAGCCTGAATGAGACCGAACACCGGGCGACGTCGGGCAACGTGGTCGTCAGCCTCAGTTTCAGCGGGCTGGTCCGCCAGCTTCCGGACGTCGAAAAAGTCCAATTGTCCGTCACATGCAAAGGTTCGGGAGCTCTCCTGACCGCCAGCGGGAATGTGCGTTACCTCGTAGAGGGGGTTAAGGTAGATGGATCGAACGTAGACCCTTTCAATGTTTACCCAGGTGAGCCAAAGTTGTTGAGCGGGAAGTCTATTTCAATCCCTGGCCAGCCTTCCTGCTAACCGAGCTTTTGTTTTCACTTGCCAGGATTTGAAGGGGCAAGTCCTGGCTCGCCAATATCTGCGTTTGTAGTGGTCTAATGAAACCGGACACCCTTTTAGGCGAGAATACTCGCCAGATCGAGGTGTCAGATGACCAAACAACGCCGTACCTTTTCCGCTGAATTCAAACGCGAGGCTGCCGACCTCGTGATCAAGCAAAACTACAGCTTCATCGAAGCCAGTCGTTCGCTGAGTGTTGGTGAGTCGGCGCTGCGCCGCTGGGTCGACCAGCTTCAGCAAGAGCGCACCGGCGTCACGCCCCAGAGCAAGGACCTGACACCAGAGCAGCAAAAAATCCAAGAGTTGGAAGCTCGGATTGCTCGCCTCGAGCGTGAGAAATCAATATTAAAAAAGGCTACCGCGCTCTTGATGTCGGAAGATCTCGAGCGTACGCGCTGATCAATCAGCTAAGCGTCCATGAGCCTGTTGACTGCTTGTGCGAGGCGTTTGAGGTCGCTCGTTCGGGGTACTACGCGCATCGTCTAAGGCGGCGAACACCAGATGTTCAGCGGCTCAGGCTGCGTAGCCGAGTGAGCGAGTTGTTCACCCAGGGCCGAAGTGCTCCCGGCAGTCGAAGCATCACGTTGATGATGCAAGAAGAAGGTGAGCAAATTGGACGATTTAAGGTACGCAGGCTGATGCGTGAGCTGGAGTTGGTCAGCAAGCAGCCAGGATCACACGCCTATAAAAAGGCGAAAGTAGAGCGGCCGGATATCCCAAATATATTGAACCGAGAATTTGATGTCGAAGCGCCCAACCAGGTCTGGTGCGGCGACATCACCTACATCTGGGCACAGGGGAAATGGCACTACCTCGCGGTTGTCATGGATCTTTACGCTCGCCGAGTGGTGGGGCTGTGCGTTATCAGAAAAGCCGGATGCAGACTTGGTGATCAAAGCGTTGGACGTTGCTTACGAGCAGCGTGGCAAGCCGCAAGGTCTGCTATTTCACTCAGACCAGGGATCGCAATATGGCAGCCGCCACTTTCGCCAGCGGCTGTGGCGTTATCACATGCGTCAGAGTATGAGCCGCCGAGGAAACTGCTGGGATAATGCGCCGATGGAGCGGGTTTTTCGCAGCTTGAAAACAGAGTGGATACCAACCACTGGCTACATGACCGGCCACCAGGCTCAGAGAGACATTAGCCAGTACCTGATGCATCACTACAACTGGATCCGACCTCATCAATTTAACGATGGATTGGCCCCAGCGAAAACGGAAGAAAAACTCAAAACCGTGTCCGGGATGAGTTGACCACTACAGTTTCTCAAAATCCTTCACCCTCTGCTGTGCCGATAGACGATCGGCACAGTCTGCACTCTGATAGTTGAACCACCGGCTTGACCCCGTGATCTGAAGGCGAACCGGCTTGCTATCAGACTTTTCTTTGGGTATTTAAGGAAGGTCTTCATGGTTTTCAGGTTTCTACTGGCAGGCAACTATTTGGTGTAGCGCTAGTATCGGGCTTTCTCTTACCCGGTATCGCATCATGTTCATCAACAGTACTGACAGTCCCAAGTGCCTCCTGTACAGCCCATCCCCCGGCATGCTGCTCAAATACTGGGCATCGATGAATGCCATTGGCATCTATAACGTTACGCCCTGCTCGATCTGGGCAAAACTCATCGATACCCCGCGCTCGGCATATCGTTACGACGTGTTGTTGTACGACCATCTGGGGGATCTGGGCAGTCTCAAGGACAGTTTATCGATTCTGGATAAGCGCAGGATCGCCTGGCACATCATGGTGCTGGCCCATACCGAAGCCGAACCACGCCACCAACTGTTGGCCTGGGCCCGGGAGAATGGCATCGCGTTGCTCGATATCGCCAGCCCGCCGATGGACAGCGGGACGTTGTTGGGTATGCTGGACAAACGGGTTGCCTGACTTTAATCATCGGCTCAGGCCGGTTGACTGAAGACGCGCTCCAGTTCAAGCATGACCTGTTCGACGCATGCGACTTTTCCTTCCAGGTCTGGCAGCAGGCCGGAGCATGCGTCTTCCAGTTCCCGACAGTAAACGATCAACTGCTCATCCTTGAGTACGCGAGCTGCCCCCCTAATTCGGTGGGCCAGTTCGCCCAGGGCCGAGGTGTCTTGCAGTTGCGCGTGAAGGCGCAGTTTCTGCAGGTCCTGGCGGATGCTTTCCAGCAGCTCGCGGATTAGGCTCTGCACCATGGCGGCATTGCCTCCGGCCAGTTGCGTCAGGGCATTGATGCCGACGCGGTAGCGCTCGCTGGATCGGTCCGGATCGACTGCGCCTGGCTCTGGTTTGAGCGAGCGCCGGGTCTCGAATGACAACATGCGTTGTTCCAGCACATCGAGGTCGACCGGCTTGAGGAGACAGTCACTCATGCCGAGTGCGATGTAGCCATCGATGTCCTCCGGTTGTGCATCGGCGGTCAACCCCAGGATCATGCAGGGAGCGACGCCCTTTTGCTTTTCTTCCTGGCGAATGGCTTGGGTCAGTTCGCTCCCTGTCATCACTGGCATATGACAGTCGGTGATGACGATATCAAAGTGCATGCTGCGCCACAGTTTCAGGGCGACGGCACCGTCTTCGGCCCCCAGGGCCTCATAGCCGAGAAAGTCCAACTGCTGGAGGAGCAACTGACGGCTCATACCATGATCGTCGGCCACCAAAATACGCATATCGCCATGACGATGCGCCTGGTGTTGCCGCTCGTGTCGAGGATTAATCAGCGGTGCCGGTTCCAGCCGGGTCAGCGTCAGGTCGATATCGATTCGCGTACCGGTACCTGGCGTACTGCTCAGATACAGGGCGCCGCCCATCATTTCGCAGAGTGAGCGGCAGATCACCAGCCCGAGGCCTGTGCCGCCCCGTCCATTCATGGGGTCCTGGTTGACTTGGGCAAAAGGCTGAAATAATTTCAGCTGATCGTCTTCCGAGATCCCGATGCCGCTGTCTTCCACCTGCATCTCGAGCGCCAGGGTGCAGGCGTCGATATGTTCGCCGCTGATATGGACCTTGACGAAGCCAGTGTTAGTGAACTTGATCGCATTGCCAAGCAGATTCGACAGCACCTGTTTGAAGCGCATCGGATCGATCAGAACGTCGCTGTTGATGCTCGGGTCGAGGTCGAGGATCAGTTCCAGCCCCTTTTGCCGGGCCAGCCCGTCGAAGACCCGTACCACCGACTCCACCAGATGGCGCAGGTTGCTGCGCCGGGGAGATAGGCTCAAGCGCCCGGACTCGATGCGTACGATGTCCAGAATGTCCGCGATCAGCTCCAGCAAGTTTTTCGCCGAGGCATGGGCGATTTCGATGCTGGGCCGATCAACCAGGCCGCGGTCCGCACGTTTCAGGGCCAGTTCCAGGGTGCCAATCATGGCGTTCATCGGGGTGCGTATCTCATGGCTCATAGTCGCCAGGAACTGGGTCTTAGCGCGGCTGGCGTCGTCGGCACTGTTCTTGGCGGTTCTCAACTCTTCGATCAGCGCATACTGCTCGGTAATGTCGAGCCAGCCGCAGATCACGCCTCTGATCGTCCCGCCTGAGTCGCGAAACGGCTGGATCCAGTGATCGATCCAGATTTTCTTGTTCCCCAGGATGATCTCGCAGCGTCGCTGGAGGGGTTCTCCGCGCTCCATGGCGTTCAGGTAGTCCCGATGGAACTCGGGGGCGGCTTCGAAATATTGGCCGGGCATTTCCAGCGCAGTTTTTCCCAGAACATCTTTCAGGGAAAGGTTCAGGGCGTGTTCGTAGCTGCGGGCGCACGATAGCATGCGCCCCTCTCGATCACGCACATAGATAGGTCGGGGCATGGCGTCGCTGAGGGTTTGCAGAAACTGCAACTGGTCACTCAGCACTTGCTCGACAGCTTGGCGTTTACGCACTTCGCGGCGCAGCAAGAATACCTTGACCAGGATGCTCGCAACGATCAGTAAGGCGACTGCGACGATCTCGGCGATGACCTGGCGATAATCGCGCCACGTCTGCCCACTCATCGCGGAGTTGGGGCGCCAGCGGTTGGTAATCGAGTTCATCTCGTCGGGAGGAATGCTCAGAATCACTTTATTCAGGATCGACTGCAACTCGGTATCGCTGCGGCGCATGGCGAAGTTAGTGGTGGCCGAATTACCGCTGGTGATGCCGGCGATTTGCAAGCGGTTGTCGTAAAGACGGATGGTGTAGTAGCGCGCAATGGACAGGGACATCATGGCGGCATCCGCACTGCCGTTGGCGACCATGCTCAGTGAGTCAAGGGTGGTAGCCGGGGTAATGAGCTCGATCTGCGGGTACTTTTCACGGAGCAGGGGAATGACTGCCTGGCCATTGGCGATCGCCAAGCGTTTACCGTCCAGGCTCTGCAGCCCGTCGAACTTGGCGCCGGAATTGGCGGTGACCACGGCAAACGAGCTCGTGGCAAAGGAATGGGTAAAACGCAGGAAGGTTTCCCGTTCCGCAGTGGGGATCAACATGGTCAGGTCGGCCTCGCCTGTTCTCAGGGCCTGTTGAAGATTGTTGAAGCTTCCGGTGCGCGCGACCTGAAACTGCAACCCAGTGCGTAGGGTGATTATGTTGAGCAGATCGGCGGTAATGCCGTTGAAGTTGCCGTTGGCGTCAAAAAACGCAGCAGGGGCCAGGTCGTCGTTGATCACCATGCGCACCACTGGGTGTCGGGCTATCCAGCGTTGCTCCTGTGCGCTCAGGACGACTTTGTCCCCAGGGAGGACATAACCGCCTCCTGCCCAGCGCTTGATGATGTAGGTAAGCTTTAATCTGCCCAAGTCATCGATGCTTTTGTTGAGGATTTGCAGCAGAGGCACATTGTCGTGTTTCAAGGCAAAGCTGAACCCATCGGAGTTCCTCCCCAACGTCCGATCAAACTTTACATAGTTGAAAAAACTCTGGTTGATCATGTAGTAGGCAGACAGTGAATCGCCCAGATAGATATCGGCATGTTCGAAGGCTACTGCGGCCATAGCCTCAGTCTGCGATTTGAAAAGCGCAAGCCGGGCTCCCGGAAATTGTTTCCGTACCTCCTCTTCGGGGCGGTACTCAGCGGCCATGGCGATTGTCATGCCGTGGAGGTCATCTGGCAGCGAGCGATTCTCACCCAGGCGACGGAACAGGGCTGGCGAGTCATCCACATAGGGATGGCTTAGCACCACGGGGCGCGTCATGAGTTCAAAGCTGTTGGCACTGCTCAGCATGTCTACTTGCCCGGACTGCAGTGCGTCGAGTGCCTGGGCACGATCCGGAAGATTAACCACGCTGACTTCGATGCCCAACTGCTGGCTGAGCAAGGCGATTACGTCGGCACTGATGCCCTCGTAGTCATCATCGTCATAAACGATATCCAGCGGCGGGAAGCTCGGCCGCGAGACACCCAGGATCAACTTGCGCTTGTTCCTGAGCCAGGCCCAATCCTGTTCGGATAATTTTATATCCCGATGTTCCGAGGACAGCTGACTCAATAAATGCAGATTTGCAGGCGGCGTGCTGGCACCCAGAACACAAGTACTCATCAGCATAGGGAATGCCATCCCCACAATAAACAATGGTGATATGAAAAAGCTGAACTTGAGCATGAAGTTACCTGAATGGAATCGACCGCCCGTTACCATCCTGGAGAGGGCTTGCAGTTATTGATTTGTTAACTACGGAGTGGAAAGAGCGAATGCGCCTATTAATCCTCAGGCAAAACTGGCTCAGGTATCGGCGTGTTTTCGAACAATCCAGGCGCCGACGATCCAAGGTCTGTTCGACTTGAAATGAAGGCGATGTGTTTGTAGTGGTTTTGCTGCATATACAGGGAAAAGAGCAATCAGTGGCATGGCCTAGCCGGCTGAGATAAGGAGGTTTTCCTCTGTATGGCTAGCCTCCAGGCAATACTGGAGGAAGTGCTCTCCTGACATGGGGCGGGCCAGGCCGAATCCCTGGCCGACAGAGCAGCCCAGCTTGATCAACTGTTTTTGTTGTTCTGCTGTTTCAACACCTTCGACTACCAGTGATATGGCTAGCGACTCCGCCAATCGCACTGCGCCCTCTATTACTGCGCGGCTGCCTGGCCGGGATTCGAGGTCGCGCACGAAGGAGCCATCCAGCTTGAGTTGGCTGAATGGGAAGTCAAGCAGCCGCTTGAGGGATGAATAGCCTGTGCCGAAGTCGTCCATTGCCAGGCCACATCCCATCAGTCGCAGGTGTATCAGATTCTCCAGATGATTGGCGGTCGAACCGACGAGGTCGGTTTCGGTGATCTCGAACATCAGCTTGTTCGCGGATACCTGGTACTGACGCAGAGTCGTTTCAACCTGCTCGGCGAATGTTTTGGATGCCAGCTGTGCGGCCTGCACATTAAAAGCCAGTTCGGGCTCCGGCATATCTCCAGAAAGCGCCTGTTGCAGGGCCAGTCCCTTTTCCAGCATCCGTACGAAGAGCTTATCCATCAGATGGTGTTCTTCTATCGCCGGTAGAAAATATCCAGGAGCCAATACACCTAATTGGGGATGGTTCCAGCGTGCCAGTACTTCCGCGCCTTGCTGCTCGCCACTGTGCAGCGTCATTTTAGGCTGGTAGTAGGGGACGAACTGATCGTCGTTGAAACCCAGCAGGATTTCGGCGAGTGAGGGCTGCTCCGCGGGTAACTGCGGCGCCGGGGACTCAGGGACTGCGCGAAGTTCATCCACAAGCACCTGCATCTGGGCGATATCGGGCATTGCCTCCTGGCCACCGAGAAAATACATCCCGAGGCTACGGATCATGGCGACAGTCGCCTTCCTTAGCGAGGCTTCCAGCGGGCCGCATAACAGCACTGCCCGGACCAGTCTGGCTTCGCCGACCGTCCGCAGGAAAGTCAGGCCCGCTGTGCCGGTGGTGTGCAAGTTGCAGATTGCGATATCTACCCCTCCGCAGCAATGAAGAAGCTCAAGGGCTTCCTCGCCACTAGCCGCTTGATGGACTTGCCCTGTCACCACCTGCTGCAAGCTGCCAACAGTATTTCGTCTATGGAAAGGCTGAGCTTCGAGCACAAGATAATTGAGGTGTCGCATGGCAGATGAACCGGGAGTAGGGAATGGACATACCTTGAAAGAATATGCCCTCTCAGTCGATCAGCGGTTTCCATCTGCGGCGTAAGAGAAATCGCTTCGAACACGAAGATAATTCCTTTGGGCGCATGGCTACCCATCGCGCGAGGCCCTAAACTCTGAGGCATCCGTTTGCCGGAGCGGGCAGGTGGTTTACAGGAACAACGCCAACAGCATTGCATGTCACGGCGACTTTCAGGTCGAGGTGACACCACTGAATAATGGAACATTACGGACAGGGCGACTACACAAAATGATTCTTGCAGACGCTGGGCCACGCCAGGCAGATATAGTGCCCGCAAACCGAAGTGGCATTCTGGTTGGTCGTTGCCACCCATGAAGTTTACCCGGGAAAAAATACGCACACTGACCAAAAATTCGTTGCGTTTGAATTTTATACTGTTGGTTTCGTTCCTGTTTGCCCTATTTTTTCTGGGGGCGAGTTATTGGGCTGTTTACGAGGTGCTGCAAACACAAAGAATCAAGGTTAATTATCATTTTCTTCGATTGATGGGCAGCATCAATGAACATGAATTGTTCCTTTTGCAAACGGTCAGGTTGACCTCATCAAAAAACCATCAGTCGAAACCGGTGGATCCGTATCAGACAATTAGAATGATAAGGCAGAATAAGCTAGATATTTATGAAGTGCAGGGAAGTACACCATCTTCAATGTTCACCTTTGTAACGCCGAATCAAGGTAATGAACCTGTTGATCGTGAAGCCCGGCAACGTAAAATTTCCTTGGGAAACACGCTCGCCAGTTTTCATGAAGGGTTCTGGATCGATTCTCCCTATCCTGCTCCGCAAATGTTCGTGCTTGATCTGAACAGTGACGTTGGAATGGCTATCCCCGCCATTGAACTCTCTTCCCGCTCTGGAAGTCCGGGAAGTACTGGACTGCTAACAGTCGCCGCAAAAATCGAGCAGGTGGTTCACGAGAGTCCATCAGGTTTAAAGGGGATGAAGGTTTCTTGGGTCTCCGGCGGCTACTTTTTGAGCGGCAACCATCAGGAAATCCTCGCTTATATATCCGATAGTTTTTCTGATGAGTATTGGGGGGACCCTGCTAAACCCCGCAATGTCGTTGTGACAACCCTTCTCGAATTGAACAGCATCAATGACTACGGTCCTGTGCTTAAAACTCCGGTCTTTGAGTCCCTGGACGTTATTGCTCCAAATGGAGCTGTTCTTGCCGGTTCGGCAAGTTCCTCAGATAACTACCCAGATGGTTATTACTTCACGTTGAGCGGCTTATTGATTAAGCGTAGCAGTGGTATGGAAAATAGCTGGAACGTTCTTTACCACATCAGCTACAAGCAAATTTTCCAGGACGCCAAGTGGCAATTGCTGAACGTTTTTATTCTACTTCTGTTTTGTGTCCTAGCGGGAAACCTGCTATTCAGGTGGTATCGACGCCGCGTGGTCACGCCGACCGATAAGTTTTACGGCTCGCTGGTAGACAGTAACGCGCTGAGTCGGACGATCATCCAGGCCGTGCCCATAGCACTTTGTGTGATTCGGGAAAAAGGCCGGGAATTGGTCATGCAAAATGATCTAGCTTTGCAATGGCTTGGAGATACCAGTTACATCAGCGAGCTTACTCATGACTGGCATATGTTCGAAAACGGTAAGCCCGTCGTCGGGGAAGCGTGCGCGATTATCGGTGACCTCTATCTGCACGCGCGTTTTGCCCCTGCTAGTTACCAAGATGAAAGCGTACTTTTATGTGCTTTTATCGATATCTCCGCGCATAAGGAAGCTGAATCCGCTCTGCTGGTTTCGCGAAATATGGCGAATGCAGCCAATACGGAGAAAAGTCGCTTTCTGGCAACCATGAGTCATGAAATCAGGACGCCTTTGTACGGTGTGGTTGGCACCTTGGAGTTGCTGAGCCTGACAAGGCTCAGCCTGCAACAGCACGGCTACCTGCGGACCATCAAGGGTTCTTCAAATATCCTTCTGCAACTGATCAGTGACATCCTCGATATATCGAAAATCGAATCCGGTGAAATGACGCTGGAGCTTGACTGTTTTGCTCCGCTGGATATTGTCGAAGAAGCGCTGCGCAACTATTCGGCGATCGCGGACGATAAAGGCTTGCTGCTTTACAGCTGTGTCGATGCGGATATTCCCGGCATGGTCTTGGGGGACTGTATGCGTGTTCGCCAGATAATTAATAACCTGCTGAATAACGCGATCAAGTTCACCAAGACGGGCAGGGTGACCCTGTACTTGAGAGTACTGGGGCGCGAGAGCGGAAATGTGCACTTGCAGTGGCAGGTGGTGGATACCGGGGTGGGGATTTCCAAGGACCAGCAACTTAGACTGTTTCAACCATTCTTTCAGGCCGATAACCAGCAACATGCTACGAGTGGTACAGGATTGGGGCTGTCTATCTGCTGGCAGCTGTGCCAAATGATGCAGGGCACTTTGGACCTTGTCAGCGCACCAGCATTGGGCAGCAGTTTCAGCTTTGAACTGACGCTTCAGGAGGTTGAGTCCGAGGTACAAGCTCCACAAGGTGTCCGGGGCGAGGATGTCACTGTTTACGTCCGATCGCCCGTTCCTGAACTCACCTCTGATTGCTGTCGGTGGTTGGAAAAAACCGTCAAGAAGGTAATCAATCTGGATGAGCACGACGAAGTGCCTGCTGAGGGTTCAGCTGTACTTGTAGAATTGTTGCCTGAGTTCCTGCCCGTGATCGATTGGCAGGGTGCTCGGGTGGTCGCCGAACATGATGCAAGTGTCCAGCCGCAGGGCGGTGCGCAAACCTGGCGAGTGAACCTACATAGTCGTGCCGGCATGGCTCACTCGGTGATGGCGGCGTCAGGGAGCGGCACGCAATCTGTTGCCAGCCTTGACCGAGTTGAGCTTGTAGGAGGGCACCTCGGCTTTAAGGTGTTGTTGGCGGAGGATCATCCGGTCAATCAGTTATTACTCGCCGAACAGTTAGAGCAATTGGGTTGTACCGTGACGCTTGTCGGCAATGGCGAAGAGGCGCTTCGATGCCTGAATCACAAGCAGTTTGATGTGTTACTGACAGATGTGAGCATGCCGCTGATGGATGGTTATGAACTGACGCGAGCACTCAGGCAGGGAAACAGTACGCTGCCGATCATCGCGGTAACGGCGAATGCGTTTCCAGAGGAAGGAGAGCGTTGTATTGCGGCGGGCATGAGCGCCTGGCTAACAAAGCCGATTGTTTTGAAGACATTGCACGATTGTTTAAAAAGGTTTGAGGGCGAGGTTCATGCTCTGCGGCTGGAGCGTCAGGCTAGTGTGGACGTGGTTGCAGAAAACCCTATACCGATATCCGGGCACGTCCTGGAGCTTTTTCTTCAGACCATGGATGAAGACCTTGAGGCAATCAAGGCGGCTATGAGTCGCGATAACTTCGTTGAGGTGAAGCGTTTGCTGCATCGGGTTCGAGGGGCGTTGGCCGTTGCCAAGGCCACCCGCCTCATAGCGGATTGTCGAGAGGTGGAGGCCTCTCTGTCGACAAAGGAGCCGAGGATTGTCACAGCGCAATTGAATAATTTGCTTCTGGGAATAGAAACGTTTCTCATGCATCTTCGAGCAGTCTGAGTACCGAGTGTGCCTTGTCGCGTGCTGCACAAAGTGTGGAAGTCATACATTTAGTCTTTGTGTGGTTGCCAGCGGGGCGCCGCTGCTAAAAGCTCAGCTTGGCAGCCCCGATAGGCACGCAGCTGTTTTTTGTTCCACTCTAGATGTTATTTTGTTTTCTAACGGCCTGAACCAACTCCAAGAGCGTCGTTACATTAAACTTCCTCAGCAATCTTGACTTATACGTACTGACGGTTTTATGACTGATAAATAGCGTCGCAGCAATATCTAGATTTTTTTTGCCCTTGACCAAAAGCCGGAGGATAGTGATTTCGCGATTGGTAAGGGGCGAGTACATGATAGGTGTATTGTGACTGCTGTAAATCTGTGGTGAAGTTACTGCTCCGCTTGGAAAGTAGCTAAGTCCGGACAACAGTGCGTCCACCCCATCGGCGATCTTGTTCATTTCTTCCTCCTTGGAAATAAATCCTGCGGCGCCCAGCTTCAGGCAGCGTAGTGAAAAGTCTGTAGGGGAACTGGCAGTCAATACCAGTACTTTACCTGCGAACCTGTTGGACTTGAAATGGGCCATCACCGAGAGCCCATCCAGTTTGGGAATGTCCAGGTCAAGCACGACTACATCGGGCTCATGCATGCGCACAAGTTGAATCGCATCGACACCATTGCTCGCTTCGGCTAATACCCTGTGCCCATGGTTTTCCAAGAGGATTCGGACAGCGAGTCGAATCAATGGATGGTCGTCCACTACGACTATAGTTCCCATGTGAAAAATTCCCTTTAGTTAATTGAACAAATTCCCCTGTGAATTTGCCATGATTTTCCCGAGTTTCATTGCTGCTTATAAGAATCAGACTTTTCTTGTTTTTGCTCGGATTGCTCTTAATGGTTTTGGTCGCTTTGGAAGGATCAAGGAGTTTACAGCCGATGTTTTTTTTGGGCGAGGCGGGATGGTTTTTTTGTGAAGGGCGGATTTCGGACTTATCTGATATGGCTGAAGGTTCCGTCTTAAAGAGTTTTACTTAAGTTAAAAGGTATTGTTCTGGCCTCTCTTCTGCTGGCGTTATATCTAGCGCACAAGGAGGGGAGCAGTATTTACCATTTTAACTTGCGCAAGACGGACTTTGCGCTTGCTTTAGGGCAAGTAAGGCAAAGTTTGCATCGCTCAGCACACATGAAAAAGGAAGTCATATGAAACGGGTTTTTCTCAAGACTTTGGCTGCTTCAAGCCTGGCAATAGTCGCTGCTACACCATCACTGTCATTTGCCACTGATGGTGTTATCAACTTTTCCGGGAGCATTACCGATGTGACGTGCGACATAAACGGTAAGGCTCCTGGCGAAGGTAACATCACTAATGTTGACTTGGGACACTTTCCTCCTAGCAAGTTCGCCACCGTTGGCACGGCATCCGATTTCGTACCGTTCAAGTTGCAGTTATCGGGCGCGAACTGCACGGATAAAGCCAAAGTTGCCATCGATTTCGAGCAAGTCGGCAACATTGACCCGGTGACAGGTAACTTGAAATTGATCGGGAGTGCCCCGGCCCAAGGCGTACAGATCCAGATCTACAACGACACGAAAGACAGCAACAAAATTGTCCTCGGCCAGGCCGAAACGTCCCCGCAGCAGGCCGTCGTCGCGGGTAACACGGCGACGCTGTCGTATAAGGCGTCTTATGTTTCCACAGCGCCACTGGCCGGGATAACCGCAGGTTCGGGTATTTCGTACGTTCGTTACACGCTGTCGTACCAATAAAACGGTCGGATACTAGGAGCTAGCCCCATGACGCCGATAGCGCGTGTGTTTTTCTCTCTCGCCATCGGCGTCGTGTTTCTGGGCGAATTCAGTGCCGCCCGGGCTGCCATTGTGCTCCAGGGTACTCGGGTGGTGTTTGCCGCTAGTGTTCGGGAAGAGACTGTGCAAATCAAGAACGAAAGTGATGCGCCTGTCTTGGTTCAAAGCTGGGTGGATGATGGGCGCGTCGATGTACCTCCTGAGCAGATGAAGGTGCCGTTCGTGGTCGCGCCTGCAGTGGGGCGTGTTGAGTCCGGTCAAGGTGCGGTACTCAGGATCAGCTATACGCAAGAGGCTCTTCCTACAGACCGCGAGTCACTATTCTGGCTAAACGTCATGGAGGTGCCTCCCCGTCAGGCCTCTGCTGAAAACGTGTTGCAGTTCGCTTTCAGGACCCGGATCAAACTGTTTTTTCGCCCGTCGCACTTGCCGAGCAATGTCGACTCTGCAGCGCAACAACTCACCTGGAAGGTGAGGACCGATACCGCCACCGGTAGCCCTGCAAAACTGACGCTTCTAGTCAGCAATCCGTCGGCCTATTACGTCTCGCTTGGGGACGTGAAACTGTCTTTCAAAGAGAAGCTCATGACTGTAGGACCTCGAACTGTTGCTCCGTTCAGTTCGGAGCTTTTCATTTTGCCCCGGGCAACAGCCGCGGAGTTTATGCACGCGTCGGTTCGCTACGAGGTGATCAACGACTACGGCGGTCGGCGCATGCTGCAAAAACCTCTGGCGGAATAACTGCCCCCGTTCACTCCTTCGCTTGGTGCTCAAGCCGCAGAGACCCTTGGTGTTGCTATGTTGATTTCACTCCTGTATCGATCGGGTCTTCCCGCTCGTGTTGTACGATCGTGCCCGCGTAAGTCTGCGCCGTGGACGCGTCACCTGGTTGGATTGACCTCCCTGGTGGTGCTGTCAGTGAGCGCTCGGGGCGAGTTTGTGCCGACGGCCATGAGCGAAGCGGTGGATGCAGAACCTGCAAAACAGGTGACCTTCGACGCACAGATGCTCAACCGGGGCGAAGGCAGTACGCCGATCGACATCACTCGGTTCGAGCGAGCGGATATCGTCCTTCCCGGGAAGTACCGCGTCGATCTGCTGGTCAACGGTCAGTGGCGTGGGACCGAGGATATTGAGTTCAAGACTGTCGTCGGGGAGGACAGTGCCCAGTTTTGCTATGACCGCGCGCTGCTGATACGTGCCGGTATCGACTTGGTGCACAGTGCCAAAGGCCAGGGGGCTGGCCAGGAAAAGCCTGCGGTCCCGGAGGGGAAGGTGTGTGCTCCTCTGGACCGGTATGTGCCCAGTGCCTCGGTAAAGTTCGATGCGGCGCAGCAGAAGCTTTATATCGTCGTTGCTCAGTATTACCTGCAGTTTTCGTCATCCAGGACCTACATCGATCCCGATGCCTGGGACAGTGGTGTCACTGCGGGTCTGCTCAACTACAACACCAACCTGTTCAGCTCGAAGAACGCGGGAACGAGCTACACCAGCGGCTATGCCGGGCTCAATATGGGGCTCAACCTGGGGACTTGGCGCTTGCGCCATAATGGCACTGCCAACTGGTCATCATCATCGGGCAGCCAGTACCAGCGCGGTTATTCTTATGCCCAGACCGATGTGACTGCGTGGAACTCTCAATTGCTGCTGGGCGAAAATGCCACGAGCGGGGAGCTTTTCGACGCAGTTTCCTTTCGCGGTATTCAGCTATTCAGCGATGACCGCATGTTGCCCGATACGCAGCGCTATTACGCGCCCGTTGTGAGGGGGACAGCGAGTTCCAACGCCAAGGTTTCCGTGTATCAGCGTGGCTATCTGGTCTATGAAACAACCGTGGCCCCGGGCACCTTTGAAATCGGCGATCTGCAAGCGGCAAGCTTTGGTGGCGACTTGCAGGTTACGGTGACGGAGGCCAACGGGCAGACCAGGTCTTTCACCGTACCGTTTGCTACCACCGTTCAGCTGTTGCGCCCCGGCTCCACACGTTATAGCGCGACGGTTGGTCAAGTCACCGAGCTGGGCCTGGGTGCAAGCAAACAAGTTGTGGCGCAGGGCACCTTACAGCGCGGCCTGGATAACCGTTTCACCGGTTACGGTGGATTCGCGCTGACCGACAGCTATATGTCCGGCCTGTTCGGTACTGCTCTCAATACGGAAATTGGTGGTTTTGCCGCGGACCTTACATTGGCACGAACCGATCTGGGTGATGGAACGCACCTTGAAGGTTCAAGCGCAAGGCTCTCGTACAGCAAGAACCTGCCCAATACAGGTACCCACTTTTCTCTGCTGGCCTATCGGTATTCCACCGATGGGTATCTGGGTTTACACGATGCTGTCGTGCTGCATGACCTGATGCAAAGAGACCCATCAAACGCCGATTCTTTGGCGCGCTTGCGCAGTCGCCTGGACGCGAACATCAGCCAGCATCTTGGCGGGGAGGGGGGGCACGTCTATCTGAATGGCGCGTCGATAGGCTACTGGAATCAACCCGGCAAGACACTAACCTACTCCTTGGGTTACACCAACCAGTGGCACGGTAACAGTTATTCGATCATGGCGCAGCGTACCCAGGGTTTTTCGGGGAGGGGGCTATATGGAAGTGCCGGAAACACCAATACCTCTCTGACGTTAAGTGTTTCTATCCCGCTGGGGCGCGAGACACGCGGCGCGCCAATTCTGAGCGGGTTTGTCAGTCATGACGATTTATCCGGGACCAGGGTTTCCAGCGGAGTGTCCGGCACTCTGGATGAGAGGGGCAATGCCGCTTATTCGCTCTCATTGTCCCGTGACGAGCAGACCCCCGGGGCTACCAGCAATGGCAGCCTTAATTACCGGCTTCCTCAGGTTTCCCTGGGCGCCAGTCTTTCGCAAGGACCGGACTATCGTCAGGGTTCGGTCGGTGCATCGGGCGGCGTGCTATTGCACGAGGGGGGCGTGACGCTATCTCAGCCTTTGGGCGAGACCATCGGCCTGGTGCATGTGCCGAGGGCAAAGGGTGCGCATGTGGGATATGGCGGAACTGATGTGGACGGTAATGGCTACGCAGTCGTGCCGAGTCTTACGCCTTATCAACTCAATAACATCGACATTGATCCAGCAGGGATGCCTGAAGATATCGAACTTCAGTTCAGCACCCGAAGCGTTGCCCCGCGTGCAGGGGCTGTGGTGATGCTGGCTTATCCAACGCTGAAATCCAGGCCGTTTCTGATCGACAGTCGGCTAACCAATGGTGATCT
>NZ_JAEKFB010000017.1:0-103630 GCF_016650865.1 Pseudomonas sp. TH34
GGATCAACGCCCAGGCGCAGGCCTGAACCGCGGATCGCATCGAAGTCGATGACGTTGACCAAGTCGGCCACGTAGGTGTTGAGGTAGTCGTGACGATGGGTCGTATCGGCCTTCAGGGCCTGGGCATGGGTGATGCGCTTCACCCCGGCCAGTTTATTGGCCAGCAGCTCGTTGGCCTTGGCTTCGATCCACTTGGTGATGTGGGTGTCGGCCGGGCCGCCATTCGGCGGGTTGTACTTGTAGCCGCCGCTTTGCGGTGGGTTATGGGACGGCGTGATCACGATGCCGTCGGCCAGGCCGCTGGTGCGGCCACGGTTGTAGCAAATAATGGCGTGGGAAATCGCCGGTGTCGGGGTGTACTCGTCGCCCTCGGCCAGCATCACGTGCACGCTATTGGCCGCCAGCACTTCCAGGGCGCTGGCGCCGGCAGGCGTCGACAGCGCGTGAGTGTCCAGGCCGACAAACAGCGGGCCGTTGATGCCTTGGGCTTCACGGTAAAGGCAAATGGCCTGGCTGATGGCAAGCACGTGCCATTCATTGAAGCTCAGGTCGAACGAGCTGCCGCGGTGCCCGGAGGTACCAAAGGCGACACGCTGGGTGGAGATCGCTGCATCAGGCTGGCCGGTGTAATAGGCCGTTACCAGTCGCGGGATGTCTACCAGCAGTTGAGCTGGTGCCGGCTTGCCCGCAAAAGGACTGAGAGTCATGCATAAACCTCTGAAAGAGAAGGATTCGGAAAAAAGTGCAGTTTACTGAGAGTTGGACTGCTCCGCGACGTTATAAATCCTACAACAATCAGTGAAATTTCATTCGACGCCGGTCTGTGCCTGCCTCAACGCCTGGGCCAGCTCATCCAGGGCGTTTTCCAGGTGATGCGCCCCGTCAAAGGTAGGGCTCAGCCGAAGGTGCTGGCGGTGCAGGCCGCTGATGCTGAACAGCTCTCCCGGCGCAATCACCACCTGCCGGGTGAGCAGGCGCTGGAACACCTGGCGCATGTCCACCACCGCCGTTGAGCGCAACCAGAAGGTGGTGCCAGCGGCAGGCATTCGGTAGCTCACCTGCTCCCCCAGATGCTCCTCCAGATGCTGGTTCATCAGTCGGGACTGCTCGTTGAGTTTCGGTCGCAACTCCCGCAGATGCTGGTCGATCCGCCCGCTGAGATAGAGCCGCGCAATCGCCCGCTGGCGGATGGAGGACAGCCGGAATTCACGCAGCAGGAACTGGCGTTGCAGCTCGCCGCTCAAGTGGCGGGACAACAAATAGCCAAACGGCGCTTCGGGCCCGAGCATTTTTTCGAAGGTGGAAAACACCATCAGGCGCTCGGGGTTGGCCAGGTCACGCAAGGCGGTGGTCGGCTGCTCAAAGCCCAACTCGCCATGGCTGTCATTTTCTAACAACCAGCAGCCATGCTGGTTCAGCAGCCGGACCAACTGCAGGCGGTCATGGGTGGACAGGACGATGCCGGACGGCAGGCTGACGCCCGAAGAGAGCAGCGCCAGTTGAACTGACTCATTGCCGAGCAATTGCTCGAGCAGCTCCAGGTCCAGGCCGCCGTCCGCCGTGAACGGCAGTTCCAGGACCTTCACGCCCGCGCACTGCAACAAGCGCAGGATCAACCAGTCACAGGGCGATTCCACGATGACCGCCGCGCCCTTGAGCCCCAGCACCTCAATCAGGATCTCCAGCACCCCGCGCAGATCGGCACCGATGTACACCTCATCCGCCTGCCAGCAGCGGGTGGGCGACGAGGTATAACGCGCTGCCAGCGCCGCGCGCAGCTCCCAGACGCCGCACGGCTGCGACCATGGCTGCAGATGACGCGGGTAGTGACGTAACAGTTCGCGCTCCAGCAGCAACAGTGCACCGTCCAAAGACGCCCCAAGTGCCGGTTCATCGGCGCTGAGCACCCGCATTCCCGGGCGCCTTGCACCGGCGTAAAGGCGCTCCAGCAGATCACCACCGCTGCTGCCTGGCGGTTTATTCAATACCGGCCAGGCGTAGTAGCCCGACTTGGCCACCGAATAGACCCGGCCCTCCTTTTCCAGCAACGAGTACGCGTATTGAATGGTCGAGATCGACACGTTCAGGCGCTCCGATAATTGCCGCAATGATGGCAACTTTACCCGGGCATCGGTACCAACCTCGTTGATGAGGTTGATCATGTAGCGATACACCGCTTGGTAGGCGAAGTCGGTTTGCCTGTCGTCCTTGAGGTTCATCGCTGCTCACCCGCCGTCACCCCGTTAACGCCCGGTTGCCATGGCAGGCGCGCCTTGCTGCAGGGCTGCGGCCGCACACGGAACCGCGGTGGCCGGCCGTTTGCGATAGAGGTGCTGCAACAGGTGGATCGGCAGCCCGCTGATGTCGACAGCCCATTGCACCAGCATCTCGGCCACCGGTTTGCCTTGCAGCGCCTTGTGCAGCTCGGGAAGTGCCACCAGCATGCCGGGGTGGCAATGGCGCAAAAAGCTCTCGAGGCGCTCGCCGTGACGGATAAACGGCGAAAACATCAGGCAGCTCAGTTGGCTTTCATCCAGCCCGAACAGCGCCTGGGCATAGCCCGCGGACAAGGCGCGGCCTTCCGGGGTGGCAGCCTGGGCAATCATAGGTTCGGGAATCTGCTTGCGGCGCATGAACAGCAAGGCCTGCTGCACAAAGCCCAAGGCGCCCTCCTCGTAGTCCAGTTCCCGCAGGCACTCGGCCTGCAAGCCTCGCAGATGGGCCATCAACATTGGGTTCGCGTAGGTCGTGTGGCTGAAATGGAAGCCAAACTCGTCGGGTTTATAGTCCAGAAACTGCCGCAATAGCGGGCCGGACGGGTACTCGGCCGCCGCCATCAGGTCTGCCATGCAGATGTAGGCCATGTGGCGGTGATTGTCCTTTTCAGACATATCGACGACATCGTAGTGCTCACCGTAGACGTCGCAGTAATAAGCGTGACTCCACTCATCCATGCGCGCAAACAGCCCGCTGAGCATCAGGGGCTGGCGGGCCGGGACCTCTACCCCGGCCGCCAGCGCGGCTTTTTTCAGCCACGCAAGGTACTCGCGTTGCTTGCGCGCTGAATCACCGCTGACCAATGCATGCACGCCGCCATTCCACGTGGTCACGCGCTGGTAAAAGTCGCCAAGGGCCAGATAGGCGTCGTTGCACAAGGTCTGGCGAAGATCGCCCGAGGTCAGGTGCCCCACCATCAGCATGTTGCGCCGGCTGGTGTCGCGCGCAGTGCCGGAGGCCGGCCGCAGGTGATTGAACGGCAACACTTCCTGGTTTTCCACCATCAACAGTTCGACACGCGGATCGTCATGCATAAACAGCGCGCTGTAGCCGCGATGCAACGTGTCCAGCGCCGATTGCGTCATGCCGGCATGGCGCAAGGTGGCGACGCGCAATTGAAAGGTCCGCGGCGCCCGGCCCGCGAGTGTCAGTTGTGCCGCCCGCAGCAAGGTCAAGGCGTAACTGGTGCCAGCCCCCGTACCGTGAGCCAGCAGCACCTTGTATTCACCGATCCGCTCCATGCCACCTGCCGCCACCACGATGCGTTGAATCAATAATTGAAGCGAGGTGCGTTCTGTTCGTGAGAAATGCCCTACCAAGCGTTGCAATACTTGTTGATAGACATAGTTCATGGCTTGCTCGTGAATAGCGCTCATAGTTCTACTACCTGAGTTGAAATATCAGTTTCGGGCAACCGTTAACGGTGTTTGCCCAACCTGTTGTTTCTGTAGGGGCGTTGCAACATGTGACTTCAATGAAAGATTAGCACCGCGGTATACCCAAAAACGCGCACCCCAGGGCTCCCAGCCCAGGAAAAGCACCGCGCTTCGGGGCTCAATGCTAAAACGGGCAACCTTAGGAATATTCTGACAACTTCCTACTCTGTCCTAACTTACAAATTAAAGAATCATCCGACATGACCAACTTTAATATAAGTTTTTCGCCTGGCCGGGCATATAGAGCATTACTGGATTTAACGGACGCACGGAGTAATTTCAGATATTCAATCATTGCTCAATCCTTGAGATGAAAGTGACCGCGCAATAATCAGCACTTGCGACGTGATTAACAGATACAGAACCGCCGCTAAAACCAGTTCAGATGGGAGCACCCGCGGGGTGTCGAATGTCCAGACACGACAACGCCGCACTGGGATTCAGGGCGGCGTCAGGGGTTGGGCAAGTGATTTATCGGGTTGAAACGTTGAAGTCCCGATTCAAGCGGTGAGCAGGTTAAGCCCTGTCAAATGGCGCATTTGCCCCATGCGCCCGGGGGCAGAAATACTCTCTTGAGAATATTCCCACAGATCAAACAGCTTCTACCTGCAAGGCGACGCGTTCGCGGCACGGGCATTCGTCCATATAACGGTGTGCTTCAACGAACTGACTGAAGGGAAATACCGTTGTCTTCAGCGGTATCAGCACCTTGTCGGCGGTCAGTTGATTGATGTCACGCAGGGCTCGCTGCAAAGCCACCTGGTCCTGGATGATGCCCAGTTCCGGTTTGCCGGTGAAGTTGCCGATGCAATGCACAAAGAACTGAATATTCTTCTGGAACGCCGCGCAGGCCGGGAATGGGGTCTGGTTGCCGCCTTGCAGACCGTACAGCACCAGGCTGCCACGAGGTGCCAGCACATCACCCAGCAACGACATCTGCGGGCCACCCAAGCCATCGAACACCACATCTACGCCGCGGTTGTCGGTGAACTTGTTGACTTGCATCAGCAGGTCCTGTTCTTCGGTAACGATGACCTTTTCCGCCCCGAGGGACAGCAGGTATTCGCGCTCATCACTGGTCTTGGTGGCGGCAATCACCCGCACACCCAAGGCTTTGCCCAGCTGCACAAACGATGGGCCGGCACAGTGACTGGCGTCCGTCACCAGGGCGAATTGCCCGGGTTTGACCCGCGCCAGGTCCATGTAGGCAAAGTAAGCAATCAGCAGCGGCGTGTAGTGCACACTGGCTTCAATCGGGCTCAAGACGTCCGGGTAACGGGTCAGGGCCGAACGCGGCAGGACGATCTGTTCGCCGTATACCGGGTAATCGTTCGGGCTCTCGGCCGGGAAGCTGGCAACTTTGTCACCCACCGCCAGGTCGTCAACACCCTCGCCAACGGCCACCACCACACCGGCCATTTCATGGCCCAGGCCGGATGGCAGGCGGGCATGGGACGACGCCAGGTTCTGGCGCCAGAGAATATCGTACCAGCTGATGCCAATCGCCTCGACGCGCACCTGCACTTCGCCCGGTGCGGGCTTAGCGGCTGCATGCTCTTCGCATTTGAGCACCTCGGCCGGACCAAACTTGTGAAAACGGATCGTGCGGGACATCGCAAACCTCGTCAAAGTAACCTCTATTGCCATGAACTCTATCTGGGCTTTCGGAGCAAGACCACCGGTCGCCGTTAATAGTCGACATGCCTGTCATTGATTCCGCACATACGGAAAACGCACCAAGCCATGTAGGAAAACTGAATTAGCCGGTGCAGAGTACCAGCCTTTCCCCGTAAGATTCATGCCGGTCATTGTTCTTATATGACCGCTCCCGTCAAGTTTACTGACGCCGCCTGGGACACAAGATGAACCGTAACGACCTGCGTCGTGTCGACCTCAACCTGTTGATCGTATTCGAAACCTTGATGCATGAGCGCAGTGTGACCCGCGCTGCCGAGAAATTGTTCCTGGGCCAACCGGCCATCAGCGCGGCGTTATCACGCCTGCGCGGCCTGTTCGACGACCCGTTGTTCGTGCGTACCGGGCGCAGCATGGAGCCTTCGGCCCGTGCGGTAGAAATCTTCGCCCTGCTCTCCCCGGCCCTGGACTCGATTTCCACCGCCGTCAGCCGCGCATCGGAGTTCGACCCGGCCACCAGCACCGCCGTATTCCGCATCGGCCTGTCGGACGACGTCGAATTCGCCCTGCTGCCACTGCTGCTCAAGCGCCTGCGGGCCGAAGCGCCCGGCATCGTGCTGGTGGTGCGCCGCGTCAACTACATCCTGATGCCCGGCCTGCTGGCCTCCGGGGAAATCTCCATCGGCGTGAGCTACACCACCGACTTGCCGGCCAACGCCAAGCGTAAGGTCCTGCGCCGCAGCAAGCCGATGCTGCTGCGGGCCGACAGCATGCCGGGCTCCATGAGCCTGGATGACTTCTGCGCGCGGCCCCATGCCCTGGTGTCGTTTGCCGGGGATTTGAGCGGGTTTCTCGATGAAGAACTGGAGAAACTGGGCCGCAAGCGCCATGTGGTGCTGGCGGTGCCGCAGTTCAATGGACTGGGGACGTTGCTGGCGGGGACCGATATTGTCGCGACCGTGCCGGACTATGCCGCTGAAGCGCTGACTTCAGCGGGTGGGTTGCGGGCTGAGGAGCCGCCGTTGCCGGTGCGTACGTTTGAGTTGCACATGGCGTGGCGTGGGTCACAGGACAATGATCCGGGGGAACGGTGGTTGCGGTCGAGGATTCAGATGTTTTTTGGCGATCCGGACAGTCTCTGATTCACTGTTTAACCATCCGTAGAACGCGTCAGTGCCTCCCACTGATCAATATCCCTCAGGGATTGCAGCAGTTTTTCCCGCACATAACCCAGCGCATCACTGCCCAGCAGCAAATGCGCCGGTGGGTGGTCGCTGGCAATCAGCGTCAACATCGCCTGCGCGGCTTTTTGTGGGTCACCCAATTGGTGGCCGCTTTTCTCTTCCCGCGCCTGGCGCACCGGATCGAAGCTGGCATCGTAGTCGGCAATGCTGCGGGGCGTACGCTGCATCGAGCGGCCGGCCCAATCGGTGCGAAACGAACCCGGCGCCACGGCAGTGACAAAGATGTTGAACGGCTTGAGTTCTTTGCTCAGGGTGTCGGAGATGCCTTCCAGCGCGAATTTGCTCCCGCAGTAATAGGCGATGCCCGGCATGGTGATCGTGCCGCCCATGGAGGTGATGTTGATGATGTGCCCACGGCGGCGCTGGCGGAAGTACGGCACGAAGGCCTTGGTTACGGCAACGGCGCCGAACACATTGACGTCGAACTGGCGGCGCATGTCCTCCAGCGGCGACTCTTCAAAAATCCCCTCATGGCCGTAACCCGCATTGTTCACCAGGACGTCCACCGGGCCGAAACGGGTTTTCACCTCGGCAACGACGCTGTCGATCCGCTCAAAATCAGTGACGTCCAGAATTACCCCGTGAGCGCGTTCCGCCGACAACGCTTCGAACGCTTGCAGGGCCGTCTCATTGCGTACGGTCCCGATGACTCGGTGGCCGGCAGCCAATGCCTCTGCTGCCAGCGCTTTGCCAAAGCCGCTGCTGATGCCGGTGATGAACAGTGTTTTTTGAGTAGTCATGAAAAATGGCTCTTGGTGGATGTACTCCCATGGTAGTCAGGTAATCACTGTCGACCTATGCCGGTAAATCTATGAGGTTTGCCTATTCCTATCAGCCGAGGTCGCCGCCTCCTACCGGCAAGGTCACGCCCGTGATGTAAGAGGCCTCATCGGAGGCAAGAAACAGGATCGCGCCGGCCTGTTCGTCGATGCTGCCGTAGCGCTTCATCGGGCTGCTGTCGAGGGTCTGGTCAACGATCTTTTGGTACCAGACGCGCTCCTGGTCGCTCTGGGGCTGGCTGTTGCGCGGGATCCGACGTGGCGGCGCCTCGGTGCCGCCGGGTGCGGTGGCGTTGACCCGGATCCCGCTGCCGGCAGTCTCCAGGGCCAGGCATGCGGTCAGGGCATTGACGCCGCCCTTGGCCGCACCATACGGCACGCGGTTCACCCCACGGGTGGCGACGGACGAAACATTGACGATGGCGCCGCTGCCCTGCTCCAGCATGTAGGGCAACACGCAATGGCAGCACCACAACGTGGGGAACAGCGAACGACGCACTTCAGCCTCGATTTCGTTCTCGGCGTAATGTTCGAACGGCTTGGCCCAGATGGTCCCGCCGACGTTGTTGACCAGAACGTCGATACCCCCGAAGCGTGCCTTGGCGGCTGCCATCACGCGCGCGCATTCGGCGTGCTGCTCCAGGTCGGCAGTGAGGACCAGCGCCCGCTCATGCTGCAACTCATGCACGAGTTCCGAGCGGTCGACCGCCACCAGCCAGGCGCCCTCTTCCAGCAAACGCTCGGCAACACGTCGGCCAATGCCTTGGGCGGCGCCGGTGACCAGCGCGACCTTGTTGTTGAAACGTGGGTTCATGGTGCTTTCCTCAGGCGGCGTCGCCGGTGGCGATGGCGTTGGGCGTGAACTTCTCGTAATGGAAGCTGGCGGGGGTTACGCCCTGGTTCTTGAAGTGTTGGCGTACCGCGTCGACCATCGGCGGCGGCCCGCACAGGTACACATCCACGTCGCCGTCGTTCAGCATGTCTGCGGCCATGTGTTGGGTCACATAGCCTTGCTGAGGATGCGCGGTCTGTGGGTCGGCCACGCAGGTGACAAACCTGAAATTGGGCAGACGTTTGGCGAAGGCTTCCAGCACCTCGACCATCACCAGGTCCTGATCCCGCGTCACGCCGTAGATCAGCCGGACCGGCCGGGTTTCCACGCGTTCGGCCAACACTTCGAGCATCGACAGGAACGGCGCCAACCCGGTGCCGCCCGCCAGCAACAGCAATGGCCGCGCCACTTCACGCAGGTAGAAACTCCCCAGTGGTCCGGTCATCGGTACGGCATCGCCCGGCCGGGCGCGCTCCAGCCAGCCGCTCATCAGCCCGCCAGGCACATGCTTGATCAGGAAGCTGGCGCGTTTGGCGCCTGGCTTGCTGCTGAAGGAATACGAGCGGGTCTGCCCGCTGTCCGGCACGCCGATATTCACGTATTGGCCCGGAAGGAATACTGGTGCCTGGTCCAGCTCGAAACTCACCTCCAGGGCGGCATCGGCATGCCGGGTAATGCTCGCCACCGTCGCGGCAAACTGCGCGGTGCCGGTCTTGCACGCACCGGACGGCACCGGCACGGCAATCACGCAGTCAGACTGCGGCACCATCTGGCAGGTCAACACTTGGCGCTCGCCGGCTTCATCCTCGCTCAGGGCGTCTTCGATATAATCGTCGCCCAAATAATAGGCGCCGGTTTCACAGCGGCATTTGCAGGTGCCACACACACCGTCCGAGCAGTCCATGGGCAGGTTGATACGTTGGCGAAAGGCCGCGTCGAGGACCTTTTCACCCACCTTGCAGTCGATGAAACGGGTCACCCCGTCCTCGAAGTTCAGGGCAATGGAGTACGTCATGGGCATGTCCTCAGATGTGGTAGATATCGATGACCTGATGGATGTAGTCGTTTTTCAGCACCACCTTCTTGCGCGTGATCAGCGGCTGTTCGGCGCGGATGTCGAGGCGATAGAACGAGGTGCCGAAGTACGTATCCGTGGTCTTGTAGCGATGGCTGAGGGTTTGCCAGTTGAAACGCAGCTCCACGTGTTGACCGTCATCGGCCAGCACTTCGAGGTTGGTGATCAGGTGCGCGGTACGCGGCTCCGGGGTGCTGGCGCTGGAGCGCTCGGTCTTGATCCGGAACACGCGGTCTTCCAGGCCGTCGCGGCTGGGGTAATAGATCAGCGAGATTTCGCTCTGGGGGTCTTCGGTCAGGGTGTCGTGGTCGTCCCAGGCCGGCATCCAGTACTCGACCTTGGGTGAATAGCATTCGAGCCACTCATCCCATTGGCGATCATCCAGCAGGCGCGCTTCGCGGTACAAAAAGTCCAGCAGGCGGTCGCGGGAAGTGCTCATGACAGCACCTCCTTGTCCGTGGCGATCAGGTCTTGCTGCTCGCGTTCAATGGCACGTTGCAGGCTCTGGGCCCAATGGGCGTGCTGGCGCACGAACAGCCCTTCGTCCTCGGTTTTGACGCCACTGAGTTGCGGATTCATGCCCATGGCCCGGGCGTTGTCGTCGGCGCCTTCCACCCATTGTTTCGCGCCGCGGCTGAGGTCATTCCACAAGGTGGTCGCGCCCTGGTAGCCGGTCTGACAGGCGCGGAACTCTTCGAGGTCGTCCGGCGTACCCATGCCGCTGACGTTGAAGAAATCTTCGTACTGGCGAATACGCGTGGTGCGCTCCTCGGCACTTTCGCCCTTGGGCGCCATGCAGTAGATCGTGACCTCGGTCTTGTCGACGGCAATCGGCCGCACTACGCGGATCTGCGTGGAGAACTGGTCCATCAGGTATACATTTGGATAGAGGCACAGGTTGCGGGTTTGATCGACGATAAAGTCCGCACGCTCCTGGCCCAGGCGCTCGGCCAGCGCCTCGCGGTGTGCGTGCACCGGGCGTACTTCGGGATTGAGCAGGCGCGTCCACAGCAGGATATGGCCGTGCTCGAAGGCATAGACGCCGCCCAGGCTTTTTGACCAGCCATTGGCGTCGACGGTGCGCGTGCCTTCGGCTTCGTAATTGCGCCGGCCCATGGTCGCCGAGTAATTCCAGTGCACGGAACTGACGTGATAACCGTCGGCGCCGTTCTCGATCTGCAGCTTCCAGTTGCCGTCATACACATACGACGAACTGCCCCGCAGCACTTCCAGGCCCAGCGGTGCCTGGTCCACCATCTGGTCGATGATCACCCGGGTTTCCCCCAGGTAGTCGCTGAGTTCCGGCACCGTCTCGCTGAGGCTACCGAACAGGAAACCGCGATAGTTTTCGAAGCGGCCAAGGCGCTTGAGGTCGTGGGAGCCGTCACAGTCGAAGCTGTCGGGATAGGCGCCGGTCTTGGCGTCCTTCACTTTGAGCAGCTTGCCGGCGTTGCTGAAGGTCCAGCCGTGGAACGGGCAGGTAAACGAGCCTTTGTTGCCTTGTTTACGGCGGCAGAGCATGGCGCCACGGTGGGCGCAGGCGTTGACCAGGCCGTGCAGCGTGCCTTGCTTGTCGCGGGTGATGACCACGGGTTGGCGGCCGATCCAGGTGGTGAAGTAGTCGTTGATCTCTGGCACCTGGCTTTCGTGTGCCAGGTAGACCCAACCGCCTTCGAAAATGTGCTTCATTTCCAGGGCAAACAGGTCGGGGTCGGTGAAGATGTCGCGGCGGCAGCGGAACACCCCGGTGGCGGGATCTTCCTGGACGGAGTCGCGCAATTGTCGGGCGAGTCGGTCGAATGTGCTGATCATGGGGTAGGCCCTCGGTTGTTCTTGTATCAGGCGCCCCCACCTTATGTGCTTGCCCTACCCCTCAATATCCGCTGAATGCAATTCGCTATCCACCTGGCGCAAGCCGACGCTTCCATGTCTGCGAAGGCAGCTCGCCAAAGCGTTTGCGATAGGCCTGGGAGAAACGTCCCAAGTGCACGAACCCGTGATCCAGCGCCACCTCGGTGACGCTGCGCGCCGTGGCCAGTTGCAGCATGGCGTGCACCCGCTCCAGCTTGCGCTGGCGCATGTAGTCCCGAGGCGACAGGCCGACCTGGCGTTCAAACAGGGTATACAGCGACCGCTCGCTGACCCTGGCGATGGCCATCAGTTGTTCGACGCTGATGTCGTCCGTCAGGTGCTCTTCGATAAACTGGCGCACCGCTTCAAAGCCACCGCCTTGATCGGGCCGCGGGACCACCCGCAGGACATTACTGGCCAGCAGCGCCAATAACTTATTGGCCACGATGCGCTCGTAGAGGCCCTGTACTTCCGGTTCGGCGGCGTTTTCAGCCTCATGACAGATCAGCCCCAGCAGTTGCAGGAACCCGCCCATTTCAGTGAGTGCATGGCGCGGTGCGGCGAAACGGATGCCCGGCTGCGGCAACGTCCAGCGCTGTTCAAGGCAAGCGTTTTCCAGCAGGCGAACCGGCACTTTGACGATGAATTTTTCGCAGTCGGCGGAATAAGTCAGGTCCACCGGGTCATCCGGGTTGATCAGCAGCACTTCCCCCGGGCCCAGCACCTCTTCTTCGCCACGGGAATTCGAGCGGCAGTGGCCGTGCAGCAGGATTTGCAGGTGGTAGATGGTTTCCAGCGCCACCGATGTCACCTGCACCGGCGCACCGTAGCTGATGCGGCACAGGTCGAGGCTGGAGAAGGTTCGGTGACTGATGCTCGCCTGCGGGCGGCCCTTGGGTGGCAGGCGGATGCAGTGGCTGCCTACGTGCTGGTTGACATAGTCGGACACGGCATAGGCATCTGCACGATCGAAAATCTGGCTGCGCTCACTCAATAGCACGGTCATGGTTGCGCCTTTTATTGTTATGGGCCCTGCGTCTGTACGTCACCGCAGAGTGATGCGGGGGACTCGAACCGTCCAATATTCAATAGGTGTTGCTTCATACCCCGTAGGTATCGTGGGTTCACTTGCGTTGCAGCACTGACTCCCCGGCCTGGGGCGGCAACCGCAGGTTATCCAGCAACGCCACGCCGGCAATCACCGCCACCAGCAGAAACGTCAGCTGGAAATCGGCGGTGGCGGCCTGCCCGGTATTGCCGTGGAAGCTCATCGCAAACCGCAGCAACAACGCACCAATCGCCACGCCCATGGCCATGCTCAGCTGGAAAAACATGCTGAACAAGGTTGAAGCGTCGCTCATTTGCGCCTTGGGTATATCGGCAAACCCGAGGGTATTGAACAAGGTGAACTGCATGGAGCGTGACAGGCCACCCACGAACAGAATGAACAGGATCAGCGCCCAACTCATGCGCTCGTCCAGCAATCCACAGGCCGCAATCGCCAGTACGCCGAGGACGCCGTTGATCATCAGCACCGGGCGAAAGCCCCAGCGCTGCATCACCGACGTGGTGAACGGCTTCATCGCCAGGTTGCCGGCAAATACCGCGAGCACCAGCAGTCCCGCATCGAAGGCAGAAAGGCCGAACGCCAGTTGAAACATCAAGGGCAGCAGGAACGGCAAGGTACTGATGGCCACCCGAAAAATCGACCCGCCACACAGGCACACACTGAAGGTGCGCACGCTCACCACACCCAGGGCCATTAACGGCTGAGCATGCCGGCGCATATGGCGCCAGGCAAAGGCACCGAGCATCAAACCGGCACCGCTGAGCAAAAGCCCCTGCAACAAGCTGCCACGGCTTTGCCCGAGCAGTTCGACACCGTACAACAGCGCCGCGCTCGCGACGCCTACCAGCAGGAAACCGATGAAGTCGAAGGTGCGGGCAGTGACCTCATCGTGCTTGGGGATCAATACCAGCGTGGCGATTAACGCCAGCAGGCCAAGTGGCAGGTTGAGGTAGAAAATCCACGGCCAGGACGCGTGGGTAACGATAAACCCGCCCACCGGCGGCCCAAGTATCGGCGCCACCAGGCCGGGCCAGGTGATGAATGAAATCGCCCGCACCAGGTCTTTCTTCTCGGTCGAGCGCAGCACCGCCAGGCGTCCCACCGGCACCATCATCGCCCCACTGATGCCCTGCAACACGCGCGCGGCGACGAAGGTTTCGAGGCTGTCACTCCAGCCGCAGAGCAATGACGACACGCTGAACAGCACAATCGCCGAACCGAATACCCGCCGCGAACCGAAGCGGTCGGCCAGCCAGCCGCTGATGGGAATAAACACCGCGACGGCGAGCATGTAGGCGCTCATGCCGATATTCACGTCCACCGCCCCCACCCCGAAGGTTTTGGCGATGTCCGGCAACGCGGTGGCGATCACCGTGGCGTCCAGGTTTTCCATGAAGAAAGTGACGGCGACCAACAAGGCAATCAAGGTTGAGCGGCGTTGGGAGATCGACGTCATCGCTGTTCACTCATGGTTTCGAACCGGCACTTTATCAATAAGCGGGTTTTATAGGCGCGACTTCACTGTGCGAGCGCCAGTTTATTCAGTGCATTTTTGATTCCTGCTCACAAGACCTTTTCCGGAATCGACATTTTGCTCACGCAAGGCTGAAGGGATACTACCGGGCTTGCGTATGGCGCACACCGGTGTGCCCGTGGCTATGTTCAAACCACGCCAGTCACGCTATCAATCCCCTCCTTTCCTACAGGTAAATACATGAGTGAAGTCCGTATTTTGATCAACATTGCACGTCCTGCCGAACAGGTCTGGGCGCTCCTCGGCGGGTATGACTGGCTGCCGCGCTGGCTCAATATTATCGAGAGCAGCACTCTGGCTGACGGTGGGCGCACACGTCACCTGAAAACTATCGACGGTGCGACCATCGTCGAGCGTTTGCTCACTTTCGACGACGACCAGAAGCAGTACACCTATGCCCTGCTCGAAGGCCCCGCACCGATCACCGGCTATGTCGGCATGATGTCGGCGGAGGACGATGGCAATGGCGGGACGGTGGCGTGCTGGTCCAGCACCTTTTCCGTCCAGGGCGCGGATGCGGCAGAGGTTGTTCGCGAGTTCGAGGCCCTCTACCGCAAAGGGCTGGAACGCCTGAAAGCCGTTGTCGAATCCACGGACTGACACTGGAGCAAGCCGACGCCGCTCCTCAGTCGTGCATTCCCGGCAAGACTATTGTGCTTGGCGATGCATTTTTCTCCTGGCTCAGGGCGCAGATACTGCCATCAATCAACCGCAAATTGCCTCCGCATCACGCAGGGCGCAGGAGACCTGATGAACTCACATTTTCAACGTTTGCTTGGCCCCGGCAACTTCTCCATCGGCCTGGAATTGCCGCTGGACAACGATTGGTCCACCAGCGGCCAACGCTCGCGCATCGCACAAAAACGCCCCTTTGGCGTGCCCGACCTGAAGCAGCATGCCGAATTGGCTCGATTGGCGGACGAACGTGGCTTTCGAGCGCTGTGGGTGCGTGATGTGCCGGTCTATGACCCGAACTTCGGGGATGCGGCCCAGGTGTTCGAAACGTTTTCCTACCTGGGTTACCTGGCCGGTATCACCCGCAACATCATGCTCGGCACGGCGGCCGTGGTATTGCCGCTACGCCAGCCGTGGTTGACCCTCAAGGCGGCCAATAGCATCGACGAACTCAGCGGCGGCCGCCTGTTGTTGGGCGTGGCCAGTGGTGACAGGCCGATGGAATACCCGCTGTTCGGTGTCGACTACGACCAGCGCGGGGCGCAATTTCGCAGTGCCGTCGAACTGCTGAAAAGCCAGGGCGCCGGACGCCTGCCCGCGGGTGCCGAGTTGTTACCGCAGCGTGACGAGCCGTTCCCGCTGCTGGTCGCCGGGCTTGGCCAACAGTCACCCGCCTGGATTGGCGAGCACATGGATGGCTGGCTCGCCTACCCGGGAACGCCGCAGGAGCATCGTCGGCGCGTGGGGCTCTGGCGTGAGGTCGGTGCAGACAAACCCTACATCAGCTTTTTGCACCTGGACCTTGAAGCCAATCCCCATTCGCCGATGAAGCCGCTGCGTTTCGGCGGGCGTGGCGGGCGAAACGCACTGATTGATGAGTTGGAGGCGTTGCGTGAGTCGGGTGTGCAACATATCGGCCTGCATCTGCGCCACAGCGAACGCCCCGTCGCCGAGGTGATTGAAGAGCTTGCCGAGTATGTGTTGCCGGTGTTCCACCGCGCAGCCTGAAGCGCTACTCATTGGCGGCCTGAGTCCTGTATCGACAGCGCTCGGGCCATTTGCCTACACCCCTACCCCCCGTTAAGACCTCCCGTCCTCACCTCGCAATATTTCAATCCTCTACGCCCCACTACGTAGCGCTCGGTAACGAATCGCACTGATTTGGTGTGCGCGCTCGCAAAAAAACGTCTCACGCACGTAAAAACTGATCAAAAGACCTTAATTTCCAAGACTTGGCACGATAACCGCTTACTCACTATTACAGGATTGTTGAACAATCCAAATCTCCCTGCATCCAGCAACCGAGGCGACGAACATGCAAAAAGGTCTGAAGGGCAAGAACACCCTGCGCACATTGGGGCTAGCGATCACCCTGGCGTGCGTGGCGCCGCTACTGTCGGCTGCCGAGATCAAGGGCACCCTGAAACCGGGCGAACTGTCCATCGGCTCCGACCTCACCTACCCGCCTTACACCTACCTTGAGCAAAAGACCCCGGCCGGTTTCGACCCGGAGTTCATGCAGTTGATGGGCAAGCAACTGGGGCTGAAGCCGCGCTTTCTCGACACCCGCTTTGCCAACCTGATCCTCGGCGTCAACGCCCGGCGTTTCGACGTGGTGGCCTCGGCGCTGTATGTCACGCCAGAACGCGCCAAGCAGGTGGATTTCCTCAGCTACCTGAAGACCGGTTCTTCGCTGATGGTGCTCAGCGCCGGCGACTTCAAACCCCAGCGCCCGGAAGACCTGTGTGGCAAGCGTGTCGGGTCGATCAAGGGCGCGTCGTGGGTGCCAAAGCTGAACAAGGTTTCGGCGGACTACTGCCTCCCTGCGGGCAAGCCGGCGATCGAGTCGCGTGAGTTCCCGACGTCGCCGGAAGCCGCCCAGGCCCTGCTCGCCCAAGCGGTCGACGTGCAGATGGAAGACGCGGCGGTCGCCAAGATCACCGTGGAAAAACTGCAAGGCAAAACCGTGATCAGCTCCAGCGAGTTGATCTACCCGGTGGTGGTCGGCCTGGCCGTGCGCAAGGAAAACCCGGCACTGCTCCAGGCGTTGACCGACGCCCTGAACCAGATCAAGCAGGACGGCAGCTACGGCAAGCTGCTGGCGCGCTACAACCTGGCCGAGCCGAACGCCGCCGAGATCAGTGCGGCACTGGGTAACTGAAACGCGGAGCACCTTTATGCAATTCGATTGGCACTACACCCTGGGCTTGTTATGGAACGGCGACTTCTGGCGAGCCGTCGGCACCGTGGTCGAACTGAGCCTGGAAACCTGGCTGGTGGGCATTGTGCTGGGGTTTTTCCTGGCCCTGGCGCGGCAGTCGGAGCGCCGCTGGCTGCGGGATTCCGCCGGCGTCTACATCTGGTTCTTCCGCAGCCTGCCGTTGCTGGTCCTGTTGATTTTCGTCTACAACCTGCCGCAGGTGTTTCCGTCCACCAGCGTGGTGTTGTCCAACCCCTACTCTGCGGGCCTGATTGCCCTGGTGCTGAGTGAGGCGGCCTACATCGCCGAGATTCATCGGGGCGGCCTGCTGGCGGTGGTCAAGGGGCAGCGCGAAGCCGGCAAGGCGCTGGGCGTGGGTTATCGCGGCGTGCAGCGGTTGATTGTGGTGCCGCAGGCGCTGCGGGTTGCGTTGCCGACACTGGCCAACGAATACATCACCATCGTCAAGCTCACCTCGCTGGTGTCGGTGATTTCGCTTTCGGAAATCCTGCTGGTGGGCCAACAGCTCTACACCCAGAACTTCCTGGTGATGGAGACCATGCTGGCCGTGGCGTTCTATTACGTGTTCATCGTGACGGTGTTCAGTTGGCTGTTGCGGGTGCTGGAGAATCACCTGGACGTGACCCGGCGCAAACCCAAGGCCATCGCCCCCGCCGTGCTCGACCAGGTGGCGACGCGTCGTGCGTCCGGCCAGGCCGAGCCCGGCGAGTTTGCCTTGCAGGCCCGCGGGGTGCGCAAGGCCTATGGCGAGCTGGAAGTGCTCAAGGGCGTCGAACTGAATGTGCGCTGGGGCGAGGTGGTGTCGATCATCGGCCCGTCAGGCTCTGGCAAGACCACGCTGATTCGTACCATGAACGGCCTCGAAAGCCTCGACCGTGGCGAAATCACCCTGCAAGGCCAGCCGTTCCTGCGTGGCAGCCAGGAGCCGCAAGGCGCGCTGGGGCACAAGGTGCATATGCGCGGCATCGTGCATGTCGGCATGGTGTTCCAGGGGTTCAACCTGTTCCCGCATAAAACCGCCCTTGAGAACGTGATGCTCGCGCCCGTCTACCATGCCCATGGGGGCGGCGAAGAACTGCGTCTTTTGAGCCTGGCCCTGCTGCGCAAGGTCGGCATGCTGGAGCACGCCGGCAAGTACCCGCATCAATTGTCCGGCGGCCAACAGCAGCGTGTAGCAATTGCACGGGCCTTGGCGATGCGGCCGTCGGTGATGCTGTTTGACGAACCCACCTCGGCCCTCGACCCGGAACTGGTGGGCGACGTGCTGGCGGTGATCGAGGAATTGGCTCGCGAGGGCATGACCATGGTCATCGTCACCCATGAAATGAACTTCGCGTTCAAGCTCTCCGATCGTGTGGTGTTCATGGAAGGCGGCGAGATTATCCAGGACGCCCCGCCGCGTGACATGCTCGAGCAACGCAGCGAACGCATGACCAAGTTCCTCAAAGACGTCCAACTGGCGTGAGCCCAAGGAGCCCCAACGTGAGCCAAGCCAAGGAACCCAGCCTGTCGCTGGCCGACCAGGTTGCCATAGAACTGCGCGAAGACATCATCGGCGGCCGCCTGCTGCCCGGCATGCCGCTGGTGGAGAGCGAACTGGTGAACGCCTACAACGCCTCGCGCAACACGGTGCGTGAAGCCTTGCACCACCTGGGCCGCGAAGGCCTGACCAGCTACGTGCGCAACAAAGGCGTGATCGTGCGCCGCCTCGGGGTGGAGGAAGTGCGTGACATCTTCAAGGTGCGACGCACCCTGGAGCTGCAGGCCATCGCCGCCAGCAAGCCGCTGCGCGAATACCAGTCCGACCTGATGCTCGAGTCCATCGAGGCCGCGCAACTGGCCCAGGACCGCGAGAACTGGCAAGCCTTCGGCACCCACAGCCTGCGCTTTCATCAACACATTGTCGGGCTGATGCGCAGCCCGCTGCTGGACGAGTTTTTTACCCATATTGCAGCCCAGATGCGCCTGGTGTTTTCCAACGCGCCCAGCGAGGAAACCTTCCAGAAGCCCTGGCTGGAGCGCGACCGGCAGATTCACGACTTGCTGGTTGACGGCCACAAACAAGCCGCCGGGGAAGCCCTGGCGAGCTACCTCAATGACTCCGAATCGCTGCTGCTGGACATCCTGAGCAGCATTCCAAAACCCTGAAGCGAGGACCCACCATGTACAAGGACTACCCAGCGGCCTATCAAGTCAGCAAAGGCGCTGCCTTGCAGGTCGACAAAGCCTTCTATGACCGCGTGCGCGAGTCTCGGGATGGGCGCACCCTGATCGAACAATTTGAAGTGCCGATCCGCACCGGCCGCGCCTGGAAAGTTCCGGCCGGCCATGTATTCCGCGTGACCACACCGGTGGGCCCGCAGGTCGGCGATTTCAACGTGTGGAGTGCCAACGACCCCCGCGAACGCATGTGGGCGGCGCGTACCCGCCAACTGCAAGGCGCTCACGTCACTACCTATGACCGCCTGTGGTCGAACCTGCCGTTTTTGCGGCCGATGGTCACCATCACCGATGACAGCCTGGCCGACTACGGCATCGACGAACACGGCGGGCGCCTGCACGATTTGCTCGGCACGCGCTGCGACCCTTACGTGAACAAGATGCTCACCGGCGAAGATTTCCACCACCACTGCCACTCCAACCTGACCCGCGCCGTGCTGCCCCATGGCCTGACCGAGTTCGACGTGCACGACGTGCTGAACATTTTCCAGTGCACCGGCCTCAATCACGACGACATGTACTTCATGAAAGCCTGCCCGGCCAAGCAGGGCGACTACCTGGAGTTCTTTGCCGAAATCGACCTGCTATGTGCCCTCTCCACCTGCCCCGGTGGCGACCTGTCGCTGCCGATGTGGGGCCCGGATGCGGAAGATCCGCTGAAGGTCTGCCGCCCATTGGGCGTTGAGATCTACCGCCTCGACGACGCGCTGCTGGAAGGCTGGAAACAGCCCGAGCGCGCCGCCTATAACGGCAACCATGGCCTGTTGATTCCCAAGGCTGACTGGGAAAAGTAGCGGCCGGATTGAACCCTGGGGCGCCGTGCCTCAGGTGTTCTGGGCGATCCTGCGGCTGATAAAGCTGAAGGCCAGCACCACAAAAATCAGCACGCCGGTGGCCACCTGCTGCCAGTAGAAATTCCAGCCGATCAACAGCAAGCCATTGGCGATGACGTTGATAAACAGCACACCCAGCAGCGTACCCGGAATATTCGCCCGGCCCTGGCGATTCAACGTGGTGCCGATAAACACCGCGCCAATCGCATTCAGCAAGAATGCATTGCCCGACAGCGGCACATAAGCGCTCACCGTCGAACTCAGCAGAATCCCCGCTACCCCGCACGCCAGCGCCGCCGCCAGCACCGTGGTGGTGACGATGCGGCGCACCGATAACCCCGAGTAAAACGCCAGCAGCGGCTGGGTGCCCTGGGCCAGCAATTCGCGCCCCAGGCGCCCACGGGCCAGCAGCAGGCCGTAGACCACTGCCAATACCAGCACGACCAGCAACGGCAACGGCACACCCAACGGGCTGACACTTGCCAACTCCGGCTGGAAACCCTGGGCGATGTAGATCGGCTGGCCGCCGTCCGAGAGCAACTGCTGGGCACTGGTGCCGATAAACAAGGTGCCCAGGGTGGCCAGGAACGGGCTGATCCGCAGTCCCGCGATCAAGCCGGCATTGAACAGCCCTACCAGCAGCCCGGCAGCCAGCGCACCGGCAATCGCTACACCCAGCCCGTGCCCGGCGTTAAGTAACACCACAAAGCTGAAGCTGGCAAAGTCCAGCGCGGTGCCCACCGACAGGTCGATGCCACCGGCCGCCACCGCGTAGGTCATGCCGATGGCGACAATCGCCAGCAGCACGAAGTTGTTCAGCACCAGGCTTTTGAGATTACCGCCACTGAGGAACCCGGGGGCCTGCCAGGCGAACACCACGACGATAGCCACGAACACCAACGGCAACGTCAGGGGCAGCAGTGAACGCCACCTACCGCCATGAGCTTGTAGCGTTGAAATCCGACTCATGATTGCTCTCCCCGGTTCAATGCACTGGACGCCGCAACCACCAGCAGAATCAGCACGCCCTGCACACCGTTGACCCAGAAACTCGACAGGTTGAGCAACTGAAACCCGTTGATCAGAAAGCCAATCAACAGGGTCGCCAGCAAGGTGCCAGGAATGCTCGCCACCAGTCGCCGGGAGAACACCACCCCGAGAAAGGCAATCGCCACCACCGACAACAGCATGTCACCGGAACCGGTGGTGCTGCCGCTGAAAAACGCCGCTGAACACAAGGCTGCCACGGCCGCACACAACCCCGACAGCAGATAGCTGGAAAGCACATACGCCGGCACTCGAATACCGGCGGCCTCGGCGGCGTGCGGGTACTCTCCGACGGCATGCAGACGCAGTCCGTAGGCGGTGTGCTGGATCAGCAATGTCAGCACGAAGCCTGTCACCAGCAACACCCAGGCGAGCGCAGGCACGCCCAGCCAGGTCCCACCGCTGAGCAGGTCGAGCAGCGGTGAGTCAGTCGAGACCACGGTATTTTCGGTCAGGACCAGTTCCAGGCCGGCCAGTACATTCATGCTTGCCAGGGTCGCGAGCAACGGTGGCAAACGCAGTACCACCACGGCCAGGCCATTGAGCAGGCCCACCGCCAAGCCACATGCCAAGGTCAGCAGCAGGCTGGTCCAGAGGTCGAAGCCGGCGTTGTTGAGTCGGCTGAACACGGCGGCGCACAACCCCAGGTTGGCCGCCAGCGACAGGTCAAGCCCACCGGATACCACGTTGGAGCCGCCGCCGATGATCACGCAAGTCAGGCCGAAAGCAAGCACGCCGAGGATCGCCGACTGGCTGAACACATTGGCGATATTGCCCACCGACAGGAAGTTGGGTGCAGCAACGGCAAAACCTAACAGAATCGCGAGGAACACACCTGCCGAGCCACGTCGCAACAACAGCACCCATAAACGCTGGGAGAAACCAGGAGCAGCGGTTTCAAGCAGGGACATGAGCCACCTCTCGAGTCGCCGGCACGGATGCCGTGGCGTGAACCGCACCTGTGGCACACGCCAGCAGCTGATCACTGTCCGCTTCGCCGGCCTGGAATTCGCCGGCGATTTCACCACGGTGTAACACCAGGATGCGGTCGCAGATTCCCAGCAGCTCCGGCAAGTCCGAAGACAACACCAGCACCGCAGCGCCCTCTTCCACCAAACGCCCGATCAAGCGATAAATCTCGACTTTGGCGCCGACATCCACGCCCACGCACGGCTCGTCTAACAGGTACACCGCCGAACGGCGGCTCAGCCATTTGCCCAAGGCAACCTTTTGCTGGTTGCCTCCGCTGAGTTGGCTGACCGCGGCCTGCGGACCTGGTGCTTTGATTGCCAGTTCGTCAATCAAGCGCAGACTTTCGGCCTGTTCCTGGCGCCTGTTCAGCAGACCCCAACGGCTGAACCGCGCAAGCCCGGCCAGCGTGAGGTTTTCCAGCACCGAGAGCAGCGGTGAAATCCCTTGGCTGCGGCGCTCTTCCGGCACCAGGGCAATCCCTTGGGCGATGGCGTCGCCGGGTGAACGCAGGCGCAACAAGCGGCCTTCCAGGTGGATGCTGCCGCTGTCGGCACGCGCTACGCCAAACAGGGTCTTGAGCAAGTCTTTGGCGCCCGACCCGACCAGCCCGGTCAGGCCGACGATTTCACCTCGGCGCAGCTCCAGGTCGATTTCCCGGTAGCGCCGGGCCAGGCTCAGCGAGCGCACCTGCAGCAACGGCTCACCCAGTTCGACCTGAGCCTTGGGATACATGTCCTGCACCTCAAGGTTGACCATCAGCCGCGCAATCTGCGCGCTGGAGGTATGCCGAGGCTCTACCACCGCCACATCACGACCATTGCGCAACACCGTCACCTCATCGCACAGGCTGTCGATTTCCTGCAGGTAATGGGAGATATAGAGGATCGACAACCCCTGGTCCCGCAGGCGCTTGACGATCCGCAGCAGTTGGTCGACCTCACGCTTGACCAACGCCACGCTGGGCTCGTCGAACACCAGGATCTTCGGCTGGCGAATCAGCGCCCGGGTGATTTGCAGCACCTGGCGCTCGGCGCTGTTCAGCTCGCCCACCAACGCGCCGGCCGGCAGTTGCAGTTCAAAATATTCCGCCAGCAAACGCTCGGCCTCGCGCTGCTGCCGGCGCCGATCCACAAACGGACCACGGCGTAATTCATGCCCGAAGAACAGCGCTTCGCCCACGGTAAAACTCGCCGGCAACAACCGCTCCTGATGGATGAACTGCACGCCCAGCGCGTCCACCTGGCGCGGCGACAGTACGGAGTACGCCTGGCCGTCAATGCTCACCTGCCCCGAGTCCGCCGTGTGAATACCCGCCAGGATCTTGATCAAGGTCGATTTGCCGGCCCCGTTCTCGCCCACCAGACCGTGAATGGTGCCGCGTTCGACTTTCAGGCTCGCATCATCCAGCGCCACGGTGGCGCCAAAACGTTTGTGCAGGTGCTGCAAGTGCAACGCGGCCATCAATCACCCCGCAGTTGCTGGACCTGCGCCAGGTTGGCCGCCGTGGTCAGCAACGTCGCGACGTGAGTTTCCTTGGGCAGGTCGCGCTGCCCGGCGAGGTAGCGCGCCACGTTCTGCACCGCGGTCTTGCCGATCAGTGCTGGTTGCTGGGCGACCACCGCGCCCACCGGCGAATTGGCCTGGCCGAGCAGTTCCAGCACTTCAGGCGTGCCGTCCACACCGTAGGTCTTGATTTCGGTGCGCTTGGCATCGATCAACGCCTTACTCGCCCCCAACTGCGGGATGTCCCACGCCGCCCAGATCGCCGAGACGCTACCGGCCGGGTACTTGTTGAGCAACGCGGACACTTGGGAATACGCATCCTGCACGGTGTTGGGGATCACATCCCGCAGCTCCGGCTCGATGATTTCCAGTTGCGGATGATCCTTGAGTGCCAGCTTCAACTGGTCATAGCGAATCGCGCACACCGGCACGCCGTAGAAGCCATTGAACACCAGGATCTTGCCCTTGCCGCCGGCATCCTTGATCAGTTGGTCGGCCAGGGCCTTGCCGGTGGCGACGTTATCCGAGGTGGTGTTGTTGAGGCTGTACTGCGAAGGCGCATCGATGGTGAACAGCGGGATGCCGGCCTTGCTGATGCGCTTGAGCCAAGGGTCGATCACGCTGAGGGTGCCGAGGGTCTGGATCACCGCATCGGGTTTCTGGGTGACCACGGTTTGCAGTTGGGTCACCAGGTTCTTGTCATTGCGCCCGGCGTCGAGGGTGATGGGCGTGCCGCCGAGGCGCTTGATCTCGTCGACCTGGGCCTGGAACGCCTTGATGTCGAAGTAGTGACTGGTGCCGGTCATGCTCACGGCAATGCGCTTGCCGGCCAGGGACGGCACCGCGTCATCGCCCTCGGCGGCCTGGGACATGGCGGCGTGGCCCAGCAACAACGCTGCGCCAAGCCAGATGAAACGGGAACGCGAGAAGAAAGTGCAAGGCATACAGGGCTCCGCTGAGCGACGGGTGAAAGGGTTCACCTGTGCATTGCAGAGGCCATGCCATAAATTATTTTCAATAAAATCAAGACGATAAAAACAATGAGCGATATCGTGCTGTCTCGAGCAAACCACAACTGTCCGACTGCTGTTGCACAGCCAACAGTTGCACGCACCCAAGACTGTCGGACGCTACACGATCATTCAATATCCGGCGGGCCGTTGGGCCTACCTTAAGGCTCCAATGTCCTGAAACCCTGGAACCTACAATGCCTGCTACCCAAGCTTCGACGAATTACATTTCGATCAACTTCGCCCAGAAATACGCCTTGTTCAGCGAGCAATGGGCGCCCAAGGTCGTCGCGCAGATGAACGACTACCAGTTCAAGGTGGTAAAGATTGAAGGCGACTTTATCTGGCACGACCATGCCGACACCGATGAAACCTTCATCGTCCTGGAAGGCACCCTGCGCATCGACTTCCGCGACGGCGCGGTGACCATCGGCCAAGGGGAAATGTACGTGGTGCCAAAAGGCGTCGAGCACAAGCCGCACGCCTTGGGTGAGGTGAAGCTGCTGTTGATCGAGCCCTGCGGTGTGTTGAACACCGGCGCCGAAGGGGGTGAGCGTACGGCGATCAACGACGTGTGGATTTAGCCCCCTCCCGCGTTGCCTGTTTGGGCTAGTCTTCACATCACTGTTTCTCCAGGCCAGGAGCACGCGTGATGAACAGGCAGCTCAAGAAAACCTCAGCCCTCGTGATGACCCTGATGGCGTTGGCGGGCAACGCCTACGCCGGCACTGCCGCCTGCCCGCCCACCGATGCCCTTAAAGACGCGTTCAAAAAGACGCCGACCGGGGAAGTGGTCGCTTACACCGCGTCCGGCCCGGGCGGCCAGCAATGGACCGGGAAAAACCCGATGACAGAGCAGAAGGAGCTGCACCAGGTCCAGTTTGAAAAGGCGGTGATCCAAAGCAGCCAGGGTCAGTCGTCGGTGGCATGCCACTACCTGGATCAGAACCATGAGCCGGTGAGCATGACCCTGAAAAACCCGGTCAATGCCAAGCCGGTCGGCGGTGCTTGGACGGGCAATGAGTGCAAGGCGACCAACCCGGCGCTCTGCACCTTTGAATAGCAAGCGCGCCAGACAGTTTATGGGGCGTACTGTTCCTTGCATCTTGCGCAACAGTCCTTTGTCATCAATCGCATTGATAGCTCCCTAACGAAACCTGCATGCTAGAGGGCTCGCTTTACGCTTATATCATTCCGAATGATAGTTACCTTTGTTTCATTCGATTCGTGAGATAGCACCCTGCCGAGCATGATCCGCCCATCTTAAATACATTGGCGGATGCACCTCATGGAACAGTCACTCAAACATTTGCGCTATCCCTTGGCCATTTTGGCCGTGATGGTGATGAGCGCCTGCGGCAAAGCGCCCCAACAGGCAGCCGCCATGCCACCAAGCCACGTCAGCGTGGCCAAGGTGCTGGAACAACCGGTCAACGAGTGGGACGAATTCACCGGCCGCCTCGAAGCGCCGGAAACCGTGCAAATCCGTCCGCGCGTGTCGGGCCAGATTGATCAGGTCGCCTTCACCGAGGGCGCGCTGGTCAAGAAAGGCGACCTGCTGTTCCAGATCGACCCTCGCCCATTCCAGGCTGAGGTGCGCCGCCTCGAAGCACAACTCGCACAAACCAAGGCCGCGGCCACCCGCAGCGATAACGAAGCCCAACGCGGCGAACGCCTGCGCCAAAGCAATGCGATCTCCGCCGAACTGGCTGACTCGCGCACCACCGCTGCCCAGGAAGCCCGCGCCGCCGTCGCCGGGATCCAGGCGCAGTTGGACCTGGCCAAGCTGAACCTGAGCTTCACCCGCGTCAGCTCGCCCATCAGCGGCCGTGTCAGCCGTGCCGAGATCACCGCCGGCAACCTGGTCACCGCCGATGTCACCGCGCTGACCAGCGTAGTGTCCACCGACAAGGTCTACGCCTACTTCGACGCCGATGAGCGTGTGTACCTCAAGTACACCGAACTCGCGCGCCAGGGTCGCCGTGGCGCGACCACCCCGGTCTACCTGGGCCTGTCCAATGAAGACGGCAACCCGCATCTGGGCCAGATGAACTTCGTCGACAACCAGGTCAACCCGGCCACCGGCACCATTCGTGGTCGCGCTGTGTTTGATAACAGCAAGGGCGAATACACCCCTGGCCTGTATGCCCGCTTGAAGCTGGTGGGCAGCGGCACCTACTCCGCCGTGCTGATCAGCGACGAAGCCGTGGGCACCGACCTGGGCAAGAAGTTCGTACTGGTGATGGACGGCGACAAGCCGGCCTATCGCGCCGTGGAGCTGGGGCCGAAGATCGAAGGTTTGCGCATCGTGCGCAGCGGCCTGACCAAGGACGACACGATCATCGTCAAGGGCTTGCAGCGCGTTCGCCCGGGATCGCCGGTTACTCCGGAAACCATCCCGATGGCCAGCAAGGAAACCCTCGCCGCCTTGGCACAACAACGACAAGCGCTTGAAGCCAGCAACCTGGAGCAAGTGGCGCCGGATAAAGCCGCGCCCAAGCTCGCCAGTGTCGCGACTCCACGCGGTTAAGGGATACGACTCAAGATGAATTTTTCCAAGTTCTTCATTTCGCGGCCGATCTTCGCAGCGGTGCTGTCGCTGCTGATCCTGATCGCCGGCGCGATTTCACTGTTCCAGCTACCAATCAGTGAATACCCGGAAGTGGTGCCGCCGACCGTTGTGGTCCGTGCCAACTTCCCGGGCGCCAACCCCAAGGTCATCGGTGAAACCGTGGCCGCGCCTCTGGAGCAAGCCATCACCGGCGTCGAGAACATGCTGTACATGTCCTCGCAATCGACCGCCGACGGCAAGCTGACCCTGACCATCACCTTCGCCCTGGGCACCGACCTGGACAACGCGCAGGTGCAGGTGCAGAACCGGGTAACCCGGACTCAGCCAAAACTGCCCGAGGAAGTGACACGCATCGGTATTACCGTGGACAAGGCCTCTCCCGACCTGACCATGGTGGTGCACATCACCTCCCCCGACCAGCGCTACAATATGCTGTACCTGTCCAACTACGCGATCCTGAATATCAAGGATGAGCTGGCACGGCTGGGCGGCGTGGGTGATGTGCAGCTGTTCGGCATGGGCGACTACTCCCTGCGCGTCTGGCTTGACCCGAACAAAACCGCTTCGCGCAACCTGACCGCCACCGATGTGGTAACCGCCATTCGCGAGCAGAACCGCCAGGTGGCGGCCGGTGCCTTGGGCGCGCAACCTGCGCCGAATGACACCAGCTTCCAGCTGTCGGTCAACACCCAGGGCCGACTGGTCACTGAGGAAGAGTTCGAGAACATCGTCATCCGCGCCGGGGCTAACGGCGAAATCACGCGCCTGAAAGACATCGCGCGGGTTGAGCTGGGTTCCAGCCAGTACGCCCTGCGCTCGTTGATCGACAACCAACCGGCCGTGGCGATCCCGATCTTCCAGCGCCCGGGCTCCAACGCAATCGACATCTCCAATGAAGTACGCGCCAAGATGGCGGAGCTGAAACAGAGCTTCCCGGAGGGCATGGATTACCGCATCGCCTACGACCCTACCGTCTTTGTGCGGGGTTCCATCGAGGCCGTGGTTCACACCTTGTTTGAAGCACTGATCCTGGTCGTGCTGGTGGTGATCCTGTTCCTGCAGACCTGGCGCGCGTCGATCATTCCACTGGTGGCAGTGCCGGTTTCGTTGATCGGTACGTTTGCGGTGATGCACCTGTTTGGCTTCTCGCTCAATGCGCTGTCGCTGTTCGGGCTGGTGTTGGCGATTGGTATCGTGGTGGACGACGCCATCGTGGTGGTGGAGAACGTCGAGCGCAACATCGAGCTTGGACTGGAACCGTTCCCGGCCACCGAAAAGGCCATGAGCGAAGTGACTGGCCCGATCATCGCGACCGCGCTGGTACTGTGTGCGGTGTTCATTCCAGCGGCTTTTATCAGCGGCTTAACCGGCCAGTTCTATAAGCAGTTCGCCTTGACCATTGCGATCTCGACGGTGATTTCGGCGTTCAACTCGCTGACCCTGTCGCCCGCCCTGGCAGCGGTCTTGCTCAAAGGCCACAACGCGCCGAAAGACGGCTTCTCCAGGTTCCTCGACAAGATGCTGGGCGGCTGGTTGTTCAAACCGTTCAACCGCTTCTTCGACAAGGCCAGCCATGGTTACGTCGGCACCGTACGCCGGGTGATCCGCGGCAGTGGCATCGCGCTGTTCCTGTACGCCGGCCTGATGGTCCTGACCTGGATGGGCTTTGCCCACACGCCGACCGGTTTCGTACCGGCCCAGGACAAGCAATACCTGGTGGCCTTCGCGCAATTGCCGGACGCCGCGAGCCTGGACCGCACCGAAGACGTGATCAAGCGCATGTCGGACATTGCGATGAAACAGCCGGGCGTGGAAAGCGCGATCGCCTTCCCCGGCTTGTCGATCAACGGTTTTACCAACAGCCCGAACAACGGCATCGTGTTCGTGACCTTGAAGCCGTTCGATGAGCGTAAAGACCCGAGCCTGTCTGCCGGTGCGATTGCCGGTGCACTGAACGGCAAGTACAGCAGCATCCAGGAAGCCTATATGGCGATCTTCCCTCCGCCGCCGGTACAGGGCCTGGGTACGATTGGCGGGTTCCGCCTGCAGGTCGAAGACCGTGGCAACCTGGGTTACGACGAGCTGTACAAAGAAGTACAGAACATCATTACCAAGAGCCGTGGCGTGCCTGAGTTGTTCGGCCTGTTCACCAGCTACACGGTCAACGTGCCCCAGGTCGATGCTGCCATCGACCGCGAAAAGGCCAAGACCCATGGCGTGGCGATCAGCGACATCTTCGACACCCTGCAGATCTACCTGGGTTCGTTGTATGCCAACGACTTCAACCGCTTCGGGCGCACCTATCAGGTCAACGTGCAGGCTGAGCAACAGTTCCGCCAGGATGAAGACCAGATCGGCCAGCTGAAAGTGCGCAACAACAAAGGCGAGATGATTCCCCTGGCGACCTTCATCAAGGTCAGCGACACCTCGGGCCCTGACCGCGTGATGCACTACAACGGCTTCATCACGGCCGAGATCAACGGTAACGCCGCACCGGGCTACAGCTCCGGCCAGGCCCAGGCGGCGATCGAGAAACTGTTGAAAGACGAACTGCCCAACGGCATGACCTACGAGTGGACCGACCTGACCTATCAGCAAATCCTCTCGGGCAACACCGCGCTGTTCGTGTTCCCGCTCTGCGTATTGCTGGCGTTCCTGGTACTGGCCGCCCAATACGAAAGCTGGAGCCTGCCACTGGCGGTGATCCTGATCGTACCGATGACCCTGCTGTCGGCCATCACCGGGGTGATTATCTCTGGCGGCGACAACAACATCTTCACCCAGATCGGCCTGATCGTACTGGTGGGCCTGGCCTGTAAGAACGCGATTCTGATCGTCGAGTTCGCCAAGGATAAACAGCAGGAAGGCCTCGACCCGCTCGCTGCGGTACTGGAAGCCTGCCGTCTGCGTCTGCGGCCGATCCTGATGACCTCGTTCGCCTTCATCATGGGTGTGGTGCCTCTGGTGATGTCCAGCGGTGCCGGTGCCGAGATGCGTCACGCCATGGGTGTGGCGGTGTTCTCCGGGATGATCGGCGTGACCTTCTTCGGTCTGCTGCTGACGCCAGTGTTCTATGTACTGATCCGCCGGTTTGTTGAGCGCGGTGAAGCGCGCAAAGCGGCCAAGGCCTTGAAGCTGGAGACACAGCAATGAGCGTGAAAGTATTTTTACCGAGCTTGCTGGTACTGGCGCTGAGCGCCTGTGCCGTGGGCCCGGACTATAAAACCCAGCCTCTGGAGGCGGCCAACGTAACGGCCGCCGCCGACGCCAAACAGTACGACCACGCGAAGTTCGAAGGCATCTGGTGGCAGCAGTTCGAGGACCCGACCCTTAACCAGTTGGTGACTCAATCCCTGAACGGTAACCGTGACCTGCGGGTGGCATTTGCCCGCCTGCGGGCGGCCCGGGCGATTCGTGACGACGCCGCCAATGACGTGATGCCGGTGATCACCAGCCGCGCCAGCAGCGACGTGGGCAAAGGCCAGATTCCGGGCCAGACCACTAAACGCGTCAACAGCGAGCGTTATGACTTGGGCCTGGACATGGCCTGGGAAGTGGACTTGTTCGGGCGGATCCGCCGCAACCTCGAAGCCAGCGACGCTGACCAACAGGTTGCCGAGGCCGACCTGTATCAACTGCAAGTCACCATGATTGCCGAGCTGGTGGACGCTTACGGTCAACTGCGGGGCGCGCAACTGCGTGAGAAAATCGCGGTGGCTAACCTGAAGAACCAGGAAGATTCGTGCGGCATCACGGTCAGCCTGCGGGATGCCGGTGTGGGTGATCAGCTCGATGTGGTGCGGGCCGATGCGCGGCTGGCGGCTGTAGAAGCCAGTGTGCCGCAGCTGCAGGCTGAGGAAGTGCGCGAGCGTAATCGTATCGCTACCCTCCTCGGTCAGCGTCCGGACAAGTTGACCGTGGACTTGAGCCCGAAAGACTTGCCGGCGATTGCCAAGGCCTTGCCGATTGGTGATCCGGGGCAACTGTTGCAGCGTCGTCCGGACATTCTCAGTGCCGAGCGTAAGTTGGCAGCGGCCACGGCGCGGATTGGGGTGGCCAAGGCTGATCTGTTTCCGCGGGTGAGCCTCAGTGGGTTCCTCGGGTTTACCGCTGGGCGGGGTTCGCAGATTGGTTCGGCGGCGGCGAATGCGTGGTCGCTGGGTCCGAGTATTACTTGGGCGGCGTTTGACTTGGGCAGTGTGCGGGCGCGGTTGCGTGGTGCGGATGCCGAGGCGGATGGTGCTCTGGCGAGCTATGAGCAGCAGGTGTTGCTGGCGCTGGAAGAATCGGAGAACGCCTTCAGTGATTACGGTAAACGCCAGCAGCGGTTGGTTTCGCTGATTCGTCAGAGTGAGTCGAGCCGGGCTGCTGCGGATCTGGCGGAGATTCGTTACCGCGAAGGGACGGTGGACTTCCTGGTGTTGCTGGACGCGCAGCGTGAGCGTTTGGCCGCCGAGGATTCGCAGGCTCAGGCCGAGGTGGATCTGTATCGGGGGATTGTCGCGATTTACAAGGCATTGGGGGGTGGGTGGCAGCCGAGTACCACCATTGCCAGTGCCAAGTGATGTGATTTAAAGAGCTCCTTTGGTTGGTCGCATCCAGCCAATTTTTAGCCCCGTGCCGTCATTCGGTCGCGGGGCTTTTTTTTGCTCGTTTGTGGTGGGTACATATCCGTTATTTCGGTCAGGGCTGCTATTGGTTCCGCTCTTACAGCGGCTCACTTTTGAAAAGCGCAAAAGTAAGCAAAACGCTCTTGCCCCACCACTCGGCACCTCGCCCAGGCTCGGTGTGCCCTCACTCCGGCTTTGGACCGTGGGCCGCCGCGATGGGCCATCCTTGGCCCAGCGCGGCTAACCCGGCGTCCTGCCGGGTTACCCACGCTCCAAAGCCTGCGTTCGGCCAGCGTGGTTTAACGGGGCGCCTAAGATCAAAATCAAGATCAACAGCAAGAGCACAGCGGCCTACCGGCCGGCTTGAGTGTTGTGAAGCAAAAGCCAAATCAAAAGCTAAAGCGGGCACGGTCAAATGTGGGAGCTGGCTTGCCTGCGATGGCATCAACTGGGTGTACCTGATGTACCGAGGTGTCTGCATCGCAGGCAAGCCACACAGAAAAGCAGATCTGCATTCGCTCCGGCTTTTGATCTGGCTTTTAACACTCAAGCCGGCCGGTAGGCCGCTGTGCTCTGCTTTTGATCTGCTTTTGATTTTGATCTGCGGGCCCCGTCAACCACGATGGCCGCACGCAGGCACGGTGGAGCGGGTAAATCGGCAAGGATGCCGATTTAGCCGCGCCGGGCCATGGATGGCCCGTCGCGGCGGCCCGCGGAGCCGTGCCGGAGTGCGGGCATGCCGAGCCTAGGCGAGGCACCGAGTGGTGGGGCAAAGACCTTTTGGTTACTTTTGGGGCGTTTGCCAAAAGTGACCCGCTGTAAGAGCGGAACCATAAGTGGCCGTTACCGCAGCAACGGATATGTACCCAATACAGCTACCGCGCAAGCACCATGGCAAAGTACCCAAACACCGTGAGCAAAATCCCCGACACCGCATACGCAACAGGAAACCCGATCCACGGCACAGTGCTGTCGATCTCCTTGGCCGCCTCCCGCGCCGGCCCCGAGTGACTCCGCGCCCCCGCAACACCGCCCATGAGAATCGCCGGATTAATCTTGAACACATGAAACCCCACAGCCCAAACAATAAACGGTGGAATCGTGCAAGCCACAAACCCAAGCAAAAAGATCTTCAACGCAATGATCGCGCTGATCTGCGAAACCAGATTGGCCCCGGCATTCACCCCCACGATCGCGACAAAGAAAATCAGTCCCATGTCCTCGAGAATGTTGCGCGCCGCATTCGGCGTATTCCCAAAAACCGCACCCGCGACACCAGCGACGAAACGATAATCCCCGACACCAGCAACCCGCCCGCATTGCCCAACCCCACCGCCGCACCGAACGCCGGCACTTGAATCAGGCCGATCAGCAACCCCAGCACCATGCCCAGCGACAGCGTCAGCAAATCCGTCGCCGTACTCGGCCGCCCCGCTTTGCCCAGCAACGCCGTGGCCTTGTCGATGGCACTGCGCAAGCCAATCAAGTGCATCACATCCAGGCGCTGCAACCGCGTTTCCAGCCCCACCGGAATCGGCGCACCACCCCGCTCAATCCCCACCAACTGCACCTGCCCGGCAATCGGCGACTGGCTGAACTCCTTGAGCGCCTTGCCCACGGCATCCTTGTGGGTCACCAGAATCACCGCCTCATCCAGCGGTATATTCAACGCCCGGGCATCCGGTACTTCCGGCCCGATCAGGCCCATGTGATCGGTCAGCGCATCCAGGCTGCCGCCCAGGGCAATCACATCGCCCAGCTGCAACACCAGCGTCGGATCAGCCCCCAGCAACTCTTCACCACGCTCAACGTTCTCGATCTGGTACAACGCAAAGCGCTGGCGAAACTGCGCAATGCTTTGTCCTACCAGCTCCGGGTTTACCAGGCGATAAGCCCGCAGGTCGAACGGTCGATAGCCGCTGAGCCCGGCATCGTCGACGTTCGGCACACCGTGCTCCACCTCAAACTCTTTCGCGGCCTTGCGCGCATCCACACCCCACCAGCGCGGGAGGTATTTACAGATCAAAATGATCCCGACTGTGCCCCAGATATAGGTGATGCCGTAAGACAGCGCGATCATCGCCGTGGCCGCTGCCGCGGTGGTGCCCGGCGGCAGTGGAACCACGCCCGAGGTGATGGCCTGCTCGGCGGAACCGATGGCCGCCGACATGGTTTGCGAACCGGCGAGAATTCCGCCTGCCGCGCCTACCGGCAGGGACAGCAACCGCACGCCGAGCACCACGATGCCCAGCCCAAGAAACGAGGAGAGAATCGCCAGGAAGGTGAACTTCAGGCCATCACCCTTGAGACTGTTGATGAACGAAGGCCCGACCCGCAAACCGACGCCGTACATGAACAGGTAATAAAACAGGCTCTTGGTGAAGTTATCGAGTTCGAAATGCACGCCGTAGTACGACGCCCAGGTCGCAATCGCGCAGCCGATCACGATGGCCCCGGCCACCGCGCCCAGGCCGTAGCCCTTGATGGTGCCGCGCCCGACCCAGACGGACAGGCCAACCACCAGGAACAGCAGGATGTAAGGGTTGTCGTGCAGGAAATTGAAGAAGGCAGTCACGATGATTCGTACCTGGCGATGCAACGCTAAAGGCACCGGGCCCCAAGGCCCGGTGAGTGTTCAGTGCGTTCAGTCGAGGTTCGGGGTGTCGGCCGGGATGACCGGGTCGGCGATGGCGCCATGGCTGAAGCTGGGGCCCGCGTCGGAATGCTCTACCGGGTTTTTCTGCAGGTAGGCAACGGCCTTGCGTAGGTCTTCCAGCAGCAACGCCACCAGGTCACGGCTCACGCCATGCCGTACGAGGATGCGCTGTACCACGACGTTCTGCCGGTCGGACGGCAACGGGTATGACGCGATCTGCCAGCCGCGCATGCGCACACGCTCCGACAGGTCGTAGAGGCTGAAGCCGTGGTCTACGCCGTCCTTGAGCTTGTAGCAGACCGCCGGCAGCCCGTCCTTGCCGTCGTACACCAGTTCCAGCGGGGCGAACTTGGTGATTTCCGACGCCAACCATTGCGCCGTATCGGAACACGCTTGTTGAATACGGGTGTAGCCGTCACGACCGAGCCGCAGGAAGTTGTAGTACTGGGCGATGATTTCACCGCCGGGCCGGCTGAAGTTCAGGGCAAAGGTCGCCATGTTGCCGCCCAGGTAGTCGACGTAGAAGATCAGCTCTTCCGGCAGGTCTTCAGTGGAGCGCCAGATCACCCAACCCACGCCAAGCGGCGCCAGGCCGTACTTGTGGCCGGAAGCGTTGATCGACTTGACGCGCTCGATCATAAAGTCCCATTGCAGCTCTTGCTGAATGAACGGGGCGATAAACCCGCCGCTCGCCGCGTCGACATGAATCGGAATATCCAGGCCAAGATCGCGTTGCATCGAGTCCAGCTCGGCCGCCAGGGCGGCGACCGGTTCGTAGATCCCGGTGAAGGTCACGCCCAGGGTCGCCACAACACCGATGGTGTTTTCGTCGCAATATTCCCGCAGGTCGGCCGGGCGCAGGCCTAATGCATCACCGCGCAACGGCACTTCGCGGATTTCCACATCGAAGTAGCGGGCGAATTTTTTCCAGCAGATCTGCACCGGACCGCACACGAAATTCGGTTTGTCCGTGGGCAACCCCGCGGCTTCCCGGCGCTTCTTCCAACTCCACTTCAGGGCCAGGCCGCCGAGCATCGCCGCTTCGCTGGAACCGGTGGTGGAACAACCGACGGTTTGCCACGACTTCGGCGCGTGCCACAGGTCGCCAATGATGTGCACGCAACGGTTTTCAATCTCGGCCGTCTGCGGGTACTCGTCCTTGTCGATCATGTTCTTGTCGAGGGCGTCGGCCATCAACTGCTGCACTTCGGGCTCGACCCAGGTGGTGCAGAAGGTCGCCAGGTTTTGCCGGGAATTGCCGTCCAGCAGCAGCTCGTCGCGCACCAGGTTGTAGGCGGCGGACGGTGTGGTCGAGTGGTCCGGGAGGCGATATTTGGGCAGTTTGTGCTGTGCGGAGCCACTCGAATAGACGTCTTCGATGGCTTGATCCTGAGTCTCTACGGTTCTGTGAAGTGCCATGAAATCCTGCTCTTGAATGAGGGAAATGGCGTAGACGTTGATCGCGACAAATGCCGATCAGGCTGCGTCAGGAAACGAACGATGGAGCGGTGGCGCCGAATATCACACGCACCGAGGCACAGGAAAGTGACCCAGGTCATTAAAGCCGCGGATAGGCAATCGAACGTTGGCGGTCCCTTGGCAGTGACCTATTGGCTCAGCGCTTCGTTCAGTATCAGGCTGCGATAGTGCCCGGGGTTGGAGCCCGACCACTTGCGAAACGCCTTGTAGAACGAGCTGGCATCGGCAAACCCCAGGCGGGTTGCGATTTCGGTAAAGCTGATGTCGGAGTCGGCCAGCCACACAATCGCCAACTCCTTGCGCACGCTGTCCTTGAGGCCCTGGTAGGTCTGCCCTTCTTCCGCCAGGCGCCGGCGCAGGGTCGAGGCCGAGATGCACAGGGACGCGGCCAGGCCTTCGGTTTCCGGCCAGGTGTCGGCAGGCATCTGCCGCAGGTCGGTCTTGATGCGGGTGGCGAGGCTGTCGGGGTCGCGGTATTTGACCAGGATGTTGGCGGGCGCGTGGGCCAGGAAACGCTTGAGCTCTTCCGGGCTGCGCTTGATCGGCAGGTCGAGGCAGTCGGCTGAGAAAATCATCCGGGTACGCGGCCGGTCGAAGCGCAGGTTGTCGGAGAACATCACCTGATAGTCGTCGCAGAAGTCCGGCGGCGAACAGCGCAGCTCAATCGCCAGGATCGGAATGCGTCGCCCGGCCAGCCAACAGGCGACGCCGTGGACGATCATCCAGTAGGCAAAATAGGTGAAGGCCCGTTTGGGTTCGGGCTCTGGCTCCAACAATACGATTTCCGCCAGGCTCTGCTGATGCACCAGTTGCGCGGGCATGCGCTCGAACATCAGCGACAGGAAGCCCAGGCCGGTTTCCAGCGCGGTGGCCAGGGTCGGTTGCGCCATAGAGGCCCGGCACAGGAATTCCAGGCTGCCGGATTTGAGCTTGCGCGGGTCCATGCCAAAGAATTCATCGTCCATGCGCCTTGCCAGCAGGCGCCAAAGACGCGCGTAAGCCGTTGCCGGGACACGTGCACTTGCCTGTTCCAGCAACGCTGGATTGATCCCGACTTTGCTCAACACTTCATCGGTCGCCGCACCCGGCGCGCAGCTCTGCAACAAGGCTTCGCGAACCAGATGGATGGAAATCGTGTCTTTTTCCGACATGGGGAATGGCGCAATCCGGTGGCTGGGACAATGCCGCGCATTCTAGTGGCGGTTGCGGTTTGCCACCACCGTTCAGTCAAGGTTCAGTAAAGGTCAACATTTCTTGTTTAGCAATGAGTATCATTATGTTACAACTTAGCATCCTATCTAGTGACGATTCGGTGCCGAATGCTTGTTCCTTTTCTCATCATGCTGCGCGAAGGCATAGAAGCCGCCTTGATCGTTGGCATTATTGCCAGCTACCTCAAGCAAACTGGCCGTGGCCAGTACATGCCCGCAGTGTGGATCGGCGTGTTTCTGGCTGCGGCCCTCGCGCTGCTGGTCGGCGGTGGCCTGGAACTGGTGAGTGCCGAATTCCCGCAGAAACAACAGGAACTGTTCGAAGGCATCGTTGGCCTGGTGGCCGTGGGGATTCTCAGCTCCATGGTGTTCTGGATGCGCAAGGTGGCGCGCTCCATCAAGCATTCCCTGCATGAATCCCTTGATCACGCCCTCGCCGGTTCCAAACACCAGGTCACAGCGCTGATCGCCATGGTGTTTTTCGCCGTAGCCCGGGAAGGCCTGGAAACCGTGTTCTTCCTGTTGGCGGTGTTCCAGCAAAGCGAAGGCCCGGGCGCACCGATTGGCGCCCTGCTCGGCCTGATCCTGGCGATCATCGTCGGCTTCCTGATCTATACCGGCAGCATGCGCCTGAACCTCGGCGCGTTCTTCCGCTGGACCGGTTTGTTCATCCTGGTGGTTGCCGCCGGCATCCTCGCCAACTCGGTACAAGCCCTGCACGAAGCCGGGGTGTGGAACCACCTGCAAACCGTACTGTTCGATTTCAGCGCGACGCTGCCGATGGATGGCCCTCTGGGCTCGGTGCTGGCCGGCATGTTCGGCTATCAGGACGCCCCGACCATCAGCACCCTCGGCGCCTACCTGATCTACCTGGTGGTGGCCCTGGTGATGTTCTTCCTGCCCGCGCCGCCGAGCAAGCCGGCTACCCGCACAACTTCTTCCGTTTCCAGCCAGTAAGGACCGCCTCTTGTCCAACCAAACCCCTCAACCGGCTCCGCCCTCCCGTGCCTTGCGCTGGGCGGTGGGCGGCTCGGTGGTCGTGATGATCGCCGCCGGTGGCCTGTTCTACTACGCTTCGCAACTGGCTGCCTCCAAGCGCCAGGCCAACCACAATGAAATCGCGGTGACGATCCACGCCCACAGCTGCGAGCCGAATGCGCTGACGGTGCCGGCGGGACACGCCAGTTTCCGCATCATCAACCGCTCGGACCGTGCCGTGGAATGGGAAATCCTCGACGGCGTGCTGGTGGTCGAAGAGCGCGAAAACATAGCCCCGGGCCTGAGCCAGGTGATCAACGCCAACCTGCTGCCCGGCGACTACCAGATCACCTGCGGCCTGCTGAGCAACCCACGAGGCACCCTGACGGTGACGCCGACTGCCGAGTCGGACGCGCAAGCCAAGGCCAAGCCGTCGATGGTGGCGTTTATCGGCCCGCTGTCGGAGTTCCGCGTGTACCTGAGCAGCCAGGGCAGTGCGCTGGTCAAGGCCGTTACGGCACTTGAGCAGGCCATCGAGACCGGCGACCTCGCCCAGGCCCAGGCACTTTACATACCGGCCCGCGAGGCCTACCAGCGTCTGGCCCCGGCCTCGCAACGCCTGGCAGAACTGGACAACGCAATCAACGCCCGCGCCGACTACTTTGAAAAACGCGAACAGGACCCGGCGTTCAGCGGCTTCCACCGCCTCGAGTACGGCCTGTTCCAGCAACACAACCTCGATGGTCTGGCGCCGATTGCCCAGCGCCTGGTTACCGACGTGACCAGCCTCAAGCAACAGTTGCTGGCCCAGTCGCTGCCGCCGGAGCAACTGGTGAGCATCGTAGTGCGCAACCTCAACAGCCTGGCCGACGTACGCGCCGCCAGCGGCGAGGAAGAACGCTACAGCCACACCGACCTCAACGGCTTCGCCGCCAACCTGGACGCCGCCCGCAAAGTGGTCGACCTGATGCGCCCGCTGCTGACCAAATCTGCCGCGCAATTGCTGCCGGAGATCGACAGTGCGATCAGCGCCCTCGACGCCGAACTCAGCGGTTTGAAAGTCGATGGCCGCTACGCCTCGTATGACAGCGTTACCGCCGATCAGCGCAAGCAGATCGCCGACAAGGCCAAGGCTCTGGCCGTTGCACTCGATGGAATCGACCCCGCCCTTGGCCTTTCCGGCCTGAAGTGAAGACGACCGTAGACATGAGTGATTCAGAACAGTTTTCATCCCAGCGTCGTCGTGTATTGCTGGGCATGGCCGCCACCGGCGCCGCGATTGCCGGCAGCAGCCTGAGCTGCCCGGCAATGGCCGCCAACGCGGCTGCACAAGTGACCACCGCGCCAAGCAGTGAAAAGACCCAGGACCACCACGATTTCCATGGCAAGCACCAGACCGGCATCGTCACCCCGCGCCCGGCCTGCGGCATGCTCGTGGCATTCGACGTATTGGCCAGCGACCGCGAGGACCTGGAGCGGCTGTTCCGCACCTTGAACGAGCGCATCGCGTTCCTGATGACCGGCGGCACCGTGGTGCAAGTCGACCCGAAACTGCCCCCCACCGACTCCGGCATTCTCGGCCCGGTGGTGACACCGGACAACCTGACCATCACCGTGTCGGTCGGCGAGTCGCTGTTCGACGAACGCTTCGGCCTGGCCGCAGCCAAGCCCAAGCGCCTGATCCGCATGGTGGGTTTCCCCAACGATGCGCTGGAACCGGCGCAGTGCCACGGCGACCTGAGCCTGCAGTTCAGCTCCAACACCCCGGACACCAATATCCACGCCCTGCGCGACATCGTGAAAAACCTGCCGGACCTGCTGCTGGTGCGCTGGAAACAGGAAGGCAGCGTGCCGCCCCAGGCCCCTGCCCGCCCTGGCGAGCCGGCGCAGAGCGCGCGCAACTTCCTCGGTTTTCGCGACGGCTCGGCCAACCCGAACTCCAACGACAACAAGGCGATGGACCAGATTGTGTGGGTACAGCCAGGCAGCGACGAACCGGCCTGGGCCGCCAATGGCAGCTACCAGGCGGTGCGGATCATCCGTAACTTCGTCGAACGCTGGGACCGCACGCCACTGCAAGAGCAAGAAAGCATCATTGGCCGGATCAAGACCAGTGGCGCGCCCATGGATGGCCAGAAAGAAACCCAGGTGCCGGACTACAGCAAGGACCCGGAAGGCAAGTTGACCAAGCTCGATGCCCACATCCGCCTGGCCAACCCGCGTACTGCACAGACCCAGGCCAACCTGATCCTGCGCCGGCCGTTCAACTACTCCAACGGCGTCAACAAAAACGGTCAGCTGGACATGGGGCTGTTGTTCATCTGCTACCAGGCTGACCTGGAGAAAGGCTTTATCAGCGTGCAAACCCGGCTCAATGGCGAGCCTCTGGAGGAATACCTGAAGCCGGTCGGCGGCGGTTATTTCTTCACCTTGCCAGGCGTCACCGGGGACAAGGATTTTATCGGGCGCACGCTGCTTGATGCGACACATCCACACACCACTGCCAAAACCTAAAACAAACCCCAGAGCGGAAATCGTCCCATGAAGAAGTCGTCTCTCGCATTGTCGTTGTTAATGAGCCTTTCGCCGCTGGCGGCCTTTGCCGCCACCGCGCCGCTGGACCTGGTAGGGCCGGTGTCGGACTACAAGATTTACGTCACCGAAGAAATCGGCGAGCTGGTCACCCAGACCCAGGCGTTCACCGACGCTGTGAAAAAAGGCGACCTGGCCACGGCCAAGAAACTGTACGCGCCAACCCGCGTTCACTATGAGTCCATCGAGCCGATCGCCGAGCTGTTCAGCGACCTCGACGCCTCCATCGACTCCCGTGTGGACGACCACGAGAAAGGCGTGAAAGCCGAAGACTTCACCGGCTTCCACCGCATCGAGTACAGCCTGTTCTCCGAGAACACCACCAAAGGCCTCGACGCCCTGGCGGACAAGCTCAACAGCGATGTACTGGACCTGAAAACCCGTGTGGACGGCCTGACCTTCCCGCCGGAAAAAGTTGTCGGTGGTGCTGCTGCCCTGCTGGAAGAAGTCGCCGCGACCAAGATCTCCGGTGAAGAAGATCGCTACAGCCACACCGACCTGTATGACTTCCAGGGCAACATCGACGGCGCGAAGAAAATCGTCGACCTGTTCCGTCCGCAGATCGAGAAGCAGGACAAGGCCTTCGTCGCCAAAGTCGACAAGAACTTCGCCACCGTGGACAAGATCCTGGCCAAGTACAAAACCAAGGATGGCGGTTTTGAAACCTATGACAAGGTCAAGGAAGCAGACCGTAAAGCCCTGGTTGGCCCGGTCAACACCCTGGCAGAAGACCTGTCCACCTTGCGTGGCAAGCTTGGCTTGAACTGATGCACCTCACTCGCGGGCCGTTCGTGCCCGCGAGTACTCCCGCTCCAGCGGTAGTGCCCAAGGGTATCTACCTGTGATTTCTGACAGTAGACAGGCTGAAGGTATTGGAATCTCATCGAACGGCGGGCCTGGATGAATAAGCCCGCTCAACCTTGAGGCAAAATCATGAGCAATGAACTGTACGATCTGACTACATTTGAAAATAAAAACTGGAACGACTGGACCGAGACCGTCCCAGGCACCACGAAGTTTGTGCAGCAAACGCCCAATGATCCGCTGGATTTTTATCTTTCATCCGACTTCGGAACGGGCAGTGCTATTCGCATACAAAAGCGTTTCCGCTTTACTGCGGGGCAGGAGTATTTACTCAACTTTCAGTTCAGATCAAAAACACCTGCTCGCCTCATCGTCAGGCTGGCGGAAGTTGAGCAATCATCCAGTCTTTTCCAACCGAGCAATAACTGGATTGGTGTCACAATTCCCCTTCCCACCGCGACAGAATCCGGCAACCAGTTAAATCTCAGAATCACTTTTCGATTTGAACTTCAAACGGACCAGGCCGACAAATTTGACCTTGATAATTTACTGGTCAGGCATGTCGACCACAAAGTCAAACAATAGATGCCTTCACATCCAGGCGGTCAGAGCCAGCTTGCAGTACCCAAACCAGCATGGCAGTGGCGCCCCGCAAAAATCGGAATGCATGCAACGGTGCTACAAGATCCGATACAACAACCGCTCGATCCGCACCCGGCTGACCCGACGCAAGAACTTGCCGACGGCCGCCGGGTACTCCACCAGTGTTTCCAGCTGCTGATAGCGCTCGATACGTGAGGTGTGCTGGAAAATCTCCGCCAGTTCAGTGCGCCGTGGCCCTACCCACTCACCCTTGGGATCATCGATGAGCAAGGCGTTTTCCAGGTCGAGGCGAAACGCTCGCGGGTTGATGTTGTTGCCGGTCAGCAAAGTGTAGCGCTGGTCGACCCACATGCCCTTGAGGTGGTAGGTATTGTCGCCGTCGCGCCACAGGTGCAGGTTCAACTGGCCGCTGTCGATCATGCGCTGATGGCGCTTGGCGAAGCGTCGCAGGCTGATTTCGTAGAGATACGGCAGCGCGGCGATAACCTTGAATGGCTCGCTCGGCGGAATGTAGAAGTCGTTGGCAGTCTTGTCGCCGACAATGATGTCGATCTTCACCCCGCGCGCCAGGGCGCGGTTGATTTCCCGGGTCACCGGCAGCGGCAGGTTGAAGTACGGCGTACAGATAGTCAGCTGGTGCTGGGCGCTGGCAATCAGCTCGCAGATCACCCGGCTCAGGGGGTTGTTCTTGCACACGCCCAACAGCGGGCTGACCGTCAGGTTGCCATTTGGCAACTGCCCCGCCGTGGTGTCATACACCGCGTGTTTCAGGCGACTGCGCAGGTCGCCGATGTCGTTGCGCAGGCTGCGGGTGGTGGGTGGGTTGGGCAGGTCCAGGCGATGCACCGCCTTGGCGGCTACCAGGCCGTGCTCCACCAGGTGCTGCATCGAGTCGGCCAGCGCCTTGTTGTGAATCAGGTGATAACGGTCGTAACGGTATTTGTCGAACTTGTGCAGGTACACGTTATTCAGGCTGGCGCCGCTGTACAGCACGCTGTCATCGATCACAAAGCCCTTGAGGTGCAGCACGCCGAACAGTTCACGGGTTTGCACCGGCACGCCATACACCGGCACTTCGGTGCTGTGGGACTCGGTCATGGCCTGGTACCAGGCGCTGTTGCCCGGTTGCTTGCCGGCGCCGATCAAACCACGCTGGGCCCGCAGCGAGTCGACCACCACCACGATATCCAGCCCGGGCCGGGCCGCCTTGGCCGCATGCAATGCGTCGTAGATCTCTTGTCCCGCCTCATCCTGCTGCAGGTATAACGCCACGATGTAAATGCGCTGGGTGGCCTGGGAAATTTTCTCCAGCAGGCAACGGCGGTACTCGGCGGCGCCGGACAGCACCTCGATCGCGTCGGGCGTGAGGGGAAAACCGCGCAGCTTGGGCAACAGGGAGCGTTTGAATAACGACGGCATAGGGCTCGCAATGGGTCGAATCCGAAGGACTCCAGAGCTTACACCATGGGCTGGCTCAGGTCTTCCCGCCGGCGGGTAAAAAATAATTAATTGACCAAGAAGAACGATCGTTCTACTGTAATTTACATGAACGATATCACTCGCGACATTATCCTCGACGTCACCGAAAAGTTGATCTACCGAAATGGCATCGCAGCCACCGGCATGGATCTTCTGGTGAAGACCGCCGGCGTCTCCAGAAAGAGCGTCTACCGCTACTTCGCCAACAAGGACGAACTGGTGATCGCCGCCCTTCAGCGCCGCGACGAGCGCTGGATGCACTGGCTGCGCAGCGAAGTGACACGCCACGCCACCACGGGCGAGCGCCTGTTGGGTGTGTTCAGTGCGCTGAAAACCTGGTTCGGCTCCGACGATTTTCGCGGCTGCGCCTTCATCAACACCAGCGGCGAGACCGGCGACCCGCAAGACCCGGTCCGCCTGCTGGCCAAGGCCCATAAACAGAAACTGTTCGAATACGCCCTCGAACTGTGTCAAGCACATGGCACCCCCGACCCGGAACGCCAGGCCGCGCACCTGCTGATCCTGATTGATGGCGCCATTACCGTTGCCCTGGTGATGGGCGACACCACCGCTGCCGATAATGCGCAAGCCATGGCGCGGATCTTATTGCAACTTTGACCCCACGTTCATTAGAACCCGTTCAGGAGCCGTCCGATGTCATCCAACCTAGAAATACGCCCGCCGGTGCCTCCATTCACCCGTGAATCAGCGATTGAGAAAGTTCGCCTGGCCGAAGACGGCTGGAATTCCCGAGACCCGCAACGAGTATCCCTGGCCTATACCCTGGATACTCAATGGCGCAACCGCGCCGAGTTCGCCCACAACCGCGAAGAAGCCAAAGCCTTCCTGACCCGCAAATGGGCCAAGGAACTGGATTATCGGTTGATCAAGGAGTTGTGGGCGTTTACCGGCAACCGCATTGCGGTGCGCTATGCCTATGAATGGCATGACGACTCCGGCAACTGGTTCCGCTCCTACGGCAACGAGAACTGGGAGTTTGACGAGAACGGCTTGATGGCGAACCGGTTTGCCTGCATCAACGACATGCCGATCAAGGAAAGCGAGCGCAAGTTCCACTGGCCGCTGGGGCGGCGTCCGGATGAGCATCCGGGGTTGTCGGAGCTTGGGTTGTAGGCTCGACGCTACCCAACTGTGGGAGCGGGCTTTTCTGTGGGAGCTGGCTTGCCTGCGATGCAGACACCTCGGTGTATCAGGCACACCCAGTTGACGCCATCGCAGCGATGCGGCGACCCGACAAGCCAGCTCCCATATAACCCCGGCGGTCTACGTCAGTCCTGGTTAAGGCCTACCCGATACAACACGCCGTTATCTTCATCCGTCAGCACATACAGGTAACCATCCGGCCCCTGACGCACATCACGGATCCGCGCTTTCAACCCCCCAAGCAATCGCTCTTCGTGGATGACCTTGTCCCCATCGAACTGCAAGCGAATCAGCTCCTGGCTCACCAGTGCACCAATAAAAACGTTGTGCTGCCAGGCCTTGAACCGGTCGGCGTCGTAGAACGCCATGCCACTCACGCCGGGGGATTTCTCCCAGACATGGTGCGGCGGCACTGTGCCTTCGGCGGTCTTGCCCTTGGCCTCGGGAATCGGCGTCAGGGAATAGTTGATGCCATGGGTCGCCAGCGGCCAGCCGTAGTTTTTTCCACGCTCGATAATGTTGATCTCATCCCCGCCACGCGGGCCGTGTTCGTTTTCCCAGAGTGTGCCGCTCCACGGGTTCAGTGCCGCACCCTGTGGGTTACGCTGGCCGTAGGACCAGATTTCCGGCCTCACGCCTTCCTGGCCCACGAAGGGGTTGTCTTCGGGTATACGGCCATCCGGGAAGATCCGCACGACTTTGCCTTGCAGCTTGTCGAGGTCCTGGGCGGTGGGGCGGTCGTTGTTTTCCCCCAGGGTCACGAACAGGTAACCATCGCGGTCAAACACCAGCCGTGAGCCGAAGTGGTTGCCCGTGGACAGCTTGGGCTCCTGGCGCAGGATCACCTTGAAGTCCTGCAGGCCAGTCAGGTCATCGCTCAAGCGCCCGCGCCCGACCGCAGTGCCGGCCGTGCCGTTCTTGCCACCGCCTTCGGCGTAGGACAGGTACACCAGGCGGTCCTCCTTGAAGTCGGGTGACAGCACCACGTCCAGCAAACCGCCCTGCCCTTTGGCAAACACTTGAGGCACGCCCGTCAGAGGCGCGGACAGCTTGCCGTCCGAGCTGACAAAGCGCAGGTTGCCGGGACGCTCGGTGACCAAGAAACCTTGCTTGTCCGGCAGGAACGCCACCGCCCACGGGTGATCCAGGCCCTTGGTAATCGGGGTGACGGTGATACTTCCCTGCTCGCTGGGGAACTGTTGGGTGTCGGCCGCCGAAACGGGCAGCGCCAGGGGCAGCAAGGCAGCGGCGCAGAAGGTCGCTAGAAGGGTTTTGCGTAGAAACATACGGTGGGTTTCCTTGTCGTCTTCACACACTCAATCGCCGCGATTGCCATTGGCGTCGCGGGTGGGAGCTTTGGGCTGGATGGCCGGCGGGGTCTGTGGGCCGTCACGGCGCTGGACGCTGTTGCCGATACCGCCGTTTTGCAGGGTCGGTGGCCGCTGCGCCGGTGGGATGTAGGTACCCCGCGCAGCAGGCGCGTTGGGCTGGGTGCCCTGCATGCTGTTGGGGTTGGCCTGATGAATCGGGCCGTTGTAGGGGTTGTTGCTGCTGCCAGGCAGGTTTTGTGCCTGTGCCAGCGAACTCAAGGCCAGGCCCATCGCCAATACCGCAAGGTGACGCAAACGGGTGTTCATGACAAAGCCTCTCTGGGCGCGAGTAATACGTGCTTTCGATAACACGCTACGCCTTGGGTTCGGCTTTGGTAACTAAATAGTTTCTCATCAGGTGTAACACGATCTGTCTGAAACCCCGGTGCCAGCCGGCTGGCCAGGGAAACTTTTGCCGAAACCGCCGTGTCACCTGAAGACCCCTACATCTTCAGGAAAACCGACATGCCAAGGGCTATCTGGAAAGGCGCAATCAGTTTTGGCTTGGTACACATCCCTGTATCGCTGGTCTCGGCCACGTCCTCCCAGGGCGTCGACTTCGACTGGCTGGACAAACGCAGCATGGACCCGGTGGGTTACAAGCGCATCAACAAGACCACCGGCAAGGAAGTCACCAAGGAGAATATCGTCAAGGGTGTGGCCTACGAGAAAGGTCGCTACGTGATCCTCAGCGAAGACGAAATCCGCTCGGCCCACCCCAAGTCCACCCAGACCATTGAAATCATCGCGTTTGTGGCCAGCGACCAGATTCCGCTGCAGAACATCGACACGCCCTACTTCCTGGCGCCCGACAAGCGCGGCGGCAAGGTCTATGCGCTGCTGCGGGAAACCCTGAAAAAAACCCGCAAGGTCGCCCTGGCCAACGTGGTGCTGCACACCAAGCAGCACCTGGCGGCACTGATGCCGTTGGAGTCGGCGCTGGTCTTGGTGATGCTGCGCTGGCCCGCTGAAGTGCGCGGCCTGGATGAGCTGGAACTGGGCAGTGACGTGACCAAACCGACCCTGGCCAAGGGCGAGCTGGACATGGCCAAGCGACTGGTGGAAGACATGAGCGCCGACTGGAAGCCCGAAGAATACCGCGACAGTTTCCAGGAAAAGATCATGGCGCTGGTGGCGAAGAAGGCCAAGGCCGGCAAGATCGAAGACGTGGAATCCAGCGAGGGTGAGGATGAGCGCAAATCAGCCGATGTAATCGACCTGACGGAACTGCTCAAGCGCAGCCTGGCAGGCAAGAGCCCGACGAAGAAGCCAGCCGCGAAAAAACTCGCAAGGCTTCATGAGGTAGACCGCCATGGCCAAGCCCCTGAGTGAATACAACGCCAAGCGCGACTTCGATGTAACCGCCGAACCTGCAGGCAGTGCGCCTCGCGGCAGGAGCCGGGCCCAGGCCTTGACCTTCGTGATTCAAAAGCACGATGCGCGCAACCTGCATTACGACTTTCGCCTGGAACTCGATGGCGTGCTCAAAAGCTGGGCGGTGCCCAAGGGCCCGAGCCTGGACCCGAGCCAGAAGCGCCTCGCGGTGCATGTGGAAGACCATCCATTGGGCTACGGCAGTTTCGAGGGCAGCATTCCCGCCGGCCAGTACGGCGCGGGGGACGTGATCGTCTGGGACCGCGGCGTGTGGCAGCCCCACGACGACCCGCGCAAAGCCTACACGGCGGGCAAGCTGAAATTCACCCTGATCGGCGAAAAGCTCGCCGGCGACTGGACATTGGTGCGCACGCGGCTCAAGGGCAGCGGCGATAAGGAGCAGTGGCTGTTGATCAAGGAGAACGATCAGCAGGCGCGCCCGTTGGCTGATTACGACGTGGTCCAGGCCGAGCCGAAAAGCGTGTTGAGCGATGCAATGGTGGGGCGCCCGAAAAAACCAGCTGCTGCGAAGAAAACCACGCGCAAATCCTCAACTGCCCTGCCCGATCAGCTCACCCCACAATTGGCGACGCTGGTGGACCGTGCACCGGACGGCGACTGGGTGTACGAGATCAAATTCGACGGCTACCGCATCCTCACGCGTATTCGTGACGGCGAGGTACGGCTATTCACTCGCAATGGTCATGACTGGACTGATCGGCTACCGCGCCAGGTCAAGGCCCTGGAGGCGCTTAAGCTCAAGGACAGTTGGCTCGACGGCGAGGTGGTCAGCTTGAACGCTGATGGGTTGCCGGACTTTCAGGCGTTGCAGAACGCCTTTGATATCGGTCGCAGCCTGGACATTGTCTATTATCTGTTTGATGCGCCGTTTCTGGAAGGTCGTGACCAGCGCGAGGTCGCCGTCGAAGAGCGGCGCGCCGCGCTGAAAAGCGTGCTGACCCGCAGCAGGAGCAAGCTGCTGCGCTTCTCCGAGTCCTTCGCCGCCAATCAGCGGGATATCTTCGAAAGCGCCTGTGACCTGGCGCTGGAGGGCGTGATCGGAAAACGTGCGGGCAGCCTGTACATCTCCAAGCGCAGCCCCGACTGGATCAAGCTCAAGTGCCGGCTGCGACAGGAATTCGTAATCGTCGGTTTCACCCGTCCGCAAGGTTCACGCAGTGGCTTTGGCGCACTGCTGCTGGCGGTCAATGACGACACCGGGCTGGTGTATGCCGGGCGCGTGGGTACCGGCTTTGATCAGGCCGCATTGAAGAAGATCAGTGAGCAGTTGAAAGCCTTGGAGCGCGATGCGTCACCACTGGCCAAACCGCTGACCAGCGCCCAGGCGCGTGGTGTGCACTGGGTCGAACCGCAGTTGGTAAGCGAAGTGCAATTCGCCGAATGGACTCGCGAAGGTGTGGTGCGCCAGGCGGCCTTTGTCGGGCTGCGTACCGACAAGCCGGCGGAGCAGATTGTTCATGAGCAGCCGCGGGCGGCCAAGTCGATGAAGGAAAAAACCCGTAAAAAGGCAACTGAGCCCGGTGCCGTGGTCGGGGTCAAGATCACCCATCCCGACCGAGTCATCGACACCCAAAGCGGTACACAGAAACTACAACTGGCGCAGTTCTACGAGGGCATCAGCGAATGGATCCTGCCCTTCTTGCGTAACCGTCCTGTGTCTTTGCTCAGGGCACCGGAAGGCATTGCGGGTGAACAGTTTTTTCAGAAGCACTCCGAACACCTGGCGATCCCGAATATCAAGCAACTGGATCAGGCCCTGGATCCGGGTCATGCGCGGCTGATGGAAATCGACAGGCCCGCCGCGCTGATCGGTGCGGTGCAAATGGGCACCGTCGAGTTGCACACTTGGGGCGCCACCGCGGACAAAATCGAAACCCCGGACCTGTTTGTGCTCGACCTTGACCCGGACCCGGCCCTGCCATGGAAAAGCATGCTTGAAGCGGCGCAACTAACTCTGTCGGTGCTGGATGAGCTGGGGCTTGAAGCGTTCGTCAAGACCAGCGGTGGCAAGGGCCTGCACCTGGTGATACCGCTGGCGCGCAAGGATGACTGGGATACGGTAAAGGCCTTCGCCAAGGCGATTGCCCAGTTCATGGCGCAGCAGTTGCCGGAGCGTTTTACCGCGACCTCAGGCCCGAAAAATCGCATCGGCAAGATCTTTATCGATTACCTGCGAAACGCCCGGGGCGCCAGTACGGTGGCGGCCTACTCGGTGCGCGCGCGGCCCGGCCTGCCGGTGTCGGTGCCGGTGAGTCGTGACGAGTTGAAGGGTTTGCACGGCGCCCAGCAATGGACCGTGGCCAACCTGCACGAGCGATTGCAGAATTTGAAGAAGGATCCGTGGGCGGGTTATGCCAATCGGCAGAAGATCAGCAAGAAGATGTGGGAGAAGCTGGGCGCGCATCCGCCAGGCTGATGCGCTCCCCGGCCAGGTTCAGATCAGGATGAAGATCAGCGCCAAACCGGCGAAGATCGCCCACTTCTCCAGGTAGTAGCGGGTGCGATTGCGCTTTTTCAGCTCTTTGCCCCGCAGACGGATCTTGTACAGGCGGGTAAAGGCACGATTCAGGCCACCGGTCTTGTCCCCGGCATCGTTGGGCGAGCCGGCCGCAGCCATTACGTTGCGGCTGAACCAACGGTTGAACGCCGCCGCCCAGCGATACTTCATCGGGCGTTCGATATCGCAGAACAGAATGATTCGGTTCTGCTCCGTAGTGTTTTCGGCGTAGTGGATGAAGGTCTCGTCAAACATCACCGGTTCGCCGTCGCGCCAATAATAGCTTTCACCGTCAACATTGATGTAGCAGCCCGGGTCATTCGGCGTGTCCAGGCCCAAGTGATAACGGTAGGAACCGGCATACGGATCGCGATGGCGTACCAACTTGGAACCCGGCGGCAGCTCGGCAAACATCGCGGCCTTGATCGACCCGATGCTTTGCACCAACTCAGTGGTGCGCGGGCACAGCTTCATCGCTGAAGGATGGCTGTCGCCGTACCACTTCAAATAGAAACGCTTCCAGCCCGACTTGAAGAACGAGTTGAATCCCACGTCGTTGTATTGGTCGGAACGCTTGATCTCGCCCGCACGCAGCAAGTTCTGGCCTTCCTGGCGGATCTCCTCCCAATGCTCCTGGAGCGGACTCAAGTCGGGAAAGTCGCTGGGAGCCAGGTACGGCCGGCTGGGCAGTTTGGAGAAGAGGTACAGAAAGCAGTTCACCGGAGCCAGGAAGGTCGAGTGATCGCTGAGCTGGCGGCCTAGCTTGTGCCGCACACGGCCACGCAGATGGACGTAGGCAATGGAGGCAACGTAGAGAGCAACAATGATGAGTTTCAAGGTATTCGTCACAAGTCAGAAGAGAACAGGCTGCTCCTGCGTGCCCACGACGGCCGAGGATTGAAGATGCAGCACCTGAAATCACAATTCACAAACAGGCAACACGACCGGCTGGGTGACAATCCGGTCATGGCCATTGGCAGCTATTTTAGCCACACTTTGTAACCAAAGGTTAATCAAGAATTGTGAAAAGGTGTCCACTGAGTGTGCTGGGAAGCGCGGAAACGGGCTTGCCAGGCGGCAAGCCCGAGGGCAGCCGGCCTTAAACGTGCGGTTCATCATCCTTGCGTGGACGCTGGGAAAGCCGATGGTCATCCAACTGCGAATAGGGCACAGACTCGCGTCGCGCCAAGATAAAATGGCGACCCAGCGCAATCAGCACACCCAGCACCAATCCTCCAACCAGACTCAGCGCAATCACCAAGCCTTTTTTAGGCTTGATCGGGCTCAGCGGCTCTTGGGCGCGTCGGTCAATGGTGACCAGTTTCAGGCCACTCATGTCGATATTAAGGCCCTTCAACCGCGCGACTTCAGCTCGCAATGGTTCAACATCCTGCAAGAAGATGTCTTCATTCCCACGCTTTTTCAGCACTTCCACTTCGCGGTTGACCTGCAACATCTGCAACTCTTTGCCAATTTCTGCAATGCGGCTGTTGGTAAAGTCGTCGTTTGTTCGCGCCTGCAAGGCCGTGCGTTCAGCCTCAAGCGCCTCTGTACCCAGGAAGTACAGCGGGATTTTCTGGTTATTGACCTCAGTGCGCATGACTTGATTCGAGCCACTGCGCGAGGCATCCGCCATAGACGAAGGCGTGGTCGGCGTCTTGATGCCCATCGACTTGGCGATGGAAATGGCCTCGGCCAGCTCCGCCAGCCGATCCGTTCGCTCCATTTTCATCTGTAAGCGCAGGGCGCCCAACTCGTCTTCCAGCTGGGCTCGCTTGAGCCTGTCGGCCTCAAGCAACTTGGCAATCTTCGATTCCTTATCGGTGTCGTAGTTGGCGCGTGCCGCGTCAATCTTGCCCTTGAGTTCGTTCAGGCGGTTATTGACGATCACCTTCAGGTCTGCACCGACCTGGGCACGTTCCATATCAATGGCGTAGTCCACAAAGCCGTTGAGAATAGCCACCCCGTCGATGTCTCTGGGGTACTGCAATTCGAGGCGGATATAACTGCTCAGGGAGTCGGCTTTTTTCGGGTCAGGCAGGATCAGGTTAATGGAGTTTCGGTTGAACTCCTCAAAACTCTGCTCAAGGCTTTGGCCGGATTTCTGGAACGCCTTGAACAGCTCTTCATGGGACTTGAAGAACCCCAGGCGGGCTTCGTAGGAGTCCAGTTGTGCTCCCACTTTGTTCAAGGCATCAGCCGGGGGCAGCTTATAGACTTCGGAACGGTTCAGTGCATCGAGTTCATTAATGGCGGCGGGACGTAGCACGCTACTGACCTGATACTCCCTGGGTGCCAGAAATGCGTAGCCTACCCCCAGGACACCCGCCAGGATCGTACACCCCAGCACTAACTTTTTTTGTCGCCAGATCCCGTGGCACAGTTCAATCAGGTCAATTTCGTCCGATGCCGCATGAGCTTGGAACCGAGGAGTTTTATTCAAAACTGATGCACCTTAAAAAGTCGACAGTCAACGGCCATGCCGATTCATGGAATACTGAACAGCCGCTTGAAAATCAGGGACAACGCCCTGCACACGAGACACACGGTCTACCGATGGTCATCGGACCACCCACGTTGCGGAAAAGTCCCACACGACAGGAGATTGTTTTCGCTCAGATACTTAGGTGTCAGTCCCGCTGCGCTGAGCGTAGACGAACTTGTAAGGACACGTTTCCAAATCAGGACATAAAATAGCGCTAAATGCCCGGGATTATTGGGAAATTTCATACGCGTCCGTAAGAAATCAGACAATTCTCACAAAATCGTTTCAGTAGATCCGTCAGACATAGGTAAACCGGCGTCTTGACGATCATTTTTCAACCAAAAAGGAGTTTGTATGACATCTGTTTCAAGAGAGGATTTCCAAGCGCTTCAAGGAGCCTGGGAACAAACGGCACTGGAAGACAGCGGCGTACTCAACCCAGCCGATGAGCACAGCGCACCGGGGGCCATCACCACCATCAGCGGTGACCAGTTCAAAGTAGTAACACCCGACGGCGAGGTGTTACTGGCAGGCAGCTTTACCCTCGATGCCAGCACGGCACCCAAAAGCATTACCTGGATTGATTCGATGGGTGAAGACGCTGGCAAGCAGTTACCCGCGAGTTACCAGCTGGAAGGTGATCACTTCGTGTTTATCGCGGCAGATGAAGGCATGCCCCGCCCTACCCGCTTCAGCACGGGCCCGGGGCAAACCATGCGCACTTTTGTTCGCAGGCCCTGACAAGACGGTACATCCGTCCTTGCGACACGGTTTTCACATGGCCTTCACTTATCGAGCGATAGGGTGGAGGCTACCTACTCCAGTGAACACCTTGGCCCGCCTTCCTCGCGGGCTTTTTTTTGCCTGCGCGGCCGTCAGTCAGCCTGGGCGCTTGATTGCGGTGAGGGTGTAGCACAGAGGCAGTTGCGCGCGCTGGTGTTCATACTGGTCGTAGAGCTCCTCGCGATTGGAGTGCGCGAACTCCTGCAGATGAGTGATCTGTAACCCGGCGGCGATGGCACCGCTGACGATCGCGCCCAAGGTGTGCACGAACCAATAGGAGGCAGCCGCAACACTTTCGGTCTCACCTTCGTAGACGATGGCTTCCTGCTGCACGAAAGGCTCACGTTGAAAGTACGAACTGACCGGCAACATCGGGTTAGGCGCTGTTGGGTCAAACACTTCCAGGAACGGATGGGTTTCGTAAATCACCAGGCTGCCGCCGGGCTTCAAGGTGCTGGCGACATGGGCCATGAACAAAGCGATGTCCGGCATCCAGTTCAGCACGCCGATGGTGATCAAGGCGACATCAAAGCGATCGGTGAGCCCACGGGGGAGATGGTGAATGTCAGCTTCGATGAATTCAGCCTCGTGAGGCGAAGCGTCGGCCAGCTCGCGAGCCTGCTGCAGAAAGGCTTCGGACTGATCAATCCCCACCACCGTGCGCGCGCCCAGCCCGAACAGCGACAGGCATTCCCGGCCATTGTTGCAGCCCAGTTGCACCACGTCCTTGCCATCGACACCGACCTTGCGCAGCAATGCGGTCAACGTCGGGTCCAGGCGTGAAAAGCCGGGCTTGGCGACGTCCTCAAGCAAGGCGTTCCAGTTGGCGGTGTTTTTATGCAACCTGGCGGATTCGTTCCAGGCGTCCTTGTTGCTGGAAATAGCCTCTTGGGCTGACAGCATGTCCATCGCGTCTCCAGAATTTTTCAGTCATTGCGACAAAAGAGGTCCGCCCTACACCAAAAGCCTCGCCATCCCTGAACCGGTAAAGAGCCTTCACTGTAGGGCGAACGGACGGAAAATAAGCCAGGCTTATGGGATGTTCAACTGTTAACAATAAAATTCCCTGAAAAAATCCCCACCAGCGCTATATTTCGATGCAATAGGCGCCACTTTGTAAATGTTTGTGCCTGTGCGGCGCCTGCGCCAGAAACTATCCCCTCGTGCCATGGGTCACTATCGCTACCGACCTCTCGCCTGAAGACCGTGCCATGGCCACTCGCTCTGACCTGCGCAACACACTGTCCCTGGACAGCCTGAACTTCTTCCTGGCGGATGTCCGTGACGGGCTGGGGCCTTACCTGGCGATTTATCTGCTGGCCGTGCACCACTGGGACCCCGCCAGCATCGGGGTGGTCATGACCCTTGCCGGCATTGCGGCGTTGCTCACCCAGACGCCGGCCGGCGCGTTGATTGACCGAACCCGCAGCAAGCGCGCGGTGATTGTGATCGCGGCCCTGTTGGTCACCGCGAGTTGCCTGCTCCTGCCCTTCGTCAGTTCCTTCAGCCTGGTGGCGCTGACCCAGGCAGCCAGTGCAGCAGCGGCCTCGGTGTTCGCGCCAGCCATCTCGGCGATTTCCCTTGGCATTACCGGGCCGCGCGCATTCACCCGCCGCACCGGCCGCAACGAAACCTTCAACCACGCCGGTAACGCGGTGGCCGCCCTGCTCGCTGGCGGGTTCGCCTACCTGTTCGGTCCGGTGGCGGTGTTCTATCTGATGGCGGTCATGGCAGCGGCCAGTGTCATCGCGGTCAGTTGCGTTTCAGCCAAGGCAATCGACCACGAGGTAGCGCGGGGCTTCGACCCTGCCCACAGCGCCGAACACGAACAGCCGTCGGGGATGACCGTGCTTCTGGCAAACAAGCCTTTAATGCTGTTCGCCATCTGCTGCGCCCTGTTTCACTTGGCCAATGCGGCGATGTTGCCGCTGGTCAGCCAAAAGCTGTCCCAGATCAACCTGCAGATGGCCACGCCGCTGACCTCGGCCTGCATCGTCGCGGCCCAGTTGGTGATGGTGCCGGTGGCCTGGCTGGTGGGCGTGAAGGCCGACGTGTGGGGGCGCAAGCCGCTGCTGCTCGCCGGCTTCATGATCCTGCCGCTGCGGGGCGTGCTGTATACGTTGTCCAGTGATCCCTATTGGCTGGTGGCAGTACAGATGCTCGACGGGGTTGGCGCCGGGGTGTTCGGCGCGCTGTTTCCGGTGATCGTCAAAGACCTCACCCAGGGCACCGGGCGCTTCAATGTCAGCCTGGGGGCGCTGTCCACGGCATTCGGCCTCGGCGCGGCCCTGAGCAGCAGCCTGGCGGGTTTTGTCGTGCAGTGGGCAGGTTACAACGCCGCGTTCCTGACCCTGGCGGGTGTGGCCGCGGTTGCATTGGGGTTGTTGTGGGTGGCGATGCCGGAGACTCAGGCAAATCCATCCTTGCACCGCCATACAACTCCCGCCTGACATATGCGACAATGCGCGCCAAATTCCAACATGCACCCATTTTTCTGCTCAGCGACTGGGCCTCAAGCCTTGATGTCGCTGCCGACGTATGCCCGTTGGCCTGGGCCACAAAATGGACCCGGCTCACATTAGCGCACTCCAAGCTATTGATAGGTAAAGTAATTGATCTCCACAGCTAACATCACCATGCAGTATAAAATGCATTGCGGTGATTGCTGATGATCAGTGTTTGCTGGGCCAAGTCGTCATGAGTAATCACCCGTAACGCACCGAAATGCACCCGTTGGTTCCAGAAGTGGTCCCAGCGGGGGAAATCCCAGGCCATGCCGGAAATGCATAACACCCTCCCCCGGCGTCCTGCCGACCGAACACAAACCACCAATAGCCCACGACTCGTGAGACACATCGTATGGCCGCTTTCGGCCAAAACCGACCTCTCAAACAGGTTCATGAGGGCAATCGGCGAGCGCTTGCATTACGTGGCCAAGTTGCACCAATTTCTCTATGGCGAATGGAACAGTCGTTCCACTGATCGAGAGAGGGGTAAAGGCGAGTATCCGAATGGCGAGCGCACCCTGCTGATTACTCTCAGAGAAGCTAAGGCGGTACCACGAAAATATTGACGGTTTCCATGTAACAGTCGCCCGGATAGATGGGGCAGCAAAGAAAGCTGAAACCCTAGCAATGTGTTCTCGCTTAATCTTGAGAAAGTAATTGCCGGCAGTTCCTTGTTCAAAAGTCAGATAGAGATCCTCTCCCTTTGTCTGGAGGTAGAGATAAATCGAACCCCATTTACCTTGGTGGCAGGCGCTGAACACCGCTGGTGTCCCTAACATTTTGCATTCCTTCATCAAGACGGTCTGATGAGGTTTAGCTCATGCTTGGCGAGTCTGCATTTGGAGGCAATTTCTGACCGATTGCTGCCTTTCGCGAAGGGCAGCTTAGGGTCGATTCTGTTGAAAAAGTCGGATTTTCAGATCGCCTGAATTCAGGCTCGACCACCACTGGAGAACCTACTCACCACATTGAGTGGTTTTTCGGCCCTTCGGTGACCTTTGCTGCTCTGTTATTGGGTTAATTTGAGGTTTTTTGCTTGGTGCAGGCGCACCTATCCCGTGACTGGTGGCCCTTGAGATGAAAATTTGGCCAGCCGTCGCAGGTTCTGCACCGCAGCGGCCAGCGTGAATTCATCCGTCGCGCCACTCATGCCACGTAGTCGCAAGCGATCCAATTTCAGGATGCGCTTGAGGTGGGCAAACTACATTTCGACCTTTTTACGTTCGTGGCGAGAGCGCTGATACGCCGGTGTTGCTGCAATGCGCCGAGCCACATCGCGAGCAGCTTCATGGACGCTGCGGGCGATCTTGCGAAACGCAGTGTTCGGGCAGCACTTGGCTTTCATCGGACACGTAGCGCAGTCGGTCTGTCTGGATCGGAAGATGATGGTGTTGGCTTTGGTGACGTGTGAACGCTCATTTTTGAAGGCTCGCCATTCGCTGCGCAATGGGTTGCCGGCCGGGCAGCGGTATTCCTCAGCCTCTTCATTCCAGTGGAAATCGGTGCTCGAAAAACTGTCGTTCTTGCGCTCGGTTTTGTCCCACACCGGCACATGCGGCTCGATGTCTTTTTCCTCCACCATCCAGGCCAGCATCGGCGCCGTACCGTAAGCAGTGTCGCCGATGAGGCGATCTGGCTTAATGTCGAATTGTTCTTCGACCCGATCAATCATCGTCTTGGTACTTTCGACCTCGGCCGTTCGATGGGCAGGTGTTGGTTCCACTTCCATGATCACGCCATGCTCAGTGTCGATCAGGTAGTTCGTGGAGTAGGCAAAGAAGGCGGGGCCACCCGGAGCAGCCGTCCATCGGGCTAGAGGATCAGTCAGCGATAAGCGCTTGGGAGGTGCTTCAGCCAGCGCCTCTTCATCAAGTGCTTCGAGGTATTCACGTACGGCACGCGTACTGAGCGTTGGATCGCTCCAGTTGACCTCTCCATCGCCTGGTACACCACGCTGCCGACTCGCGTCCGCCTTGATGATGCTGGCGTCCACTGCAAAGCCTTCGCCCTTGACCAGACCTGCGTCCATGCAGCGACGCAGCACCTCATTAAACAGCCACCGAAACAAACCGCTGTCCCGGAAACGGCCGTGTCGATTCTTGGAAAACGTCGAGTGATTGGGGACTTCATCCTCAAGGCTCAACCGGCAGAACCAGCGATACGCCAGGTTCAAATGGGCCTCTTCGCACAACCGCCGCTCGGAGCGAATGCCATAGCAGTAACCCACGACCAGCATGCGAATCATCAGTTCAGGATCAATTGAAGGGCGCCCAATCGGGCTATAGAAATCGGTGAGATAATGGCGCAGGTCGCCCAGATAGAGACACCGATCAATGCTGCGCAGAAGATGATTTGCTGGGATGTGATCTTCAAGGTTGAACGAGTAAAACAGTCGATCCTGCCCACTCGATAACTGTCCCATCATGCTGCGTACGCTCCCGCTGGCCGATGTGTATATTTTGCCGCAAGCCCGGTAGGAGAGCTACTTGTTCAATAAATCGATCGAAAACTGTCAGTCAAAGAACTCCATACCTGCGTATGGATGGCGCCGACATTGCTCAAGCCGCGAAGCCAGACTGCCGACATGCACTTCCAGTCGGTGCCCGTCGGGGTCTGAGAAATAAAATGAGTCACCCTCGCTCGAATTGGTTTTCCACTCGATAACGTTCCGTAACCGCAAGCAAACAGTTACTCCTTCAAAATCGTCCTGCCCCACCGAAAACGCATAGTGAGTGTAATCAGGGTGTTTTTCCGATGCACAGTTCTCATCGAAAGACAAACAAAGCCAGAGATCGCCAAGGGTAAGATAGGCCCCCGTTTCCCAGCGAGCAGCCAGCCTAAAACCGAGTAGCCCCACATAAAATTCGATACTGCGAGGAAGGTTCGCAGTCGCCAACGTAAGGTGATTCAAGCCAGTCAACATGAGCACCTATCCAAAACAAGTCGATGAGAGGGGTTGAGCATACCAACGTCGACTTTTTCAACACAATCGGCCAAAAGCAGTCATTCAATGCTTTATAGTTAGGCCTTTGGAAAGCCTTTTCCCGTCTAGGCGCCGTCAATGGCTCGCTAGGGGTAGTCTCATTACAAACTCGCTTCCCTTCCCTTCTCCCTCACTAGTACCAGTCACCGTACCGCCATGGGCCTCGATCAACTCACGCACGACCGTCAGACCAATGCCCAGGCCCGCCCCGTTGAAACCCACCGCGTGAACATCCTGTACAAAGGGCTCAAAAATAAACGGTAGTGCGTTGGGAGTTATACCAATACCGTTATCGCGAATAAGTATCTCCAAATATTCGGCTTGAGTTGTTGCTGTCAGAATGACCGTACCATCCGCAGGCGTATACTTCGCTGCGTTGCCCAGTAGATTGCCAAGGATTTGAGTAAGGCGCGCTGCATCGCCGTTAACCATCAAAGTGCAATCCGGCAGTTTCGAACTGAAATGCAAGTTATTAGCGACCATCATCGGGGTGCAGATGTCTATTGCCTCATGGATGATTTGAGCCATATCGACAATGTGGCAATCAAGGCGAAATTTGCCGGTGCTGGCGCGTGCAATGTCGAGTAAGTCTTCGACCAGTCGGGACATCTGCTTCACCTGGCCTTCAATCAACATCTGCATGCGGGGTAATTCTTCGCGAGGGACACGTACCAGCCTGCCAGCAATCAAGCTAATGGGCGTCAGAGGATTTCGCAGTTCGTGGGCCACCTGGTTTAGAAAATTGCGTTGCTGCTCCAGCGCATGTTCCGCTGCAACCTGCAGGTCTTGTGCGCTAAGCGCGGCTATCACCAATTGCTCATTTGCCTCGCGCATCTCTAGGTACATCTGCTGTTCTATCTGGGAGCTTGTCGGATTTTCCGCATCCGACTGCGCGGATAGAATTGACAGCACCAACTGCTGGTTGGCCTCAATCAATTGCTCGATATGGAGACTATCGACGAGTTGAGTATTGGCTTGATTGAGTTCCTTATGAACCGCTGCTAGAACCGCACGCGCCGCGACCGTTTTCTGGCCGAGAAGAAACAGTTCACGTGCTGCAGTAGCTATAGCTTGGTCATTCTTGCCGTCGGCCTCGCTCATTATATTTCGCTCATCCTTCGAATGTGACCGTACGCTGTTGGGTAGGTCGCCCCCCTAACAATCCTTCCTTATCTGGCAACATTTTGCCGACTTGCAAGCCATCATCGTCTATCTGGTACAACCGCAGCTCATCGGAATGAGCGCTGGCCCGCACCTTGACCACAGCCATGATCCGCAACAAGCGGCTCTGCACTTCAATGTAACGCTGGACGATGATTGCATCGGTAAGAAATGCCGTGCCGTAAGGACTGAAGCGCAGGTCGGTGTATCGGTCTTCCAGCTCGGAGGTCATCAATACGCTGACCCCTGCACCAGTAAGAGCCGTCACCATGCGCGACAGCGACTCACGGAAGTCTTCACGAAATGTCGGGGCCAGCGCCAGTTCGAAACCTGATAGGGAGTCAATCACGACGCGCGTGGCGTTTAGTCGGCTTATTTCGCTCAACAGCAACTGGACGATTTCGTCGATGGATAAGTCCGGTGCACGGCTATCAACCAGACCGACTTTTCCATCCTTAATCAACCCCGCAAGAGTGGTGTTCTGGGAGTGATTGGGGCGTTGTTCAAATACCGCAATCACGCCGGTCTCGCCATTGCGCGCGCCCTCGGCGAGGAACGTCGCAGCGAGAATACTCTTGCCCGAACCTGACGGGCCTGCCACCAATAACGAGTATCCACGGGGCAAGCCACCACCAAGCATTTCGTCGAGTTGTGGCACACCCATTTTCAGGCGCTGCATCGGAAACGTCGGGGGAGGATTAACGTGGTTGAGCGGTGCCGGCGCGAAAACCTTTATGCCTGACGTGGCGATGCGGAAGGTGTGCAACCCCGGCAGCGTTGGCTGGCCGCGCATCTTCATGATTTCCATCTTGCGCACCATGGAATTGCGCTGCACGCTCTGGCGCAGCCAGATCAGGCCGTCGGCTACGGTGAAAATTGGGTTGGTATCAGTTTCGCTAAAGTATTCGCCAATCAGGAAGGTTGTTGCTTGCCAAGTGGTCATCAACATGCCCAATTGCTGAACGAACTGCGGCAAGTTGTTATTGGGGTTGTCCTGAGTCTGACTCGCTAGCACCACTGAGCGAAACGAGTCGACGAACACCAGCGCCGGTGAGTATGCCTCTACCTCAGCGACGATTCGGCGTAACACTTCATCCAAATCCCCCGCCAGGGTGTCACTGGCCAGGTTGATGTAACGGATCGATTGATTGATAGCTTCGTCGTCGAAAAAGTCGAATTGCTGTTGGTAACGCAGCATCTTCAACGGAGGCTCGCCGAGCACGGTAAAGAACAATGCCGGACGCTCGGGCGTAGCCAGGGCGAACATCATTTGATGCGCCAGGGTGGTTTTGCCACAGCCCGGCGGGCCGGCGATAAGGTTGAACGAAAACTCCGGCAATCCCCCGCCCAGCACCTCGTCTAATCCTGGCACCCCGGTGGCCAAGCGGTTGATAGTCACTTTGGTGTTCATGGCGAATTTTCCTGCGCAGATGTGTCGCTCAAAGAAGGATTCCACACGTCACGAAGCAAGCGTGCGGTGAGCGAGGGCCCGATCAGCGTAGTGAGCAGTTCGTAGAAGGTGGTCAGCATCACCTCACCAAACAACAAGGCGTCTGCTTCGCTTTCTGTAACGAGTTCAGAATTAAGAGCGTTGAGGTCCCGCGCGGTTTGCACACGATCAGATATGTGGGCGAGGTGCGGTTGGCGGGAGGCGCAGAGATGAAGGCTGCGTCGATAAAGCGCTGCGACCCCCTGCTGACCAATGATAGGGGTAAGTGCTGCGTGCATAGCCTCCAAAATCGAGACCGTCACTTGCGCGATGCTTGCAGTATCAGCATTGGGGCCAACCCGGTGCGCCAGAGCAGCTACGATCTGGCGGCTCTCTTCGTTTTGCGCGGACATGGCTAGCTGATTTCTGATGGACAGGTCTTGATAGTACACCCTATAACAAATCATAGAGTCCCAATTGGCTAGAGAACTTTATTCACTGTCAGTACCAATGCTCTGTGTGCCAAATGGGATAGCCTCGATCTCTCGAAATTACCAGCACGGCAGCAACGACTTCACCCAAAAAAGAGTGGACGACGGATTTCTGTTTCCCGAGATTCCTGTGGTCAAGCCTTGATGATCGCTCCCACGCTCTGCGTGGGTATGCCGCTCTGGACGCTCTGCGTCCGGCCGTTGCACAGGCTTTATCCCGTGCCGTAGTGACGATCCCATTTGTCCGCTTTGTCTCGAGAGCGGACACTCATGAACTTGGAATGGGCTCCCAATCGCCAACTGCTAAGCTGTTCACTCCACCAGAGGAACGCCGATGCCCAACTCAGACCTTCTCCCCTCGCTGCTCTCCAAACTCTACGAAAACCAGCTGGCTCTTGAGGCGTCCATCATGGAGATCTCGAACTGGGTCGAGCAGCGAGGCTCCGCTGATGTGGCGGAAAACGTGCGCGGCGCTCTACACACCATCGACGAGAATGAAGAGTTCATCAAGCTGACCCTGGCCGTCCTCATGGCGCCTGACTGATCGTCGGGTAAATCTGCAGTTCGTCGCCTCAAGCCTTCCGCTTCGCCAAATCTCGAATACTGTACGCACATACAGCACTCGGAATACCTCCCATGAACATCGATGAAGACACCTGCGAGTGGCTTGGCATCCCCACGCCTCTCGAAATGCACAAACAGCACGCCCGCCTACTGGAGAATGAGATCCAGGAACTGAACCTGCAGCTGCGCAAAGCACGAGAGGATATTCACGGCCTGGTGCAAATGCTGGCTGAGGCTGAGGCGGTCAAGACGCAGTTCCGTGGATACCTCGCCGAGAGAGGTACCGAAGCCGCCGCCATGCGCAAACAGATCAACGACCTGACGACCTCATCAAGAGCCGACAAGAAACGCGCTGATCAGCTGAAAGAGCTGCTCGATGGCCTCGTCACTCGGCCAAAAACCATCGTCTAAGCTCAGATTTCAGATCGAGGGCCCAATCATTTGCGGAAGACTTTCCCAGTACAGCGGAATTCATGACTTCGTTGCAGCGCTGAGCATGCCCAATGCCCTGGCGAACTCCGTGGGAGAATTGCCCCTGGAGCGGTACAACGTGGCGCCGGCCACCCAAGTCGCCTTGCTCCACCTGCAGGGCGATCTGCTGCACGCCGACCTAGTGCGCTGGGGATGGCGACCGCACTGGGCCAAGGATCGTACTGTACCGATCAATGCCCGCGTCGAGAAAGTGGCGCACGGCCCGTTCTTCCGCACGATCTGGCCGCACAGGGCAATCACGCCCATCGATAACTGGTTTGAATGGGTCGATGAAGGCGGCCCGAAAAAGCAGCCCTACCTGATCCGCCGACGGGATGGCGCGCCCGTGCTGTGCGCAGCCATTGGCCAACTGCCTGACAGCGATGAAGGACCGGGCGAGCATGACGGCTTCGTGATCATCACCGCCGACAGCGCCGGCGGCATGGTGGACATCCACGACCGGCGCCCTGTGGTGCTGACGCCGGACGTGGCGCTGGAATGGTTGGACCCGGACACGCCCAAGGAGCGCGCCGAGCAGCTGGTGCTGCACCAGGGCGAGCCGGCTGAGGTCTTCGAATGGTTCAAGGTGGACACGGCCGTAGGTAACGTACGGAACAAAGGACCGGCTTTGGTGCAGCCCAGTAGCGACTGACTTTACGAAAACGCGTACATGCACGATCCGGCTACTACGACCCATGTGAGAGTCATCAGCAAGGGCAGCGCGGTTATGAATTTCATCATCGTGCCGCTCTTCAGACTTGAAATAAATCAGTGCATCAGCTGTTTTGCCTTTTCGAGGCACTCTGTTGCACTGTCCAATGCCTCAGCAGCTTTAACCGAATCCGCGTTACCGTTTTCGGTGCGTTTGCCAGTGACCACGAACAGGATATCGACGCCGGATTTCGCGACCGATGCGAGGTAATCCGCCCGCGGAAGCCGAATCCCGCTCTCATACCTGCCCTGAGCATTCACTTCCACTCCGCCAACCGCACCAATGGCAGATTGGGACAATCCAAGCCTCAAACGTTCAGACTTCAATCTTGCACCGATGCTCATGGCTGCATATCCAAATGGGTGTACTCATGGGAGCCATCGAATGCGGAGCAAGTTCCCGCCTATGTTTTTTTCATCTACCAAAAAACCACACAACGTCCACCACAACAACGACCCATCTGAGCGTTAAAAGAAAAGAGAGACCTGCCAGCTGCTTGTCCATAAGAGCCTGTCCGTTTTAATGGAAAATCGCTGTCCTGAGCATCCAAGCCAAAAGCGTAGTCCACAATCCTCAACGCGCAATAGCCCTAACATACGCCTGGCACGCCCGCAGCGCGATCAATCCTTGGTCGCCGGTGTCGGTGATGCCGATAATTCTTTGAGCATGCGCTGGGTCAAGTTGGGCTCTACGGGCTGCATGAACCACGCCGACGGCGCCGGCGGCGGCAGGCACATTGCAGACACTGGCTGAATCCGTGGCGTCGATAAGGACTGACAGCCGGACATCAGCAGTGGCAAGGCGATCGCGCAGAGCAGCCTGCTTGCGTTGTTCATTGGAAAGCTCCAGGGAGTGTTGTTGGTCGGCGGCGGCCAGTTGCTGCTCGGTGGCCAGGCGCTTGTCTTGCTCGGCGCGCGCCTGGGCGCTCGCGGCATTGCCGATCGCGTTGAGGTCCGTCTGGAACTGCCCCGCCTGTTTTGCCAGCTTCCCGTCGTACCGCCAGTCCTGCACCTGCCAGCCAGCGCCGAAGCTCACAGCCATGGCCAGCAGGATCAGCGCCGCCAGGCTGGCCATCTTCTGCACCGGCGTCATGCCAGCGCCCGCCGCACGCCTTCCGCCAGCACCGCTTCAGGGTAGGCATAGCCAGCGTTCTCGTGATGAATGATCGCCTTGACGAAACCAGCCATTACCGGCGCCCGGGCCAGATCAATCTCTGCACCTGGCTGGGTGCCGGTGTTCGCCTCGACGGCGCGCACGTAGGCGGCGGTATCGTTCTCCACGGACGGAGCCCAACGACTGATGATCGCCTTCACCGTCTTGAGCCCGTGCTTGCGCTGATAGGTCAGCAGCAGCTTGCCCAGGGCGCGGATGCCGTTCTCCGGCGTATCGAAGCGGGCAAAGCGTTTCTCGAAGGCCGGGTCGGGCTTGAGCTGGCCCTGCCACTGGTTGGCAGGGTTATAGTCGATGTTGCCGGGGTTGCGGTTGCGCACCCCGCGGGTCTCGGTGATCGGCATACTTTTCTCCAGGCGAAAAAAAACCGCTCGAGGCGGCCGGGGTGTTCAGTCGTATGGTTAGGCAGGCACATCAGGCCAAGCGATGGCCTCTGGATAGCCGGCCTGCTCTGGCACTCGATTGAGCGCGACGCGGTATTTCTTCCAAGCCTTGAGGGAAGCAATCTCCCCATCCGTGGCTTCGTCGACATCCACGGCGTCCTGAAGTGGCGCAACGGCGTAGTCAGCAACAGCGCGCAGCCGGGAAATCTCGGCCTGTGCGCGCTCCTGCGGGTCGGTAACGATAGGCGCAGGTGGTGGCAGCTCTACCGGAGGAAGATCCGGAACCAGGATGTGGAGCGTGATTAGCGTTTTCAGATCGTAGGGCTCGCCATCCATCGTCACCGTAACGGTGAGCAGGCCCTCGTCGAAGGCGGCGTTTACCTTTGCAGAGTTTTCCGAAGGGTGCAGTGAATATCCCCAGCCCTGGTCGACAGGTGGAAACGGCACCAAACCCAGCGTGCCAGTGACACAGTACACACCCACGCCAGAGCGATAACTGTCAACGTCCATACCACCCAGCGAGGTGATATCAAACAGAGCGCCCGTCTCCCCCATGATATTGATTGCTGCTCTTGCCATGATCAGATCGCCTTGAGGGTGCCGTCTTGGGCACGGGTGGTGTTTTGGTTGGTGTAGACGATGTTCCAGGGGCCGGGTACGCCGTTCGCATTGAACTGGCGGTAACCCATCGTCGGGCTCGTGGCGCTGTTTGCGGCGATCACCAGTTCGTTGAACAGCAGGCCGCCAGTGTTCATGGTCAAGCGCGAACCACCCGACCCCGTCGATGGAGTCTGATCTGCACCGCCGCCGGATGTGACGCTGAACCCGACCGTGGATGGTGATGCTGAAACAGGCGCCGAAACCGCGCCAAGGCCGTACGCACCCACCGGCATGACGTTGCCGGTAGCTGTCCCGACTGTGGCAGTTGCCGCTGATCCGAGACCGAGCGCCGCACGTGCATCCGCTGGAGTTTTGGCGCCGGTGCCGCCACGATCCATCGACAATGGCGCCGCAGGAGTGCCGATGCCTTGGTAAAGTTCCAGAGTCATCGCGTTGATCTTTGAGCTGGCCACGCGCGGCGTATCGCCACCCACGCCCGTCGGCGGTGTACCCAATATGATTTCTTGTCTGGCCATAATATTCCCCTCATGAATCACTCTAGATCTCAAGTGACTTTATTGAATTAAGTTAAACTTGTTTCTTAGCAAAGACGGCAGGCAAAAACATCGTAGTGACGTTCGTCGCGCCGATGGTAATCGCCCACAACTTATTACTAGGAAAATCCCACCAACAGTAAAGATCTACCTGGCCGTATTGAGCGCCGCTCATCTTCATTGAGAAGTTATTGATCAGCATAAATTCATTGGAGTTAAAATCGAAAGGCAGTGAGAAATACACCATGGTTAACCCTTGAGCATCTCGGCCGGCAGTGACATACGTCCAACCCTCATAGGCTCTAGTGAAATTCGCGAAGGGCATGCCGGTGTCGAATATTACCTTCTCAGCTCCATCGAAAAGCCTTGCCCCGTACTCAGCAACAGCGGCTGACTGCCACGCAGCGGCGAAATACTCGCCGTTGGGACGCGCGGTATTGACGTCATAGCCACGTACAGAAAAGCCGGTCCAGGCTCCCGGTGAGCCGATCATTCTGAACTGGCATAATCCCGCAACCATGTTGACCCGATCGGGCTTTATGAATACAAGCGGGGCTTCAACGGTGGTAATAGTGCGCGAAAACATGGTGATCGCAACAAAATTACTTTGCTGATTCCAAGTAAATCGGCCACTCGATATAACAGAAAGGCGCGCAAACTCACTATCAACCGTCACCACGCCTTGATCATTAATGAACTCAAATCCGTAACTCATTTAAACCTCACTACAAGTACGCGCTGAGTCCCATATCCGTTCAATCCCTGCACAGCGGTTCTGTGCCCTCGCCAAACTCGAACGCTCCCGTCGAGCATTTGAGGTTCGAATATCGTCCCGTCATACACATCAACGGGAACTACCAAAGAAAAACTGTTCTGTGGATTGCATCCGGGAACGGAGAAGGTTTGAAAAGTGCCGCCTGCAGTACCAGGGGCGAAGTACACAAGAGAGGAAAATGCAACGCGCATGGTGAACGAACTGGGGTCAAGCTCCTTGACCCCAGCTGCACTCCATGTGGCCAGCCCGAACTGATCCATTACGAGAGCCTCCCGAACATACCGCGGCGAACGTCGCTTCCGTCGTATACAGCCAGCCCGAAATTATTGAGGAGAGATGACCCACCAACGCCCTCACTGCGCAGCGTGAGCGTGCCCGCCTTGACGTTGATCTCCAGCAGCGGTCGGCCCTTGGAGTCGACAGCCTCAGAACGCAGGGTCATGCCCAGAATGATCTCCTGAATAAACGCTTTGCTAATGATTGCTTGATTGATGAACACCTGGTTGTTCTGAACTACGAACATCGGGACAACAGCACCACTGACCTCGTCGACTACGGCGAAGCGTTGAGCAAAGATCAGGAACTCTGCCTGCTCGCCGTCCGATCCAAAGGCAAAGCCGGAAGCAACTTTCTTGCCCCCAGTAACCGTCTCAGCCTTGAAGGTGACCATCGACGAAACCTTCCCGTCGGTAGTGGCCTGGGCCTTGCTGACGACTTGGATGGCCGCCGTATTTGACCCGGCGGTCGCCTTAAGCGTGTTGATTTGTTCTGCCGTAGAAGCCTTGTCAGTGGCCATAGCGGTCTGCACGGTAGTGATGCTGGCCGCGTTATCCCTTACCTTGGCCTCGACAATGTCGGACCGTTGAGATTGCGCAAAATCCCGCTCCGCAATCGCAGACATCAGCGACCAGGCGCCGGCAGATGATGTGTCATCCCCTGCGCTGCCTACCTCCGAACCCGCAGAGTCGGACTTGACCAGCGCATACACTCCGTCCAGCTTCTCGGCCGTGGCTTTGACCTTCCCGTCGACCTCTTCGATAGCGGTCTTGTTCTTACTGATTTCCAGGGCCATGGCCGCGTTGGTTTCGGCGACGGTGCCCAGGTTGAACCAGAAGTTGGCGTTCGGCGGCGATGTGTCAGCCGGTACAGCCTTGGTCGCCTGGAACAGCTGCTGACCCACCCGAACCATGTCGCCCTTGGCGTAGGTCTTGCCAGGAACATATTCCAAGGCATCGACCACTTCAGAGATCAGGTCTTCCAGCTCCTGCTTGGCCTTCTCCAGGCGATCGTTGACCGAGCCAGGGCCATCGCCCGTGATCAGGTCGATCTCCGCACGCAGGCTCTGGTACAGCGCGCCCTTGCCGATCTTATCGGCGAAGTACTTGTCGTACTCGGTCTGGTCCGAACTGGCCCGACCATTTACTGCTCCGGGAATCGGCCAGAACGACCCGACGTTGCCGGTGCGGTCCACCAGGCGCGCCCAGAAGTAGAGGCTCGCACCTGCGAGGATGTTTTGCATCTCGTGCTTTGCCTGCGGATAGCTAAAGTCGCTCAACTTGATCTCCGTGCCCAAGTCCGGCGACTGGCTGTACCAGAGCTCCGTGCGCTGGGTATCTTCGGCGCCCGGCCGGAATCCCCACTGGATGCCGATGCCATAGACCAGGCTGGTGGTGGTCAGGAACGCCACCGCCGGCGGCAGGCCGACCTTCCCTTCCAGGTTCGTCAGGCTGGAGCTTTTCCAGATCGACGAAATTTCGAACGCGCTCACCGAGCGGACCCGGGCCACGTAGGCGCCCGAGTAGATCCCGGTCACGTCGACGCTGGTCGAGCCAGTGCGTTGCACCTTGATCCAGTTGCCGCTGTCCTTGCGCCACTCCACGTCATAGGCGATCGCACCGTTCACGGCTGGCCACGAGATGTTCATGGTGCTGATTGCGATGCCCTGATTCACGGCGTAGCTGGATGTCAGCGTGACGCTGGCCGGCGCCGGAACCACGGTGATCGGAATAACGCTGATCGGCCGCTCTTCCAGCCGAGCGCCGGTGTCGATGTGCGCGAACTTGCTAGGGTCGTACTGCACGGCCGAGATTTCGAACACGCCAGGCTCTGGCCGGGAAACGCTGGTCACCCGGTACAGCGGGATGGCCAGGTCGTCAGCGTCGAGAGCCCACACCAGTTCCCGCTCAGGTGCCACGGAGTACGCCGTGGTTACTGTGAGCTGTCGCCCGCTGACCAGTTGCACGGTGCGCCCCTCGCACTTGCCGTCGGGCAGGTTGAGGATCAGCCGGTCACCGGGCTTGGCCTGGGTGTCGCGGTCCAGGGTAATGACTTTGCCATTCACCGCAGAGATGCGCCCGCCAACCGGCCGGCCAGCGAGCAGTTCGTCAGCGATCGGGATTACGTAGCCAGGAAGCGGGATGCGCCCGTCGAGGCCAACCTTGAAGGTGACAGCCCGGTCCTTGGAGTTGGTGAGCAGAGCCCACTTGCCGCGGCGCTGGGCCTCCGATTCACGCGTGCAACCGATCGCACTGATCTCCAGCGGGTTGTCGCCGTAGCGCCGCTGCAGCTTCTGGTCGGTCACGGCCGTGACGTCGGTGTCGTAGTTATTCAGCGGATTGTCGTAGCTGACAAGAGCCCGGCTGTAGCGGGTGCGCTCCGATGCGCTCGAGTAGGTGAACTTGCCATCGATGACGTTCGCCCGGGTGTAGGCGAAGTCGAAGTCAGTGGCGCGCGGCATATCCGACAGGGTGAACACCTGGCCCTGGGCCCAGTAGGTCATGCCCCGATAGATCGCCGAGATGTCGCGTAACAGCGACCATGCGTCAGCCTTGCTTTGCAGGTTCAGGTTGCAGATGAAGCGCGGCTCTTGACCGCCCTTCCCGTCCGGCACCAACTGATCCGCGTACTGGGAAATTCGGTAGAGCTCCCACTTATCGACCATCCACGGCTTGATGCGGCGGCCCAGGCCGAAGCGATCGGCCGTGGTGATGTCGTAGGTCATCCAAACCGCGTTATCGGTCCAAGCCTGCTTGAAGGTGCCGTCCCAGATCCCGGTGTATGAACGCGACACCGGGTCGTAATTGCTCGGAACCTGCATTTTCTTGAGCTTGGTCTCGACGGTCACCGCCGGAATGCTCCGGAACTGCTCGGCGGAAAATTCAATGTAGAGCAGCGCGGTGTTCGGGTACCGCAACTTGGCGTCGATCACCTCAGTGAAGCCGGCGATCTGCATTGTGTCGGAGATTTTGTTGTTGTTTTGGTTGATCGTAAGCCGTGTGATGCGCATCAGCCAGCCAGAAGTAGCCTTCGGCAAATCGATTCGTCGGGTGCGCTCGTACACGCTGGTGGTCTTACCGTCGACAGCCTCGCTCAGCACCTGCTGGTACGCGCCGCCGTCGGTTGCCAGTTCAACCTTGTACTCGATCCGGTACCCGTTGATGTTGCCGCCGGCGTCCACAGACTGGAGCGCTGGCCAGGCGAAGCGAACCCGCACAGCCGAAAGCTGGACGTTGTTGATCGCACGAACCCACGGAGTACCACTACGCAGTTCGGTGCTGATGGTGGTTTCGTTCTCTACCGACGGGATCCCCTGGATATAGGTCTGGTCCACCGCACCGGTGCGCCACTCCCACTTTACGTTCGGGAAGTTCATGTTGCCCTGGGGGTCTTGCAGAGGGGTGTTATCGAGGTAGATATCCTTGGCGGTTGGTGTGCCTTCGAACTCACCCTCCCCAATAGCGATCAACATTTTGGCGATGGCAACGGAGCGCAGGCTGTCCGGGGCCTCAGTTGGCGTTTTTGGTTTCTCTTCGCCGCCCTTGGCGCCGTGGATATCGATCTTGCGTGCTGCGCCCATGCTTTTCTCCAAGCAATAAAAAACCGCCTCATGGGCGGCTGCGGTGCTTCAGGTGTTGGCTACATCTGGTCTTCGGCGTAGATAGCGGCGCTGATGATCGCGCCTCCTACCCGCCGCTTGCCGTAGCAGAGCGGTACCGGGTTACCGGATGCCGTGGTGTTCTTGGCGCTGCCGAAGGCGTAGCCCGGGGTGTTTTCAGGAGCCGCACTGGTCTTGAGGCCGCCGGCCTGGGGGCTGAGCATTTGGATTACGCCGCCCAGCACCATCGAACCACCCATCATGATCAGGCCGGAACCGAAAGGTGCCATAGTGCCGAAACTGCCCCCGGTGATGACAAGGCCCACAACAATCAGTACGGCGCCGATTATGGTTTGCAACGCACCGCCGCGCTTACTGCCAGTGATGACCGGTGCGATACGAATATCACCTTCGCCCGTAAAGCCAATCTCCTTCTCCGCCAGGTTCGTCTTTCCTCGAAAGACGGCGAACTCAACGCCTCGCGACTTGGCATTCGAAAGGAAGCGCTCGAACCCTGGCAGTTGCACGCAAAGAGCCTTGATTGCTTCAGCCGGCGTCCTCACCGCCATACGGAAGGACCTGCCAAACTGGCGAAGATGACCATAGAGAAGGATCGTCGTCATGGACTGATAATTGATGGCAAGTTCCGCCATAGGCTTTTCTCCAGATAATAAAAAGGCTCGCCGAAGCGAGCCTTGAGAACAATGTTGTGCTGCTACAGGCAGCCTTGCAACGCGGTCAGTCTTTTATTGGCAATCCAATTACTCAACACTACGTAATATTTCGCCTCTGAGCCCGAGCCCTTGGCTTGGATATCAACAAAGTACTGAGAGCCCTCAGTAAATACCGTATATCCGGTGTCGCGCCCCTATGCAGTTTGCCGCCGTATGGTCAGGATCGCCGCACCGAAACCGATAAATGTCGCCCCTACCACCCGATTGACCCAACGGGACAGCGCAGGCCGGATCAGTAGTCCCTTGGCTCGGGAGGCGAGCGCGGCATAGATGCTCAGAGACGACACCGACAATGCCATGAAGATCGAGGTAAGGATCAGAAACTGCGGCAGCAATGCCGCGCTCTGATCGATGAACTGCGGAAACAGAGCGGTGAAGAACATCGTCGCCTTGGGGTTGGTTACCGCCGTCAGGAAGGCTGATTTGAAAAGCTTGGAACGAGTCGGCCGGCCTTTATTCAAGTCATCTTGAACTCCGTCGGGAAACATCGGGCTTTTTCTGAACAATTGTCTGAAGCCCAGATAGAACAAATAACCGGCACCGAGTAACTTCACCGCGTTGAACAGCCATTCGGAACTGGCAAGCAGCGCACCAAGCCCTAGCATGGCAGCGGACGATAGGCAGAACAAGCCACTGGCGTTGCCGAGGGATGACCACATGGCGCTGCGCTGCCCATGGGCTAGGCTATTGTTGATCGCCATCAAGATAGCAGGCCCTGGGCTGGCGATGGCAATCGCGGCGACCATTGTAAAAGTGAGAATCGAGTGAGAATCCATTTCCAGAACTCGTAGTAGTGAGGAATAAATGTTACAGGAACGAGGGGGGCAATTTTCCTGGCCTTGTCATGTCTAGTAGGAGAGCTCTGCTAAGCGCTTCAAATACGCCTCCAAGCTATTTTGAGCCGACCACTGACCTGGAGTTCTCGCAAGCCAATCTCAGCCTCTCATGAGCCCTAGGTTCCATCGGAGCTGTCATCATGGCGCTGTACATCATGCACTCCTGAGTATCTGAAACGGGCTCGACATGCTGGACAGCGCTCGTGGGTGGCATACACCCCGCCAGCAGCAGCACCGCTACCGCCGCTATCAAAATCCGCATGTCGTTCCCTCTTTGGTTTGGCGGGACTGTGGCCCAACCTAAACTGCTGAACCAAGCAGACCTAACTGATCAGCGCTGATCTATTTCAATCTTCTGTGTGGGGTCTGGGCTGTATTTTTGGCGCTTCAACTGCGGATCGCCCTTGGCCATACAGAAGAAATAAATCTCTGCCTCACCGCAGCCGCCGTGCAATGCGCACTCACTGGCTTGCATGTGATCCAGCAGGATCTCTCGGCCTTGCGACTCGCAGAACACGTTCGCTTCTTTGAGCGCCTGCCCTTTCGCGGAGGCAGGCCCGCCAAAGGGAACACGAGTTGAAATCGTGTATGTATCAGGCCCGACCTTGATTGGTCCGCTGTCCGCGCAGCCCGCGAGCATCGCAGCAGACAGAGCCATCAGCCAAATTTTCATAGTTGTCCTCCCCAGGAAAGAAGGGACTGTACCCCGGACTTGGCCAGGCATCCACTTCACTGAGAGATGGATGCAAAAAGCCCAGCGCGGCGCTGGGCTTTTTATCGTTTAACCAGAGGTTGAGCGCACCATCACTGCTAGAACCACTGCTACCCTTGACTGAAGTCGATTTGATTCAAATCTAAGGATGGAAATGTTCCTGCCGGCTGATCATAACCAGAGTTCGGTACGAAACACTGCCAGCCGTTCCCCTTCCAAGCGGTGTTAGCTACGCCCCATACCGAGCCATCATCCTTCGCACCTGAGCCATGGTCGTTCCATATCTGCTTGTCGATTGGGTTATTCTGTGTCAGCAGACTGTTCGCAACAAACGCGAAGCTATTGATATTAAAAATCCCACGCTCATCCCCGCCGTACCCGAAGAAGCCACTGAGCGCCGAGAAATTTTCCGGTGGGACCGCGACAGAAAGCTCTAGCGTTTTCGACCCTGCATTCATGCCCCACTTCCGCTGCACTCTCCCGCCTGGAGAGAATGGGCGTATGAGCGAATCGCCTTGATAATTAGGGTTATGCCTGACGATAAGTTGACCTTGCTTCATCGCCTCGTAATTACCGGGGTCGCCTCCCGCCAACAAGGCAACCCAATACCAGTCCCTAGGTACTTTTGGATAAAAAACATTCAAGTCCTTGTTAGCACCTGATTCGCTATCGCTAAAAATTTCGCCGTCAACCCAGCGACCCAACAGAGGCAAATTGCTCATCGATATCTCTCCCACGATTAGTGTCGGGGCACCAAATAAACTCATTCGCCCCTCCAGTGGCTTGCCCCATGTACAAGAACCGTTAATTGACTTGGAAGTCTTACGCTCTTGGCTATATTAATTGGGGCACGTTTCCTTTCTAGTCCTAGCAAAAAGCACTAAACCGTTTAAGTGTTTCATAGCCAGCATCGGTAATGGCTTTGCGCCATCCAACTCTGCCTGCAAGAATCCTAGTCAGACTTTGAAAAAACGCCACCGAGCTAGAAAGAATACTTCCTGTAGCTGTACAAATCCTCAGTAACGCCACACAGCCCTCCGATAGTAGCCTCCTGCCTTCATGCAAGGATTTCCCAGTCCTTTGCCTGCAAGCCCAAGGGACTGGGGTTGCGCCAATATCGGCGCGTTTATGACCTGGAGGTCAATGTGAGTGAGAAACCAGTAGTAAGCCCTTTTCAATTGGGCGTATGCGCAGCAATTCAGGTTCTTGCAACTGCAATCGCCGCCATTGACCCGACAAAAAGACAAATGATTAAGGAAGCAGCAGAAAGCGTTATGAGTTCTATGCCAGCTGATAAAGGCCTGGTTGACGGATCTTCTGAGCATCACATTGCGCTGCAATCACTGATTTTAGGGCTTCACCTAAACGACTCCCCAAAATAAGCGTGCTGAACTCTTCGCTCCATTGCTGAAAAGTCTTGGGCGCTAGCTGGTCGTGCGCCCCTAGCCTCTGTTTCATCTCTCTCCTGCGGCCATGCCGCGTCATGTTGGTTGTTTTGCATCTTTGTGCCTGAGGATCAGGCGCGTCCGGTCGTGCCAGGGCCCGCCGTAGACGATGATTTCGGACGACCTGCCATATAGGTGGTGCAGAAGAAACGGCCCGGGCCCGAAGGTGCCCGACTCTTCACCAGGTAGAGTTGGATCGGTGCCAAGATAGATCCCGGCATGATTCGGATGAGCCGTCCGGCCCACATGCATGACGATCAGATCTCCACGCTGCGGCCGGTCGACGCGAACAAAGCCGGCGGCCTCGTAATGCTGCTCGTAGAGACTGGCGTTCTCCGCACTCTCCCACCAGCCATCAGTGCGCTGGAAGGCCTCAAATTCAAGCCCCCATTCCCGCTGGTACCACTCGGCACAAATTCCCCAGCAATCCCAAACCCCATGTACAAACGGACGTTTGAGCAGCGGCGTGCTGCCCGTTGGCGTGATCGTGCGCAGGTCGCCCTCGGGCCAGCTGAGAATGTGCCAGGGCAAAGCCGTGGCTTCGCACATGGCCAGGTCATGAGGTGAAGGTCTGCTGGTTGCGTCCGGGTGTGAATGGACAATGCCAATCACCTCCCCCATGTCTTCCGCCGCAGCGTAGTCCTCAGGATCAAGTCGAAACTCTTCGTTCGGCTCCGTGGCGATGTTCCGACATGGGAAGTACTTCTGTTTGCGCCCGATGGCCAGCAACAGACCACAGCACTCTTTCGGGTACTGCGCCGCCGCGTGCGCCTGGATGGCCGCGATGATGTGCTTGCGCATGGTCAGCTCCGGGCAATGAGGGACACAGCGGGAAATCCACCGTGACCTAGCTCTTCGTTTTTGCCGAAGCGCAACTTGCAGGACGACAAGCAGCCTTTGCATTGATCCTTGGCTGGGTCATCCGTGGGGTTGTCTTCGTCATCGAACATGGCTGCGCCGGTGTATCCGCAATCCGGCCCCCGGTAACCATTGGTCATGGCCCAGTGGCAGAAGGTCGTCATCTGGCGCCCGGGCAGGCCGTGGTTATCAATCTCGCCCGGCGACGACAGTTCCCAGACCACCGCCTCGCCGTCCTCACTGGTTTTCTGGTCGATGTACCAGATCTCCAGTCCTTCCTGAGTCGGGTCAGCAGTCGGGTTGCCTTCGGGAAAGTTCGCGGCGTCCAGGTACTGAGCCAGGGTCTCGCGAACCGTCAGCTTGAACTTCAGCAGGTCCTCGAAGGCCAGGCACAGCGCGGTGACACGTCCGTTGATGTTGCCGGCGGCGAAAGTCGGCCTGGTGGCCGTGCCGTCACTGCCAGAGGCGATACCCTCGATCTGCACCGGCCAGGCCGCGTACTCGGCGCCCTGCCACCAAATCGACTTGGCGGGCAGATCCTCCTCCGAATGCTCGTAGGCCAGCAGTTCCTCGGGCGTGTGCGGGATGGCGTGACCGTGGAAGCGTAGGTAATCCGCGCCGTATTCGGTCCCGTCGATTTCGAACAGGCGAATTTCGGCGCCGGGTTCCAGTTTCTGGATATCCGTGATCAGTGCCATGGGTGGTTATCTCAGGGTGAAAAGGTTTGTTCGAAGGTCGCGGTGATCGCGTACACCTGGCCGCCGCGGTGCACTGGCTTGTAGCCGTTGCACTTGTAGAGGCCCAGGTCGCCCAGAGGCGGCTCCCAGAGGAAGCCCTTTGCGCCCTTGTGCCGGTCGATGAAGTCCATGATGTCCTTGATCCGGCCCTTCAGGCCGGTAAAGGTGACCGGCCAGGACTGGGATTTGTTGTTGATCCCGTCCTCGGTCGACTGCGCGTAGCCGTCGGCAAACTGCTTCGTGCGCACGCGCTGCTTGATGTCCCCCTCTACGCCTTTTTCAGTGGTCCAGGTGAATCGCTCGATTGCCATAAATCATCCTTTTACGTTTCGGCTGCTCACGCCGCCTTGGCGCCAAGACTTGGCGATCTCTTCTGTTGCGATTTGCCGGGTGCGCGTCTCCATGTTGCGCTGGAACAGTTCGGCGTCGAACTCGGCCCCATCAGGGCGGCCGGCCTCTTGATCCGTCAGGATGATCGGCATGCTCAGGCTGAGGTTTACCCCGCCACCGCCGCCTCCAACCGCAGAAACACCCAGCTTGCCGCTGGCTGTGCGAGTGAGCGGCATTATTGCCTCGTCGCCTGCCTCGCCCATGACACCGGTTTTGCCGTTGGCCATACCGAACGCCGTGGGCTTACTGACGATTGAATTGGTGAACGCGCCGCCGTCGGCGAACATCTGCACACCGCCCGACCAGGCGCCGCCCTTGGCCTGAATGCTGCCTGGAGTGAAGTTTGAAAGGTCGGTACCGGTGTACCCGACCTGACTTGCCCCGCCAGAGCCGCTGCCGCTGCCGCCGAAATAGCTCAGACCTGCGCCAAACAAGCTGCTGAGTAACTGTGAGCTCGCTTGTCGAGTGGCAATGCGCGCCATGTCCGCAAGGATCGACTTGGCGAAGTCCGAAAACGATGCCTTGCCGGTCATTGCAAAGTTGACGGCCGCGTCCTCCATGCTGCTGAAAGCGTTGCCGAACAGGCTTTTGGTCTGGCCGGCAATGTTCTTCGCCGAATCCAGGTAGTTGGTCCAGGCCGACGTCGCGCCCTTCGTCCAGTCGCCCTGGGCGTTCTCCACATCCGCATAGTTCTGCCGGATCTGGTCAGTGGCGGCCTTGTTCGCATCTGCGAGCGCCTGGGATTTTCGCTTGAACTCCTCCTCCGACATGTTGCGCGACGGGTCGGATTTCTGGTTGGCCAACTCCAGCGACTGCTGAGCAAACCGGTCTTGCTGGCTGTTCAGTTCGCCGTTGAGTGCGTTCTGGCGGTCCCCCTGGCCAACGCCGAGTACTGCGCGCTGGCCGGCAAGCTCCAGGGCTCGTTGCTGCTGAGCCAGGGCCTGCACGTAGGTGGTGATTGAGCGCTCCTGCTTGGCAAGGCGGCCGGTCTCGTTGGTGGCCAACACCTCAAGCTGGCTGTCGGCCTCCTTCTGCGCCCTGACCATCCCTGCGCGCGCGTCAGCGATCTTCTGGTCCAGCTGGATGCTCTGGGCAGCAGTCGTGGACTTCTTGCCTTTGACGGCCTCCAGCGCGGTAATCTCGGCCTCATAGGCTGCGGTGACCTCGTCGCGCTGGTTGCCGATCAGGGCTTCGCGCTTCAGCGCATATTCGGCCTGAGAAATAAGCCCGGCCTTCTCCGCCGCGTCCAGTTGCTTCTGGGTGTTTTTGTACTCATCAACGATGACTGCCAGGTTGTTCTTGGCGTTGTTGAAACCGGTCAGGTCGACCTGAGTTGCGGCCGCCTTCGGGTCCTTGAACTTGCCGTTTATGTTGGAGATGTTTTTGTCGACTTCCGATTGATCGAGCCGCGAATCCTTCGGGTCAACCTTGCGGATATCGTCGAGTTGCCGTTTGTATTCCTTGATCGCCTCGGTGCGCTTCTGCTCGTTCGTCCACGACGATTTGGTTAGAGCATCGATCTTGGCCATCGACGAAACAGCATCGCCTTGCGCCTTGGCCTGCTCGCCCTCCCACTTGGCGATGTCAGCCTGGGCCGCCTTTTCGTCCTCAAGCATGTTCAGGCGATTCTGCCGGAACTCAATCAAGGCATCCTTTGACTTTTGGTTTTGAAACAACCCATCCATATTCTGGGCTTCGAGCAATCCGGCCTTCGCGTCCTCAATGTCCGAATTAATGTCACGACGTCCGGCGTTTTTCAGTCCATCTGCCGCCTTGGCTACTGCGTTATACGCCCGCTCCCAGAAGCTCAGGTTTTCCAGGATCTTGGGGGTGCGCTCGTTGATTGCATCGGCGTACGAATCGGTGGCCAGCTTCACAGCGCCGGCGTGATCGCCCTGCTGCTCCAGTGCGGCAATCTGCGAGTAAACCGAGGCCGTCAGGTAGTGGTACTGCTCGTTCAGCGCAGCAGAGGCCTTTACCGGATCGTCTGCCAGCTTGGAGAACTCGGCGACCGTCTCGCTCACGGCCTTGCCGGTGGCTTCCTGCATCGACACGGCAGCCTGGGTGATGCCGGTGAAGCTGTCCCCGGCGATCTTGCCGTTGTCGGCCAGCAGCGCAAGCACGGCGGCGGCTTGGCCGGTGGTTCCTACCGTTGCGCTCACCTGGCGCGCCATATCCCCCAGTTGGCCAGCGCTCACTCCCGCGTAGTTGCCGGTGAGGATCAGCGACTTGTTGTATTTGTCTTGCTCTTCGCTGCCCTTGTAATAGGCAACTGCCAGGCCGCCCACTGCCGCGGTGGCCAGAGCCAGCGGACCCAGAATGGCTAGCAGCCCGGCAGCGCCTGCTCCAGCCCCGGCACCCAACTGAGCAACCGCACGCACACCACTTCCCCAGTCACCAGAGGAAAGCGCATTGCCCAACTGCACGACGTTTTCCTGCGCCTGGCGGGTGCCGAGGCGCAGCTTGTCGAAGCCGGTGGTGGTCTTTTCGAGCTTGGCGTAGTCCTTGTCGATCTTGCTCAGGGCGGTGTTGTACTGATCCTGGCTGATGCGGCCGGCGTCCAGGTGTTTGCCCAGTTGCTCGACCTGTGTGTCCAGCTTGGCCAGAGCGCCGCGAGCCGGGTCAATCGCTCCCAGCAGGCTGTTGAGAGCCTTCTGCTCGTCCATCGCAGACTTAGCCAGCGCGATCTGCTGCTTATCGAGTTGCGCCGAGATTTTCGCTGCCTCGGCCTCACCATAGGCGCCGGTCTTGGTCAGCTTGGTGAGCGCGTCACGCTGCTTTGCCAGGTCCTGCGTGGTCTTGGCGCTGGAGGAAAGTGATTTCTCCAGTGCCTGCATTTCATTCATCAGGCTGGCAGCGGATTGCTCGGCCCGGCCGCCGGCCTTCGCCATCTCATCCAGGCTCGTTTTTGCCTGGATTGCATCGGCCGAGTCGATCTTGACGCCGAGTTCTGCAATGTTCATCGACTCACCTTGAATAAGTGCCCGTAGTTACGGGCTGTTTTCCCTTTCCTCCGCCATAACGCGCAGGGCCTCGCCTTCCAGCACCTGAAGGTCAGGGAAGATTTCAGCGAGTTTCTTTTTCTTGATGCCGAGGAACCCGGCCACGTCGCGGATGCAGGTGTAGTCGAGGCCGATTGCGCCGTTGGAACCCGCCCGCCACTGAGTCGACATCCGGTTGAACAGTAAGAACGCCGGCCAGTTGCAGGTCCAGACCTCGGTCACCTCTTCAAGGTCACCCGGGGTGAGCCCGAACAGGGCCATCAACTCAGCAGGTGCCGCCGGCGCGTAGAGTGCGCGGGCGGCGTCCGTCAGTTTCCCAAGCGGGCCTGATTGAATGCGCTCTGGTAGGCATTCACGACCGCCTCAGCAGCGCCCTGGCAGGATGTCACCAGCGCCCGAATGCTCTTGTCATCGAACTTGTCATCGAAGCCCCAGCCAACAACCAAGTCCTTGATCTGCTGCGACTGCTGCTCAGTGTCAGCAGCAACGATTTCGGAAAGCGTTGGGCTTTCACCCAGGGAGGTCCGAGCTTCATCGCGCTTCAGGTTCCACTCATCAAACAGAGCGGCAAGCCCCGGGCGATCCCGATACTTGAAGGTGAACTCGATTTTCCCGGGCTCACCCCCAACGATCGGGATCGACACGAAGGCCTTGAACGTCGGGTTTTGGGCGATTCTGATCTTTGCCATGGGTTACGCCACCGCAGTCAGGTAACGGGTCGGCTCGGCCTGCAGCGCCAGGTTGACGGTGCGCGTCAACAGGTTGTTGCGGGAGACTGCCGGCTGCTTGGAAAACGACGTGTAGGTGCCGTACAGCAGGGTGTCATTGCCTGGCAGGTTGAGGCGCGCCGCTTCAATCTGCTTGCCGGCGTCAGCCTTCAGCAGAACGCTGTTGAATGCCTGGGCCGGGTCGTCAGCGATGGTCAGCACCATACTTGCCGCCGATTTGTCGGTGGGGATCTGCTTGCCCTGGTCATCCTCGAGGAAAACCACGTCGAGGTAGTTCTGCTCGCCGCCGGAGAAGGCAACGTCTGAGATCTGCGGGATCTGCACCCAGGTCAGCACCTTGCGCATAGTGCCTGCGCCGCCTGCCGCCGGGAAAACCTGAGTATCGGTGGTGTCGATACCTTCCAGGGTGATCGCTGTTGCGGTTGCCGCCTTCACACGCACCACTTTGCTATCCAGCTTGCTCCAGCCGGAAGTGAGCAGAACGATATCGCCGGCGGCAATGGTGCCGCCGACTACAGTAGCCACGGCCTCGCTCGCATTGCTGATGGCAGCGAACGCCAGTGCCGCGCCGTAGGTTGCAGCGTGCTGGAAGGTGCCGCCGTTCGGGAGTTTGTAGCCCATGGGTATTTCCTCTTTGCAGATATGAAAAAACCCGCTCAATGGCGGGTTTGTGGGTTTGCCCAATGGGCGGGATCAGTTCGTGTCGGCTCGGTACAAGAACGAGACCGGGACGGTGTAGGTAGAATCGCCGGTGATGCCGGGGCCTGGGTCGACCGGCGACATCGTCACCACGGTGACCAAGCCCTTCGTGTCCCTGGCGTATAGCGGGAACAAATCGGTCAGTTCAACTGCTATAGGGCTCGTCTTCGTCTTACCCGTGCCCGCCGGTGCGATGATGCTGACTTGGAACACGCCTGTGAACAGCCTGTGATCGCCGCCAAGCGTGTTGCTCGCGGTGTCGCCCGGGATAGTGAAGGCTCGCAGGTAGGTCTCGCCCGCCGTCGGCGTGTAGGCCGTGTTCTCGAAGACGATCTTCAGCTTCTCCGACCTGGCAGCGTTCCAGGCGATCAGCTTTGCCTCGTAGATCGAGGCGATGATTGCGTGACTCATACCTGGTTGTTCCTGATGGCCTCCAGCACGACCTGCTGGAAGCGAGCCACTGTTACCCGAACCATGCCGCCGGGGGCCTGGGTGGAATGGCCGAACTCCAGCGGAATCGCGTAGGGCAAATTGTTGATGATGTAGGCCATCTGGCCGGCGGTGAAGTCGCTCATTGCGGCGACCAGGGCAGCTACTGTCTCGGTGCCGCTCGGGTCAACCTCATCGAACGTGACGCTCTCGACCATGCCGAGCGATATGTGCCAGTTCGCACGGAACCGGCCGCCGACGTAGCCTTCAGGCGCCTTAATGTCCATGCCGTCGTTGAGCTTGCGGCCCTTCTTGAGCCTACCGCCCTTCGTGAGGTTGGCCGGGTCACTACGCAGCGCGCTGTTGTGATCGTCGACGGCCTTGTTGTACTGGGTGGCAACTGCGTTCTGCGCCCAGATCTCTGGGTTGCCCACGGGGGACATTCGGATCAGGCTGCTGCCGACCTCGATGATGATTTCACGCACGCTGGCATCGATGGCTTCACCCGTCTGAGCGGCGAACTGTGCCAGGCTCAGAGCGAAGCTACCGGACTGGCCGGCACCTGCCCGGCTCACGACCGCACCTGCAGCTCATACAAGATGGGCCTGCCGGCCGGGTTGACCTCTTTCAGTGGGGGCACGATTGACCAGGTGCGGCCCTGGGCAACGACTTTGTCGAGCAAGCCCGGCGCCCAGGCCATGCCCTGCGCAGCAATTTTGAGCTTCTTGTCGCCCTGCTTGATGAGGCTGTTGTTTTGAAATTCTTGGCCGGTGAAGTCGAGCAGGATGCCCTGGGCGATTTGCTCAACAGTGGCGCCTGGCGCCTCCCCGCCCGCCTCCGGGTCATACTCGCCCGGCACCGTCTTGCTGATGGCCACGGGCTGGCCGAACTCTGTGATCATATCCAGAGCCATCACGGCCATTTCGTCGTAAAAGGCCATGGTGGCTCCAGATGTTAAAAGCCCAGCGCGATGGCTGGGCTCTTGATGTTTCGGGTTTCCAAAGTCTTTGTCGACTGAACCAGCTAGATACGGGAGCAATCCCATATTCGCCTGGCGTCGAAATTGTGCCCTTCTAAAGCTGGTACATCACGAGTGGCCAGAGCAAAGCGCTGTCCGCTCAGTGGTTTGCTGAGTAGCCTGATATAGGCCTTCGGCAGAGCGCACAATCATCAGCTCGAAGGCTGATCTGTAAGTCCCACCATTGTTCGCATCATCCTCTATGCAGAGCACTTTAGTGTCACCGTCGTCCCGGGCAATACGAAGGCTGAAATGCCAACTGTCATCCTCCAGCGCCAAGGAAATCGCCTTGTCTGTAACTGATCTGACCTTGGTGAAACCATACTGCTGAAGTGTATGGGCATCGGGACGAGACCTCGGGCGCATGGAGTTACGGAAAGATAGTACGTCCAGTGTCTCCACTACTTTTGCAATCTCAGTCTCTCCGCTGCCAGTGTTGGCAGAAGCCGCATTCACTGCCGGTAAGAGCAGACATACACCGACAACAAGCAGCATTGATTTAAGCAGTTCAGGCACATCGAATCCTCGAGATCGAAGTCATCTATTCTCGCCACCCAATCATGCAGGTTTCTTTATGTGGTTTTTTGCAAAGGGTGATCGGAACTGTCGGTAGGAATACCTTTTTACGCCCTAATTGTGAACAACCCGCGTCGCTGTAGGTAGTCGGCAAACTGAGTGACGCTAGGCCGGTCCGGCGCCGCTGGCAGAAGCCGATTGCTGGTGTTAGGGATCGCCGCGTACTGCCGCGTCACCGCGCCCTCAACACGGTCGAGTAGAACGGCGCCCTTCCGTTTCTCCACCGGGTCGATATCGTCCTGATGGATTTCAGTGGCCAGGGCCATCTGACCGTACTGGATACGCGCCGGCAGGTAGTTGTTCGGCTTGTTCTCGTGATCCAGCAGCACTTGCCGGCGCGGCCAGGACAGTGCCTGCTCGCTGTTCGTTTTACGCCCCTTCCAAGTCATGCCATCCATTGCCAAGGCGGCCCGGCGCAGCAGCGCTTCCTGCTCCGGAACGCCTACGGGAATGACCGCGCCGAACTTCACGGCATACAAGGCCAGGTCCTCGGCGCTCGCGTAGCTTTCAGCGTCAGGCTTGCCGGTGCCGTCCTCGATGATTAGTGTCATGCGTTTACTCGCTGAATGGGTTTAGACCGCCTGCTCGCTTTACGGACTAAGTCATTAGACCAATTGCGCGCACGATGGAGTGCCTAGAGCGCTAGACAGGCTCAATGCAGTAGAGAGATGGTCAGCCTAGTAGTTAAAGAACTTCAAAGATCAGCACGTGTTTTGAGAAAGATTAGGTATCGAGCATCTTCAATTGCGAAAATCTCTGGGCCAGCCCCCATGTATGCTCGCATCAACTCGTCTGCTGCAGAGTCTTCTTGACCTTCATCAAACAAAACCTGCCCAAGGCGCAGATGCAAAAATGGATTTCCGAGACCGCCAGGGCAGGTCATTGCGTACTGCAAAGCTTCGCGAGCAGAGGTTTTGAATCCTGACAAGAAACAAGCATCAGCTATGGCCGCCAGAATCCAAGTAGCGGCCTCCCAATCGTTTTTGGGTGAAGGGATCATTTCCCAGGCCTTGTTATATTCAGTCACCGCTGCCTCATAGCGGCCTGACTCAGCCAGCATATCTCCGGCACTACTGAATTTCTTTATTTGCTCGTGAAGCTCAGGATTTAGCTCTCCATTTTCGCTCATCATTATCCACTCCATAGATTCGGTGAAGGTCAGAAGTTAAAACCTACCTGAATCACGCCTGATTTAGTAGATTTCTGAAGAACTCACGAAGCTTTTGCTTAGTCCTTTATTAGCCTTGCCTACAGCTCGGTCGTATTAGGCACTCAACTTTGCGACGAGCCTTTCCAGGGATTCTTTCGAGGCGTTGGCCCGGTACTGGACCTTGGCCTCATCGAGCTTTGCTTTCAGCGCCGCGATTTCACCAGCCTCATCTGCCGACGGCGTGAGGGCAGCCTGCTTCAGCGCTTCAACCTCGCCGCGCAGCGTGTCGACGGTCAGGGTCAGGCCGTCACGTTCTGTGGTCAACTCACCAACCGAAGCATGGATGGCGCCCAGCACTTCATACAAGCGCAACGCCAGGTCGCCGGACTCTGGACGATGGATTTCGCCAGCTTCCAGCCCGTCAACAAGGATCCGGATCGATCCATGCTCAGCACGCAAAGCCGCGATCACCTTTTCCAGTTCGGCTTGGTTGCCCGCACCAACAACCTGCGCCCGCTTGGCTTCCTTCACCGACACATCGATGCCGGCTGCTTCGTACGCATTGACCACGCTCGGCCAATCGCCAATCACCAGCACGCTGGTCACACCCGCTTCGGGCTTATCGAAGTGTTCCGGATTGCGATAACGCTTCTCCGGGTCGAAGCCGCTCAGCTGGTTGCTGTAAGTCAGTTCCATGTGTTTCTCCAAGGCGGCCATTGCTGACCGCGCGTTGAGTTTGAGGCTTAACCGCCAGTAACAGGAGGCGTTGCGGTCAGCGTGATCATCACGCCGGCGGTGACTTTGTTGCTGCCCGCATGCTTGACCCAGTTGGCAGCGGAGCCGACGGCAGCCAGCGTTGGGTTGGAACCGCCAGTGGTGGCTTTCCAGCTATAACCCAGCACATCGATGTTCACGGTGCCTTCCGCGCGGTAGCCGATGCTCAGGTTTTCTTCGTCGTTCACTTCGTAGGAACGGAAGCCCGGGGCCTGGGATTCAGTGATGGTTACCGCGTTTGGCAGCAAGCCGAAGATCACGTCCGCCGGCGCGGTATCGGTCACCAGTACAGGCTTGCCCAGGGTGCCAGGCAGGCCGCCGTAGATCACGACGCCAGCTTCTTCGTAGATCTTGTTGGTGATGGCTTCGTCGACGATGTCGAAGTAGGCGCTGGAGTGCATGACCCACAACGCAATACGGCCGAACTTGTCGCCGAACTTGCGCATGCCGCGAGTCAGAGTCTTCTTGCCGTCGGTTTCGATGTTGGCCGAAACCACCATGTCGGCGTTAGAACCGATGGCGGCACGCAGGCCAGCAGTTGCGTACTGGATGAAGCCTTCCAGGGTCGCGTCAGCAACGTCGGCTCCGACGATCTGGGAGAACTCCTCGACCGGACGACCGCGGCGCTTGAACGCCTCCTCGGTGGTTTGGTAAGGGCCGTACTTCCAGGGTGCCTTAACGCCAACGGCTTCGCCGGCGCTGATCTTCTTGGCAGTCACCTTACCGTCAGAGTTGACGTCGCGGTGCTCCAGGGAGCCGTTCAGCTTGTAAAGAGCGCGCTTTCGGAAGTCGCCTTCGATCAGCTCGTTGTCCAGCACCATCGCGCCGTTGGACGATGCGTTGAACACATCCAGGTTGTCCTGAACACGCTCCAGGTATGCGGTTTGCGCCTCATCGTTGTAGATGATCAGGTCGCTGTTAACGGTTGTAGCCATGGGTCAATCCCCTTACTTGGGCAATGCGAGATATGCGGTTTGGCCGTGCTTGCGCTGAAAGTCGCGCTTCTGCTCGGAGGTCATTTCGGAGCGCTTGAATGCAGCCTTGCCGCCACCCCCGCCCGGGGCAAATGTCCCTGAAGCCCTTGGCCACAGATGAGGTGCGCTTTCGCGCAGAGATTCCGCCCATTCGAGCGGAGTCAGAGGGGTCTTGCCGTCTTTACCGAGGATGACCTGGCCGGATTCATCAACGGCGACTGCATCGCCATCTTCGTTAAGGGTGAACACGCCTTTGGCGCGCAGGATGATGTCGTCGGTTGCTTCCGGCAGAGCACCGGCCTTCAGCGCTGCGCCGCGTACCGAATCGCCCAGGACTTTGCCCTGGAACTTGGCAGCGAAGGACTCCGCCTTCTCGGCGCGTTCGCTGATGGTCTTCAGTTGCTTGTCGTAGTCGCCACGCAGGCGCTCGGTGCGGCGGTTGAAGACCTCATCAACCTTGCCCTCAGTCAGCAGCTTGGTTTCTTCGTCTTGGCCCGCTCGACTGAGCAGGCCTTTAACAGCGTCGATGTCGATGCCCTCAAACTGAGTTTCGAAATGGGTCAGCTTGCCGGAGGTTTCCTTCAGCTTGCCCAGCAGTTCCGAGTTCTTGGTTTTCAAACCGGAAACGGATGCTTCAACGGCAGTCGCGATAGCGGCCTTGATTGCCGGGTTTTCCAGGTCGATTTCGTTTTCTTCTGCCACGTTGATGCACCCCTAGGGTTTGGTTAGCCCGCCTTGCGAGCAATAAAAAACCGCCCGGAGGCGGCTGATTGAATGTGTTCGGTTAAATTCCCGCCATAGCGAATGCCAGTGGCTCCAAAACCTTCATCTGGGCGAGTGTCAGCGGCGCAAAGTTACGATCAAGCTGAAGTTCGGTGAACCGCTCTAGCGTCAGGCCGCCTTCGCGGAACAGCTTGGCTCGTACTGGACCAATAGCAGCATCCTGAAACGCTGCTGGTTGCTGCTGTAGCCAGTGGTAGTAGTCGAGGCTGGCGTTAACCTGCCTCCCGCCATCAGCACCTACAGATGCGCGCGTGGCGCCCTTGGCGAATATCTCGCTGAGCCTGGTCAAAATAATGAAAGTCGTGCGGCAGTTAGGATGAAACGGCGGCCTGGGCCCAGACTCAACCGGAAACCTACGGCCGTCCAGCGATCGGCATTGCTGGCTGGTCTTGCTGTCCAGCGTCGCAACGATTTGGATCTCGGACACAATGTCGGTGTTGGCCTTTGCCACCTCCATGCGCGCCTGGGACGACACATGCTGAATGGCGGTGTGCACGACCGTGCTGGCATTGCGGTTGGTGGTAGCGAGAATTCCATCCTTGTAGCCGGCAGCCTTGGTGCCGCGAATGTTGCGAATGATCTGGAAGTTCGTCTGCCCTTCGAAGAAGCCCTGCCGGATGGTGCCGGTAACCCGTTCACACTCTGCACCGGTCCAACCCTTGATGAAGGCCTTCAGCAGCCTCCCGCCGCCGGTGCCGCGCACGCTGAGGGGGTTCGTCAGCACTGCGGTTCGGATTGCCGCAGCCGTCGGCGCCACCACATCGAGCGACACGCCAACCGGTGCAGACTTGGCCAGGCTGGTCACCTCAAACTCGGCCTCGTATTTGGCGATGTCTACCAAGTCGAGATTCAACTGCGCGCTGTAGCGGTCGAAAATGCCGAGCAACAGGCTATCGACCTCCTTCAGCAACGCTTCCAGGCGCTTCGTGTTGTACTCGGTCAGGTCTGACTGCGTGAGCCGGTCACGGATCGAACGGTCAATCTCCTTAAGGAAAGGAGCAAATTTGCCGACCTCCCCTGCCTTAAGCTTTTCGAGGAAGACCGCGTGCCGGATCGTGGCATCAAGTACTACCGGATTTACCGCCATTTGGTTTGTCCTCGTCATCCAGGCCCAGGCCGTCGCCCTGCTCTTCTAGTTCACCGTCGATTTGCAGATCAGTACGCTCTGGCGCGATCAACCCCAGCTTGCGCAGGTAGGCCCGAAGGTCTGCCTTGGCAAAGCCGCGTTGCTGCCACAAGCCAACCAAAGCCGTGATCATCTGCGGATCAGCCGTCAGCTCAACGAACTCCTGATTCACTTGGTAGGCGACCTTCTTGTCAGCGATGCCCATATAGGCGCAGCACCACATGATTGCCCGGGTGTATGCCTCGCTGACGTTTGCCACGCAGCCAGCCAGCACAGAGGTAGATGCCGATTGATCGCCGCGGGACTCCGTAGCGGTCTTGGCGGCCAGTGAAGCCACCACCATCCGGGCACCCAGTTCGATCATCATCTGGTTCTTGTCGGCCATGGCCTCTTTGACCAAGGTGTTCGGCGCCGGCTGTGCGTAACCGAAGGCGCCGCCCGCTGGCAGCATCATTGGCGCCCTGGAGCCGACATAGACACCGTTCTTTTCCATCCAGTCGCGCCACTGCTCATCCAAGCCAGAAATCCACGGTTGAGCCTGGCCACACCAGAAGACGCTATCTTCGTAATCGGCACTGTTCCGGTAATGGCCCAGGTTGATCATCGCGATGTCGTACAGCGGTGACTCGTCGATGCTTGGGTCGTTGTTCTGCGCCCCGACGAAGGTGAACGGAATCTCCTTGAGGCGACCGGTTACGCCTTCGGGCTTGAACTCGTCAATGACTGCCAGTGGCCCGCCACCTTTCGGCCCAGACCGCCGCCAGACGCGGCAAACAAAGCCGTCATCCTCAAGCGCCAGTTCCCGGTACTGCTCAGCCGTCTTGTAGCCGAAGCCATCAGGAATTTCCGGAGACTCGCGCAGCACCACCAGAGTCAGCACGCTATGGCCGTTCACCATGCCCGTGCGCCAGTTGATGATGTCTTCAGCGCAGTAGGAAAGGATCACCGAGTGTCCGCCGATGCCGTCATCCTGGTGATAGTCGACGTATAGGCCGTGGCGACCAGCTTCAAGCACCTTTTCAAGCGTGCCCTGAGAGTGTTGATAAATACTCACTCCGGAGCCGTTGGCGTTGTCTTGCAGGTATTCCAGCTTCTTCGGCACCGTGAGTGTCGGGTCTTTATGGAAGGCCAGGCCCAGCAGCCCGTTACGGGTGTGTCCGGTGGCGTTCTTGAACACCGCCCGCTCGCGGTAAGCCCGGTTCCGATCTTCGTTCTCCGGCGACTTGTCGTGCGCGTTGATGTACGGCAGCCGATCGACTACCCGGTGCTGGCCCGCGCAGACGTCGCGAACGGTCGCCCAGCGATCCAGCACTGCCGTGTATTCCGCCCGCTTGAAGGAGACGTCGTTGCTCATCGGGCGTATCCCATTTTGATAGCGGTGACCGGTTTGATGATCGGGTACTCGCGGTGGATGAAGTAGCCGCCGGCGTCGTTCGCGTGATCGATGCCGGCGGTTTTGTCTGGCTCCCCATTCGCGCCCCACACCTGCTGTTCCAGGCCATCGGCGTAGGTCGGACAGGTGAATGAGTTGATCAGGTAGCGGCGCTCGCCCTGCGCATTGCAGAAGACGGCGTTCATTGCGTTGATTCGGTCCTTCACCGGCGGGTTTGCCGCTGGAGCGATGACCGCGAACCCGGCCTGCTTGAGCATGGCCAGGTCGGTAATGCTGGCGTTCACGGACTTACGTGAATCACCAGAGGCATCCGGGTAGATCCTGATCTCGCAGGTCTTCTTGAAGTCATTGCCGTCGTGCTGCCAGTAGCGCTCTTTGATGCGGCGAATCATGTCGGGCGTGTCGTAGCCGTCGATCAGCTCATCCACGGCCCTGGGCAGCCCCTGGTCGCGCTTAACGTGGGTGATCGCCGCCATCTTGCCGACGTTGAAGTCCATCCCTAGGAACAGTGGCTCACCGGGCTGCACGGTGTCGAAGCACCCATTGAGCTTGCGGTCGTAGGCCGTGTAGATCGTGCCGGATGTGAGGTTTACGAACTGGCCCTTGAGGTACGCCATGATCAACTGCGGCGGATAGGACTCCATCAGGGAGGCGATGTAGTCATCCGGCAGGTTCAGCTCGTTGTCGAAGGTGCTGGCCTGCACCAGGCCGTACATCTCCTTGAGCGACGGCCTGTCGCGCAGCTGCTTCACGAACTGCAGGAAGACGAACTTGAAGCCCTCCGGCGTCGTGGTGACGTCCACACCGTTCTTCAGCCCGGGCAAGTTGTAGCGCATCCGGGCGATGATCTTGCGCCAAGCCTGCTGTGCCTTCAGGGCAGTCAGCACGTCCAGCTCATCCACCAGGGCATGGCCAATCTTGAACCCGACAATCGTCTGCGGTTTCTCCATCGACCGGCAAATCACAGTGCCGCGGTACTGCCGACCGCTGTAAATGTGAACCTCGTGGTTCGCCTGGTTGATCTTGGTCTTGAGCCCCCAGTCGTAGGCCACCTCATCCATGGTCGGATAGAAGATGTCCCGGATCTGCGGGTAAGTCGGAGCGAAGTAGCCGGCGTTGACGCCGGGCCACTCCATGAAGTGCTTACTCAGTGCCGAACAGCCCACCCAGGTCTTGCCTGAGCCGAACCCGGCAACGAACGCACGGAATTTGTGGGGCAGAGTGAGGAACTGAGCCTGCGGAACGTTAAGGCTCGGCATTCGGCTTCCTCGCATCCACCACGTCGACCTGAATGCGGGTTGGGATCACCGGCTCGTCGCCAACCTCTTCCTTCCGGGCCCGGTTGACGTAGATGTCGCCGCATTCTTTGGCAGCCTGCTCCAGTAGCTGGGCAGTCAGCGCCATATTCTTCATGCCTTCGGCTTTCTCAGCCATGCGGCTCAGGGCGCGCAGTCGGAAGGCTCGATTGGCGATCGGGATGTCTTCAGTCTCTTCGCGGAACCGCTTGCGGCTCTCGCGAAACATCGTTGCCCACTTCTCACCCAGCGCTTTGCCGGCTGCCTTTGTTGGGTCGTGTGATTCGCACTGTTGGCGAGTGACAACAACGTTGAATTCTTTTAAGACGGCCTCAACCACCTGAGAAGGTGTGTCAAAGCACGCGAGAGCCTGAACAATAAAGGCTTTCACCTCACTTCGAAGAGCTGCCATTGGCGATCATCCGTCTTAACCTGTCTAAAATCAGGCCGACTTGAGCAGACAGGTTCCGCAGGCCCTCGCAATGTTCAATTTCCCCACCTCAGCAGGACTGTTTGCAGCATCCACTAACGCTTGAACGTCAGGACTTGCACCGTAGCGGCGGACCACACCGACGAACTCTTCTACGTCATGTCCACGCATCTCAAGCTTTGGCGCGCCCTCCTTGTTGAAGGCTGGTTGACCGTACTTGTCGGTAGCATGAGCCAGGTGATAAAGCTCGTGCTCGACCAGTGCGCAGAATTCAAGGTCGCTGCACTGGGCGCAGTAGTCAGCTGCCAAGGTGATGATGAAGGCCGGCACATCGCCGAACCAATCACGCATCTGTTGCTCCATCCGGGCTTTCTGCCAACCGCCGGCGCGGAACGCTACCTGCTCAGCCTGGCCCAGCACGGTGCGACCCTGCTTCTCGAAGCTGGAAGACGCCCACATGACCCGGATGTCTGCATCCTGTAAGTGGGCATGGTCTTCGTTGTGAATGCTGCCAGTGTCGGCGAGGACCTCGACTTGGAGCCACTCCCAAACATCAGGGGCGGGAGTCAGTCGGATGCCAAAGTCTGAAAGCTCGGAAAGCTCAAGCAGCGACGATGGAGGGTATGGCCTATCCACAGTTCACCCTGAGCTTGTATTAGTGGCTGGTTATCGGTATTGGTTGGAGTCATTTAGCGCAAGGAGCAGAACAGTGATCACGATTCGAGAGGCAACGATTGAAGACCTTCAAGCGCTCCAAGACATCGGCATAGCGACCTACAAAGAGCACTTTTCTGATATCTGGACCGCGGAAGGAATAGAGAACTTTCTAAGCGAGGACTTTTCAGTTTCTGAACTGCAGAACTCTATCGGATCACCTATCAATCATTGCTGGCTCATTGCGCTTAACGAGGAAGACCAGGCCGTAGGTTTTTCGAAGGTCAACTGGTCTAAACCAATCCCAATATCTGATCAAGTTGGCGCCGAACTCCAAAAAATTTACTTCCTCAAATCTCAGGCTGGCAAGGGCTATGGGAAGCAGCTTCTCCAGTTCATTCACGACTCGGCGCAGAACCGCAATGAAGGCTTCATATGGCTGGACGTACTGAAGACCAACTCAAACGCGCAGCGCTTCTACGAGAGCTTCGGATTCAGGGCGCTGGGCGAAATTCCCTTCAGTACCGACATAGGCGAAATCGGGATGGTCGTTATGTGCCGCAAGCTTTCACGATAACTGGCTGGCCGTCGATGATCCTTCCCGCCGGCCTCGGCCATCATCCCAGTAGTGGACGTGTGCGCCTGATTGGTCGCTCATGGCGAAACCTCATACTGGAACGCCCGATCAGCAGGCATGGCCGTGACAAACCGGCAACGGTGAGAATCGAACTCTTCGTCGAAAGCAATGGTGCGCCGGTACTCGGAGGTGACTTTGCCGGTGAATCGCTCACGATGAACGACCGCACCTTCACGCAGGAACTCGACTTCAGCCGAACCCAGCAACTTGGTTACGATTACTTTCATTGGGTTATCCCGCGCCACGATTTGGCGCATTCGAAAACGTGGCGCGGATTACTTGCCCCGGCGCTCGACACCATCAGGCGCCGTGTCGCAGTGCAGGCAGTGCTCGCAGTTCAGCGTCCGGCACAACCAGACCTTCACTCGCTGCCAGTAAGTGACCATGAAGACGTGCCGCACACCGGCCAGAGCCAAGGACACATGCAGCGTCAGGCCGGCACTGGTCGGTCCGAAGAAGATGTTTTGACTGCGCGCCATAACGACGAAGCCGCTGATGGCGATCGTCGAGTAGATCAGCTTACCGAGAATGCCGTCCCTAACCTTCCCGCTCAGTACGCACCAGGCCGCCCACAGCGCGATAAGGCCGCAGGCGATGGAGTTGATCAGTTCAAGATTCATGGATTGCCTCCCCGAACCGCTGGCGAATGAGCGCCCAGAGGTCAGCGGATTTAATGGCTCGATTGATGGCCGCCAGGAGCGAGCCGCCGAAGGCCCCCAGCAGGAAGCCGATGCCGGCGACGATCTTCGGCTCGGTCACTCCCAGGTAGGTGCTGACCATGCTCGTCAGGTAGATCGAGCAGGCCATGCCGGTGATCAAGAAGATCATCCAGGCACGCCAGTCGTTCAAGTCGTCCTTGTGCCACCAGCTAGCGATCACGGCACCAACTAGGCCCGCGATCAGTAATTCAAACCTGTCGATCTTGTCGAGCAGGCGCTGTAGATACTCCATGCGCTCGACTCCGTGGGGCATGTTTGAAATAGGTCAGCCCCGGCGGCACTCCCTGCTCAGTGCGAAGGGTGTGCCGGGGCCGAAAACGAAAAGGCCCCAGCAAATGCTGGGGCAGCAAAGCAACAATCGCGCATCGCTAAACTTAGAAATGCGCGCTTTTGAAATGCGGAACGCCTTTACGGGGTGTCCCGCAGAGGCTTAGGGCAAATAATCGAAAGAAACTCGCGCCACACCACTGTTACCGCCATGGACCCAAAGCCCATAACCTGCGGGGAGCAGAATCGGATACGGGAATGCCACTAGAAAAGAAGCCCCCGCAGGCCCCTCAGCAAGTAGCGGGATATTGACCTCGGTGACAAATGTGGGTTTAACAGTGCCGGTATACAACTTGGCCCCATTGAGGCTGATAGTGCTAAGCACTACGCCGTTAGTGTTGAGAGCAGGATCGACAATTTGGTCATATTGAGCGCCGGATGTGCGCGAGTAACGTGAGCCATATTTTACTGGTTCCATTTTTTCACCTATTGAGTCGAATGATTTGTCGCGGAGGATTCCGCTTTCATGTCGCTCAGAGGCGATGAGGTGAGGTTCTCGACCTTCTTGCAAACAGGCCCAATGCAACGCGCTGAGCCTGAGTTGAAACAGCGCGCCAGAGATCAGAACTCGTAGCCGATTGTGCCGATCTGAGTCGGGAACGGCTTGGTGCTGTGGGTCAACGGATCAGAGTTGTCTGGGTAGTACACCTTGCGTGCGCGGATCGAAGGCGTATAGCCAAACCGCGCCCAAACTGGACGTGGCTGAGTGATGGTGAAGCGGCCGTTGAGCTGCAAGCTCAGAACTGCATCTGGATTCCCAGCAGTGTGGGTGTGCCACAAAGCAACACCGGCAGCGTTGTAAATCACCAGGTTGCCGTCACCCTGCATGACACAGGTAGTGCCGCCCTTGCCCTGGGTGTAGCTCGCCCAGACAACAGAGCTGCCAGGGCCGTAGACAACCAGGTTACCGTCGCCCTGGAACACCACACCATAGCTACCAACGGTGTAAATCTTGCCGGGCTCAAGGTACGTGCCAGGCGGGAAGATGTATGACGGCTGACCGTAGAGCAGCGGCAGGCCAGAAGTCGTCCAAAGAGGTGCCGACTCAACGATGACCATGTTGCCGTCGTCCTGCACCTGAAGATGAGTTCGCACAGCGACGTTATCGAAGTTCTTGTCGCCACCCGATACGTCGCTATTTGTGGTCTGCCAAATGCGCTGACGGCTGTAGTCGTTCAGCACCAGGCCGTAGTTCATGAAAACTTGAGGCGCGGTAACGGCCTGCCACTTGTAACTGATCTGAGTGGCATAGGCGCTGTTCGAGTCTGCAACCCATACAGTTTTATCACCGTCGTAGAGCGCAAGATTCTCATCAGGCTGATAGATCAGCCGGAACCGCTTATTCGGCGACTGCAGAAACTGGCCAGCGCTCATGACGTTTCGCGGCGGGAGCATGGAGCTGCCATTGGCTGTGAAGGGGGTCAGGTAAGACATGTATTCACCTTTTGAGTCGGACAATTGATTGCGGAAGATCCCGCGTTCGTGTCGCTCAAAGGCGATTGCTCGAGGCTCGTGGCCTTCACATGATTCAACGTCCCGCATCGGGAACATTTGATCTGGAGCTCTGTAAACCCACCCGTACGGGCGAGAAGTCGGTTGCAGTTACCGCATCTTATTTCTTTCAACATCTGCAAATTCCTTTTGCTGAATCGCCCTTTCCGTGGGCAATAAAAAACCCCGCACATGGCGGGGCTTTTTGGGATAAACCTGATTACAGCTCGGACTCTTTGACCCACTCAAATGGTAAAGAAGAGTCACGCTGATTGTATGAGCTTTTAGTATGCGCACAAACCAAGGTGCCAGACTTAACATCCAGCCTCATACCTTCTGAATAGAACTGATCAGCGGCGTAACAGCCCTTCATTGGGTCATTTTGGACGCGCGGCGTTTGAGATTGGGTGTCCGCGAAATTATCGCTAGCTTGCTGAGCGAAAACTTGAGAGGAAGCCAATGCCAACAGAAGTGGTGCTACATAACCGGGTTTCAACATCGTCAGATCCTTTGGGTTGTGTGTGCCACTACAGAATGGAGGCACAATGATGCCAATTTAATGGCGTCATATAATATTTACAACCCGTGGACGGTGCTCACCCAATAAAAAACCCGACACAGTGGCCGGGCTTTACTGTGCAACCTCAACGCGCAAGATCGACAGGATGGGTAAATACTCTCTCACTTTCTCACTCAGTGCAATAGCTTTTTGCTACGCCGCGCAAATTTCGATTAATCCCTCTGCGTCGAGCAGTTCCTGAGCAGCGGTGAGCGCCTCATTCACCTGGTCATCCAGCGTCTTGCGGATCCCTGAACGCCACCGGTACCGAGTCGACTCTGGCTTGCCGTCGTTATCCCAGTTGGTGATGTCGTACCAAGCGGCCGGCAGCACAGCGGCGGAACGTTTGCCCTCGGCACCGGCAACCTGCGGAATGGCCCACGTCAGCACCGCGCACTCACGAAACCGTTTCGGCGCCGGCGTTTGCACCGAATTCAACAACTCCAGTATCGCGCCATGCTTGCGCTCCTGGTGCGTCGAGTACTTCGCTACAAGCGCCCGCCAGTGCGCCGGGGTCAACGCCTTGTGTAGCCGACCGAATACCCAGCAGTCCTGGAGAAATGCCGCCTCCTTGCCGACGATTTCCCCCTTCTGCTTAGCGCACTGCACCTTGGGCTCGAAATCGCACCCGCCGGCGGAACTGATGGTCTCGGCCGCAAGGGCTCGAACTACTGCTGAAACAACGTTGCGATAGGTCATGCGGCCTTCTCCTTTAGCTTTCTGGTCTTCGCTCGGTATTCGGCCTTGATGGCCTTGATCTCTTCCATATCTCTAGGCCCTCAGGTGCGGCAGGTTGTTTGCATCTAGGTAGTCGTTCCGTGCCTTCACTGCATCCTTGATGTCATCGAATCGCCCCAGGTGAACCTGCTTTTTCTTCCACTGGACTTTTGCGGCCCATTTACCGCGAGACCAGTTGATGCCGACGTGACCGCTTGTGTTCTTGTCAGTCAGACGCCGGTTCGCTGCCTGTAAGTTGTAATCCGCATACCGACAGTTGCCAGGCTCGTACCCTTTCGCGGATTCAATCCGGTCAAGAGTCAACCGATCGGAATAGCCATTTGCGAGAGACCATTCCATGAAGGGCTCGAAGCTCATCCACTCCTCACAGAGCGTAACCCCGTGGTACTTCTGGATTTCAGAACCACGAGGCTTCAGGCAGCGGCGCTTCATGTTCGCCCACGTCACATGCAGCCGGCTATTCGAGTTATTGAGGCCGTGGGTTGCGCGCTTCCTGCCCGCCGCCTTGTTTGCGCATGGAATGCAGAGCCCCGTCATAACCTTGGCGCGCTCCATTCGGGTTTCGAATTCGACCAAGCACTCTGGGCATCGGAACACTCCGATCGATCTTCTCGATCCAGAAATCTCGACGAGCGATTTTCGAACAAGAATCACATTGCTACCCATGACTGCCCCCTTTCATATCTCTGCTCTATCCGCTTCACCTTCTTCGCGAAAATCGCCTTCAAGCGCTTTAGGTAAGGGATTTCATGGCGGACCAGGTCTTGATTGCACTCCAGCCATGCAACCTTTTCCGCGCCGATCTTCTTCACAAGGCCGGGCCGGTAAATCATGATATTTCCGCTCAAGTGGGCGTTGCACTGGGAGCAGGACTTGTTCATGTTCCAGAGGTTGAAACGGAGATGTGCGGCGGCGCCGACACTGCGGAAATGCGAGCAGTGCCATTGACCGCTCCAGCTCGCCGGCTTGTCGCAGCTGATGCAGCCCAGATGAGCGTCACGCAGCCGAACGTAGCGGTTGATGACCGCCTGAGCCTCCTTGGCGTGATCCGCCCTGCTCTTCAGCTTCTCTTTGCGGACCTTGATCTCGCGGCGCTCAACTTGAGCCAGCGACTTACGCGCTTTGGCCTGGTTCACGTCCTTGATGGCCAGGCCGCATTTCGGACTGCACACGGCTTGGCCCAGGCGCTGCGGCGGGAAGCTGATGCCGCATGCTGGGTTCTTGCACTTCTTCGGTTTGGGTTGCTTGGCGATCATGCAGCCTCCTTGCTGAGTAGATCAGTGAAAACCACACCTTGGCCTGTGAAATAGGCGGCGATGCGGTCGGTGTAATTGATGCCCTGGGCGCGGTTAAAAAGGCTTGTTACCGGGAAGCCGTCAGGGCCGAACAAGTGGCACTCGCCCATCATGGCCAGCTTTGTTTCGTAGGGCAGATGGCGCATGACGCGATACCACTCTGCCTGGAACCCGGCATCCTCGTTTAGCAGGATCTGTACGCCGAAGTGCAGCTTGCAGTAACGGCGAGCGTCGGCCGCGTCGCCGATCTGGGTCATCTCGGCGATGCGCTTGTACATCCCAAACCACAGCCGGTTTTGATCCAGTGTGCGGTCCTTGCCCGGGCGCAGGGTCACCACGACAAACTTCTTGTCTTTGTACATGGCGCTGATTTTGGTGATGACTTCGGAGAGCTTGGCCTGGCAGTTGACGCTGATTTTGTCGGACATCAGAAACCCTCCTTCCCGCGCTGCGATTCCCACTCAAATGGAATGACGATCACCCCGCCCTCCCGCAACCGGTCAATGCAGCGCTCGCCGATGGCCCCTGGCAGCGACTGCCCATCCAGGTTGGAAACGATCACCGTCGGGCGCAGCTCTTCGTAGCGGCCATTGATGATTGCGAACAGCGTGGTCAGCTCGAAGTCGCTCGGCTTCTCCTTGCTGACGCCGATCTCATCTAGGATGAGCAACGAGGGGCTGATCAGGCTCGACAGAATCTGGCTTTCGCTCTGGTCGCTGGAGTGATCGTAGGTGGCGCGGATGGCCTGCAGTACGGCGCCGATGGTGCGATACACCGCGGTCGCGCTGGACTTGGCCATGATCTCGTTGGCGATCGCCACGGACAGGTGGGTCTTGCCGGTGCCGGGCTTGCCCAGCAGCAATAGGCAGCGGCCTGTCTCGGCGATCTGCGCGAACTCAGCGGCATACCGGCGGCAGGTGTTCAGCGCCTTTCGCTGTTCCGTGGTGGTAGCGACGTAGCCGTCCAGGGTCTTGCTGGCGAAGCGCTTGGGAATCAGCGCGGCACCGAGCTTGCGCTCCATGGCCATGCGGAGCTCCATCGCCCTGTTGGCCAGTTCTGCAGCTTCGGCCTTCTCGCGGATGATCCGACCGCACTCAGGGCAACCGCTTTTCAGCTCCTTGCCCAGCACCGGAAAAATCTTCTGGTCGTAGTGCCCGTGGGTCTCGCACCCGGCAGGCTGGATGCGGGTGCCCGGCGGCAGTTCAGGAGTTTGCTGGGCCGGCTCAGATCGCATAGGAACCGTCCTCACGCTGAATCAGGCCATCGGTGTAGTTGCGGTCAGCAAAACCGGTGTGGCGAGACCGAGAGGCCGGCACCGGTGCGAATTCAGCCAGACGCTTGATCACCCAGGAAGCCTTGAAACCCTGCCAGCCGGAATTCAGCGCTTCGGTGATGGCATCGTCTGCGGTGATTCCGGCCTCGGCGCACTTGGATAGCTCGGTGTTCACGGTCGACCAGACGGTGGCTGTCACGGCAGCGCGCTTGGCCTTGCGCTGAGTCAGCCAGTCAGCGAGCAATTGCTCTGGAACGTTGTGCGGGTTGTCTGCCAGCAACTGGGTCATGCCGAACGGAGTCTTGCGATCAGGCTTCGGAGGTTCGACTGGCTCTTGGGGCGGATTAACCTCTTTCGTAGAAAGAGTTAATAGGGGTTCTTTCTTTGTATAAAGAAGGGAGTGAGCAGTTTTGGTCTCACTCGCAGGCGGTCTCAGTGAGACAATATTGTCTGAGTGAGACGTTTTGGTCTCAGTGAGACTCGGCTGTTTTTCTTCGAAGAAAGACCACTCGCGGACAGGCGCGATGCCGATATCCCCACGGCTCCCGCCAACGCGAAAAATGATCCGGCGCTCAAGGAGGTGGCTGATCGCTTTCGACGTGACGTCGCGGCGCAAGTTGGTCTGCTTGCCGATATCGTCGGCAGTCAGGCGTTTGGTTTCCAGTTGATAGCCGATAGTCTGGCGTGCAATGGCCATGAGCACGCGCAGCTCACGCGCAGGCAGGTCAACTGTAGCCAAAGCCTCCATAAGGCTATTGTCCATACGGGTGAATCCCCGAGGGTTGTGTAACGCAACAATGTTTGGCATGATTTCTCTCGCTTAAAGCTGTTGAAGAAGCCGACCTCGTACGTCGGCTTTTTTGTGTCTGAAATTCAGGCTGCCTTCACCGACGCATCCATCACGTCCAGGCTCTGCCGAACGTGATTGATCTCTTGGCGGATCAGGCTCTTTTCGAAAGAGCTGACGTGGTTGTCGTCCAGCGCTTCGTGCACCGCGATCGTCAGGTCTGCAACTTCCTTCCCTACGTTGATCAGCGACTTGGTGAGCGCTTGCGGCTCTGGTGCCGACTTCGATACCAGGTCAAAGCCGAACTCATTGGCCAGGGCCTGCAATGGGCGCATGTCGCCGGTGTGCAGCAAGATCCCGAACAGATGCTCCACGGTCAGGTGATGAGCCTCGTTGTCCGGGTTCGCGCGCTGAAGCAGGCCGACATGCGCAACACCCATCTTTGCCGCCAGTACCTTTGCCTCGTTGTCCAGAACAGCGCTCTGACAGGCCCGCAGAAAATCTTCCATTCGTAAAACCTCAACTTTGTTTCCGTGGCGCCCTGCCAGTGGGTAGGCGAAACTTTGTTCCTGGATCGACAGACAGGGATGTCACGCCGCGGATTGAGCCACCTTCTGGCGCATGCATAGCTCGCGGGCAGTGATTTTTCCACCGGTCAACTCTTCTGCCTTGAAAGCCTTTTCGGCGCGCATCGGGTGAATCCCGGCAACCCAGTACGAAACTGCGGCTTGAGAAACGTCGAGCGCTAAAGCGGTTTTGGTTTGCCCGCCGAAGAAGTCGACGAGCCTTTCGATAGGGGTCATAAGAGCGCCCTCCTGATAAGCCTGCTTATATCCTAAGTAGAAGGACACTTATTTGCAAGCCGATAAGGGAACTTATAAATTTCAGCTGATGAGCACACTCGCCGAACGAATCAAAACCGCACGCAACCACGCCAAGCTGACGCAGAAGGCGCTCGCCTTAAAAGTGGGTGTTGAGCAACCGGTAATCTCCCAGCTGGAGACCGGAAAGAACCTTCAAAGCGCACACCTGCCAAAGATCGCCCATGTGTGTGGCGTGAACGCTATTTGGCTCTCCGAAAATACCGGGCCAATGACAGGTGTGAGCACTGCCGAGTCAAATATCTCTATCGCCGCCCAACCCACCAAATCATTCCGCTACCCAGTAATCAGCTGGGTAGCCGCCGGCGCCTGGGCGGAGGCCGTTGAGCCCTACCCGGCCGGTTTCTCGGACAGCTACGAGTTCTCGGAGTACGACTCCAAGGGCACTGCGTTCTGGCTGAAGGTGAAAGGTGACTCGATGACGGCGCCCGCCGGCCAGAGCATCACCGAAGGCACCCTGATCCTGGTGGACACCGAAGCTGAAGTCGCACCAGGTAAGCTGGTCGTGGCCAAGCTGCCGGACAGTAACGAAGCCACATTCAAGAAGTTGGTCAGCGATGGCGGCCGACTGTTCTTGAAGCCACTGAATCCGAGCTACCCCATCGAGGCCGTCGACGAGCACTGCCGGATCGTGGGCGTAGTTGTGCAGGCGCTGCAAAAGTTTTACTGATGCTGCTCAGAAGGCTCCATCTCCCTCACCAAACCCAACCAGCAACTGCGCAGCGATCTCAAGGCGATCGCATTCAACCTTGAGCAATCCTGTGTCGACCTGGGCAGGTTGGCCAGCCGACTCAGCGACGCCGACGCCATAGCCCTGATGGGACTTGTGGGTACGCTCTATGAGGAAGCAGACAGGCTGTCGGGGTATGCGGATGAGGTGAGGGCTGGGCAAATAATCCGGAGCAAGCCCGAGTAGGCGCATCGTCTTACGCGGCAACCAAATAGAACTACAGCGAGCTGAGTAGCGCTCGTATGCACAAGGGAATGTGGTAATGAACGCCTTTCGGATCGCGACTCTAATCGTCGCCCCGCTTTTTATCTCCGGCTGCTACAGCACGCCAAAAGAAAAAACTGAGTACGAAAAACAGATCGACGCCGTACCGATGCCTGTTACGGAAGCCGAACGGGCTGAGCAGTGTCGTAACTTCCAGCGAAGCGCAGATCACCAGCGGGTTGACGACCTTATACAGCACATACAGCGGTCCAAAATCGGCGCCTCGGATTATGAATATGCAGAGTCTCGAGCGCTTTTACGTCGCCTCAGAGCCATGAAGTGCCCTGGGTATGGCTGGTTTTCCTGATGCTGCTGCCCAGAGTGAGCCAATGACTGCATGGCGAGATCAGAGCTTCTGGAGCAAGGTTGGAGTCATTGCTTGCCTGGCATTCTTTATGATGCTCCCCGGCTATTCCGATGTCGCTGGGCTGGGCGGAGGCTCTTCCGGCCGCAAGCGGGTGTTCAGCCCTAGATTCGTTGTACTCTGTGTTTTCGTGGCTGTGTTCGTGCTGATAGCGCTGAACCACTTCTATGGCTCGCGCGGATGAGGTGAAAGCGGGAAGGGTTGTGCGGAGGAATTCAGATTAAGTTTTAAGTCCGAACTCAATGGTTATGATAAAAATTTCAAGGATATGAGATGAGCAGTTTTGAACTTAGCCTAGAAGATGTTCCAGTCCTGCCTGATATTGAATCGATTGTTGGTCGGGCTAATTTTCAGTCCCCGCTTTACTTTATTCCCGACCATAATGACCGAGACTTTGGCAGAATAATTGCTCCATATCACTTAAAAGGAAAGATGATAAAGTGCGGAATTGCCAATTGTGGCAAACCACACCTTCATGGTTATGCCATTACTACGAGCGACTCGCTAGAAACAAATATCGGAAAAGATTGTGGCACCAAGCATTTCAAGGCCAATTTTGCCGCAGAAATGAAAAGGCATGATGAGTTATATAATCGGCGACTGAAGATTAATCGAATTCTAGAGCTGAAGGGCGTCGCTCCCGAAATGCTAAGCGCACTGCTTTCAGCTAAAGCCGAATACTCAACGCTTAAGTCCTTGAGGTACTCGCTTCGAGCGGCACTGTCGGCTACTGAGAACGAACGAATCGCGCATAAGCTGAAAACTGGAGATTCTAGCCTTTATCGCTATGAATCAAGATCTCTTGCCGAGCGGGAAGCTTACTTTGAAACGAATCCAGCGGCTAAGAAGTCCGGGGTTGTACCGCCCCACCAAATCAAAATCGGCGAAATCGCTGGTTTTGAGTTTTTGAATGCGACCCACAGAGACGAAGAGGTTTTTAATTTTGCAACTCCGCTAAGAACTGTTATATCAGCATCTGTTGAGGATATTTATTCTTGGCGCACAGGGGAGATAGATAAAGTTCATATTTGGATAGGCAAGGCAAACAAGGGATTGGAGCGAGTCAATTACTTAATAGCTAGTGGAAAGAAATTCTTCACTAAAGAGAATCTATCCGGGCTTGGGGCGATAGGTCTTTCTGATGAAAGCGTACAGTCAGCCATCAGAATAGCTGGTGGCTTGAGGTGCTGACAGATCTTCTATCTACCTGCAGGTTACTGATTGAGTAAGGATATCCATTGCGTCCACAGAGGGGAGCTCGGCCCAAAACAAGGTCTGGTCGGGATGCATCGCTTCGTAAGTTGCGAATAGATAAAACCCTGGGGGATCTTCATTCAGCTGCTTCCAGGTAGCAATCATAAACCCCTCGCAAGGGCTGTAAACGAGGCACTCCTGATAATCTTGTGGCTGTGTTTTGGAGGTTTGGTGAAAGCTCTGAAGCAATCTAGGATCAGTCGATGCATTACTCATAGGAATAGGACCTAAAAAAACCATTCCACAAGAGAATACACCATTGCCTGGCTCAGTGCCGGGCTTCTTGTTTCTGCCCTTCGTCGTGCCACCATTGAGCTGGCAACCCGCGAGATTGCACGCTGGCAGCGCTGAAGGATCGGCGCCCCAGGTGTTATAGAGAGCCCGCACAGAGCGGGCTTTTCTTTGCCTGAAATTTGATAGTGTGAAGCGTGACCGCTGCCGGGTTTCTTGTCTCGGCCATTCGCTACCAGCTACAAGATGCTGGCTACCCTGCCCCGCTCAGCATGATTAGATAAGCCCGCGCGGAGAAGGCGATCTTCATGATCGCCTCTAATCCTCTCGGTTGCCTTCAAATCCTGATCCGTTATCGCGGTCCGCTACCAGGACCACCGCCAGGGCCCCCACCAGGTCCACCGCCTTGACCGTGGCCACCGCGACCACCATCGCCACCACCTCCTGGCGGCATGAAGATCCAGCATCCCGACAGAGAAGACAGCAGAGCAACAACTGCTGCAACCTTGACCAATCGATTTAAAGTCATAACTACGCTCTCTATTCTGGAACAGTTGATTCGCGTGATTTATGACAGCTGAAGAATGGGTTACGTCATATTTTTCGTGTAGCGACCTGGTAAGCTTTGTGTTGCAAACGACAAGGACCAAAAGCAGCAGCCAGCCGAGCGTAGACATTCTGCTTTTGCGACATCCTTTTCACCTGGCATTTACAGGACCGGGGCCAAACTCCCCCTACTCCTTTGAAGAATTCCCTTTAGGCCCGCCCATAA